>NZ_JBICSP010000027.1:0-121563 GCF_043197135.1 Actinoplanes sp. NPDC049265 | reverse complement strand
CGACGGATCCAGATGCCTCCGGCCCTAACGAGCCGGACAACAACAAGGGTCCACCAATGAGCAGCGGTCCGCACCACCCACCCCGCTACGACATCACGCATTTGAATTTGAAGATCTATGGCATTCTGTTGCGCGTGTTCGGATCACAGGCGCTGGAGACCGTTGTCGGTCTGGCGTTGTTGTTCTTCGTGTTGTCGTCGCTCGCGTCCGCTCTCGTCGAAGGCCTGTCCCGGCTGCTCGGCAAGCGGGCCAAGGACCTCGAGGCGACCATCGGGCAGATGCTCGGCGACCCGCGCAACCCGCTCGCCGACCAGCAGCGCGCCCTCGAGCTGTTCAAGGGGACCGCGATCTACAGCTCGACCGACGCGGCGGCGAAACAGGGCGCCTGGTTCCTCACCCGGCGGGTCAAGCCGTCCTACCTGTCGGCCCGCTCGTTCGCCGACGCGATCACCGAGCTGGGCGCGCTGACCACCCCGACCGGGCTGCGCGGGCTCGACAAGCGGGTCGAGACGCTGATCGCCGAGTCGGGCGCCCGGGTCATCGAGGTCAAGGCCGGGCTGGAGAGCTGGTTCGACGAGACGATGAGCCGGCTGGCCGAGTCGTACAAGCGGTGGAGCACGGCGGTGCTGTTCGTGGTCGGCCTGGCCGTGGCCGTGCTCGGCAACGTCTCCACGATTCACGTCACGCAGGCCCTGTGGCGCACGCCGGTGCTGCGTGAGGCGGCGGTCAACGCGGCCCAGCAGACCGCGGCCGGCTCCACCGTGGGCGAGAACGTGCGCCAGGTGCAGGAGCTGGGCGCGCTCGGCCTGCCGATCGGCTGGACCGATGTGAGTGGCTGGACCAGTGCGTCGTGGCTGTGGCCGCACATCGGCGGGTGGCTGGTCACCGCGTTGCTGCTGATGCTCGGGGCCCCGTTCTGGTTCGACGTCCTCTCCAAGGTGGTGGCCCTGCGCAGCACCGGCAACCGGCCCCTGCCGGCGACCATGGACGAGGCCTCGGCCACCGCGATGCTGTCCACCACGGTCACCCGGTCACCGGTCCTCGACCCGCGCCCCAAGGACGCCGGGTAGCCCGGCCGCGGGCGCGCCGCTGGGCCGTGCGGGAGTCGGTTCGCCGATCCACGCGTCGGCCGGTGGGATCGGGAGCAGCAGCCGGCTGGGCCGGGCCCGGTCGTGGTGGTATGTGTCGGTGCCGCGGCGGGTGCCGTAGTGATGGTTCCACGGTGCGTCGAGCGCCGGCGAGTCGGCGTTGGCGATGTCGACCCGGATCCGGTGGCCCTTCGCGAACACCCACGCGGTCGGCAGGATCTCGATCGAGAACGCGGTGACCTGGCCCGGGACCAGGGGTTCGGCCTGGTCGTGACGGTGCCACGGGCGTTGATCGGTCGAGCGGGCCGGGTCGGTGCCGCGGTGAGCCGCCCGGAGCCAGCCGCGGGAGACGACCGGTGCCCATGGTGCCCGCGCCGCCTCGGGGGCGTCCGTGGCCGGCGGCTGGTCGACGACCCGGACGATGAACTGGGTGTCGACCTGGTCGGAACTGGCGAACAGCTCAAGGATGAGACCGCCGGCGACGGTCAGATCCTCGGTCAGCGGCTCGGTGATCCAGCTGGTCTGGTTGGACAGGTTCTCCGGCGGCCGGCCGGGACCGGCGGTGGCGTTGCCGAGGCCGGGCCAGCCGCCCCAATGGTCGGCGGGGTAGCTGTAGTCGGTGGAGTCCTCGTCCGCCGCCGGTGGATCCCAGGTCAGCCGGCCGTCGTTGAGTGAGGACGTGGCACCTGAGGGGCCCGAGGTCAGATAGAGCGGGCGCATCGTGGTGCCGGGCAGCGGCCACTCGCGGGCGGCGCGGTGTGAGCCGTCGGGCCGGACCGACACGCGGACCGCGGGCTCGTCGAGGATCCTGGTGTCGGCCTGCTTCAGCCAGTGGTCGAACCAGTCCAGCAGGTGCTCGTGAAAGCCCTGGTCGTTGAAGATGTTGATGGACGAGTGGGCGTCACCGACCGGGCCGCCGTTGATGAGCAGCTTCCGGGGGCCGCGGACCTGCTCGTACCCGTACAGGTTGCCGCGCAGATGCAGACCGGCCTGGTTCCAGTTGGCGATCGAGTAGACCGGGATGTCGATGTCGGCCAGCCGGTCGGCGGCACTGCGTTCCCGCCAGAACTCGTCGTGGGACGGATGGCGCAGCGCCTGCCCGATGAAGTCGAACGCCGCCTGGTTGGCCGGCGCCGGCGTGGTGAGGCGCTCGACCGGATCGAGGAGGGTGAGGGCCCGGGTGTTGGTGTGCCACCAGTTCAGGAAGCCGACCGAGAGCAGGCCACCGTGATAGATCGCGTCCCGGTAGAGGTCGACGGCGCCGTCGTAGACGACGATGGTGGTCAGGTGTGGTGGTCGGGCCGCGGCCGCCTGCCACATGGGAATCGCGTAGTACGACTCCCCGATCATCCCGATCCGCCCGGAGGACCACGGCCGGTCGGCGATCCACTCGATGGTGTCGTAGACGTCGTCCTGTTCCGACTGGTCGAGCACCCGCCAGTCGCCGAACGTCGAGTGTCCGGTGCCACGGGTGTCGGCGTGGACGTACGCGTAGCCGTGGCTGACGTAGAAGGCGATGTCACCGGTCTCGCGGTGCCGGAAGGCCGGGATCGCCGGCAGGTCGACGAAGTCCTTGCCGTAGGGGGAGACCGCGTACAGCGCCGGGAAGGGTCCGGGCCCGGCCGGCCGGTAGACGTCGGCGGCGACGAACCCGCCGTCCCGGGTGGGTATCCGCACGTCCCGCTCGATGACGACCGACCCGTCGCGGACCTCGTTCTCCAGAAGCTTTGGCATGACTCTCCTCCGACCCATGAGGGGTTAGCGGTGCTAACTGCTAGCAACGCTAACCCCAGTGGTGCGGACCGTCAAGAAACTCGGACCAGGGAGCTGGGCGACGGGTGCCTCGTCGAGGGCCTGGCCCCCGGCCGTGACCTCCGGCGCGAGCCTTTCGAGCGGCATCGAATGGTATATACCGCAGCGCCGATAACGGCTTTCATTGAGCGATGAGGCTGAACCGGAAATTGCCTTGAGCGGCAGGAATTCTGGATAGGGAATCCGGGCTGGCCGCTTCCGGACACCGCACGGTAAAGCCGCCATCCGTCCCTAGGATCGGTGCATGAAGAAATTCGACCGGCGGTGACAGTTTTCAGAAGGAGTTTCCGACCGTGGTCAGTGCCAGAATTCCCTTTGCCAACGTGGACGTCGAGAATCAACTGCTGATCGAGCAGTTCATGCCCCGCCTCGTGGCGTGTCTGCGGTCCGGCGCGTTCATCGGCGGCGACGAGGTCGCGGCGTTCGAGGCGAACGTGGCCCGGCTGCACGGTGTCGAGAACGCCGTCGCGGTCGGTTCCGGTACCGATGCTCTCCGGCTGACGTTGCGTGCGCTCGGTATCACGCCGGGCCGGACCGGCATCACCGTGGCCAACACGTTCGTCGCAACCGTCGGTGCCCTGGTCGCCGAAGGGGTGCGGCCGCTCCTGGTGGACGTGGGCGACGACGAGAACATCGACGTCCGGGCCCTCGAAAGGGCCATCACCCCGCAGACCGCGGTTGTCGTCGCGGTTCACCTCCGGGGGCTGCCGGCGAGGATCGCCGCGATCCGGGACATCTGTCGCAGGCACGATCTGGTCCTGCTCGAGGACTGTGCCCAGGCGGTGCTGGCGTCGTCCGGCGGTGTGCCGGTCGGTGGCTTCGGCGTCGCCGGCTGCTTCAGCCTGCATCCGCTCAAGAACCTGGGAGCCTGCGGCGACGGTGGGGTGGTGACGACCAACGACCCGGATCTGGCGGCCGAGTTGCGGCTGTTGCGCAATCACGGTCTGCGTGACCGGGACACGGTGCAGGTCTGGGGGCAGAACTCCCGGCTCGATGCCATTCAGGCGGCACTCTTGAATGTCAAGCTCTCCTATCTTGAGGAGTGGACCAAACGCCGGCGGTATTTGGCGCAGATCTATGACGATCGGCTGTCGGACCTGCCGGTGGTGACTCCGCCGCAGAGCGAGGACGGCGTCCATGTTTATCACCGCTATGTCGTGAGAACAGACCGGCGTGACGCGCTTCGCTGGCATCTGCGCGAGGCCGACATCGAGACCGCCGTCCACTATCCGACTCCGATTCACCGGCAACCGGCCGCTCAGGACGGCAGCATCGACATCGCACCGGGCGGGCTGCCGAATACGGAGGAGCAGGCGTCCCGGATCTTGTCTCTGCCGCTGCACCCGGCTCTGACGGAACCAGAGGTGAATGAGGTCGCAGACGAGGTGGAACGATTCTTCGAATCCCACCGATCTCGCTGACTGCCGCACCGGCCCGACGACACCATGGGGGAAATCATGTCCACCAGCGACGTCGCTGATGGGAAGAAGACCGAACTCAGCACGGCTAAGACGCTGTCCACCGCGGCGATGACCGAATTCCGCGCGCCGCTGCGCGAGCGTGGTCTCACGGTGGGGCTCTGCCACGGGTGCTTCGACATCCTGCACAACGGCCATGTGTTCTACCTGACCCAGGCCGCCGGCCTCTGCGACGTACTGGTCGTGTCGATCACGTCGGCTCGCCACGTCAACAAGGGGCCCGGGCGGCCGGTCTTCGGCGACGAGGCCAGAGCGGCGGTCCTGTCGGCGCTGTCCATGGTGGACCGCGTCGTCACCAACGACCATCCCACCGCGGTACCGGTGATCGAGGCGCTGCAACCCGACTTCTACTTCAAGGGCGCGGACTACGCCGGCAACGACGACTCGCGGCTGCGGGAGGAGGTCGAGGTGCTGCAGCAGTACGGCGGCGCCCTCGTCCTCACCGACGGAGCGGTCCTCGACTCGTCGTCACGCGCGGCTCGTGTGCTGCAGGAGTGCCGTACCCATGCATAGGATTTTGGAGCCCATCTCATGACCGCTCTGCGGCGATCCGATCGCGTCCTCATCACCGGCGGGGCCGGCTACATCGGCTCAGTGCTCACCCGGCGACTGCTGAACAACGGTCTGCGCGTGCGGGTGTTCGACGCGCGGTTCTTTGGGGACGGCCTGTCCGGAGAAGAGCACCCACTGCTGGAGAACGTACACGGCGACATCCGTGATGTGGACCTCTACCGCGCGGCCCTGGACGGCGTGGACACCGTCGTCCATCTCGCCGCCGTTGCCAATGATCCGAGCTTCGACCTGGACCCGGCGCTCGGCCGTTCGGTGAACTACGAGGCGCTGGACCACGTGATGCGGCTGGCCAAGGAGAGCGGTGTCAAGAGGTTCGTCTACGCCTCCTCGGCCAGCGTGTACGGCGTCAGCGAGCGGCCGGAGGTCGATGAGGCGCACCCGCTGATCCCGATCACGGACTACAACCGCTACAAGGCCATGGGTGAGGAAATCCTCTTCCCGCTGACCGGCGACACGTTCGAAACCGTGGCTGTCCGGGCGGCCACCGTCTCGGGTGTGTCGACCCGCCAGCGGCTGGACCTGACGGTCAACATGCTGACCGCCCAGGCCGTGCTCGCGGGGGAGATCACGGTGTTCGGCGGCACCCAGTACCGGCCCAACATCCACGTCGAGGACCTCGTCACGGCGTACCAGCGGCTCGTGCTCGACGCCTCGCTCGGAGCGCTCAACGCGCGGCCACTCAACGTGGGCAACGAGAACATGACGGTGGGCGCGATCGCCGAGCTGATCGCGCGGCGCGTCGGCATCCGGACCGGAGCGGACGTCGCCCTGCGCAGGACTCCGACCGACGACGTGCGCTCCTACCGGTTGACGTCGAACCGTCTGACCACGGTGCTCGGCGTCACCCCCCGGTACGACGTCGCGGACGCCTGCGACGACGTCGCTGAGGCGATCCTCGACGGCCGGACTCCCGGCGCGTTGACGGACCCTCGCTACTACAACGTGCGGTGGATGAAGGAGAACACCGATGCGTTCCACGCCGGCTGAGACCAGTCCGTCCTCCGGCGGCCCGCGCCCGGAGGCGGTGCTCAGCGAGGCGGAGTGGCTTCTCGAACTGATCGTCGACGACCCGGTGGAGAACGCCCACGCGGATGCCCT
Organism: Actinoplanes sp. NPDC049265; assembly: GCF_043197135.1. Lineage (NCBI taxonomy): Bacteria > Bacillati > Actinomycetota > Actinomycetes > Micromonosporales > Micromonosporaceae > Actinoplanes > Actinoplanes sp. NPDC049265. The sequence goes on along the minus strand of NZ_JBICSP010000027.1, from coordinate 115,514 downwards.
GGTAAACCTCTCGAACGGCTTTCAGGGCATCCGCTCGTCCGCCGACCCGACCGACCTGTACGCCGAACCGAGCTTCCTGGTGACCGAGGTCTACGACGCCGGTGTCGACGTCCGGCGTCAGATCGTCAACCTGCCGCACCCGCTCGGCTGGCGCCTGCGTAGAGGTCACGAAACCCTGGCCGGCACCGGCCGTGTCCGGCGGGTGCTCGACCTGCGGCGCGGCCTCTGCCATGTCGAGCGGACGCTGACCACCGGCGACGGCGAGGCGTGGCACTTCGCCACCACCACCCTGCTGCACGCGACGCGGCCCGAGGTCGGATTGCTGTTCGGACGGATCGAGGGGCCACCGGGCACCGGGGAGGTCGCCGCCGAGCTCTTCTGGGACAACACGACCGGCAACCCCTACCTGGGCGGGCACGTGCCCGCGGTACGCACCTTCCACGCCACGCCCAGCCGTGTCGTGTTCGACGGCGACGGCGTCTCGGCCGACTGCGTGCTGGCCGGCAGCGGTGACGTCGTGCGGTTGAGCAGTGCTCTCGACTGCCCGCACCAGGTCGGGCGACATCGGGTACGCGACAGAGCGCGCTGGGGGGAGGTGATCGTCGCTCGTCCGGACCGGGGAACGGTGTCGTTCACCCTCGCGTGGACGGTCGGAGGCACGCCGGGGACGGCGGTGACCGCCCTGCGGGAGAGCGCGCTGCTGGCCCAGGAGCATGTCGACGAGTGGGCCCGCCGGTGGAACGAGCACGACGTCCTCGTCGAGGGTGACGAGCGATCCCAGCAGGCGCTGCGCGTGGGCCTGTACCACCTGATGCAGCACGAGCTTCCCGCCCGGCCGGTCAAGCTCACCCCCGCCCGTGGTCTCTCCGGGGCTTACCACTCGGGAGCGACCTTCTTCGACACGGAGCTTCACAAGGACGCATTCTGGACGTGGACCGATCCCGAGGTGGCGCTGTCCCACCTGGCGTTCCGGTATCGGACACTGCCCGCGGCGCGGGAGTTCGCCCGCACGTCGGGCTTCGCCGGTGCCCGGTTTCCGGTCGCGGCCGACGACGCGGGACAGGACACCGGTCCGCACGACGTTCTGGTCCTGGGCAACAGCAGGCGAGTTCCTGAATGGAACGTCCGTCAGGTGGTCCACGTCTCCGCCGATGTCGCGTACGCCGTGCACCGCTACCACCGCGTGACAGGTGACGATGAGTTCCTCTTCACGCAGGGCATCGAGCTGCTCGTGGAGACCGCGAGGTTCGCGGCGAGCGTGCTGACCTGGTCCGAGGAGCACCAGGCGCACAGGTCCTGTTCCGTCATGGGGCCCGACGAGTATCACCACCACGTCGACGACAACCTCTACACCAACACCATGCTGCAATGGAACCTGAACACGACCCTGAGCACTCTGGGGTGGGCCGCCGAGCGGGACGCGCGACGCGCGGACGACCTGCGACGCCGCCTGGAGATCGACGACGATCTGCTCGAACGGTGGCGGACAATCGCGTCGACCGTGCGGACGCCCACTGCCCTGCCGGGCGGCGTCCCGGCCCAGCACGAGGGCTACGGGGATCTCCCGGACTGCACACCCCGGGTCGACGACGGCACGCCGGTCCCGCGCCTGACCGACGACGACCGGCGTACCGCCGGCAACGGCGTGTCCCTGCGGTCGAAGCTCGTGAAACAGGCCGACGTGGTCCTCCTCGCTCACCTTCTGCCGGAGGCCTTCACGGACACCGCCGCGCTGGCGGTACTGGACTACTACGAGCCACGCACCGCCCATGCGTCGTCGTTGAGTTTCGCTCCGCACGGCGTGGTGGCGGCCCGAGCCGGCGACGCCGATCGCGCACTGCGCTTCTTTCTCCGCAGTACGCGGTACGACCTGGACTACCAGCCACGAGCCCACTACCGCAACGGCCTCCATCTGTCCGCGTACGCCGGTGCGTGGCAAGTGCTGGCCGAGGGATTCCTGGACCTCCGCGCCACCGACGAGGGAATCTCGGTGCGGCCCGGCCTTCCGTCCGCGTGGACGCGGGTCCGGCTCCCGTTCCGCTATGGGCGGTCGCGGTTGGCGGTGACGGCGGGCCGGACCGAAACCGTGGTCCGCCTGCTGTCCGGGCCCGCGGTGCGGGTCCACGTCAATGGCCGGCCGGCGGTGCTGTCGAGCTCGGCGGACACGTTCCGATGCGCCACAGATCTCCCGGAACCCGAGGATGAGAGGTTGACATGCGGCTGAACGGAAAGGTGGCTGTCGTCACCGGTGCTGCTCGGGGCATCGGGGCAGCGATCGCGTTGCGTTTCGCCCAGGAGGGGGCGGCGGTCGTCTGCGCCGACCGGCTCGAGGACGAACTGGCCGCGACGGTGGCCGGCATCGTCGAGAGTGGCGGGACCGGCCGGGCCTCGGTCGTCGACGTCGCGAGCGAGGAAGACAACCAACGGCTCGTCCGGGACGCGGTCACCGCCTTCGGCCGCCTCGATGTGTTCCACGCCAACGCCGCCGTCCAGGTCATGGGTGATCTCACGCGGACGAGCCCGATCGACTGGGACGACATGTACGCCGTGAACGTGCGTGGTGTCGCGCTCGGAATCCGGCACGCGGTGCCAGCGATGCGCCGGAGCGGAGGCGGATCGATCCTCATCACCGCGTCCTTGCTCGGCATCGTCGGCGACCCGGATCTGCCCTACTACGGAGCGACGAAGGGTGCACTCCGCTCGCTGTGCCGTTCGGTCGCCGCGGCCTACGGTCCCGACAACATCCGTTGCAACACCATCTGCCCCGGCGACGTCGAGACGGCCCTGCTGCAGGAGTTCTTCGACTTCCAGGACGACCCGGCCGAGGCCCGGAGACGGATCACGGAGCACTATCCGCTCCGGCGTTTCGCCACGCCTCAGGACGTCGCCGGCGCCGCGCTGTTCCTCGCCGGCGACGAAGCGCGGTACATCAGCGGGATCGACCTCCCGGTCGATGGCGGCCTGCTCGCTCGGATCTACTGATCGGCCGAACGATGGGAACGGCGATGGCAATGCCCACAGCAATCGTGATCATGGGTGTCGGTGGATCGGGCAAGACGACGGTCGGCGGGCTGCTCGCCCACCGCCTCGGCGTACGGTACCTGGACGCGGACTCGCTGCACCCCGTGGCCAACATCGAGAAGATGCGATCCGGCTGTCCCCTGAACGACGACGACCGGGAACCGTGGCTGACCGCCGTGGCCGAACTCCTCGCCCGGAGCATCGCCGGTGGCGACGGGGTCGTGGTCAGTTGCTCGGCCCTGAAACGGCGATACCGCGACATGTTGAGGGTGCATCCCGCCGTGTGCTTCCTGCACCTGGCCGGCCGGGTCGACGTCGTGCGGGCCCGGCTCGCGGCACGCAGCGATCATTTCTTCGGCATCGAGCTGCTGGCGTCGCAGTTCGCGGATCTCGAACCGCTCGAGCCGGACGAGCACGGCGCGCTTCTCGACATCGGACCGGCCCCGGACGAGATCGCCGATGCGGCCGAAGCGGCCCTGGCCGTTCTGTGGGCGAGACCGGCGCCGGACATCGAGAGGACCGCGGAGCTATGAACGAGGCAGACACACGGGTTTGCGACATCGGGATCGTCGGTGCCGGGATCATGGGTGGGAACCTCGCCCGCAACCTCGTCCGGGGCGGGCGTCGCGTCGCGGTCCAGGATCTCGACGCGGCCAAGGTGACCGCGCTCCTGGAAGCGCCGGTCGGGGCGGACGACCTCGTCGGTACGGGATCGCTCGCGCAACTGGTCGACCGCCTCGCCGTCCCGCGCAAGATCCTGATCATGGTCCCGGCCGGGTCACCGACTGACGCCGTGCTCGACGGGTTGGCAGCACTGCTCGAGCCGGGTGACATCGTCATGGACGGCGGCAACGCGCACTTCGCCGACACGCGACGCCGCACCGAGCTGCTGGCCGGCAAGGGTCTGCACTTCGTCGGCGTGGGGATCTCGGGCGGCGAGGACGGGGCCCTCCGCGGTCCGTCGATCATGGTGGGTGGCTCCCAGGCGGCCTACCGGCACGTCGGCCCGCTGCTCGAGTCCATCGCCGCGAAGGTCGACGGCGTCCCGTGCTGCGCCCACGTCGGGCCCGACGGTGCCGGCCACTTCGTGAAAATGGTGCACAACGGCATCGAGTACGCCGGCATGCAGCTGATCGCCGAGGCGTACCAGCTTCTTCGCGACGTGGCCGGCCTGCCGGCGCGCACCGTGGCCGCGGTGTTCGCGGAGTGGAACGAGGGGGAACTCGAGTCCTATCTCCTGCGGATCAGCGCGGACATCGCCGGGCACGTCGATCCGCTCACCGGCGCACCGTTCCTCGAGGTCATATCCGACGCCGCCGACCAGTTGGGCACGGGCCGGTGGACCGTCCAGGAGGCATGCGAACTCGATGTGCCGGTGAGCAGCATCAGCGCGGCGGTGTCGTCGCGGTCGTTGTCCAAGCTGGGGCCGCTGCGGTCGGCCATCAGGCCCGCGGACGACCGGCCGGTGCAACGGTGGGCCGCGGCGGAGCGCGAGGATCTCGTGAGCAAACTGCGGCCGACGTTGTACGCCGCGACGATCGTCGCCTACGCACAGGGCTTCGACCTGATCCGCCGGGCGAGCTCGGTCTACGGCTGGGACATCGACCTGGCGGCGCTCGCGTTGATCTGGCGCGATGGCTGCATCATCCGCGCCCGCCTCCTCGACGCTGTCCGTGCGGCACTCGGCGGGCCGGAGCCTCTGCTGGCACAGGACCACTTCGCCGGCGTCCTCGGCGCGGCCGACGATTCCTGGCGTGACGTGGTCGTCGCCGCGACCCGGGCAGGTGTTCCCGTCCCCGGGCTCTCGGCGGCGCTCAGCTTCGTTGACGCCCTGCGCGCCGAACGCCTCCCGACCGCCCTGGTTCAGGCTCAACGCGACTACATGGGCGCTCACCGGTACCGGCGGGCCGACCGGGACGGACTGTTCCACACGACCTGGAACGGCGATCACACCGAGGTCAGGGTGGACCGGTGAGCGGCGGACGTCCCCGCGTCGGAGTCATCGGTCTGGGACCGATGGGGGTGGGGCTGGCCACGAATTTCGTCCGTCACGGCTATCACGTGGTGGCGTACAACCGGACTGGCGAGCGGGCCCTGAAGCTCGCCGCGGACGGTGAACTCACTGGGCACGTGACCGCCGCCCTGTCGTACCGGGACTTCGCGGCGGCTCTCGGACGACCGCGACGGGCCGTACTGCTGGTGGACCCCGAGGCAACCGCCGACGTGCTGTGCGAGGTCGCCCGCTGGCTCGAACCGGGAGACATCGTCCTGGAGGGCGGCAACGCGGCGCACACCGATTCCATCCGCCGGCAGGACGGCTTGCGCGCGGCGGGACTGCGGATGCTCGACGTCGGCATCGCCAGCGGCGCCGACGGGGCGCTCGACGGGATCAGCGCGACCGTCGGGGGTGATGCCGGCGCATTCGCCGAGGTCGCCGCCGACCTCGCCGCGGTCGGGACCGACGTGAACGGGAGGACCTGCTGCGTCCACGTCGGTGGTGACGGCACCGGGCACTTCGTCAAGATGGTGCACAACGGAGTCGAGTACACGATCATGCAACTGGTCGCCGAAGTGGTGCAGGTGCTGCGCGTGGCCGCCGGGGTGGAACCCCAGCGACTGGGGGAGGCCCTCGACGGCTGGGATACGGACGAGTTCGGGTCGTACCTGCTGCGCGTGGCCGTCGACGTGCTCCGGCACGTGGACGCGGCGACCGGACTTCCGTTCATCGACGTGGTCGGCGACCGTGCCGTCCAGAACGGCAGCGGCTCCCGCGCCGGGCAGAGCGCCCTGGCTCTGGGGACTCCGGCCACGCTGTTCGCGGCTTCCTCGTTCGCCCGGGCGGTGGCACACGACACCGAACTCAGGTCAGCGCGCCGGGTGCGGTCCCCGGGTGCCGTCCCGTCCCGGCCGGATCTGGTCCGCGAGGCCCGGGCGGCGCTCCGGGCCGCGCTGTTGGTGACCTATGGGCAGGCATTCCGGCATGTCCACGCGGCCGACCGGGAGTTCGGCTGGCGTACGGACCTCGCCGAGGTCGCGCACAGCTGGTGCGGAGCGACGATCCGGTCGTCGTGGCTGCGCCGGATCGCCGAGTCGATGTCCGGCGAGGAGATGCCGTCGCTGCTGCGCCATCCGCTCGTCGACGGACAGCTCCGAGCGGCCGAGCCCGCGTTGCGACGGCTGGTCGGCGTGAGTGCGGACATCGCGGTGCCGTCGCCGTGCCTATCGTCCGCGCTCGTTCATCTGGACGAAATCAACATCCGACGCTCGTCCGGCGCGATCGTCCAGGCCCTGCGCAGCCGACTTGGCGGAAGCAGTTACGAGCGGACGGACCGTGCCGGGGACTTCCGGCTCGACTGGAGCAGCACCAAGGCGGAGCGGCAGGTGTGACCGATCCGCTCCCGACCTCGACCAAGGAGAGACTGTGACGCCCGAGAGCATGACCCCGCCCGTGGTCGCCTTCGTGATCGCCTACTGGGACGACGGAAAGCCCTGGCAGCGGGAGTACCTGCGGCTGACGCTGGACAGCATCGTCGCTCAGACCGACCCGAACTGGCGCGTCTACGTGGTCAACGACGCCTCGCCCGAACCGTCGGCCACGGCGTACCTCGACGCTCTCACGGCGTGGTACGGCGAGAGGTTCGCAGCGATCCATTCGGACCGCAACGGTGGTTGCGGCCCTGCTCGCAACCGGGCGCTGCCGGCCGTCGAACGCGATGGTGGCGACGTGATCGCGTGGCTCGACGCCGACGACCTGGCCCATCCGGACCGGGTGGCCGTCCTGCGGCGGATGTTCGCGGAGGACCCGGAACTCGAGGTCGTGTACAACTCCATCGAGTTCATCGACGAGAACGGCAACCCGTGGGCCGAGGACGAGCTGCTGCCGTCGTTGCGGTTGCTGGCCCGGGAGCAGGCCATGCCCGTGCTGCGAGGTCGCGACCGCTGGGTCGACGTGGCGGTGGAGCGGGAGAACGTCGCCATCCCGTCGGCCATGAGCGCGCGACTGTCACTGGCCAGACGTTTCCCCTTCCCGGACGTACGCTTCTGCGAAGACGTCGCCACCTGGTTCAGGTTCCTCGGCAGCGGCGCCAAGCTCGACCACGCTGACGGTTCGACCCTCCGCTACCGGGTGCCGAGGGTGGGCGGGAGCGCCTCACGGGTGCTCGCCGGCGACCTGGAGTACTTCAATCGCCTGCGCTGTGGCAACGAGCGCGCCGGTCTGGTCGACGCCATCGAGATGGCCACCGCTCGCGGCGTGCTGACCGCGACGGCCGGCCGGTCCATCCTCTGCCGCTACCTGATCCGCATAGCGCGCACGGTGTCCGTGGACGGTCACGTCGGCCTGGCGACGGAACAGTACGCCGACGCCAGGTCGGTCGATCCGACCACCTTCGGGCAGCACGCCACGCCGGAGGAGCAACGGATGGCCGAGCAGGTCTCCGTCACTCGAGACTCTTGATGAGTGCCGACGACCACGGACCCCGGCCGATCCCGGGCGACGGCCCCCGCGACTGGCAGGTATGCCTGCAGCTGTTCGTCGGGTACGGGACACTCGCGATCGGCATGGGGCTGGTTCCCGCTCTCATGACGACATTCCGGTCCGCGTACGGTCTGTCCGGCTCCGTGGTGGCGAACGTCCAGAACGTGAAGGACATGGGCCTGATCCTCGCCGCGGTCGCGGGTCCGTGGACGATGCGCCGGGCCGGCCTCGCGGGCACCCAGTACGTCGCCGTCGGCGCGGCTCTCGCGGGATGCCTGACCTACCTGACCGTGCCGGCCTTCGCCGGTGTGTTGATCGGTGCCTTCCTGCACGGCTGGGCGTTCTCGCTCGGCGCGATCGCGATCGTGACGCGCATGTTCCTGATGCCGAGCCGTTTCCACAAGATCGCCGCGCTGCTCGCGACCTTCGGGGTCGCCAGCGTCGTGACGCCGATCTTGGTCGGTTTCCTCGTGCCGGCGCCGTCGGATTACGGGGACGTGTACCTCGTGTTCGCCGGGATGCTGCTCGTCGCCGGGCTGATCGCCCTGATCGTGCGCGACCGGCCGCCGGCCTCGACCGTCGAGCGTCCGACCGGAGTCGCCGCCGTGATACAGCGCCGATGGCCCCAACTCGCCATGTTCGGCCTGGTGATGTCCGCGGAGACGATCGTGGTGGGCTGGATCACGTCACTGCTCCAGTACGGCCACTCCACGTCGCTGGTGACCGCCACGAACGCCCTGGCCGTATTATGGATCATCCACACCGCGTCGCGGGCCGCGGGCGACGTGGTCGCCGCCCGGATCTCGGCGCAACGGATGCTCGCCCTGTGTGCGGCGGTCTCGCTGGGCGGCGTCCTCATGATGGTGGCGGGCGGTCTGCGCTTCGCCTACCTCGGACTGGTGATCTTCGCGTTCGGAGTGGCCCCGATGGTGCCGGTCTATCAGGGAACGGTGCTGCGGGAGACGACCGCGACCGAGCACGGCGCCACCAATTCGCTGCTGGGCACCACGGCCGCACTCTCGACCACCGCCGCGATTTGGGTCACCGGGATCCTGCTCGACGTGGAACTCCGCCTGCCGTTCATGGTCGCGGCGGTGGCGTTCGCGGCGCTGCTGGCGATCTTCATCCGCCGTCCTGGACCTGGTCGAGGGCCTGGGCAATCGTGGTTCGGGTGGCGGGGTCGGCCGGAACCAGGATGCGCAGGCGCAGCCAGGGGGCGTGGGCCGGGCGGGTCTGGGCCGCCAACAGGTGCAGCCGGCCCAGGGTCCGGTGTGTGATCTGCTTCGCGGCCGGTTCCATGGCCTGGACGTCGTGGCCGGCCCACCACTCGCGGAAGCGCGGGCTGCCGGCCGAAAGCTCGTCGACCAGGGCGACATAGGCCGGATCGCCGGGGCGGCGGGCGAACTCGGTGCGGAAATCCAGGATGTTCGCGCGGGCCGTCTGCTCCCAGGCCGTGTTGTCCCAGCCGTCGTCCTTGAACAGCCAGCGCAGCAGGTTGGGGCGGGGCGACGAGACCAGGTCGGCCATGATCAGCGCGGCCGCGCGGTTGTGGGCCAGGACGTCGAAGCGCGGGCCCAGGACGAACGCCAGATGGGGCAGCAGGCCCTCGACCAGGGCTGTGGTCTCGGCGTCGACCGGCGCGTCGGTGACCGCGGGGTCGAGGGCCACGCCGGCCAGCGTGAACAGGTGCTGCTCCTCGGACGGGGACAGCAGCAGGGCGCGGGACAGCGCCTGCAGGACCTGGGCCGACGGGGTGACGTCGCGGCTCTGCTCCAGCCAGGTGTACCAGGACAGGCCGACGCCGGAGCGCTGGGCGACCTCCTCACGACGCAGGCCGGGGGTACGCCGCCGGCCGCCGCCGGGATCGAGGCCGACATCCTCGGGCCGCAGCGCCGCCCGGCGGGTACGCAGAAAGTCGGCGAGTTCAGAACGCCGGGCCGCTGAGGGTGGTGGTGTGAGTCCCACGATCAACCATCATCTCCCGCCACGGGGAGATCGCGCGAATCATCGACGACGTGACCACGATCCCCGCAGCCACCCGCTGGGCTGCCACGCCCGAAGTCCTGCCACTCGAACGCGCGAGCGTCAGCCTGATCGACCGCGACCGCACCCGACCCTTCCTGCTCCTGCACGGCGGGGCGGGACCCGGCTCGGTGGCCGGCTTCGGTGACCTGCTCGCCGCCCGTACCCACAGCCGCGTGCTGATCCCCACCCACCCGGGTTTCGCCGGCACCGAACGGCCCGACGACCTGGCCGGCATCCCGGCGCTGGCCCAGCTCTACGCCGACCTGCTCGACCGGCTGGACGTCTGGGACGTCACGGTGGTCGGCAACTCGATCGGCGGCTGGATCGCGGCCGAGCTGGCGCTGCTCGGCAGCCCCCGGGTGAGCGGGGCGGTGCTGGTCAACGCGGTCGGCCTGGAGGTGCCCGAGCACCCGATCACCGACGTCGCGGGGCTGGCCCCGGACGAGCTGGCCGCCCTGTCGTTCAAGGAGCCGGCCCGGTTCCCGGTGCGGCAGAAGCCGGACTTCGCCGCGCTGGCCGCGTACACCCGGATGACGATGTCGGACCCCGGCCTGCGCGAGCGGCTCACCCAGCTGGACCTGCCGGTGAAGGTGATCTGGGGTGCCGCCGACGGCATCGCCCTGGCGGCGTACGGCCGCGCCTACGCCGACGCCATCCCCGGCGCGACGTTCACGCTGATCGACGGGGCCGGGCACCTGCCGCAGCTGGAGGCGCCCGAGGAACTGCTGGCCGCGATCGGGGCGGAACGATGACCGACCTGGCCGTGACCCGCGTCGGGCACAGCTGCCACCTGATCGAGATCGGCGGCCGGACGCTGCTGACCGACCCCTGGTTCACCGTCAAGCCCACCTACGACCAGGGCGAGCGGGTCGCGTTCACCCCCGACCAGCTGCCGCCGCTGGACGCGATAGTGATTAGCCACGAGCACTACGATCACTGCGACCTGGACGCGCTGCTCGACCTGCGGGACGTGCCGGTGATCGGGCCCGGCACCGTCGCCGCCATCGCCCGGGAGAAGGGGTGGAAGGACGTCCGCGAGCTCGAGGCCTGGGACGCGACCCAGGTCGGGGACGTGACGGTGACCGCCGCCCCGGGCAAGCACGGCGTGCACGAGGTGACCTTCGTGCTGCAGGGCGGCGGGCGGACCGTTTTCTTCGGCGGTGACTCCCTGCTCGTACCCGAGATGGCCGAGCTGCCGCAGCGGTTCGGGGCGTTCGACCTGGCCCTGCTGCCGACCAACGGGCTGTGCATCCGGCCGCTGGGCGGCGAGCAGGTGGTGATGAACGCGGCCGAGGCGGCCGAGCTGACCGCGATCCTGCGCCCGCGGGTGGCGATCCCGCACCACTACGCGTTCACCAGCGGCCGGCTCGGCGACCTGCTGATCACCAAGGGTTCACGCGAGCCGCTGAAGTTCGCCGCCGGTGTGAACCCGGAGACCGAGGTACGGGTGGTGCTGCCCGGTCAGCGGGTGATCCCGGTCAGCGGGTCGTAGCTGTAGTCGGTGCGCGTGTGGAACGCGTTGCCGCGGACGTCGATGTGCATCTTGCCCTGGCGGACGTTGTCGTAGGTGCCCAGCGTGCGCCAGGGCGTGCCACCCTTGAGGATCTTGAGCCGGCCGGTGAAGTCCTGCCCGGTCGCCGCGATGATCGAGTACGTCGGGCCGGCCGGCGGGTCGATGTCGAGGCCGCCGTGGGCGCGGATGGTGGTGGTCACGACCAGCCTGCCCTCGGCGTCGAGGATCGGCGCCGGCTGGTCCACACGGTACGGCGTACGCCCGCCGCCCTGCACATCCTGCCCGTTGTAGAACGTGCGCCCCAGCGTGTCCACCCAGTAGTGCGGCACCGTGGCCTTGGCCGCGCTCATGGTCGGGCCCGGGTAGTAGGACATGTGCCAGTGCGGCGGGTTGTCCAGGTGCAGCGGGTTGTTGGTCTCGAAACCCATCAGCGCGTAGAAGTGACCGCGTCGCTGCGCCTCGGCGACCAGGCCCGAGTCGACCAGGATCTCGCGGCACGCCGCCATCCACGACTGCACGGCGATCACCTCGCCGGACGGCCACGCCACGGTCTGCCACACGCCGGCCGCGCGGTCCGGGTCGTTGTGCTCGACGTGCCAGTAGAGCCCGCTCGCGGGTTGGCCCAGGTAGCTCCACACCTGCACGGTGGGTGAGTCGGCGGTCGCGCTGGCCCGGTACATCGGCAGCGTGAAGCTCACCCGCCAGCGGTCGGCCGGGTCCCGGGTCAGGGCCAGGTGCCGTTCGCCGGCGATCACGTCCTTGACGGGTACGTCGGGCCAGCGCACCGACACCGGAATGCCGGCCGGGTTGGCCTCGCCCTGGACGAAGCGCAGGTATTCGGCGCGGCTGGCCGCCTGGTATTGCGTACCCGTCATCATGGTGTACCCGGCCGGGACGGTGATCTCCGCGGCGGACGGCAGGCCCGGCTTCTTGCGCACCACCCGGAAGCCGGCGTAGGCGGTGGCCAGCGGTGCCGCCGTGGCACCGGCCTGGAGCAGGGCCGGGTCGGTGCCGAAGTCCGGAACGGCCGGGCCGGCCAGGGCGATGCCGGCACCCGCGGTCAGCACCGCGCGCCGGGAGACATGCGCAGACATGGATGCATAGTCGCGCGCCCGTTCATGAGTGTCGATGGTCCGGCTGTGAACGGCAGACATCTGAAAGGGATGCAGAGTGACCTTCGCTGCGTTCCCGCGGGACCGATTGACGGCTCGTGTGATGGCGTACGCCCTGATCGAGCGGACGCAGGTCGACCCCCACCCCGAAGCGCGGGTCAGGCGGTCGGGACCGGCCCGCGACGTCGACCGACTGATCGAGGCCGCCGACCGGAACCTCGACCGCGCGAAGTCGGCCGGCCGCGGCCGTGCGGTCGCCGCCGGCTGACTTCCAGTGGTAGCCCTGGGCGGTATCCGCGCGCCGGATATCGCCCAGGGCTACCACTGATGACGGGTCTGCCGACGGACCGGGGCCTACAGCGGGCGACGGGCGATGACCGAGGCCGCGAACGGGCCCGGGCGGACCTCGGGAGACTCGAAGCCGGCCGTGGTCAGCTCGGTGCACATCTCGTCCGGGGTCAGCACCGGGACGTCCCAGGACTGGTAGAGCACGACGTCGAGCGACGTCGCCGGGTCGCTCGGGTCCGGTTCGGCCGGGAACAGGTTCGGGGCGATCAGCAGGCCGCCGGGCCGGAGCCGGTCGTACGCGTTGGCCAAGGTCTTGACCCGGGTCGCGGCCGGGAAGAAGAACTGGCTCCAGACCACCACGTCGAAGGGCTCCGGGTCGCTGTAGGTGGCGGCGTCCTCGACGACGAACCGGATCCGGTCGGACACGCCGAGCCGGACCGCCTCGGCCCGGGCCCGGTCGATCAGGTCGCCGGCCAGGTCCACGCCGACCGCCGTCATCCTCGGGTAGACCCGCATCTCGGCCAGCGTCGCGCCGGCCAGGCCACAGCCCAGTTCCAGGCAGCGCACACCCTGCTCCAGCCGCGCGGCCAGGTCGGGGTGTCGGTCGGGCAGGGCCCGGGCGAGCGTGCGGGCCAGTTCGGTGGCGGGCGCGACGGTCACGCCGGCGGCCAGCGCCAGCCGGTCGGCGTCGGGCAGGTCCTGGTATCGCTCCGGGCCGTCGGGCCCGAACGCCTGCTCGATCAGGCGCTCGCGGACGGCCGTGCCGGCCAGCTGGTTGGCGATCTGGACGTCGGCGCCGTCCCGCAGCAGCGGCGCGTAGGTGACGCTGATCCGGTAGCGGTCCGGGTTGTCGGACTCCAGCACCCCGGCCGCACGCAGGGCGACGCACAGGTCACGCACGCGTCCGGGGCTCAGCCGGGTCGCCCGGGCGAGTTCCTCGACGCTGATCTCGCCGGCGCACCGGGCCAGGAAGCCCGAGGTCAGGGCTCCCCGCAGCAGCGCCGCCTGTTGGGCGGCCAGTCCGAGCGCCTCGACGGCATCGTTCATCTCATCCATGCGGATCCCGACGCATGAGCAGCGCCGTCGTTCACCGTTGCGGCGGGGTCGGTCCGTTCGCACCCGGTCCCTGACCCGGACGTGCATCCGGTCGGAGGCCGGACGATCACGGAGGAGGCCAGCGGATCAGAGATCGTCGAGCTGAATCAGGCCGTCCTGCAGGGCGCGGGCGACCAGCGCGGCCTTCGTCGGCGCGGGGCGGCCGGCGCGGGCGTAACGGACCCGGACCCGGTCGATGTAGCCCTCGACCGTTCGTGGTGAGAGGTTGCATCGGGCGGCCACCAGCTGCTTGGACTCGCACTGGAACCAGGCCAGCAGTACCTCCTGCTCGCGGTCGGTCAGCTGGGGGCGGTCGGAGGCCTGGTCGGCCGACATCGCCCCGGCCAGCGCGGGCGGTACGTACGGTCGGTCCTGTGCAGCGGCGAGCACCGCCGCCACCAGGTGCTCCTCGCCCTCGGCCTTGGTCAGGAAGGTGGCACAGCCGGCGTCCAGGCAGCGCAGCGCGGTCTCGCGGTCCTCGCGCATGGTGTAGACGATGACCCGGCGACCAGCGGTGACCAGATCGGTCAGCGCGTCCCAGGCCACCGCGGGCCGGTCGGCGAGCTGAAGGTCCAGGACGACGACGTCGGCGCGCAGACCGTCGGGGCTCCACGCGATCCGCGGGTCACCGCTCGCCGCCGTCACCTCGATGCCGGCGCCGTGGAACCAGGCGCGGGCCCCGGCCAGGACCACCGGATGATCGTCGACGATCGCGACGGCCGGGTTCAGACGGGACATCGCACCTCCACCCACAGCATGCCATCGGCGCTCGTCGTGCGGATCGTGAGGGGCGCGGGAACCTCGAGCGCGAAACCATCGCCCCCGCTGGTCCGGGCGACCACGCTCAGGCTCACGTGCGAGGCGGCCAGTACGGCGGTGAGACGCAGCCGGGTGACGGGCCGGTCGGCGATCCGCCGTACCACGTCGCAGGCCGCGCGGCGCAGCGCCGGTGGCAGGCCACCGGTGTGCACGGCGACCTCCACCCGGGCGCCCACCGCCTGCACATCGTCGAGGCAGGCGGACAGGTCGTCGCCGAGGGGGTCGCCGTCCGCCCGATGCCACTGGGCCATCAGCCGGCGTACCTGTGCGGCCGCGACACCGCTGCGCCACCTCAGGGTCTCGTCGCGGTCGGGGTCGTGGCCGGGTGCGGGATCGGCCAGGCTCGCGAGGACCGGCTCGACCGCGGCGGCGACGGCGTGGGACCGGCGCAGCCGGTCGTCGTGCAGGGCGGCCGCCACGAACTGATCCGTGCGCAGGGCTTCGCGGGCCAGCCGGAGCGCTCGTGTGACCCGGGCCGACCGTTCGACCGTCGTGGCCGCCAGCGCGATCGGGACCTGCAGCCCGAGGACGCCGAGCCCGCGCGCTGTCGTCAGGACGACCTCGGCACCGCCGGCCGAGAGGGCGGCCCCCTCGGCGAACATCACCGGGGCGGCCAGCAGGAGCAGGACAAGCGTCACCCGGCCGCCGGACGCGAGGGTCAAGAGTAGCCAGCCGTTCGCGCCGACGGCCCAGTTCGCGGTGGTGTGCTGGGCGGTGGTGGGCACGACGTGGGTGAGGGCAGCGGTGGCCGTGAGCGTCACGGCGGCCAGGACACCGGTCAGCACCCGCCGCAGCCGGGGCGGCGGGTGCGGCCAGGCCAGCAGGCCCGCCGCCCCGGCCCAGGCGCCGACGCTGGCCAGATAGGCCGGCCGGTAACCGGCCAGGGCCTGCGAGCGGTAGAGGACCAGCAGCAGCACCCCGCCGGTCATCCAGGTGCCCCACCGGACCGCCCGGCGGATGTCGATCACGCGGCCGGCCAGCACAGCTCGACGCGAGTGCCCGCACCGGGAACGCTGACCACCCGGGCGCTGCCGCCGGCTCGCCGCATCCGGGCGTGGACGGACAGACGCAGACCGAGATGCGCGCCGCCGGCCACGGCGTCCGGCCGGAACCCGCGGCCCTCGTCGACGACGGCCACCTCGACCGTGCCGGGGGACGGCAGCCGCACCTCCAACCGGGCCCGGTCGGTGCCGGCATGCCTCTCGACGTTGCGTAACGCCTCGTCCCGGGCCGCGAGCAGGGCCTCGAGGGCGTGCGGGGGGACGGCGGCGGGACGGGTCGCCGGAGGAACCACGGTGACCGTAAGCCCGGCGCCGTCCGGCGGCGTGGTCAGATCGGCGAACGTGGCGGTGCGGGGTGCGGGCCCGAGCCGGGACAGATCGGAACGGGCGCGGCTGCGCAGCGAGGGACCACCGGCACCACGCGACGAGGCGGCCGTCAGGGTCGCCGCCACGGTGTCGTGCAGCACCGCCAGATGGTCCTCGACGTCGGCCCGGCGTGCGCTGGTGAGTTCGGCGTCGCGCCGGAGTCCGGCCGTGGCGTCGGTCAGTTCGTCGACCCGCCGCGCGCCCCGGCACACCAGCACGATGAGGCAACGGGCCAGAGCCCCCTGCCAGAGCAGCATCACCGACTGGGCCACACCGACGTCCCAGCTGGGGCCGGTGGCCAGCGTGGAGCCCAGCCAGACAGCGGCCGCGGTGACCATGGTGTAGCCCGCGCCGTCGCCCGGCCGGGTGTAGAACTGCGCCGCCCCGACACACACCGACGTCACCGGGCGCGCCCAGTCGTCCAGATCGAGATATCCGTGCTCGGGGTGCAGCCACGGCAGCAGCACGCAGGCGGCGGCGAGCAGGATGCCATCCACGGTCACCGTCCACCGCGGCCGGTGGGTGAGCATGACGAAAACGGCCTGCCAGGCCAGGACGGCGGCGACGACGGCCATCGACGCCGCCGGATCGCCGCCGATGGGCAGCAGGGCGGTGCAGGCGAGCACGACGAGCACCCGGGCGGTCCGGGCGATCCGGGCCGCGGTGGCCTTGACCGACGTCTCGACCGGTCCGATGTCGCGAATGGTGTGCCCCCCCGTTGCCGGTCCGCATCGTAGACAGCCGATTCAAATGAGGGTCGTTCACCCCTCACCGGCCGTTCCGCGCCTCCGTAGCGTCCCTGTTCGACAGCGCCGCAATCACTTGTCAGGAAGGATTTCCGTGAAATTACCCCGTCGTTCCCTGCTGGCCTTCGGCGTCGCCCTCCCGGCGCTCGGCCTGCTGCCGCAGGCTGTCCCGGCCGCCGCCGCGCTGCCCACGGTCGACATGGAGATGGTGCTCAAGGCGGCGCAGTGGGACCCGGCCAAGGCCGACTCGGCGGTCACCCCTGGTGCCGGGCCGAGCGTCAAGCTGGTCGAGACCGCTCTGCGTGAACGCGGCCTGCTCGATCCGTCCTACGAGGACGGCCATTTCGGCACCCGGACCGTCACCGCCTACGCCCAGTGGCAGCGGGATCTCGGCTACAGCGGGATCGACGCCACCGGACTGCCCGGCCGGACGTCGCTGACCAAGCTCGGTGCGGGCCAGTTCACGCTGACCAGAGTCGTGACGGCCGGTGCCCGGACCACTCACCAGGGCTTTCCGATCAACGAGCGCACCCTGGCCATGCTCAGGGCCGCACAGGGGCGCTCCGGCCGGACGTACGTGGTCGAGCAGGGGTCCTACTCACCCGGAACCGATCCGACCTCGGCCGGGACCCACGACGGCGGCGGCGCGCTCGACATCGACGCCGAGGCTCTCACCGCCGCCCAGCGCACGGCCGCGGTGACCGCCCTGCGTCAGGTCGGCTTCGCGGCCTGGCTGCGGACGCCGGCCCAGGGCGACTGGCCCCTGCACATCCACGCCGTCGCGATCAGCGACCCCGATCTGTCGGCCCCGGCCCAGAAACAGACCGGCGCCTACTACGAGGGCCGGAACGGTCTGGCCGGCAACGGGGCCGACGACGGCCCGCACGTGCCGAAAGTCACCTACGAGGAATACCTCCGATCCCTCCAGCACAGGAGTCCGTCATGAAGAAGAAGATCATGTCCATCGCCATGGCCGCGCTGACCGGCGCGAGCATCATCGCCATGACGCCCACCGCCGCCCAGGCGGCGGGCCGCGACGGCGTCTGCAACGACGGTGAGTTCTGCCTGTACTACAACAGCGACAACGAAGGGTCGGTGTCCGACTTCACCACCTCGATCCAGGACTACGGCTTCGACCAGCCGACCTGTTACGAGTTCAAGGGTGACGGCAACGGCAAGGGCAAGTGCGTGAAGAACGAGGCGGCGTCGTTCTGGAACCGTACCGACGACCCGGTCACCGTCTACTACAAGCATGACTACGCCGGCAGCTCGCAGGTGATCGCGGCCGGGAGCAAGGGCAACTTCAACAAGGTCATGAAGAACGAGAACGCCTCGCACAAGCTCAACACCAACGATCCGACCGACGAGAAGCTGACCCACGGCCTTTACGACGCCAGCGGCGGGACCATCACCTGTGGCTTCGACGGCTACCGGCACACCGAGGGCCGGCACGAGGGAATCGACATGGCCCGGGGCATCGGCTCGCCGGTCTATGCGCTGGTGCCCGGAACGGTCATCAACGTCGTGCAGGGTTCGAACGGCAGCGGGGGGCTGTCCACCATCGCGATCTACAACTCCGAGCTCAACAAGACGGTGATCTACCTGCACAGCGACCCGCTGAACAGCCTGCACGAGGGCGACACGGTCCGGCGGGAGACCCGGATCGCCACCGAGGCCTGGCACGGGGTCAGCTCCAGCGGCGCCGCGCACACTCACGTCGAGATGCGCCTCGGCCGAAAGGAACTGGCGGCCAAGAGTGTCGGCGACGACAACCTGGAGAACCCGAACCCGACCTCGTTCTGGCACGACCGCGGTTACGACATCGACTGAGCATCGGCTGACAACGGGGGAGCCCGGCCGGGAGGACATCCCGGCCGGGCTTCGCACCGCCTCGTTGTCTCAGCCACCCGGTTCGGAGACGTGGGCGTGCACGATGCGCCAGCCCTCGGGCAGCCGGGCCCAGGTCTGCGACTGCCGGCCGAGGACGTCCCGGCCCGGATAGCCGAAGAGGGTGGTGACGACCGCGACGTCCGGCCCGTACCCCCGGATGGTGGTGTCCTTGAGCCGCCGTCCCGGCGGGAGCGCGGGCTCGGCGCGCCGCCAGCGCTCCTGCTCAGCCCGGCCGGACTGCTGGTCGGCGAGGCCGAAGCGGATCGCGTCGCCGGCGAAGAAGCCGACGATGCGGTCCACGTCGTTGGCCACCAGCGCCTCCTCGTAGGCCTCGAACGCGGCAGTGACCTGGGCGATGACCTCGGGGTGATCCAGTTCCACGTCAGGCCACCGCGACGGGCTCGTCGACCGGCTCCTCGGCCGGTTCTTCCCGGGGCGCCGGCCTGGTCAGCGCGAAGAGCACGCAGACCGCGGTCAGGAACAGGTAGCCGAGCGTCACCTGGCCGTCGGCGTTCCACTGCACCTTCTCGGCGTGGATCAGGCCGACGAAGGTCAGCACCGCGCCCGCCGCGGCGAAGATCGCGGCGTGCCAGAAACGCTTGTCGATGATGAACGCGACGATCCCGCCCAGCACCAGGCCGGCCAGGATCGCGCCGGAGCCGAGGGTCTTGAGCCCGTCGTAGACCACGCCCGCCCCGGCCAGGGCCGGGACGCCGACCTCGGCGGCGCTGGTTCCGGCGGCGGAGAGCACGTTGTCCATCTGACCGGTGGCCCACGAGGCGATGTTCGGGATCAGCGCCGCGACCACGGCCGCGGCGTGTGCCCGGGGTGTCGCCTGGAAGGCCTGCGCCCCGATCAGCAGCCCGATGTAGAGCAGGATGGGCACGATCGCGGCGGTCGGGAAGATGGTGCCGAGCAGGCCGAACATCCCGAAGAAGCAGAGCAGGGCGATGACCACGCCGGTGGCCATCGAGTAGCCGGTGCGGCCGCCGGCCGCCTTCCAGCCGGGGTGCCCGACGTACACCGCGGGCGGGAACGGCGAGCCGAGGGCCGAGCCGATGACCGCGCCGGCGCCGTCGGCCAGCAGCACGCTGCGCAGGTTGTACCGGTCGCCGGCGGTGGCGGCGCTCTCCACGTTGGTCATCGCCTCGGTGAAGTTGTAGACGCCGAGCGGGATCGCGGTGGCCAGCAGCGGCGCCATGTCGCGCAGGCCGTCGATCAGCAGGCCGACCTCGAGGTGCGGGAAGGCGAAGGCGATGTCCCGGGCGGCGGCGGTCACGTCGGGCACCGACATGGCACCGCCGATCCAGCCGATCGCGGTGCCGATCAGCAGCGCGGCCAGCCCGATGGGGATGTTGTAGGGCAGCTTGACGTCGGTGAGCAGGCCGATCAGCAGCAGGCCGAAGACCGGGAGCGCGATCCAGGCGGCCTTCCACATGTTGCCGGCCGGGGTCATCGAGATGAAGGTGATCGAGATGCCGGCCAGCGTGCCGAGCAGAGCGGCGCGCGGGGCGTATTTGCGGATGTACGGGCCGACGAACGCGCCGATCAGCACGATCACCCCGATGATGAACGCCCAGGCGATGCCCGCCGTCCACGCCTGGACCGGGTTCCCGGTGCTCAGGTAGATCGGCAGCATGATCACGAAGATCACGATGAACATGTGCGGGACGCTGGGGCCGTACGGCATCGCGGTGACGTCGGCGCGGTTCTCCTTGCGGGCCAGCCGCCGGGCCAGGTGGGTGTAGTAGATGTTGCCGGCGACCAGGGCGATGCCCAGCGCGGGCAGGACCACGCCGAAGACGTCGGACGCCGGCATCTTGATCACGCCGATGCAGAGGCCGGTCAGGGTCAGTACGTTGACCAGGACGTTGACGCCGAAGCCGAAGAAGGCGTTCGTGTCACCGCGTACCCAGTAGGGAAGTTTCATCGCTTGGCCCCCAAGCTGGCGATCACGGAAGCGGAGTCGGCGACCCAGCCGAAGATCCCGCCCTGGGCGGCGATCATCTCCAGGCCGACCTGGTGGAACGAGGGGAAGTAGGAGCCGACGCAGTCGGCCGGGACGAGGCACTCGTAGCCGCGGTCGTTGGCCTCGCGGACGGTTGTGTGGACGCAGACCTCGGTCGTCACGCCGGTGACGACGAGCTGGGTCACGGCCAGCTTCTCCAGGATGTCCGACAGGTCCGTCGCGTAGAAGGCGCCTTTGCCTGGTTTGTCGACCACGGGCTCGTCCGGCCGGGGCGCGAGCTCGTCGATGATGTCGTGCCCGTACTCACCGCGGATGAGGATGCGCCCGAACTGGCCGGGACGGCCGATGTCCGGAGCGCGGCGCAACTTGGCCGGAGGGCAGTCCGACAGATCGGGCCGGTGGCCCTCTCGGGTGTGGATGACCGGCAGTCCGGCGGCGCGCCAGGCCTGCAGAACGGCGGCGAGGGGCTCGATGGTGCGGCGCAGCTGCGAGACGTCGTTGCCGAGGCTCTCGCCGAAACCGCCGGGCAGGAGGAAGTCGCGCTGCATGTCGATCACCAGCAGGGCGGCTCGGCCGGGGTCGAGGTGGAAGGGGACCATGTCAGACCTCCGTGGCCGCGATGACGTCGTCCGAGGTGGACACGCAACCGAAGACGCCGCCCTGCATGGTCACCATGTGCAGCGCGGCGCTGTGGTTGCCGGGATCGGTGGCACCCGTGCAGTCGGAGAGGATCAGGCACTCGTAGCCGCGGTCGTTGGCCTCGCGCATGGTCGTGTGGACGCAGACGTCGGTGGTGATCCCGGTCAGGATCAAGTGCGAGATGCCATGGGTACGCAGAACCAGATCCAGATTCGTGGCATAGAAGGCGCCCTTGCCCGGCTTGTCGACGATCACCTCGCCGGGCGCCGGGGCGACCTCCGGGACGATCTCCCAGCCCGGCTCGCCCTTGATCAGGATCCGGCCGCACGGTCCCTGGCCGCCGATCTCCGCGCCGATCCGGGCCGAGCGCCAGCGCTTGTTGGCCGGCAGGTCGGACAGGTCCGGGTCGTGGCCCTCCCGGGTGTGGATCACCAGCATGTCCAGCTCGCGGGCGTGGGCGAGCAGCCGGGCGGTGGCCGGCAGCCCGCGCCGGGTGAGCGCGATGTCGTAGCCCATGGCGTCCACGTAGCCGCCCGGGCCGCAGAAGTCCGTCTGCCAGTCGATGCAGATCAGCGCGACGTTGCCGACGCTGACCGAGCCGTCGTACGGCCACAGGTAGGGGTCGGCTTTCACCGGACCGATGCGTGCGCTCATGAGGGGAGTCCTTCCGTCGTCAGCGGTTCCATGCCGCCGCCACCCGGGCCAGGTCGTCGTCGCTGAACGCCGGGCCGAAGAAGGTGATGCCGGCCGGCCGCCCATCCGCGGTCAGCCCGTTCGGCACGGCCACGGCGGCCAGGTCGAGCAGGTTGGTGAACTGCGTGTACCGGCCGAGGTTGAGGTTGCGGCCGATCGGGTCGGCGGCGATCTCGGCGTGGGTGTACGTGGTGCCGACGGTCGGCAGCACGAGAACGTCGATGGTCCGGAACAGCCGCTCGGTCCACGCCTTCAGCTCGCGCAGCCGGTGCATCCCGGCGAACGCGTCGGCCGCGGTGAACGCGCGCCCGCTCTCCAGCACGGCCCGGGTCACCGGCAGCACCGAGTCCGGGTGCTTGTCCAGGAACCCGCCGAGGTCGGCCAGCCGCTCGGCCACCCACGGCCCGCGATAGAGCAGGTCGCCGGCCTCCAGCAGTGGCCCGATGCCGACCTCGACGACCTCACCGAGCCGACGGCGCGCCTGGCCGAACGCGCGCGCCTGTTCCTCGTCACCGAAGAAGTCCACGTCCCCGGGTACGCCGTAGACGACCGTCGCGCCGATCTTCCGCTCGCCGGTGCGCCCCCACGGATCGTCCGGCTCGCGCCCGCGGGCGACCTCGGCCACCCGTGCCGCCAGCCCGACGTCCCGGGCGAAGACCGACACGCAGTCCAGCGACCGGCACGCGGGAACGACCCCGACGGTGCTGAGCAGGCCGCGGGTCGGCTTCACCCCGACGATGCCGTTCAGGGCGGCGGGCACCCGGCCCGAGCCGGCGGTGTCGGTACCGAGCGCGAAGTCGACCTCGCCGGCGGCGACCGCGACCGCCGACCCGGAGCTGGACCCGCCGGAGATCAGGCCGCCGCCGAAGACGCTCTCCGGTGTGCCGTAGGGGGAGCGGGCGCCGGTCAGCCCGGTCGCGAACTGGTCCAGGTTGGTCTTGCCGGTGAGCACCGCACCGGCGTCGAGCAGCCGTCGCACCACCGGGGCGGTCCGCTCGGGTAGGTAGGCGAAGTCGGGGCAGGCCGCGGTGGTCGGCACCCCGGCCACGTCGATGTTGTCCTTGACCGCGAACCGCAGCCCGGCGAGCGGGCCGGGCCGGCCCTCCCGCTCCGGGATCATGCTGATCCAGACGCCGTTCATGCTGTCGATTGTTGACAGAATAATTACGGCCGCCAGCGCCCAACTGTTACCGGACGATTACCGGACCAGGTAGACCCGGCCGCCGTGCCTGCTCAGCGCTTCCTTGATCGTCGCCGGGTCGCCGGTCTCGACCGCCGCCAGCAACCGCTCGTGCCGGAGCACGCCGTCGGCCGCGTCCGCCGCCTCGGCCTCCCGGGCCAGATTCACCGCCATGTACAGCTGCAGCCGGACCAGGATCGACTCGAACAGCGCGGTCAACTGGCGGTTGCCGGACAGCGCCACCACCTCGACATGGAACCGGCGGTGTGCCTCGGCGATCGCGAACCGGTCCCCGGTCGCGGTGGCCCGGCGCATCACCTCGGTCGCGGCCCGCAGCCCGGTCAGGTCCAGCACCGGCGGCAGAGCCGACGCCACGTGCCGTTCCAGCAGATCGCGGACCTCGTACAACTCGCGGACGTCGGCATCGGAGAGCGTGGCCACCCGGGCCCCGCGCCGCGGGATGTGCTCGACCAGCCCCTGCTGGGCCAGCAGCCGCAACGCCTCCCGCAGCGGACCCCGGCTGATGCCCAGCTGCCGGGTCAACTGCTCCTCGACCAGGCGTTCGCCCGGCTCGACCCGGCCGCTGAGGATCTCCCGGCTGAGCCGGTCGAGCGCCAGCTCGACCAGGCTGTGACTGGCCAGTTCCCCCTCGCTCACGTGACCGAGTGTGGCACGCGGTGGCCGCAGCGCCGCGCACGACAGCCCGCGCGGCCGTCCGGCCGTGCCGGCGGTGGCCCCGCGACAGGCTGATCCGCCGCCGCCGAAGGGGAAAGAACACCATGCTCAGGACACACGAGGAGGCCGTCGCGGCCGCCGAGACGGTGGTCACCGCATGGGCCACCGAAGTCGTCGACCGCGACCGCGACCGCGCCGGTGCGGCCGCGGGAAACCGGCCCGCTACCTCGAGGTCGTCGGCATCCGCAGATAGCCCAGCGGGGTCGAGCCGAGCGGCTCGGTCTGCCAGTCCTCGACGAACGTGCCGGCGGCCGGGTCGAGCGTCAGGCGCAGGCGGTGCGGGCTCTCCACGAAGACCACGTCGACCCGGATCCGGTCGCCGTCGAAGGCGAAGAGGGGCACGAGCGGGCCGCCGGTGTCGCCCCAGCCGGCGATCACCGGGCGGCCGTCGTCCAAGGTCAGCTCGGTCGGGGTGACCGAGACGGTGTGCACCCGGTGAGTGCCGCCGGCCGGATCGCGCGTGAACGTCGCCGACGGCAGAGCGGCGAACGGCGCCGTCAGATCGGGCCACTCGCCCGGGCCGCCGTCCGCCGTCGCGCCGGCCGGACCGGGCAGCTCGGGCCACTCGACCGGCCAGGCTCCGGCCGGGCCGTCGTCGGCGGTCAGCGCCGGCAGCAGATGCGTCCACACCGCGTCCAGCAGGGCCGGAGTGTCCTCGCTCTGGCCGGTGAGCGCCACGACCGCGCCGGCCTCGGGCAGCACCAGCATGAACTGGCCGTAGGCGCCGTCGCCACGGTAGCCGTGCCGGCCGCGCCAGAACTGGAACCCGTACCCCTGGGACCAGTCCGGCCCCTCCTCACGGTCGGTGATCACGTGCGCGCGGGTGGCCTCGGCGACCCAGCTCGCCGGGAGCAGGTCGCGGCCCCCCTCCAGGTAGAGCTGACCCAGCTTGGCGACCGCCTCGGTGGTCACGTGCAGGCCGGAATAGCCCAGCTCACGCCGGTTGCGGTCGAGCCACCAGCCGTAGGTGCCGATCTCCAGCGGCTCGAACAGCCGCGACGCCAGGAAGTCGGTCAGCGTGCCGTCGCTGACCCGGCGGACGATCGCCGACAGGGCGTTGGTGCACGGCTGGTTGTAGGCGAAGAAGGTGCCCGGCTCGTACTCCGGCGGCAACAGCAGCAGGCCCAGCACCATGTCGCCGTCGCCCTTGGCCAGCGCCTCGTCCACGGTCTCGGCGGCGTGCCCCGACGCCATCGCCGCCACGTCCCGCACCCGGATCCGGCGGCTGCGCTCGTCGGCCACCCGGCCGTCCCACTCCGGGAAGTACGACAACACCGTCGCATCCAGCTCGACCAGCCCCTCGGCCACCGCGAACCCCAGCGCCGTCGACGTGAAGCTCTTCGACAGCGAATACATCAGGTGCGGGCGGTCCGGCCCGTACGGACGCCACCAGCGCTCGCCGACCACATGGCCGTTCTTCACCACCATCAGGCTGTGCAGCTCGACGTCGGGCAGCGGGTCCAGCGCGGCCAGGAACGCGTCGATACCGCGGGCGTCGACGCCCTGCTCGGCCGGGGTGCTCCGGGGGAGGCTCATTCCTGCTTTATATCGCTTATCGTGGACGGGCGATGAACGATGACCGTGCCGCCGCGCTGGGCCGGCTCCGCGCCTCGGCGGCGCTCGAGGTCCGCGACCTCGACGAGAGTCTGCACGCGCTGTTCGAGGCGTCCAAGGACACCAACGCCGACGACGAGCACGACCCCGAGGGCAGCACCATCGCGTACGAGCGGGCCCAGCTGACCGCCGTGCTCGACGCGGCCCGGCGCCGGCTCGGCGACCTCGACGAAGCCCTGGCCCGAGTCGAGGACGGCACCTACGGGGTGTGTACCGTTTGCCGACGCGAGATCGCAGCCGAGCGGCTGGAGGCCCGGCCGTTCGCCCGGACCTGTGTGGAGTGCGCATGAGCCTGCGGGACGTCGGCGACGGGGTGTACGCGTGGGTCCAGCCCGACGGCACCTGGTGGCTGAACAACGCCGGGGTGGTCGCCGGGGAGAACGCGGCGCTGATCGTCGACACGTGCGCCACAGCCACGCGGACGCGGCGCTTCCTCGACGCGACGTCCACGCTCGGTCCGGTCCGCTACGCGGTCAACACCCATCAGCACGGCGATCACACATACGGCAACAGCCTGCTACCGCCCGAAACGGTGGTGATCGGGCACGCGCTGATGCGCGACGGGCTGGCCGCCGACCCGGTGATCGACGGATGCCCGCCGTTCTGGCAGCCGGTGCCCGACTGGGGCCCGGTCACCCGGCGTCTGCCCGACGTCACGATCACCGACGCGCTGACGCTCCACGTGGGCGGCCGCCCGGTGGAGTTGCGCCATCCCGGTGGCCCGGCCCACACCACCGGCGACGTGGTCGCCTGGGTGCCCTCGGCCGGCGTCCTCTTCACCGGCGACCTGGTCTTCGCCGGCCTCACCCCGCTGGTGTTCATGGGTTCGGTGCCTGGCGCGCTGGCCGCCCTGGACTGGCTGGCCGGCTTCGCGCCGCGGGTCATCGTGCCCGGCCACGGCCCGGTCCTCGACGACCCTGCCACTATCGCCCGGGTCCTCGACGAGCACCGGCGCTACTACCAGCTGGTGCTCGACCTCGGCCGCGACGGCCTGGCGCGCGGCATCCCACCGCTGCGGGCGGCCCGCCAGGCCGACCTGGGCGAGTTCGCCGGCTGGGCCGACGCCGAGCGCATCGTCCTCAACCTGCACCGCGTCTACGCCGACGACGGCGGCCGGGACTTCGACCTGATCACCGCCTTCACCGATGCGACCGCCCTGCTGGGCCGCCCCATGCACACCGCCGTCAACGACGCCTGAGGCGTGTTTCGGGCCGACGTGGCTGCCACATTTCAAGGTTTCGCACTCGGCGGTGATCTCGGCCGTCGCCTGGGCCGCGGTGACGAAGTCGTCGACCAGCGGCGAGGAGCGTGCGGCCGTGACCGCCAGGGACACCTGGTCGGGCGAGAGTTCCGGGACGGGTACGTAGCTGACGTCCGGATGTGAGTAGAACACGGCGGTCGAGCGGGCCAGGAACGAGATGCCCCGGCCGGCCGCGACGTGTTCGAGGGTCTCGTCCACGCCGCGCACCTGGTAACCGGCGTCGGGATTCGGTCGCCGGGTGGTCGGGTCGGTCGGCCCGATCAGCGGTTCGCCGGCTCGGGTGAACAGCGCGGCGCCGAGATCGTGTTCCAGCGCCCGGATCTGCCGGCTGAGCACCGGCTGCGCGATGTGCAGTTCCTCGGCGGCGCGACCGAAGTGCAGACGCTCGGCCACGGCGGCGAAATAGCGCAGTTTGCGCAGGTCCAGGTCGATGGCCGCCTCCGGTCCGGTGATGCCCCGACGGTATCACGGCGGCCGGAAGAGGTCTTGGACAGCTATTCATCCGAATGGCAGCCTGAATAGGTCCCGAAAGGGCCGGAGCGCAATTTCACGACCCATTTGTCGAGCTTCGGAAAGCAGGCGTACCGCCATGAGCGGAATCAGCATTATCGGTACGGGCAACATGGCCCGCGCCATCGGCACGCTCGCGGTGGCGGGCGGTAACGCCGTGGAGGTAATGGGACGCGATCAGACCAAGGCCGATGAGCTGGTCAAGGCTCTGGGCGGCGGCGCGATGACGGGCCCGTGGGGTGCCGTCCCGGCCGCGGACGTCGTCATTGCCGCGCTCTTGGCCGACGGCGTCGTTCCGGTCGTCGCCGAGTACGGTGACGCTCTCGCGGGCAAGGTCATCGTCGACATCGGCAATCCCTTCAACGCCACGTTCGACGGGCTGGCCCACGGCGATGAGACCTCGATCGCGCAGGAGGTGGCCACCGTGGCCCCGGCCGGCGCCGCCGTGGTGAAGGCGTTCAACACCATTTTCAGTCAGGTTCTGGCGAACGGACGGCCGGACGTTTTCATGGCCGGCGACGACGCGCGGGCCAAGGCGAGTGTCGCGGCGTTCATCGAGGGCGTCGGGCTGCGCCCGCTCGATGTCGGCGGCCTGCAGATGGCGCGCTGGCTGGCAGGAATGGGCCTGGTCACGGTCGGTCTGGCCGGCAACGGGATCGGCCACGGGGGCTTCGCCCTCGGCGTCAGCGAGTTCGCCGGCTGACGTGATACCCGCGGCGGTCCGATGTTCGTACTGAGTGGACTCGGCTGATCGTCGCGCACGCGGACCGACGGGTGGAATGACAGGAACGCGGGGCGGGGGCATCCTGGGGGCGGCCCGTGCCGTTCGCCTGGAGGTCAACGATGTCTGTCCCACCTGGAGGGCGGCTGTGGCCCGAGCACTGGGCGGTGCAGGCCGACCTGGAAGCCGACCGGATCCAGCACCGCCTCAACATCGCGACCGCCCGGGACCTCACGCCGTCCGAGATGGAGGCGCGGGCCGCGGTCGAGCACCACGTCACCGAGGCGCGGACCGCGTGCCGGTCGGCCGGGCGGTTCGGGCGGCGCGGGATGCTCGACCGGTGGCGCGGCGCGTCCGTCGAACGGGCGTACCTGCATCTGCATTCCGCGAAGATCTTCCTGGTCGACGTCCTGCCCGAGCCGGAGTTCGCGGCGATCGTCCCGGAGGTCGCGACCCGGCTCGGTCAGGCGCTGGGCCGCAACGACCCGCGCCGGGTCGAGGGGGAGCGGGCGCTGCAGACCAGCACCGGGCCGGTCCGCCGGGCCGCGGTCAAGCAGGCCATGGAGATCGCGTACGACGCGTCCGACGAGGAATACACCCGGCTGCGCGACTTCCGGAACATCATCGTGCTCGCCGCGGCCGCGATCACCCTGCTCACAGGCCTGCTCATCTTCTTCGTGGCGCAGACGCCGGACGCCGTCCCGATGTGCTTCGACCCGGCCGTGACGGCGCCGCCGGACGCGGGCCAGGCGGTCACCGCCGTCGCGCCGAACGTGTGCCCGCGGGGCGCGCCGCTCCGGCCGGGCCGCGCCGACATCCTGATCATCAGTGGTCTGGGGGCGCTGGGCGGGGCGCTCGGGGCGCTGATCGCCATCCGGCGGCTGCGCGGCACCTCCACGCCGTACTCGGTGTCGACCGCGCTGGCCGTGCTCAAGGTTCCGTCCGGCGCGCTGACCGCCATCATCGGCATGCTGCTGCTGGCCGGCGGCTTCGTACCGGGCCTGACCAACCTGGACAGCCAGCGCCAGATCCTGGCCTACGCCCTGCTCTTCGGCCTGGCCCAGCACCTGGTCACCCGGGTCGCCGACAACCGGGCCCAGCAGCTGATGGACAACATCCCGAGCAAGGACCCGGAGGCGAAGCCGGCCGAGCCGCCGGTGGCGATGCCGTCCGCGCCGCCGGCCCCGCCGACCGATCCACCGGGCGAGGTCGCGGCCGCGCCGGTCGAGGCGACCGGGGAGTTCCTGCCCCCGCAGGAGGTCGACGGCTTGGTCGACGAGCTCAAGAAGACCGACGAGGAGCTGGAGATCGAGGAGTTCCCGCTCCGGCCCGAGGAGCCCGACGAGTTCCCGGACGACGACGGCGATCCCGAGGTCGGCGACGAGGAACTGGCCCAGACCGGCACCGACCGGGGGGTGGGCTGAGATGGCCCGGACCGCGGCCGAGGTTCTCCGGATCGCCCGATCCCAGATCGGCTACCAGGAGGGCCACAACAACGACAACAAGTACGGCCGGGCGTACGGCATGAACCATGTCTTCTGGTGTCAGCAGTTCGTGTGGTGGGTGTTCCGGCAGGCCGGCGCGGGCGGCGAGATGCCCAAGACGGCCGTGACCCGCGTCGCGTACCCCTGGTATCGCAAGCATCGCCATCTGGTGCGGACGCGTGACGCGAAACCCGGTGACGTGGTGTGGTTCGACTTCAGCGGCACGCTCAAGCCGGTCTCGCACGTCGGCATCGTGGAGAAGAACCTGGGCGGCGGCCGCCTGCAGACCATCGAGGGCAACACCAACGGCAAGGGTGTCCGGTCCGGCGGCGGGGTGCTGCGCAAGGTGCGGTCGAGCCGGATCGTGGCGGTGGGTCGTCCGGGCTTCGTCACGGCCCAGCGGCACCCGGCGCCGGGGAGCGGCGACCTGCGCTATCCCGGCCACCCGATCGGCCCGGGCAGCCGCGAGCACGGCACCGTGCGCTGGATTCAGGGCCGGCTGAACTTCTGGGCCGGGCGGGCGAGGCTGACCGTGGACGGCGACTTCGGGCCGCTGACCGAGCGGGCGTTGCGGGAGTTCCAGGTCCGGCGCGGGCTCAAGGGTCTGGGTGTGGCCGGCCCGAAGACCTGGCCGCTGCTCAACGCGATCCGTTGATCGGGCGTGGATCAAGAGCGTTTGTGGTGCCTGAGTGGTGGTGCGGACCGCAACTCCCGTCGGGCCGGGTGGGCGGCTCCAAGGCCGTGGGGCGGCCGGTAGGCCCGCCGCTACATTGACGATCTTCTCTGGATTGATACGGTCGTCTCCCGACCACCAGGAGGGTTCCATGAAGCTACGCAGGCTGGCCGCAACACTCCTCGCGGCCATCTTCGTCACCGCCGGTCTACAGGCCACCGGCATCGCACCGGCCTCGGCGGCGCCGCGGGTGCTGTACTACGACGCGTCCCAGGCGCAGGAATTCGTCGCCGCCGTCAACCAGGGCGCACAGATCTGGAACAGCCGGGCCACCAACGTGCGGCTGGAACAGGTGCCGGCCGGGCGAACCCCCAACATCCGGGTGTACGCCGACAACGGCTGGCCCCGCACGTACACGTCGTCGCTGGGCAACGGCTACTGGTACATGGGCCGTGAGGCGGTGAACGACGGCTACTACGTGCCGCGGATCGCCGCCCACGAGTTCGGCCACATCCTGGGGCTGCCCGACCGGCGTACCGGCCTCTGCGCGGACCTGATGTCGGGCAGCAGCGCCCCCGTGTCGTGCACCAACGCGAACCCCAACAGCACCGAGGTCGCCCAGGTGAACGCCAACTTCCGTACCGCGGCCAAGGTCCCCGCGCAGACCTACGTCTGGGCCGGCGCCCCCGCGGCCTGACGTTTCGATCGGGCGGTCCGGGGGCGCGATTCCCCGGGCCGCCCTCATGTCACGCACAGGGGGCAGGTTCCAGCGGCCGAGGGTATGAAAGGGCAAAGAGCGCGTCCGTTCATCCATTTGTGACGATGTCTGGTACGACCGCCCCAATTTCGCGAACGGCCTGATGAGCGGGTCGAACGCGAGTCCAACTCGGCGATGATCGCGCCGGATCGGGGTGCTGACAATGCTGGCCGGATTGCAGCGTCGGCCGGTTGGGGTAACGTCCAGGACGCCCTCCATAATGCTCATGTTGGCGTGGTGACAACGCAATGTTTGTTTCCCCGAATGTCACGCTGCCCGCCGTCAGGTTTCAGATTCTCGGTCCGGTGCGCATGTGGCGCGACGGCGAGGAGATCGATCTCGGCCCGCGGCAGCGACGTACGATGCTCGCCCTGCTGCTCGCCCGGGCCCGGCAGACCGCCAGCCTGTCCGAGCTGGTGGAAATTCTCTGGGACGACGAACCACCGGCCCACGCGGTCAACCTGGTGCACCGGCACGTCGGCCGGTTGCGCCGGCAGTGCGAACCCGACCTGCCCAACCGGGCCAGTGGACGCTGGCTGGTGCCGCGCGGCGGCGGCTACGGGATGGCGGTCGACGTCGAGTCGCTCGACCTGCTGCGCTTCCGCGGGCTGGCCGAGTGGGCCCGGGGCGAGACGCCGGCCGAGGCGCTCGCCCTCTACGCCCGGGCCCTGAGCTGGTGGAAGGGCCCGGTCGCGGCCGACCTGGAGCCGATCCAGCGTGCGCATCCGGCCTTCACCGCGATCGAGCGCGAATACTCCGCCGTGGTCGAGGCGTTCGCCCAGGCGGCGCTCACCCTGGGGCAGGGCCGGGTGGCGCTGCCGGCGTTGGCCGAGGCGGCCGACCGGCATCCGTACGACGAGGCGACGCAGGCCTGGCTGCTGCTGGTGCTGGCCGCGACCGGCCGGCAGGGCGATGCGGTGGCCCGGTACGAGCTGGTCACCCGCCGCCTCCGCGAGGAGCTGGGCGTCGACCCGGGTGCGGAGCTGCGGCAGGCCTACGAACAGGTGCTGCGCCAGCAGTTCCCGTCGGCCGGCCTGGTCCGGGCGGCGCCCGCCCAGCTGCCACCGGACCTGCCGTTCACCGGCCGGCGGGACCTGCTGGCTCAGGTGCGCGGGCCGGTGATGGCCATCCACGGCATGCCCGGCACCGGGAAGACCGCGCTGGCCGTCCGGGCCGCGCACCGGCTCGCCGACCGGTACCCGGACGGGCAGCTGTACCTCGACCTGCACGGCTTCGACCACACCCGGCCGGCCGTCACCACCGACGAGGCGCTGCACGATCTGCTGGTCGGGCTCGGGGTCGACGCCCGCGCGATCCCGTCGACCCGGCAGGCCCGGACCGGCCTCTACCGCAGCCTGCTGGCCGGCAAACGGATGTTGGTGGTGCTGGACGACGCCCGCGATGCCGACCAGGTCGCCGACCTGCTGCCCGGCACCGACCGCAGCCTGGCCCTGGTGACCGGGCGCAGCAAGCTGACCAAGCTGCGGGCCGCCGCCGGGGCGGACTTCCTGCCGGTCGGGCTGCCCTCACCGGCCGAGGCCCGCGCTCAGCTGCGGATCCATCTCGGGCCCGGTCGGGCCGCCGCCGATCCGGCCGCCCTGGACGCGGTCGTCGAACACTGTGGACGTCTGCCGCTGGCGCTCGCCCTGACCGGTGCGCGTGCCGCCGCCCAGCCGGAACTGAGCCTGGCCGATCTGGCCGACGAGCTCCGGCGCATGATCGAGAATCCGGACCGGTACGCCCACAGCGAGATCGCCGCCGGCCTGCGGGCCGCTTTCGCGGGCTCGTACCGCCGCCTCTCCGAGCCCGCCGCGCGCCTTTTCCACCTGCTCTCCCACCATCCCGGCGACGAGGTGACGGTGGCCGTGGCGGAGCGGCTGGGCGACCTGCCTCCGGCCACCGCGCACGCGCTGCTGGCCGAACTGGACCGGGCCGGGCTGGTCCTGGAACGTGACACCGGGCGCTATTCGTGGCACCGGTTTGCCCGGATGTACGCCGCGGGAACGTACCGCCGGGAAACGGTGGGCAGCTCAGGACCGAAGTGACCGGCGGCGACGGCCGAGTCACTAATAGGCCACTCCTGCCGCCGTAACGTCCCGCTTTGTGAGCCCTGAAGAGAGCGCCGAGTCCCGCATGGCTCGGGTGCACGCCACCCACGCGGCACCCCTCCTGCGGTTCCTGCTGAGCCTGACCCGCAACGAGCGGCACACCGCCGAGGATCTGGTCCAGGAAACACTGGTCCGGGCCTGGCAGAACCTCGACTCGCTGCCCGTGGAGGAGGAGAACGCCCGGCGCTGGCTGTTCACCGTGGCCCGCCGGATCGCGATCGACGCGGCCCGGATGCGTCAGGTCCGGCCACCCGAGGTCAGCCTGCTGGAGGCGACCGACCTGGCCACCGAGGACCACACCACCAGCAACGCGCTGGCCAACCACAGCGTGCACGAGGCGTTCGCCGCGCTGACCGACGCGCATCGCACCATCCTGGCCGAGCTGTACCTGATCGGTGCCTCGGCCGACGAGGCGGCGGCCAAGCTCGGCGTGCCGGTGGGCACGGTGAAGTCCCGCGCCTACTACGCGCTGCGCTCGCTGCGCAGCGCGCTCGGTGAGGCGGCCTGACCTGGCTCCGGGCGAGAACCGGCCCGGCCGATGTCGGCGACGGTCAGGGTGCGGAGTTGCTCGACCGTCGGCGACGAGAGGGTACGCAGCCGGCCCGCCTGCCGCGTGACGGCGTTGTCGAGGACCTGCCGCGCGTACCGGCCGTTGCCGAAGGTGGCGGTGCGGGGCACCCGCTCGAAGTGCTCCCGCAACGCCACCAGGGTCTCGCCCGGGCACTCGTACCCGCTGGCCATGGCCAGCCGCTGGAAGATGGCGACCAGTTCGTCCGGGCTGTAGTTGGCGAAGTGGATGCGCCGCGAGAACCGGGACGCCAGACCGGAGTTGGCCGCCAGGAACACCTCGATCTCGCGCTCGTAGCCGGCCGCGATCACCACCACGTCGTCGCGATGGTCCTCCATCAGCTTGACCAGCGTGTCGATGGCCTCGCGGCCGAAGTCGTTCTGGACCCCGGGCGGCGCCAGCGTGTAGGCCTCGTCGATGAACAGCACGCCACCGCGGGCTCGTTCGAACGCTTCTCTCGTACGCTGCGCCGTGTGCCCGATGTACTCGCCGACCAGATCGGCCCGGGCCACCTCGACGAACTGCCCGCCGGCGAGCACCCCGAGCGCGGTCAGCAGGTCGCCGTAGAGCCGGGCGACGGTGGTCTTGCCGGTGCCGGGCGGCCCGGAGAAGACCAGGTGCCGGGACAGCGACGGGGCGGGCAGCCCGGCCGCGACCCGGGCCCGGGCGGTGGACAGCAGGTCGATCATCTCGGAGACCTCGCGCTTGACCGCGGCCAGGCCGATCATGCTCTGCAGCCGGCCCAGCATCTGTTCGACCTCTTCCGCGCGGCCGTCGCCGGCCCGGACCCCGGAGGCGGGCGGCGCGCCCAGGTCCTGGGGGAGAAGCTGGGCCAGCTCGACCCCGGAGGCGGAGGTGCTCTGCGACAGCCGGAACGCCTGCCGCCCGATCATCTCCTCGAACACTTTGCGGGCCACCCGGGCGTTGCCGAAGCTGGTGTCCCGGACCATGCCGTCGAACAGGGCGGCCAGCGCGACCCGGGTGTCGTACTCCAGCGCGTAGTGGTGCGCGCGGCACATCTTCTCGACGATGGTGACCAGCTCGGCGGTGGAGTAGCTCTCGAACTCGACGGTCTTGGAGAACCGCGACGCCAGGCCCGGGTTGCCGGTGAGGAACGCCCGCATCTGGGCCGAGTAGCCGGCCACTATCACCACGACCTCGTCGCGATGGTCCTCCATGAGCTTGACCAGGGTGTCCACCGCCTCCCGGCCGAAGTCGTGGCCGGAACCACCCTCCACCGGGGACAGGGTGTACGCCTCGTCGATGAACAGCACGCCGCCGATCGCCTCGGCGAACCGCTCGGCCGTCTTGACCGCGGTACCGCCGATGTGTTCGGCGACCAGGTCGGCCCGGGACACCTCGACCAGCTGCCCGGTCTTCAGGGCGCCCAGCGCGGCCAGGATCTTGCCGTACAGCCGGGCGACGGTGGTCTTGCCGGTGCCCGGGGCGCCGGCGAAGACCATGTGCCGGGACATCGGCGGCGCGGGCAACCCGGCGGCGGCCCGCCGGGCGGCCACCTGATGCAGGCCGACCAGGGTCGCCACCTCCTGTTTGACGGCGGCCAGGCCGACCAGTCCGGCCAGCTCGCCGAGAAGCTCGCCCTCCGGGCGGTCGTCGGGGGAGGAGGGCTTGGTCCGGCGTACCCCCGCACCGCCGTTGCCGGTCAACGCACCTCCGGTGACCTTCACCGCCTCCCTGGTCTCCACCACCACACCGTCGCGGGCGTTGTCGATGACCTCACAGTCGTCCAGCTGCCCGGTGGCGCCCGGCGCGAACCGCACGCCCACCCCGCCGCCGTGGATCCGGCAGCGCACCGCGGTGACCGTGGCACCGTGGCCGGCCAGCACCCCGGCGTCCCCCGCGTCGGCGATGTCGCAGTTGTTCAGCAGCACCGTAGCGCCGGCGGCGACCGTCACACCGTGCCGTCCGTCGCGGACCACCAACTCGGTCGCCTCCACCGTCGCGCCCTCGCCGACCTCCAGCCCGGCCGTCTGGCACCGCTCGATCCGGCCGCGGCGGATCACTGGCCGGGCCTGCTCGGCGACCCGGACGCCGGTCTCGGAACAGTCGCGAACGCAGAGGTCCTCCAGGGCGGGAGCGGCCGACCCGGTCAGCGCCACGGCCGTCCGCCCGCCGCCGACCACGGTGCCCCGGATGTGGCCGGTGGCCGGGCCGGTGAACAACAGGCCCGGTTCGTCGCCGCCGTTGACGTGCCCGCCGGAGAAGACCGGGCGAGCCTGATCGCCGATCGCGATCGCCGCCGCCCGGGCCTCCTCCACCCGGCACTCGCCGAACTCGCCCGCGGCCTCCTCGACCAGGAGGATCCCGTGTCCGCCGACCGAGCGGATCCGCGTCCGGGTCACCGCCGGGCGGGCCGTGCCGGACACCACGATCCCGTGCCCGCCGATGGCTCGCAGCTCACAGTCCTCCAGCACCGGGGCGCCGCCGGTCACCACGATGCCGGCCCCCGGTGTGTCGTGAACCGTCGTGCCGGTCAGCCGTAGCTCGCTGTCCCCCTCCACGGCGACGGCCGGCCCGTCCACCGCGCTGATGTCACACCGCTGCAGGGTGCCCCGGCCGTCCCGGGTACTGAGCACCGCCGAGCCGCGCACATCGGTGATCGTGCACGCGCGCAGCACCGGATCGGCGCCACCGGTGGCCACCACCGCGGACGCCCCGATCTCGCGGAGCGTGCAGCCCGTGACGGCGGCCTGGCCGGTCTTCTCGACCAGCAGCCCGGCGCCGTCCGGATTCCGGACCACACAGTCGGTCATCTCCAACCGGCCGCCCGGCGCGTGCACCGCCACCACCGCATGTGCGTGCACCTCGCAGTCGGCCAGCGTGGCCACGCCCCGGCCGACCTGAACCGCCGGCAGATCGGGACCGCCGCCGGTCAGCACCAGCCCGCGCAGGACCGGGGCGCCGCCCGCGGTGAACACCGTGACGCCGTCACCGCCGTCCACGGTGACCGTCCCGCGGCCGTCCTCGGCCACCACTGTGACGTCGCCGGACAGGTGCAGCTGCTCGCGGTAGACGCCGGGCTGCACCACGATCGTCGCCCCGGGCGTGGCCGCCGCGAGCGCGGCTGAGATCGTCGACTCGCATCCGGGTTCGGTCTGCGACACCGACAGCACGTTGGTGTTCACGCTGCTCCATCCTTCGGGCGAGGCTGACTCTCATTCGGCCGGCGGAAGCGCAAACCGCTGTCGTCCAGGCCCGGGGCTATCCGTGACCGGGTCCGTCGGCCGGGCGCGCGGCCGGAGCGTCGCGTCTCACGCAGCCGCGACAGGATCCGGTCCGGGTCGACGCGGCCGCTGCGGCGTGCCACGGACAGGTCATGGAGCAGGACTCTCGGCGGCGCGTCCCCGGCGCGGTCCACGGCGAGCACCGCGAACCGGCTGCCGGGCGGGAACAACGCGGTCGTCCCGCCGGCCTCGAGGCCGCCCACCCGGCGCGCCGACACCGACCAGATCGCCATCTCGACGGTGGCATCCTCGCCGGCTTCGGCCGGTACCAGGTCCACGTCCAGAAACGCCGGCTCGATCAGTTCGTCGCCGGCACGGTACCCGGACGCGGCGACGCTGGTGGCGGCGGCCGCGTGAAACACGGGCCCGAAGACCGGAGGCAGCCGGTGCAGGCCGTACACCGCGGTCCGGGCGATCACGTCGGCCCGCGTGTGCTCGTCCTCGGCGCCGTGGCCGCGGAGAACCCGGTTGACGGTGTCCCGCTCCTCGAGCAGGTAGGCGCGCACGGCCACCAGCCCGGCGGTCAGGCCGGCGGCGGAACCGGCCACCGCCCGCAGGCCGGGATCCTCGGACAGTCGCCGGGCGACGATCCGGGCGTGCGCGTCGTAGCGTCCGTTGAGGACCTGCCGTACGGCGGCACGATCGGCCGTGGCCTCAGTCA
The DNA here is from genome assembly GCF_043197135.1 of Actinoplanes sp. NPDC049265. Classification (NCBI taxonomy): domain Bacteria; kingdom Bacillati; phylum Actinomycetota; class Actinomycetes; order Micromonosporales; family Micromonosporaceae; genus Actinoplanes; species Actinoplanes sp. NPDC049265. The sequence continues at coordinate 78,343 of NZ_JBICSP010000027.1, read as the reverse complement.
GCCATCGGGCGGTGGCCGTCGCCTCCGTTGCCTCGCTCACCCCGGCGATGACGGGGGCCGGGGGCGGGCCGGCCGGGTCCGGGGTTTGGCCCGGGGCGGGGTCGGCCGTGGCGGCGCTCGGGTTGATCGGCCCGGCCAGCACCGGGAAATGCCGGACCGGCCGTCCGGGCGCGCACAGCTCAGCGACGGCGCCGTCGACGGCCACCGGTTTGGTTGCCGGTGGCTCGGACGGTGCCCCGGTGGCCGGCGGGGAGGCTGCCGCCGACGTTTCGGCCGGTCGGGCCATCGTCGCCGCCGGCCGGGGTGCGGTGACCGGTGCGACGGCCGGGGCGGGTGCGACCGACGACGGCGGCGTGACGGCGCCGTCCGGCGGCGGCGCGGCCGGTCGTACCGGGGGAGTGGCCAGGACCAGCGGCGCCGGCGGGGCCAGTCCGGCCCGAGGGGCGGGCAGGACGGGGCCGATGTCGTCGACCCGTCGCGCCGACCGGCCCGGGCGGGGATGGAGGCGGCGGAACCGGCCCAACGCGATTCCGGCCGGGGTGAGACGGGTTCCGGTGTCGCCGGCCAGGATCGGCCGGTCCAGGGCGTCCACCACCGACTCGATCAACAGCGTGAGCGCCAGCGCCGAGATCGACGTGCCGGACGGGACGAGCAGGACCGGTCGCTCCGGCGGGCACACCCCGGCCAGATGCGCGGCCATGGTCGCCGGGCGGACCGGGCGGCCGACCACCTCGAATCCACCGTCCCCGACGGCCACCTCGACCACGAAACCGGCGGCGAACGGTCCGGCCACCGACGACGGCCCGGACAGGAAGCTCCATCCGGCCGCGGTGGCCTGTCCCGGCTGGTCGGCGGAGGGCGGCCGGAACGCCGGGCGGGGCCGGGCCGGCCGGGGCGCCGGTGGTCGATGACTCAGCGGCGGCCGAACGGCGGGCAGCTCGACGAACCCGTCGCCGACGGGGATGCGCACCAGTCCGGTGTCCATGTCGACAAGGACGACGGGCGATCGGGCGGGGAAGTTCACCGGACCTCCGCACCGCCGGTCGCGTAGAGCCGGGTGAGCGCCCGGTGCAGCGATACGGCGTCCACAGCCGACGGTCTCGCATCGGTCGCACGGATGTGCGCGAGCAGCCCGGCGTCCGGAGGTAGCGAGTGCTCGGTCAGGTAGTACAGGCTCGCCGCCGGCCACACCCAGCGCCCGTCGGTGTGATAGGCGACCGGCACCACGGCGCCGCGCGCGGGATCGGCCACGTCCTCGGTGAGCTGCGGGCTGACCATCAGCGGGGTTCCAGCCGCCAGGTAGCCGGCCACCTCGACCTCCTCCTCGTCGGACAGCGTGGGCCGGGTCTGGTCGAACACCCGGGCGATCCGGATCTCGGCCCGCAGCCCGGGGCTCCACAGCAGAGCGGCGAAACCGAGTGCGGTGCGCTGGAACGAGGGCAGCGCACCCGGATCGGCGAAGACCTCGATCTGCGGGCTGATCTCCCCGGCGCCGGTCAGAGCGTCCTGAAGCACCGGCACGACGTAGGCCAGACGCTCGCTGGTGGTGTCGGCCTGCACCAGGAAGATCCGGCGGGGCGGCGGCCAGGGAGTCTCGTACGCGGGGAAGCGCCAGCTCCGCCAGACGCCCAGGATCGGTACCCCCGCCACCTCACCCGGGTCCACCGCCGCGCGGATCGCCTCGTCGGCCGGGTCCAGACCACCCGGCCCGTCGTACGGCACGGTCAGATCCAGGCTGTACGGGACGCTGCCCGCGGCCGCCTCGAGAACGTCCGGGCCGACCGGCGCCAGAGCGAACGGACCGGGAGCGCTGGTCTCGGAACGGTCGAGCGCGGCGACCACCCCTCCGTCGTCGCCGGCCGTGCCGAGCGTGGTGGTCAGAAGGTCGCAGTCCGCCGCGCTGACCGGGATCCGGCCGGCCAGGGCGGCGAAGGCGACCGCCCGCGCGACCTCGACCGACCGGCCGAGGGCCAGCCAGCCGCGGGCCTGGGTGGTCAGGTCGTCGGGGAGCCGGTCGGCCAGACGTAGCAGCAGATCGTGGAAGGCGGCGATCTCGGTCAAGGTGTCTCCTCGTTGGTCGGCTCGGCTTCGGCCCGCCGGTCCGCCCCGGCCGGTGGGCCGGGGCGGACCGGTTCGTCACCGCACGGACAGCGCGGTCCGGCCGTGACCGGCCAGGGGCCGCGACGAGGCCGGGTCGTAGTAACCGGACCGGTGGTACTGCAGGCCGGTCTCGGCGTCGAGATAGCGGCCCCCGGCCCGTACCGGGACGACCGGCGCCGCTCCGGTCGCGACGCCGTCGAGGCCGACCACGTCCATCGGTGTGCCCGCGTCGTCGGTCACCACGGCGTACACCGTGCCGTCGGTGATCTGGGCGACCGGGTGCGCGGCCGACGGGTGGTATTCCCACGCGGTCGTGACCACCTTGCCGCCTCGGACCCGATGGTGCTGCTCGACCAGCAGATCGCCGGTCCAGACGAACCTGAACTCCTCGACGGTGGCGCCCTTCGCGCCGAGGCGCAGCTTGCCGATCCGCCGGCCGAGGGCGTCGTACCGGTACTGCCACCGGTCGCCGCCCGGGGTGGTCACCTCGGTCAGCTGGTCCTGGCCGTTCCAGGTGAATTGCCACTCGCCGGCCGCGTCCGACCGGGTGGCCGGCCGCCCGTTCTGGTCCAGCGTGTACCGGGCGTCGGTGGCCGGTTCATCGGGACCGAACTCGCGGTCGCCCTGCACCTGGTCGTACACGGCGGCGAGGCGGTTGGCCTCGTCGTAGATGTAGCGGCGGTCGGTCACCCCGGCGATCCGCTGGGCCGCCAGCCGGCCCAGGTCGTCGAAAACCTGCTCGACATCCAGCCCGGCATCCGACGAGCGGCTGATCTCGAGCCCTCCGGCGTAGCCGAACCGGACCTGATGACCGTCGGCGGCCAGGGTCGCCGGTCGCCCGGCATCGTCGTACGACCACTGCGTGACCGCACCCGACGGGCGGGTCCGGGCACTCACCGCCCCGGACGCCTCCTGATAGGCGGTGGACACCGTCAGCCCGTTCACCGTCTCGGCGACGACCCGGCCGGTGGCATCGCGCTCAATGCGCACCTGGGAGTCGGCGTCGTCGGCCGCGATGAGCCGGCCGGCGGCGTCGAACTCGAACCGCGTCACGGCCGTCCCGGTACGCCGCTCGGTCACCCGGCCCAGCAGGTCGTACCCGTAGGTGGTGACCTCACCGTCCGGCCGGGTGTGCTCGACGAGCTGGCCCGCGACGTCGTAGCCGTAGCGCTGCGTCCCGCCGTCGGGGTCGAGCTCCTCGATCAGCCGGCCGTTCGGGTCGTAGCGGTAGCGCCAGGTCCGCCCGGCCGGATCGGTGACCGCGGTCAGCCGTAGCTCGGTGTCGTACTCGTAGCTGGTCCGCTTGCCGTCCTCGTCGATCCTGGCGGTGACCAGATCGAACGCGCCGTACTCGTAGTACGTGCGCCGGCCGGTGCGGTCGACCGCGGCGATCAGGTTGCCCTCACTGTCGTACGTGTACTCCTCGACGCTGCCGTCCGGGTTCCGGCGAGTCACCAGCTGGCCTTCCAGGCTCCAGCCGAACTCGGTGGTGCCGCGGCTGGTCTCGGCCGCGACGACCCGGCCCAGAGCGTCGTACCGGTACCGGGTCTCGCCCTCGTCGGTCATCATCGACGTGATCTGGCGCGCCGCGTTGCGTACCACCAGCGCGGGGCTTCCCGGGCCGGTCGGCCGCAGCTCGTGGCCGGTCTCGGCGAGCACCTGACCGTCGGCGCCGAACTCGCGTACGCGGGTCGCGCCGTCGAAGCCGGCCCACGAGACCGGCCGTCCGTACCGGTCGTAGGCGATCGTCGAACGGCTGGAGTCGGGCCGCACGATCGCGGCGAGCCGGCCCGCGGCGTCGTACTCCCGGGTGGTCGTCCGGCCCAGCGGGTCGGTCGACGACAGCAGGCGGTAGGCGACGTCGTACTCGTTGCGGGTGGTCTCGCCCAGCGGCCCGGTCTCGGCGACCACCTGGAAGCGGTCGTTGAGCTCGTACCGGCGCTGCGCACCGAGCGAGTCGGTGACGACGGTCAGGCCCTGGTAGTAGTCGAACCGGTAGCGCAGGTAGCCGCCCTTGCCGTCGGTGGCGATGCAGCGGCCGGCCTCGTCGTACGTGTACGTGTACCACTCGCCGTTCCGGTCGTCCCAGCGAACCAGCAGTCCGCCGGCGTAGGTGAACCGCTCGGCCCGGTCCGACGTGTTGATCACCTCGGCCAGCTCACCTCCCATGTCGTAGCCGAACCGGGCCACCGGCAGCCGCGTTTCGTCCGGGCCGGGCAGCGAGAGCTCGTCGATCAGGGCGGCACTGGACGAGACCAGCACGACTGCGCCGGTCGAGGAACGCAGCCGGGTCGGCGTGCCGGTGTCGTCCCGGTCGATGGACCACCGCGTCGCGCCTTCGGTCACGTCGCTCAGCAGCGACTCGGACCGGCCGGCGGGCGTGAAGAGCAGGACGCGGTCCGTGCCCGGGTCGGTGAGGAGCCATCCGCCGCCGGTGAGGCGGCGCAGCGGCAGCGCCCGCCCGAGGACCGGCAGCGCCTCGGCACCCTCCGCGGGCATCCGGTAGGTGAGCACGGAGCCGTCCGCGGCGAGCAGGCGCACCTGGTCGCCGTCGACGATGACGCGCTGGTCGAGGGTGGACGCCCAGGACGGCCCGAAGGAGCGGCCCCAGCGGTAGTCGGAGCGGTAGGTTCGTTCCAGGGTGAGACCGGGCAGCACCAGGTCCGACTCGGTCATGACCATGCGGCCGGTGGCCACGTCGATCGGGTCGGCGGCCGTGGTCATCCTGCTCGTTTCTTCCGCGACTCCGGCCGGGTTCACGCCGGCGAACGACGCCTGCCGCTGGAAGTCCGGGGCCGGGTCCATCCACACCAGTGCGCTCGGGTCATGTTTTTCGGCGCCGACGTCGAGCAGTTTCTTCACATGATCCGGGGCAACCGATGCGTTGGGGTCGTCGCCGCGGCTGGTCACGGTGCCGAACAGGTCCTTGGCGGCTGGAAGCTCGGTCCGGCTGATGCCCTCGCGGGTCGCGACCTCCCACAGTTCCCGGTCGACCAGGTCGGTGATGATCTGGCGGGTCTGCGCGGCGCGGCGCTGCCCGGTCTCGAGCGCCTGCCGGTCGGACACCTGGAGATTCCTGGTTCCGCTGACGAGGCCCTTGACGGCACGGCGGCCGGTGCTTCCGCGGCTGCCACCTTCCACGTTGATCTTCGGCGGCTGGGTCTTCGTCTTGCGGTGTTCGTTGACCTGATCCGCGAACAGGGTGGCGAACTCCTGGAGCTGGGCGTCGGTCTTCGGCTGTTCGGCCCCGGAGTCGAACTTCAGCGCCACCTCGGTCGGCGGAACCCAGGGGAACTTCGCTGTCTGGATCCAGTCCTTGAGAACATTGATGGCAAGGTCGGGGGTCCGGTCGGTGCCGTCGTGCCCGGTGACACCGGCCGCCGGCTTCGCCGCGTGCAGCCACTCCCAGCCGCCGTCGTCCTCGCGGACCATGAGGTAGGTGAAGTCGTTCTGATCCTTGAACGGCTGGTAGTACTTCACCTTGACCGGATGCCCGTCATCGTCGTGATAGTGGTCGGCGTTGAGGACCCGCTTGGCCAGCACGTCGTCCGGGACGAACGCGTCCGGGTCGGGCTCCTTCGGGGTGAAGACCCCGGTGTTCGGGTTGAAGTCACCCCAGACATGGGTGCCGTGGAATTCGGCGGCCGCCCAGAGGATCCCACCGGGCTTCTTGTTCGGCACGTGCAGCACGATCGGCCGGTTGAACTGGTCGGTGTCCCGGGTTCCCTCGGGGATCGGCGCCAGCGTCCGGCTGTCACCCGGAGTCGGCGCCGGTGTCTCGGTGCTCTGGGCCGGCATCTGGCCCAGGCTGCCGATCATGTCCCTGATGGTCGTGCCGTCGACCGCGTGCACGGGCTTCGGCGGAATCATGGCGAGGATGTTGTCCACCAGGATCCGGCTCATGGCGCTGGTCGCAGCGCCGATGAAGCCCCACTGCGCGAATTCCTTCTTCGCGATCGACTCGGCCGTGCCGCCCCAGACCTCGACGCCGGTGAGCTTTTCCTTGACCTCCTTCCGGAACGAGTTCCAGGTCTCCTTGGGCACGGTGTGACGCCACCGTTCCGGGTGCTTGAGCGCGTCCTTGAGGCCGTCGTGCATCTCCCGCCACGACGTCTCGTCGAACCGGACCGTCTGACCGCTCTCGATCCGCCGCTCGGCTTCCTTGACCCGGTTGTCGAGGAAGGTGTTGACGACGCTGAGGATGACCGGCTGGGTCACCTGCCAGGCCGGCGAATATGCTCCGGCGATGCCCGCGGCGTCCATCGCGACCTGGAACAGCCGCTTGTAGTTCTCGATGTGGACCTTTTCCAGCAGCAGCGGGTCGGCGTCGAGGCCGGCGATGACCTCGCCCTTCGAATTCAGGCCTTCGAACTTGCTGGTCCTGTGCCGTTCGATCGCTCTCTGCACGACTTCGTTGATCGCCGAACCGGCGAAGGTCACCGTGCCCGGGACGAACGCGAGGCCTTCGGTGGCCGTCCCGGCCGCGACCGCACTCATCAGAGTGTTGAGGATGCCCAGCGCCCGCTTCGCCCGCTGCTGGGCCGCTGTCGGCTCCCCGGCCGCCACCGCGGCCGTCGCCTCGTGCTCGATGGCCTGGCGCACGCGGTTCTGGGCGTGGTTCACGACCTTGTTGAACTTGACCACCGCGCCGAAGGCGTTGTCCAGCGACTTCTGCAGTGTGCTGTCCGGCCGGGACGAGGCGCTGGGCTGGATCGCCCGGCCGAGCCGTTGGTAGGCCTTCTCGACGTGCCTGATCTCACGCTTGACCCGGATCGACTCGAGGACGGCGGGCGCACGCGTCGCGACGTGATGCCGCAGCGCACCGGCTCGTGTCTCGTTGAGCGCCGCGAGCAACAGATGGCCGATCTCCATCTTGAACTGTAAAAGGTCTCGCAGGTTCGCGATCGCCGGAGCCTGGTTGCTCACGACGATCAGTGGGGACGGCAGCGGGTTGGACAGGCCGTCCGGCTGGACGGCCGCCTTCATCTCTTCCACCGCCTGGGAGTACTTCTGGACCTGGCGGTCCATTTCCGCCGGGTCATCGGCCCAGGGTGACTGGACGGCCTCGGCGAAGGACTCCCAGAACTCGCGAGCCGTGTCGGCCCGGGCCTGGTCCGAGACCATCGACAAGGTCCGGTCGACCTGGGCCGCGAGCGCCCTGGATCCGTTCGCGAGCCGATTCCACACCTCTTCCGGAGCCACTGGTTCGTCACGGATGTACCGGGCGGCCTGCTGAATGTCGGCGGGCACGCGGACACGGGCGGACGGCTGCATGTAGATCTGCGAATCCCGCAGGAACGACAGATCAGCTTCGGGCATCGCCGGGGCGGGCAGCTGGGCCAGCACGTCGCTGATGTTCACCGGAGGGTTCGCGGTGAGGGTCGCGGTGACCGACGGCGCGGCGCCGCTGTCGAACCGCCGGCTCAGTTCGGCCGGCCGATCCGGTCCGAGGAGCTGTGCGACAGTCGGCGGACCGGACGGCTGCGGCGTCGGGGTGGGATCACCGTCCGCCGGCCCCGGTTCCGCCAGGTTGAACCCGTCACCCGGGTCGGACGCCTGCCCCGCGCCGGCCTTCTTGCAGCTGGTCAGGCCGAGCGGGTCGGCGGCGGTGAGCGGGTCGGGTACGTAGGCGGTGGGGTTGGTGCCGCCACCGAGGCCGAGCGGGTCGGGGCTCAGATAGCGGGCGGTCGCCGGGTCGTAGTAACGGAAACGGTTGTAGTGCAGACCGGTTTCGGCGTCGAAGTACTGACCCGGGAAGCGCAGGGGAGTGCCCGCTCCGGCCGGGTCGGCGGTACGGCCCCACAGGTCGCCCCGCGACCACCAGCGCAGCGCGCCATCCGGTTCGACCAGGTGGGTCGGAGTGCCGATGAGGTCGGTGATCACGGTGCGCAGCTGGTCGCCGTCGGACTGGGCGACCGGTGCCGATCCGTCCGGCCGATAGTCCCATGAGGTGACGGCCGGATCGCCGGGACCGCTGTGGCTCTGCTCCACCATCAGGTCGCCCGACCAGGCGAAGCTCACCTCTTCCAGCAGCGTGTCGTCGGCGGCGAGCCGCTGCTTGGCGATCCGCCGGCCGAACGCGTCGTACCGGTACCGCCACCGGTCCCCGCCGGGGGTGGTCGCTCGTACGATGCGATCCTCGTCGTCCCAGGCGAACGACCACTCGCCGGCGGCGTCGACGCGCCCGGTCAGCCGCCCCTTCCCGTCGTAGGAATAGGTCGCCTCGTCCGACCGCACCAGCATGGTGCCGTCGTAGTCCCACCGGCCCGTGCCCGCGCCGACCAGGTTGCCCGCCGCGTCGTAGTCGTACCGCTGTGACCCCGCACCGCCCGCGGTCACCGCGCGGATCCGGCCGAGCTCGTCGGTCTCGAAGGCGCGGTCGCCGGTCAGCGGATCCGTGATCGCGGTGACGCGGTCGGCCGCGTCGTAGGTGAAGCCGCGTCCCGCACGTCCGCCGATCTCCTGAGCGGCCAGGCGCCCCGCGGTGTCGAACCGCTGTTGCAGCGCGACCACGCCGTTCACCGTGCGGCTCAGCTCCCGCCCGGCCGCGTCGTGCCGGAAGCTGACCATGTGGTTGCCGGCGGTCAGGCCGACCGGCCGGCCGGTCGGGTCGAAGGTCCACCGGCTGTGCCGCCCCGATGGTGTCGTCCGGCTCTCCACCGCGCCCAGGCCGGCGTGGTACGAGGTCCGCACCGTCCGGCCGTTGATCGTCTCGGCGATCACCCGCCCGTGCTCGTCGCGCTCGAAACGGACCACCGCGTCGGGGCTGTGCGCGGCCGAGAGCCGGCCGTCCGCGTCGTACTCGAACCGGGTGACGACCTCGCCGGCCCGGCGTTCGATCACCCGGCCCAGCGCGTCGTACGCGTAGTGCGTGGAGGTCCCGGCCGCGTCGGTGCGAGCCAGCAGCTGCCCGGCCGCGTCCCGGACGTAGCGTTGGGTGCGGCCGTCGAAGTCGGTCTCCTCCCGCAGGCGGCCCGCGGCGTCGTAGGCGTACCGCCACACCTGCCCGGCCGGATTGGTCACCGCGGTCAGGCGCAGCTCGGTGTCGTAGGCGTACTCGGTGCGGTTGCCCGCCTCATCGACCTGCGCGATCGGCAGGTCGAAGGGCCCGTACTCGACATTCGTCGTCCGGCCCATGCCGTCGATGCTCTCCACGAGATTCCCTTCGCCGTCGTAATGCCATTCCTGCCGGGAGCCGCCCGGGCCGACGAGCCAGGCGAGAGCGCCCTCGGCCGTCCAGCCGAACTCCGTCGCGGTCCCGTCCGGGAGCCGCGCCGACCTGGGCCGTCCCAGGCCGTCAAGATCAAATTCAAGGGCTCGTCCGGGTACGCCCGGAGCCCGCACACCGGCCGGCCGGCCCTCGTTCCGGCCCGGCGGCGTCGTGCTGCCGTCCGGATGTGTGACAGCGACCGGCCGTCCCCGGTCGTCGTAGTCGAACCGGGTCACACGGCCGAGCGGATCGGTCCGCGACCGCAGCCGGTGCGCCGCGTCCCACTCCGTGCGCGTCGTCGCGCCCAGCGGATCGACGACGGACACGACCTGCAGATGCTCGTTCAGCTCGTAGCGGTGAACGCCGCCCCGGGAGTCGGTCACGACGGCGACCCGGTCGCCGTACGCGAACGAGTACCGCAGGCATCCGTCGTTCCCGTCGGTCGACACGCAGCGGCCGCGGTCGTCGTAGCGGTAGACGTACCACTCGCCGTTCCGGTCGTCCCACCGCGTGATCCGCCCGGCCTCGTCGTAACGCAACCGGGTGACTTCGCCCGCGGAGTTGTGGATTCCGACCAGGTGCCGCCGGCCGTCGTACTCGAATCGGCGCACCGTGACCGGCTCGTCGTCCCCGGCCCGGACCCGGATGCCGGTCAGCCGGCCGCCGGCCGCCTCCAGATCCACGACAACGCCGGACGACGACGTCACGCACCACGGCGTGCCGGCGGCGTCGCGTTCCACCGCCCAGCGCCCGGCGGCGGTCAGGACATCGGTGAGGAACGCATCGCCGCCCTGCGCCGACGGTTCGAACAGCAGCAGCCGGTCGGACCCGTCAAGCTCCCACCGGCCGTCGGCCAGCCGGCGCAACGAACCGGCCGAACCGAGCACCGGCCGCACCGCGGCACCACCCTCGGGGAGCGGATAGGTGGCAATGGACCCGTCCGCGGCCAGGAACCACAAGCACTCGGCGCCGGTCACGACCCGCTGGTCCAGCGTGGATGCCCAGGTCCGGCCGAAGGAGTGGCCCCATCGGTAGTCGGAGCGGTGGGTCCGCTCGAGGACCAGGCCGGGCAGGACCGCGTCGATCTCCGGGTAGATCACGCGACCGGTGGTGACATCGATCGGGTCACCGGCGGTCGGGGTCTCGGCCGTGCTCTTCGCGAAGGCGGCCACCGGGACCTCGGCCGGCGACGCAATCACGGCCACCGGGCCGGTCACCGGGACAGCGCGGACGGGTCCGGCGGCCCGGTCGCCCGGCCGGGCCGGTACGGCGGGCCGCACGCCCGGCCGAACAGCAGCGGCGGCCCGGTCGCCCGGCCGGCTGCCGCGCGTTGCGGAACTCACCGTCCGGCGATCGTCGGCAGGCGCCGAGACGGGCCGGGGGACCGGGGGCGTCGTACCGGGCGGCGATGCGGTGAACGTGGACGGCGACGGCGCGCCACCGGTGAAGCGCAGCCACGGACGGCCGCCGATCGCGACCACCCGGGCGGAGGGCGCCTCGGTGCCGCCCCGGACGTCCGTCGGCCGGACCAGGACGTCCCGGTCGGCGGCCGCCGCCAGCCGGGCCGGGAACTCGGCCGGAAGCTGACCCTGAGGGGGAGCCACCAGCGTGATCGGCGCCGGGCCCGGATGCTGCCCGAGCATGTCCGCGACTTGCTCGGGTCCGATCCGGACCAGCCGTGGACCGCCGTCGGGCCCGAGAACGGTGCCGGCCAGCCCCGGATCGCCGGAGTCGGACAGGCCTCGGCCGAGCACGAGGAGACCGCCGTCCACGGGCTGCGGCGGGTGACCGCCGATCGACGCGAGATCGTCGCCGGAGAGCAGATTGAGGCCGGCCCGGCCATCCGGCGCGGGCCCGGCCAGGAGAGGTGCGCCGTTCGCGACCCAGCCACCATCGGGACCGCGCGTGACCTCGGCCGGCGGCGTGACCCCGGCCGGTGGTGCGACGGCCGGTGGTGTGAAGTCGGCCGGTGGTGTGACCACGCCGGCCCCGCCGAGCTCCGGCGTCGCACCGCTGTCGGACGGCGAGTTCGTGCCGGCGGCGTTGTCACCCGACGCGTGGCCGTCGGCGGTGTTCGTGCCACTGTCCGGAACGTGCTCACCCGGCGCGTTCGTGTCGACCGGCGTGGTGTCGCCGTCGCTCTGGCCGGGAGGGTCGTCGCTGCTCTGGCCGGGAGTGTCGCCGTCGGTCCGGCCGGGAGGGTCGAGGCCGCCGGGGGGCGGCTCGGGCCCGGTCGGCGTCTGCCGCGGCTCGGCGAGATCGGGTCGAGAGCCGTCCTGGCCGGGTTGCGGGGTGTCGGGACCAGGCCCAGGGGTGAGCGGCCCGGATCGAGCGGGAGGCGGAATCGATTGCGGGCCGAGGGAGCTGGATCCGGAGGAATCCGGGCCCGGTGGAGATTCGGCCGGTTCGCCGGAGAGGGAGCCCGGCGCGGGCTGACCCTCCGGGTCGTCGGCGGTCGGCGTCGGGGGTTCGGTGTATGGGGGCGGGTCGTCGGCGGTCGGCGCCGGGGGTTCGGTGTATGGGGGCGGGTCGTCGGCGGTCGGCGCCGGGGGTTCGGTGTACGGGGGCAGGTCGCCGGCTTTCGACGTGCTGTCCGCGACATCCCGCGGTGCGGCCTTCTCCGGACCCGGGCCGCCGGATGGCCCGTCACCTTCGCCGGCGTTCTTGTCGAGGCCCGAGCGGATCCGTTGGCCGAGCTTCTCGCCGAGGAACTCCACCGTTCCGGACGCGAGGCCGGACAACGCCGCCCCGTGGATGGAGCCGCCCGTACCCCAGTCGATCTCCTCGCCCTGGCTGACCGCCCACAGGATCTCGGTGACCACCTCGGTGGACATCTCGTGCGCGGCGTTCTCGGCGTACTCCTTGGCGGTGTTGAGCGCGGAACCGTACGGCAGGTTCTCGCCCACCCGATCGCCCAGAAAGTCCTTGCCGAGGGCCTTCTTCAACAGGTTGGCGGCGCCGCCGCCGACACCGCCGAGGGCCAGGCCGACGGCGCCGCCGAGCGAACCGACCGCGACCGAGTCCAGGAGCTTGTTCTGGTCGAAGCCGGCGCGGTGCCCCTCACGGATCTGGATCGCCTGCACCACCAGGTCCATCAGCACCTGCATGCCGATGCCGGCCACCTGGGAGATGACCACCGCGACGATGGCCCGGGCCAGCCACGCCCAGATCTTGAACCGGCCGATCAGGAATCGGGCGGCCATCGCGGCCAGCGAGCCGGGGAAGAACACGGCCATCGCCACGGCGATCTGAAACTCGATCATCAGTTCGATGAGCGTGGCGATGATCATGTACTTCGCGTACTCGACCTCGGTGGCCGAGTTGTCCATGTCGTCGCCCAGCCGGTTGACGTACCGCGAGGACAGGCCGATGAAGCCGGGGTCGTCGGTGTACTCCTGCAGGGCGTCGACGATCGCGGTGTTGGCCTGCCCTTCGACCGCGTCGTCGATCTCGTCGATCGCCTTGACGAAGAGCGGCAGGATCTTCCCGATCTCCTCGGCCGCGGTGCGGTGGACCTGGGCGAGTTGCCAGAGCTTGTCCTCGTCGGTGCCCGGGAACTGCTCGCCGGACAGCCAGAACTGAAAGTTGTTCAGCTCGTCGGACACGTCCAGGCCCACCGCCGGCCGCCCTAGTGCGTGGTGATCGTGCCGGTGGACGCCTGCACGACGTGCTCCTCCTCGGCCTTGGCGAAGAAGTCGGCCATGTCCCGCGCCGCCCCCACGTCGCCGTTGGCCGCCCGCTCGATCATGGCCAGCAGGTTCCGGGTGACCTCCGGTGCCTGCCGGATCAGGTCGACGACGTACTCGTCGACGTCCGACTCGCGGTCGTGCAACACCACCTGGCCGACGCCCGCGACGTCTCTGTCGTACGTCTCGATGGCCTTTCTGATCTGCTCCGCGGCGTGCCGCAGGGTGGGGTTGTTGATCAGCTCGGTGTCGGCGGCGATCCGGTACGGGCTCACGGCTGCCCCTCCCGCCGGCCGGGCCGGGGCTGCCGGGCCTCGTCGAAGACCTCGGTGATCTCACGCATGGCCGCGTCGAAGTCGACCGGGCCGGTGAGCATGTCGAGTACCGGCACCCCGGCCGGCAGCAGCTCCGCGAAGAGGCCGGCCGCCTTGGTCCGGGCCTCGCGCTGTGCGGCGCACACGGCCTCGGCGACCAGCGTGCCGAGTTCGGCCGGCGCCATGGTGCGGTACGCAGCGGTCAGGAACTTCACCTCGGTCGGCTCGCCCTGCGCGTTGACGGTGACGCTCAGCATGCGGTTCTTCGTGGTGACGGTGGCGCCGGTGTCGGCCATCCGGGCCTCGAACGCGGCCACCTTGGTCTTGTGCTGCTCGAACTCGGCCATCGCCTGTTCGAGCCGGTTTTGCAGGGGACTGCTCATCAACACGCCTCCTTGTCGCTGTTCGGTTCAGTGGCCGCGGGTCCGGCCACCGCGGGCGGGCCCGGTCGGGCCGGTGGGCTGCCGGGGGGCGGGCGACCAGGGCGCGCGCTCGTCGTGGTCGGCGTCGGCGTACTCGTCGCGTCCGACCACCGCGGGCGAGACGTCGGGGTCGGTGCCCCACACCTCTTCCTCCTCGGCCAGCCAGGTGGTGCGTTCGCGCTCCTTGTCCTGGTTGCCGGCGGCACCCGGCGGCATCATGGGCGGCATCATCGGTGCGCCGCCGGGAGAGCCGGACGCGCCCATCGCCGCGGCTGAGGTTCCGCCGAGCGCACCGGCGCCCGAGGTCAGACCGCCGAGCGGTGTCCCGCCGGCGGTAACGGGTGCGCTGCCGGCACCCCCGCCGAAGCCGGAGCCGCCGCCGAATCCCGCGCCACTGCCGCCACCACCACCTCCGCCGGCCGCCCAGGTGCCGTTGCCGCCATAGGCCTGGCTGCCGAAGTCCATCCCGCTGTCGCCCGGCACCACGCCGAGGGGCCCGACGTGCATGCCTCCGCCGGCCGGGACCCGGTCCGGGGGCCAGGGCAGGGAGCTGCCGTCGCTGCCGAAGCCCGGTCCGGTGTCGGCCGCGCTGCCGCCGATGTCGCCGATGGTGGATCCGCCGCCCGGCCCGCCCGCGCTCGCGCCGCCGAAGCCGGCTCCGCCGCCCCCACCGCCGAAGCCGGCCCCGCCCGAGCTGCCGCTGCCGAGCGCGCCGACGGTTCCGCCGCCGCCCGGTCCACCGCCGCCGCCGGATCCGAACGACGGTGCTTCGCCGGCCGCGCTGCCGAACGAGGGCACGTCCACGGTGGACGGACCCGACGACGGCAGACCCGGCCCGGAGCCGCCGCCGATACTCATGCCGGCACCGGGGCCGTCCGGGTTGTCGATGAAGTCGTCGAAGTCGTCACCGCCGGGGCTGCTGCCGGCGCCCGCGTTGCCGTCGCGCGAGCGGGGACCGGGCGCACCGGCCGCGCCCAGCCCGAGCCCGGCCTGACCGAAGCTCGAGCCTCCGCCGCTGCCGCCCCCTCCACCACCACCGCCGCCCAAGGCGTTGAGTTGGTCGGGGGCCGGGTTCTGGTTCCCGTTCGAGCCGGGTCCGAAGCTGCTGCCCCCGCCCGGACCGCTGTTGCCCCCGCCGCCCCCGCCCCCGCCGCCGCCGAAGCTGAAGGCGTTCGGACCGTTGCCGCCGCCGTTGCCGCCCCCGCCGTCACCGCCGCCCCCGCCGTTGAAGTTCGCACCGCCGCCATTGCCGCCGCCACCCCCGCCGCCGCCACCGCCCTTGTTGAACGCGTTGACGATGTCGTCGATGGTGAAGTTGCCGTCGCCGTTGGTGTCACCGTTCGGGCCCGGCTGGGTCGGCGGTGGCGGGGTTGCGACCGTCTTCGGTACGAACGTCCGGGGCTCGTTCATGTGCAGGGCGGTCTTCTCGAAGCTGTCCCGGAGCTTCTGGAACTGCAATTTCATGGTGTTGTCGATGTCTTCGACCAGGGTTTTCCAGTAATCGTGCATGTCGTTGTTGAGCGCTTCGAACCCCGGCCCGTCGATCAGGTTGTAGTCCTTCGTCGTCGTGCCGACCGAGAGGTTGAAGATCCACTTGTCCAGGCCCTGGGCCGCGGGAGCGCTCTTGAGGCCATCCGCCTTGTCCCTGATCTGCTTGAGGACGCCGTCGACGATTTTCCCCGGGCTGTCCAGGGCTTCGTACCGGTGCCAGGCCTTGGGGATCTCGTCCCAGAACGTGCGCACCGCCGCCGCGTTGTCGTTGAGGAGCACGACCCAGTCCTGGCTCTTCATCAGGTCGGCCTGGAGCACCTTCAGCTCGTCGCGAAGGTTCTCCAGAGTCTGAAGGAACGCGCCGGCGGCCGTACCCTTGAATCCGCTGTCGTCGTTGCCGACCTTGCCGATCTCGGTGTGGATCCGCTGGATCGCGGTGTCCAGCCAGTTCCTCAGATTGAGAAACGTGTTGGCCGCGTCCTCCATCGACGCGGTGTTCAGCATCTTGCCGCCCGGCCCGCTGGCCAGCGCCTTGACAGTGTTGTCGACGAACCCTTTGGTGTACTTCTGGTCCGGTGAACCGTCGCCGCCGATGAGCCAGCTGACCTCACCGTCGATGACGAAGTACTTGTCCGGGGCGTTGGAGGAGACCGGTGTGGAGGGAGCCAGGTAATTCGATCGGTACGACGTGGTCGTACCGCCGGAGACCTTTCGATAGAGGGTGAAGGTGTTCGGGGCGTTGTTGGGCGCGGGTTCGCTGTCCACCGTCCGCGCGCCCAGAAAGTTGATCCACTTCGGCTCGAAGAAGGCGCGCCGATCCATGTCCTCGGGCGCGCCCAGCACGATGCTCAGGCCTGATTCCCATTGCTTGGTGGCGTCCAGTTCCTGTGACATCGTGCGCTCCAGGCGGCGAGGACGGGCGGGGCGGTACCGGGGAGGATCAGACCGTGGTCGGCGGCGGGTAGGTGGTGGCGCCGCTGTACGTGTTGTAGTCGGCCAGCGACATGTTGGTCAGCTCGACGTGCTCGCCGGACGCCAGGATCTGGTCGAGCCGCTGGCCGTTGGTGTCGAGCTTGCCGTCGTAGGCCAGCAGCTTGGTGTCGACCTTGCCGCCGATCGCGGTGACCTTGGTCCGTACGTGCTGGCCGGCCACGAACCCGGGCGCGCCCGGGACGACGGCCATGCTGTTGAGGGGGTGGCCCGGCGTCTTGCTCTCGTTGCCGGGCGTGGCGCCGCCGCGGATCGTGGTGATCTGGTCGCGGATGCCCGTCAACTGGTCGCGTACGGTGGTGATGAAGCCCTCGTCGATCTTGATCTGGTCCGGCATGGCGCCTCCTTCGGGTCGGGTTCGATGGGTACGGACGGGCCGCGCCGCCCGTACCCGGATGGGGTCGTCTCAGCGCTGGAACATCGCCGCGCCGTGCGCGTCGGTGAGCACGTAGCCCTCACCGATCCGGCCCAGGTTCTGGCCCTTCACGCCCAGCGCGTCCTGCATCTCGGCCATGCCCTGGTTCCACATCAGCTGGGCCTCGTCGTAGCTGTTGATGGCGTGACCGGCGTTCAGGGCCTTGAACCGCTCGGCCGACGCCGTCAGCGCCTCGAGCGAGGCCCGGAGCTTCTCGGTCACGGCGCGCAGCGACTGGACGCCGTCGTCGCCGACGGCCGGGGCGTATGAATAGTTCGGCATGGTGTGGTCCTCTCAGGTCCAGGTCGCGTTGACTTCGCCCTGCGCGGCCAGCGCGATGGCGTCGTCCTCGGTGTTGGCGGTGAGCTTGGAGAACTCGACCATGCTCTCGTCGATCATGTTCAGCGCGTTCTTCACCTTGATCAGGCCGGCCATCCACTCGCCGAGCCCGTCGCTGAACCGGCCCGACGCCGCGCCGGTCCAGCCACCGACCAGCGCGGCCTGGGTGGACGTGACCGAGCTGTGCGCGCTGTCCTGGTCGTCGGCCGCCTGCTTGAAGGCATTGATGAGGGCGACGGTGCTCTGTTCGTCGATGTCCAGGTTCGGTTGTGCCATCTACCTCTCCTTTGTCCTGCACCGGTCCTCGGGGGCGAGGGCGGTTGTTCCGGGGTGGCGACGGGCTCGGTTACCTCGCCGGGCTCGCGGCCGGGGTCGCGGCTCATCCGAGCACCATCGCCGTCCCCAACGCGGGCCCGGTCGGCAGCAGGTCGAGCAGCCGGGGCGGGACCGGTCGGGTGTCCGAGGCGGGAAAGCCGAGCCGGGTCGCGGAGCCGGTGTCGGTCACCGGATACTTCACGCCCGCGTCGGTCACCAGGTAGCGGACGGCGCCCAGCGCCTGTCCGAAGCGACCGGCCGCGACCAGGCCGCCCTGCCCGGCCTCGACCGACACCGCGGCCGCGGTCCGCGTGGTGCGGCGCAGCGCGATGCCGTCGACAACCGGGCTGGTGGTCACCGGGCGGTCGGCGGCCAGCTCGACCTGGCCGTCGGACATGGCGTGCCGCGCGCACCAGGTGGTGCCGACCGGCGGCGCCGGCCGGATGCGGGGCAGGTCGGGCGGCACGCCGTCGGGCAGCATCGGGGCCGGCGACACCGGCACCTGGGCCAGCGCGGCCAGGCTGAGTTCGCGCGGCTGGACCGGTCCGCCGTACAGGTGCGCGGTCGCCGGGTCGGCGGCCACCATCGCGTACGCCAGTGATCCGAGCGCCGCCAGCCCGTCCCGCCGGAGCAGGTAGGTGCGGACGCCGCCGCCGGTGTCCCGGGCGGTGAACAGCTCGCCGATCCGGGCCGGCCGCCCGTCGATGGCCGGCCCGGGTTCGCCGCGCCCCGGCACCGCCAGCGGGGCCAGGTCCGGCCCGGCCGGGACCGTGTCCAGCCAGATCTCCTCGACCGGCAGGCCGGGCCCGTCGGCGCCGAGCACCCGCGGCAGCCAGTCGGCGGTGAGCCGCAGCCGAAAGCCGCGCCAGACCAGGAAGCGCCGGTCGCCGGCGGCGGCGAGCACCGCCTCGTCCGGGGCCACCGTGATCCCGCTCCCGGCGGCGTCGCTGTCGATGGCCAGGGTCGTCGCGGTGGTCGTACGCCCGGTCTGGTCCTTGGCCGACGCGGCGCAGACGGTCCACACCTGCCCGGCCACCCGCCCGGCCGCGGGAAGGGCGTCCGGTGCGCCGATGATGCCCAGCGGCTGCCCGTGCGGCACGTCGCCCAGCGACCGTCGCGACACCGAGACGACCTTGGGCTCGGCCTGGAACAGCAGCCGGGCCGAGGCGTAGTTGAGGACCGGCCGGAGCCGGCCGCCGAAGTAGAGGTAGCGGCTGCCGCTCTCCTTCTCGACGACCAGTACGCCGGGCTTCTGCCAGCTGCGGGCGCCACCCGGCCGGAGCAGCCCGAACACGGTGAAGCCGGCCACCACGAGCGCGGCCGCCAGGACGCCGGAGACCGTGCCGACGACCATCCGGCGGTTGGGGTTCTCAGCCGCGTCGGCGTCGGCGACGACCAGCGCGGTGACCAGCCGGCTCCAGACGTACGACTGGGCCTGCACCTGATCGCGACGGGACTGCACCGCGCTCAGCCCCCGATCGCCCGGGCGAAGGCGTACAGGCCGGTGACCGCGGCCAGGATCGGCAGCAGCGCGACGGTACCGATCAACTGGACGATGTCGCCGATCCGGCCCCAGACCGGCATCAGGCGACGGCCCGGCAGCTGCCGCGCGGCCACGTGGAAGAGCACGGTCAGCACCGCCACCGCGCCGCCCGCGACCGGCAGACGCACCACCGCCGGGGCGCCGGCGAGCCCGGTGACCGCGGCCGCGACCAGGCCGATCACCGCGGGACCGGCGATCGCGAGCCGGTGCTGTCCGCTGGTCATCGGGCGGGCGGCCAGCAACCGGACCAGCGCGATCAGGCCGACCAGCGTGTTCCCGGCCCAGCCGCCGCCCGGCACCACCATCAGCAGCGCGCCGGCCGCCGGCCCGGCCAGGCCCAGGTGCAGTCCGGTCATGTAGCTGTCGGCCACCGCGGCCCGGTGCATGGTCGGCTCGCTGGGCTCCGGGTCGATGTCCTCCTGCAGCTCCTCGGGCTTGGTCGGCAACGGGTTCAGCCGGATCCGGGCCAGCCGGAACGCGGTCACCGGGACCAGCGCGGTGCCGACGGTGGTGACCACGGCGACGATGGCGGCGGCGTCCCGGCCGGACAGCCCGGTGAACGCGGCCAGGCCCGCGCCCACGGCGGTGAGCGCGGCGGCGGTGACCACCGCGGCGGCGGCCGGACCGGCCCGGCCGAGCAGGAAGCCGCCGCCCAGGGCGAGCACGGCCACGACGACCGCCGCGGTGAAGACCTGTGGGCGGTCGAAGTGCACCGGGGCCGGCCCGGCCCCGCCGTCCGGGGCGATCAGGCCGGCCAACGCGCCGTAGGCCAGGCCGCCCGCCGCCGTGACCAGGCCGAACAACCGGTCACCGAAGGACCGGGTGAAGATCGCCGCGCCGCCGGTGAGGAGCAGGGCCAGCACCCCGGCGACGATCGCGCGAGGCAGGGCCGGTCCGGTCGCGGCCAGGGCGAGGGCCCCGGTGCCGAGCGTCACGGCCAGTCCGGCGGCGGCCCCCCACCGGGTCATCTCCGGCCGCCAGGCGCCGGGCCGGTTGCGCACCCCGGTGGCCAGCCCGTCGGCCAGGTCGTCGAAGTGCACCGGGGGAATCTGGTCGGAGCGGGGCCGCAGATGCAGCACCGTGCCGTCGGTCAATCCGGACGAGCCGATGGTGGCGTCCTCGTCCAGCGCGTCACCGCCGAGCCGCTGCAGCACCCAGCCGCCGTGCCCGAGGCCGGTGTCGGCCATGGCGTCGCCCAGCTGCCGCAGCAGCACGGGTAGCAGGTCGGCCACGACGACCTGCGGTGGTACGGCGATCTCGAGCTGGCGGTCCGGGCCGCACACGACGAGCCGGCACATCTCCGCGGGTGCGGTGACGGTCATGGACAGCAGACGGGCGGACCCACCGGTTAGTTCAACTCGCGACAAAATTCTGTCCCCCGGTTGACCCTCGACCTGGTTCAGGCCGTCTGCTGTCCGGGAAGAAGTTCGGAGGTGACCCTGTGACCACGGTGCTGTTCCGGCGTCCGGCCCGGCGCAACGGTCCGGCCATGCCCACCGGCGAGCTGCAGTTGCAGGAGCCGCCCGCGCTGCCCGAGATCCAAAATCAGGGTCTGCGGCAGGCGATGATGATCCTGCCGATGGCGCTGATGTCCGGCGTCATGATGATGATGTTCTTCGGGCCGCGCGGCGGGGCGCTCACCTGGGTCATGCTCGGCATGATCACGCTGGCCATGGGCGGCATGGTGGTCGCCCAGGTCGCGTTCGGCAGCCAGGACCGCCGCAACCGCATCGGTGGCGACCGCCGGGACTACCTTCGTTACCTGGCCCAGAACAGGCGGCGCATCCGGCAGAGCGTGGCCCGGCAGCGCGAGGCCGCGGATTGGCAGCACCCCGATCCCCGGTCGCTGTGGTCGCTGGTGATGACCACCCGGCGCTGGGAACGACGGCCCACCCATCCCGACTTCCTCGAGGTTCGGATGGGCACCGGCGAGCAGCGGCTGGCCACCCGGATCGTGCCGATGCAGACCAAGCCGGTCGAAGATCTGGAACCGCTGGCGGCCAAGTCGCTGCGGCGGTTCATCCGGGCCTACACCACGCTCGCCGACCAGCCGGTCGCGCTCTTCCTGCGCGGGTTCGCCCAGATCCGCGTCGGTGGCCCCGACCGCGAGGCGGCCCGGGCGTTCCTGCGCGCGGTGCTCACCCAGCTCGTCGCCTTCCACGCGCCCGAGGAGGTGCGCGTCGCGTTCTGCCTGGACGGCGCCGGTGCCGAGGCCTGGCAGTGGGCGAAATGGCTGCCGCACGCCCAGCACCCGTCCGAACAGGACGGTGCCGGCGCGGCCCGGCTCGCCGCCGACAGCATCGAGGCGCTCGAGATGCTGCTGGGCGAGCAGTTCCTCAACCGGCCGCGGTTCGAGCCGACCGCCACACCCAGCCGCGACGAACCGTACGTGCTGGTCATCCGGGACGGCGGCCGGATGGGCAACGGCGCGCGCCTGGCCACCGCCGGGTGCCGCAACGCCGTGCTGGTCGACCTCGACGACCATCGCCCGGCCGCCACCAAAGGCGTGCTCAGCCTGCACGTCGACGGCGACGACCTGCGGATGCTGCGCCGCGACCGGGTGGGCAGTGAGGTACGAACCCGGATGGCGGCTCCGGACCGGCTCGGGCTGCCCAGCGCTCGCGCGGTGGCCCGGCTGCTGTCTCCCTACCGTCTCGGCGTGATCTCCGAGACCAGCGAGGACGCCCTCAAGACCAACTTCGATCTGGGTACGCTGCTCGACATCCCCGACCTCAGTCGCCTCGATCTGGACGCACTGTGGGGCACCCGCTCACCCACCGAACGGCTGCGTGTCCCGATCGGGGTGGACGCCGACGGCAACCGCATCGAGCTGGACATCAAAGAGTCCGCGCTGGGTGGCATGGGCCCGCACGGCATGCTGATCGGCGCCACCGGCTCGGGCAAGAGCGAGTTGCTACGTACGCTCGTCCTCGCCCTGGCCGCCACCCACCCGTCCGAGACCCTCAACCTCGTCCTGGTCGACTTCAAGGGCGGCGCCACCTTCCTGGGCCTCGACCGGCTTCCGCACACCAGTGCCGTGATCACCAACCTGGCCGACGAGGCCGCCCTGGTCGGCCGCATGCAGGACGCCCTGCACGGCGAGATGGTCCGCCGCCAGGAACTGCTCCGGGCAGCCGGCGGCTACAGCTCGGCCCTGGAATACGAACGGGCCCGGGCCCAGGGCGCGCCCCTCGACCCGCTGCCCACCCTGTTCGTGGTGGTCGACGAGTTCAGCGAGCTGCTCGCCGCGCATCGCGACTTCATCGAGCTGTTCGTGATGATCGGGCGGCTCGGGCGGTCGCTGGCCGTGCATCTGCTGCTGGCGTCCCAGCGCGTCGACGACGGGCGGATCAGCCAGCTGGAGTCCCACCTTTCATACCGCATCGGCCTGCGCACGTTCTCGGCGATGGAGTCCCGGTCGGTGATCGGCGTGCCCGACGCGTACGAGCTTCCGCCCGCGCCCGGCAACGGCTACCTACGTACCGACGTCGCCACGCTGATCCGATTCAAGGCCGCCTACGTCTCCGGCGCCCACCGGCCACGCAACCTGCGCGCCCCCCAGGAGGTCGTGCAGCAGCAGGTCGTCCCGTACACGCTGGAGGCGGTCGAGGCCCGTGCGGCGGGGGCGGAGGCGCCTGCACCCGAGCCTGAGGTGGAGGCGGCCGACCCGTCCGGCCGCGACAGCGTGCTGTCCCTCGTGGTCGGCCAGCTCACCGACCACGGCGCCCCCGCGCACCAGGTCTGGCTGCCGCCGCTCGGTGCCTCGCCCACCCTCGACCAGCTGTTGCCCACCCTCGCGCCCGATCCCGAGCTGGGCCTGTGTGCGCTCGAGTGGGCCGGCAACGGCGCCCTGATCGCCCCGATCGGCTACATCGACAAGCCGTTCGAGCAGATGCGCGACCTGCTGCTGGTGGAACTGTCCGGGGTCGGCGGCCACGTCGGCATCGCCGGCGGTCCGCGCAGTGGCAAGAGCACCCTGGTGCGCACCCTGATGTGCAGCCTCGCCCTCACCCACAGCCCGCGCGAGGTGCAGTTCTACTGCCTCGACTTCGGCGGCGGCGCGCTCAGCTCGATCGCCGGCCTGCCGCACGTCGGCAGCGTCGCCGGGCGCCTCGACGCCGACCGGGTCACCCGCACCGTCGCCGAGGTCACCGCGCTGATCCTGGAGCGGGAACGCAAGTTCGCCGCGCTCGGCGTGGACAGCATGGCCACCTACCGGCAGATGCGTGCCGACGGCCGGGTCACCGACGACCCGTACGGCGACGTCTTCCTGGTCGTGGACGGCTGGTTCACGCTGCGGTCGGAGTTCGAGCCGCTGGACGCCTCGGTCCGCAAGATCGCCGCACAGGGCCTCAACTTCGGCATCCACCTGATCCTCACCGCGGCCCGCTGGTCCGAGGTGTACCACGGCATGCGCGATCAGATCGGCACCCGGCTCGAGCTGCGCCTGGGCGACCCGGTCGACTCGGCCGTCGACCTGCGCGTGGCGGCCACCGTCCCGCAGATCGCCGGTCGCGGCATCACCATGGAAAAGCTGCACTTCCTGGCCGCGCTGCCGCGTATCGACGGCGACTCCGCCCCCACCTCACTCGCCGACGGGGTCAAGAGCCTGGTGGCGATGTCCGACGAGTTCTGGGAACTCGACCCGGCGCCACCGGTGAAGACGCTGCCGGCCGTGCTTCCGGCCGACGCGCTGCCCGACCCCGACGGCGACATCCGCGTCGCCCTCGGCCTCGACGAGGAACGCATGCAGCCGGTCTGGCACGACTTCGCCGATCTGCCGCACCTGACCGTGCTCGGTGACGACGAGAGCGGCAAGACCAACGTGCTGCGGCACCTGGCCCAGTCGGTGGCCCAGCGATACACGGCGCAGCAGGCCCGTGTCATGTTCGTCGACTACCGCCGTCAGCTGTTCGACTCGGTCCCCGAGGAATATCGCCTGGGCTACTCGGTCTCGGCCGACTCGACCAAGGCCACCGTGGCCGACGCGGTGGCCGGGCTCAAGGGCCGGATGCCCGGCTCCGACATCACGCCCGAACAGCTGCGCCGGCGCGACTGGTGGACCGGGCCGCAGCTGTTCGTCCTGGTCGACGACTACGACCTGCTGGCCGGGCACGACTCGCCGCTGCTGCCGCTGCTGCCCTACCTGGCCCAGGGCGCCGACATCGGCTTCCACCTGGTCGTCACCCGCGGCGCGGCCAACGTCATCCGCATGTCGATGGACCCGGTGATCCGCCGCATGCAGGAAACCAACACCCCCGACCTGGCCCTGTCCTGCCCGCCCAACGAGGGCCCGCTGCTCGGCAACACCAAGCCACGCCAGCTCCCGCCCGGCCGGGCCCTCCTGTGCACCCGCCGCGGCGGCCGGCTGATCCAGACCGCGTACCGCGCCTTCGAACTGGCCGACGAAACCCCGGCCGGCGGTCTCCCCGCGAGCCGCTGACGCAACACCGGCCGGGCCGGCGAGCTGCTGACGTCGCGCCGATCGGGCCCCGCGAGCTGCTGACGTCGCGCCGGCCGGCCCCCGCGTGGGCTGGTGCGTTCGCCGCGCGCTGGTGCTCGCGGGGCCCGCCGTGGCGTTACGGGCGCCAGCGTCGGCGGCGGCCCCGGCGGACCGTGCTGACCGTGAGGGCGGCGGCGGCCGCGGCCAGCACCGTGCCGGCCGCCACGGCGGCGGCGATGGTCTTCTGCGGCGGGATCGGCGCCCCCCGCGGCACCACGATCCGGGGCGCGGCGCGGGCGGCCACGTCCCGCACCGGCGTCGCTTCGTCGGCGACCGCCGCGTACACGTCAAGAGCTCCCGCACCCGCGGCCGTCCCCGCCAGCCGGCGCCGCACCTCGGCCTGGCCCAGCTCCGGATGGTAGGCCCGCACCAGCGCGGCCGCCGCGGCGACGTGCGCGGCCGCCACCGCCGGGCCGCCGACCAGATAGTTGCCGGTCCCCGACGGGCCCACGCTGAACGCCCGATCGCCCGGCGCCAGCAGGTCCAGCCCGGACTCCCTGGTCGTGGTCTCGGTGGGCACGCCCGACTCCGCGATCCCACCGACCGCCAGCACATCCGGGTCGGAAGCCGGATACCAGGGCGGGACCGGTCGGTTGTCCTTCGGCTTCTCGTCCGAGACCGCGGCCACCACCACGATGTCTCTGGCCACGGCCCGGTGAACGGCCTGGCGCAGCGCCGCGTCCGGCGCCGGCGAACCCACCCCGATCAGGATCACGTCGACGTCGGCGTTCGTAGCCGCAGTCACACCCTTGGCCATCGCGCTGGGCGGGATCCGGCCCTTGCCGTCCACGATCTTCACCGGCAGCACGCGGCTCTCCGGGGCGACGCCGACGAAGAGCGTGTTCTCGGCCGGGCGCGCCGCGATCAGGGCGGCCAATGCCGTACCACGGCCGTAGCAGTCCACGTCGCCGCGGCCGCCGCCGACCACGTCCATACCCGTCTCGACCGCACCCGCGAGGCCGCCGCCGCCCGGGCTGATTCCCGAGTCGAGCACCGCGACGGTCATCCCGGCGCCCTTGGTCAGCGGCCACACGTCGGCCGGCCCGACCCGGCGGAACGCCCACGACGGCCCACCGGCCACGACGTTCGACGGGCCGACGCAGCCGCTGCTCACCTTGGGCAATGCCGGCGGATCACCGTCCACCCGCGCCGCCGCCCAGGCCGGGGCCGGGGCCACGGCCGCCAGTACGGACATGCTGAATGCGGCCGTCGCCCGAGCCGAACGCGGCCATCGTCGTGCCATCGGTGCCTTCCGTCCGTTCCCGTCGGTCGACCGATCCCCTGCCAAGCCGACGTGCGTGCCAACACCCAAGTTCAATGGGGGTACGCACTTTCCGGCGCCGCCGCGCCTGTCGTAAAGTGCGGACAACCACATCAGTCGGCCGATCCCCACCGCCCGACCTGATGAGGGAGTCCCGCCATGGACGTGCACACCGACGACAACCCGGGCGTCAACGGCGCCTCCGTTTTCGAGGCGAACCCGCCGGAGCTGCCGGCCTGGGAGTCGCCCAGCAGCACCAGCAAACCGGCGACGCCGACCACGCCCGCCCCGGCGCCACTGGCCGAGGTCCCGGCCGAGCGCCCCGCCCAGCAGGGCTGGCGCGGCCGGACCAACCGGGTCACCGGCGGCCTGCTCAGCCTGCCGGCCGGCCGCGCCGAGACCAACGACCGTTCCGCCCGCAAGCGGCTGTTGCGCCCGTTCACCCGCACGATGACCGTGGTGGTGGCCAACCCCAAGGGCGGCGCCGCGAAGACGCCGACCTCGCTGCTGACGGCGGCCACGCTCGGCTTCTACCGCGGCGGGTACACGCTGGCCTGGGACAACAACGAGACGCGGGGCACCCTGGGCATGCGCGCCGAGGAGGCCACCCACCACCAGACCGTGATCGACCTGCTGCACGACATCGAGGAGTTCCTGTCCACGTCGGCGAGCGTCGGCCGGCTCTCCGGGTACTTGCGGCCGCAGAGCGCCCGGTTCGACGTACTGGCCTCCGACGACCAGCCCGGCAGCATGGTGATCGTCGACGACACCGCGTTCGGCAAGCTGTGGACCGCGCTCAGCCGCTACTACCGCCTGCTCGTGGTCGACACCGGCAACAATGTCCGCGCCCCGAACTGGGTGGCCGCCACCGATCTGGCTGACTGCCTGGTCGTGCCGACCACGGTCCAGCGGGATGTGGCCGAGAGCGGCCTGTGGATGCTCGACCATCTTTCCCGCAGCGGCTACGCCGAACTGGTGTCCAACGCGGTCGCGGTGATCTCCTGCGCCGACCCCAGGACCGACCAGAAACTCCTGACCGAGATCGTCGAACGCTACCGGCCGGTGGTGCGCGACGTCGTGGTCGTTCCCTTCGATCCGTACGTACGCTCCGGCGGCCGCATCGAATACCACAACCTGGCCGAGCCGACCCTCCGCGCGTGGCTGCTCGCCTGCACCTCGATCATCGACTCCCTGGGAATCCGCGACCAGTAACGCCTTCCGCCCGCCTGCGCGCGCCGGTCAACTGCTGGTTGTCGTCGCGCGCAGGCGGGCGGCGGCCATGCGGCGCAGCGACTCGCGCACCGCGTCATCGGTGCGGCTGTCCTCGGTGGACAGTTCCCGCAGGAGTACCAGCGCCGGTTCGCCGGCCGGCCCGTCCACGGCCAGAACGCGAAACCGGGCCTCCGGGCCGAACTCGACCCGCCCGATGCCGTCATGCCGGCCGTTCACCGACCAGACCAGCACCGTCGCCTCGCCCGGAGCGACGTCGGGCAGTGCCGCTGTCGCCGGATCGGTCGCCGCCAGCTCCTGACCCGGCGTCCACGACCCGTCCGGTGGAAGCCAACGGGCGCAGGCGACAGTGCCCGGAAGTTCTCGGGTTTCGCCCTCGTCCACGGGCACGAACTCGGCGGTGACGAGACGGACGACGCCGATCTCGACCACCGGAGCCGCCACGGTGGGCACGGGTTGTGGTGCGGCGGCCGGCGCGGTGGGGGAGACGCGTGGCGTGACCAAGGGGTATTCGCCGGTGCCGAGGTGTTCGGCCGCGGGCAGGACGGCCAGTTCGCCGCCGGCCACCACGACCAGGAGCGGACCGTACGTCTCGGTCAGGGAACGCCACTGCGCCGCCCGCCCGTCCGCCGGCGGCCCGTTCACCACCAGGCGCAGTCCCGGCAGCAGCGGGGCCAGGGCCGCCACCCGGGACGGCAGCGACGCCACGTCGGCCTGTGCCGCCGACCCCAGCACCAGCAGAGGATGCGCGTCCGCGGGCACCCGCCGCGCCGCCTCGGCCTCTGGATCGTGCTCGCCGTGCAGCCACAGCCCCGCCCGCACCGGCGAGACCACCAGGTCACCCAGCGTCCCGCGCCCGGACGGCAGCCGGTGCGCGGTTACCTCGGGCGCGGCGGCGGCCCGATAGCGCACCCGGGACGTGAGCGGCTGCCACCCCCGGTGGCCGGCCGCGTCCACAGTGGTCAGCACCGGTTCGCCGCCGGGGCCGGTGTCGGGCACCCCGGCCAGCACCTCGACTGTCCCGCCGTCCCGGGCAGCCAGCCGTTCGGCGATGCGGTGCGTCTGGGCGCTGTCCGGCCCGTACGGAATGAGAAGCATGCGCCGCCGCACCGCCTTGGGCAGCCGCTCCAGCGCGTCCACCAAGTCCAGCGTGAGCGGCGCCGCCGGATGACCGACCACCACGGCCGGCTGAGTCGGATCGACGGGAATGGCCAGCAGCGCCGGCGGCGGAAGCGGCCCGGCCGAGCCGTGCAACCACAACCCGGACGGCGTGGCCGCGAACCCGGGCACCGGGTCCGCCTCCCACCCGGGTGCGGGGTGACGCGGTCCCTGTCGCTCCGGCGGCTGACCCGGCCGGTAGGCGGTCCACCCGCCCCCGGACACGAACACCCGGCCGCCGGACAGCAGCGTCACCGCGCCGCTGGGCGCGACCACCTCGATCCGCAGCCGGTCGGAGAGCGGCCGGGCGACATCGGGCCGGCCGGCGTCGGAGAGCACCAACCGGATCGACTCGCAGCCCACCGGCAGCCGCTGCCCGAGGATCGTGGCCAGCTCATCCACCGGCAGCGGCGGATCGGCGGCGACGATGACGGTGTGCCGGCCGGGCTCGCGGGGCAGCGCGGTGACCACCGCCTCGGGCGGCCCGTCGGTGCCGCGCAGGACGACGGTGGTCTGTGGATGCCCCAGGACGCGGACGGCGGACCGAATCGGCACGCCTCCATCTTGGTGCATCCGCGAGGGCCGGGAAAGCTCAGAAGGGCGGCGGTGCGACAGGCGTGACCGGTTGCACCGAGGCGAGGTAGCGCTGGTACTCCTCCTTGGCCGCGACGATCTGCCTGAGGAACTCGGGATGCGGGTTGCGAAACTCCACCGTCATGCCGTTCTCGGCGACGTAACCGTTGGCCACCCGCCCACGCGTGGCCAGCGTGATCGCCCGCAGTCCGGCCAGCAGGAGCAGCACGATCAGCAGAATCGCGCCCGTCATTCCGCCGGCCCGGTCGCCCCGCGCGCCGAGGTAGTAGAACACGCTGACCGCCGCGCACAGCGCCGCCACCGCGAAGACGCCCGCCAGCACTATTCGCCGGATGGTCAGCGACTGGGCGCACCGCGGGCAGAACGGCCAGGCCGGCGTACGCACCTTGCGCTGAATGAGCAACGCGATCAGCACGACCAGCGCCGGCCCGATGAAGAAGTACAGCAGGATCAGCCACCCCGGCACCAGCGACCGGAACGTCATGTCGTGGTGCTCGGTGGCCGTCTCGCCGTGCCGTGCGCAGACGGTGGGGGTGCCGTGACCACTGGCCACGATCGGTGCGGGGACGACGACGACGCGCATGGCGATAGATGATGCGACATCGGCCCCGGTCCCCGCATCCCCCCATGATCACAAAACGGGCGTAAGGTGGTCCTCGCTGTCGACCACGGGGGTGTATCGATGCCTGTTTCGCGTCGCAACCTGCTGCGTGCCGGTGCCGCCGGTGCCCTGATCACCACGCTGCCGACGACGAAACCCGCCGTGCCCAGGGTCGTCGGCGAGCTCGAAGACAAGATCCAGACCGCGATGCAGCGGTACGCGATTCCGGGCGTTTCCTACGCACTGCGCTATCGCGGGCGCGACTACAGCCGCGGCTTCGGCGTGACCGATCTGTCCAATCCGCGTCCCGTGGACGACCGCACGGTCTTCCGGGTCGCGTCGACCACCAAGACCTTCACCGGTACGGCGATCATGCGCCTGGTCGAGGCCGGGCGCATCGATCTCGACCGTCCGGTGCGAAGTTATCTCCCCGGCTTCCGCACCGCCGACCCGGCGCAGTCCGCCCGGGTGACCGTGCGCCAACTGCTCAACCACAGTCCGGGGTGGCTCGGCGACTACTTCAAGGACACCGGCCCGGGTGACGACGCGCTGGCCCGGTTCGTCGCCTCGATGAGCGTGACGCCACAGTTCAACCCGCCCGGGCAGACGTTCGCCTACAACAACGCCGCGCTCTGCGTGGCCGGGCGGCTGATCGAGGTCAAGACCGGTCAGACGTACGAGCAAGCCATCGACGACCTGCTCATCCGCCCGCTGCGACTGCGCGAGAGCGCCTTCTTCACCGACCGGATCCCGCACGCCACAGTCGCGATGCCGCACGTGCCCGACCCGGCCACCGGCGAGATGGTCGCCTCGCCCGAGGCGTTCGCCATGCCCCGGTCGGTGCACGCCGCCGGCGGCCTGATCTCCAGCGCCCGCGACCAGCTGGCCTGGGCCCGGTTCCACCTGGGCGACGGCGGCCGGCTGCTCAGCACTCGCCGGCTGCGCGAGATGCAGACCCGCCCCGGCCCCGGCGGCACCCTGCTCGTCGAGCTCGACGGCATGGGCGTGACCTGGCAGATCCGGCCGACCGCCGAGGGCCCCAAGGTGATCGAGCACGGCGGCGACTGGTCCGGCCAGCACTCGGGCTTCGTCATGGTCCCGGCCCGCGACATGGCGCTGACAGTGCTGACCAACTCCGAGACCGGCCCCGCCCTGACCGCCGAGCTCTTCGGCGACGACTGGGCCCTGGCCCGGTTCGCGGGCGTGCACAACAAGCCGGCCCGGCCGCTCGTGCTCACCGCCGAGCAGCTTGCGCCGTATGTGGGCCCGTACACGCTGACCCAGACGAACCTGGCCGGCGAGTTCCTGAGCGCCACCGTCGACCTGGTGCCCGACGCGGGCCGGCTCAGCATGCAGGTCGAGGGCCAGGTGCTGGCGGTCCTCGAGTTCTACCGCCGCGACTACGTTCGCCTGCTCGAGCCGTCCGGCGCCGACACGTTCTTCCGCGCCGACTTCGACCGCGGTCCCGACGGCAAGGTCACCTGGTTCCGATACAGCGGCCGCATCCTCAAGGCCGGCGCCGCTCCCGCCGCCGCCTCGGCTCCCGCCGCCGCCTCGGCTCCCGCCGCCGCCTCGGCTCCCGCCGCCGCTGCGGCTCCCGCTCCCGCCTGGCCGTTCCCGACCGGAAAAATTCCCTGGATTCTTTCCTGACCCGGTGTCGATCGGGCCGGTGCTCGCTCGTCATCCCGGTGTAGAACGAACACCGGGGTGAGAGGATCACGACCATGCGTTACACGCTGCTGCTGCACTACGCCGAGATGAGCCCTGAGGAGCTGGGCGCCGAGATGATGGCCGAGGGCCAGCGGGCGTTCGCCAGCTACGCGGCAACCCTGCACCAGGCCGGGGTGCTGATCTCCGGCGAGGTGCTCCAGCCGTCGGCCAACTCGACCACGCTGAGCACGGTCGACGGCCAGGTGCGGGTCCAGGACGGCCCCTACGCCGACACGAAGGAGCAGCTCGGCGGCACTTTCGTCATCGACGTGCCCGACCTCGACGCGGCGATCGGTTTCGCGCGCCAGGCGCCTCCGGTCGCCTGGGGTTCGGTCGAGATCCGCCCCGGCGCCGTCCACGTCGTCGACGGCGCCTGGCAGCCCAACCAGTGACCGCGCCCGGCGCCGATCGGAGCTCCGCCCCGCTCGGCGCCGACGGGCGACTGGCTCTGCCCGCGGCCGAGCGGCGGTGCGTTTCGGTGGGCGCCGAGGAACGGTGCGTTTCGGTGGGCGCTGATGCGGAGTGTGCTTCGGCGTGGGCCACCGCTGATCGGGTGGCGCGTGTCGCGTACGGCCGGCTGGTGGCTCTCCTGGCCGCGCCCGGCGGCGACCTCACCCAGGCCGAGGACGCCCTGGCCGGCGCCTTCGAGCGTGCCCTGGCGACCTGGCCCGAGTCGGGCGTCCCCGACAACCCCGAAGGGTGGCTGCTCACCGTGGCCCGCAACCGCCTGCGCGACGTCTGGAAGTCGGCCGCGCACCGCACCCGCGCCCCGCTGGAGGACGCCGCCGAACGGTACGCCCCGGCCGACGACCCCGACGCGATCCCCGACCGGCGGCTGGCGTTGCTGTTCGTCTGCGCCCACCCCGGGATCGACCCGTCCGTGCGCACCCCGCTGATGCTCCAGACCGTCCTCGGGTTCGAGGCCGCCCGCATCGCGACCGCCCTGGCCGTCCCACCGGCGGCGATGGCGCAACGCCTGGTCCGCGCCAAGCGCAAGATCAAGAACGCGCGGATCCCGTTCGTGGTGCCCGACCGCCATACCATGCCCGAGCGGTTGCCGCCGGTGCTGGAGGCGATCTACGGCGCCTACGCGATCGCCCGCGGCGACGAGGCCCAATACCTGGCCGTCACGGTGGCGGCACTGCTGGTCGACGAATCCGAGGCCTGGGGGCTGGCGGCCCTGCTCACGCTGGCGCTCTCCCGGAGCCCGGCACCCGCTGGGTCTGCTGCGTTCACACCGCTTGACGAGCAGGATCCGGCGGGGTGGGACGCGGGGCTGATCGCCGAGGGTGAGTCCTACCTGGCTCGGGCCCAGCACACCGCGACCCCGGGCCGATTCCAGCTCGAGGCCGCGATCCAAGCCGTGCACTGCGATCGTCGGCGGACCGGCCGCACCGACTGGGCGGCGTTGCGGACCCTTTACACCGCGCTCAACCTCATCCAGCCCAGCCTGGGCAGCCGCGTCGCCCTGGCCGCGGTGACCGGCCGGATCGACGGCCCGGACGCCGGTCTTGTTGCCCTGGCCGAGGTGGCCGCGGACGACCGAGCGGCGGAGTTCCAGCCCTACCACGCCACCCGCGGCGACCTGCTTTCCCGGGCCGGGCGTACCGCCGAGGCCCGAGCGGAGTTCGACCGGGCCGCCGCGTTGAGTGACGACCCGGCCGTGGCCCGCTACCTGCGAATGCGGGACCGCGCGATCAGCTGACCCGGAGTCGCGGGCCTCGTGCCGTCGCCGGCGATGTCGGTTGTCGTGACCGCTCGTGTGAGCGGGAGGTGCGTGCCGTGAGAGGACCTTCGCCCAGACTTCGGGCGGCGGACCGCTGGGGCCGCCCGCTTCTCGAGGAGAGGTCTGTGGACGCCGTTCGCGGGGCACGTCGGTATCAACGACTTCGACGGTGGCGCCTTCGACCGTACCCAGGCGGTGACGCTCGAGCACCTGCAGGAGGTGCTGCGCCGGGTGTCCGGTACGGACGTGACGTTGACCGGTGTCCGGGCGGCGTCCACGTTCACCGACCGGGCGCGGCAGGCGACGAGGTACCGGCGGGGGCGGGTGCTGCTGGCCGGGGACGCCGCGCACATCCACTCGCCGCTGGGCGGACAGGGACTCAACCTCGGCCTCGGCGACGCCCTGAACCTGGGCTGGAAGCTGGCCGCGACCGTCCACGGGCAGGCGCCCGCCGGCTTGCTCGACACCTACACGGCCGAGCGGCACCCGATCGCCGCGCGGGT
The DNA here is from genome assembly GCF_043197135.1 of Actinoplanes sp. NPDC049265. Lineage (NCBI taxonomy): Bacteria > Bacillati > Actinomycetota > Actinomycetes > Micromonosporales > Micromonosporaceae > Actinoplanes > Actinoplanes sp. NPDC049265. The sequence continues at coordinate 45,232 of NZ_JBICSP010000027.1, read as the reverse complement.
GCTCGACTGGTCCCGCGCCCAAGTGGCGATCATGCGGCCGGACCCGCTGTCACAGGCGGTCCAGGGGGTGGTCCGGCAGTGGATCCGGACCCCGGACGTGGCCACATACATTTACGACCGTCTCTCCGGGCTGGCCCTGCACTACGACCTCGGCAGTGACCAGCCGCTCGTCGGGCGCAACGCCCCGGCCTTCCGGCTGGCCGACGGCACCGCGCTGGCCGACCTCCTGCCGGACGGGACGGGCGTGCTGCTCGATTTCGCCGGTTCCCTGCGGGAGGCGGCCGCGCCCTGGCACGACCGCGTCCGGTACGTGCCCGGCCCGGCCGAGAACGACCTGGGCTTCGACGCCGTGCTGATCCGGCCGGACGGCATCGTCGCCTGGGCCGGCGGTGACGTGCCGTCGCTCACGGAAGCGTTGAACCGGTGGTGGTCGTCAACGCGGCGCGGATGAGCGGCTCAGCCGAGACAGCCGTGCCGAGGGCGTCGACCGCGAGCAGCGCCGCGCCGACCACCGGCGGCGACTCGACCACGCTGATCTCGACCAGCGGGGCCTGGGCCCGGGCACCGGCCACGATCTGGTCGTGCAGCTGGCGGTGACGAGCCCGCAGAACCCCGCCGCCCAGCACCAGGGCGTGCGGGGCGGTGAGCAGGCCGAGCCGGCCGGCCGCGACCCGGTGCTGGGCCAGGATCTCGTCGGCCTGCCGCCGGACCAGGTCGCCGGCCACCGCGTCGCCGGCCGCCGCGACCTCGAACAGCAGCGGCGCCAGGTCGTGGATCGCGGTCATCGGCAGGTCGCCCAGGTGCAGGGCGATGCTGACGGCCTCCACGGTGGGCCGGCCGAAGTGCGCCGCCACGGCCGCGGACAGGGCGGTCGGCGCGCCCCGGCCGTCCTCACCCCGGACGGCCAGCCGCAGGGTGTGGTCGGCCAGGTCGTGGCCGCCGCCCCAGTCGCCGGAGATCGGGCCGAGGGCGGGGAAGCGGGCGGTCCGGCCGTCCGCCGCCCGGCCCACGCCGTTGGTGCCGGCGCCGCAGACCACGGCCACCGCGTCGGGCATCGAGGTGCCAGCCCGCAGCAGTGCGAAGCAGTCGTTGTCGACCAGGGTGCGGGCGGCCCAGCCCCGGGCCTCGACCGCGGACAGCAGGGCGTCGACCTCGGCGGGCAGGTCGGCGCCGGCCAGGTAGACCGCGATCACGTCGACCGGCGCGGGACGGGGCAGCGACGCGATCAGGTCGCCGAGGGTGTCCATGGCCCGGTCCAGGCCCACCACGTGCGGGGAGGTGCTCGGTCCGCGGACGGCACCGAGGATCGCGCCGTCCGCCGTACCCAGAACGACGTCGGTTTTGGAGTTTCCGCCGTCGACCGCGAGGAACAGCCCGCTCATGGAGCCCACGACAGGTGCTGCGAACCGGCGGCGATGAGCTTGTCGGTGAGCGCGTCGGCCTTCTCGTGCTGGGCGATCAGGGGATGGGCGAGCAGGGCCCGGTAGACCCGCGGGCGGCCGCCGCGCAGGGCCGCCTGCAGCGCGAGGTCCTCGTACCCGGAGACGTGGCCGATGAGCCCGGCCATCTCCGGCGGGACGGGGGCGGTGGGCAGCGGCACCGGACCGTCGGGGCCGACCCGTGCCGACACCTCGACCACCGCCTCGTCCGGCAGGAAGCGGAAGAACCCGTTGTTGCGGACGTTCACGGAATGGACGTCCGGAGAAGAGGAACCGTGCAGCGCGGCGAGCAGCCCGACCGCCGCCTCCGAGTAGTAGGCGCCGCCGCGTTCGCCGAGCAGCGCCGGCTTCTCGACCAGAGCCGGGTCGCGGTACATGTCGAGCAGCGTCGCCTCGATCTCGGCCACCCGTTCGCCGCGGGTCGGCTCGTCCCGCGCCGCCCGCACCACCCGGTCGTGGTGGTAGTAGTAGCTCAGGTAGTAAGACGGCACGCTGCCGGCCGTGCGCAGCACCTCCTGGTCGATCTCGACCTCGGCGGCCAGCTCGGGGAGGCGCTGGGCGAGCAGCTGCGGCAGCCGGTCGACACCGTCCACATAGGCGGCCCGTTCCCAGGTCAGATGGTTGAGGCCGACGTGGTCGAGGACGACCTTGTCCGGGGGTACGCCGAACACGCCGGCGAACCGGCGCTGGAACCCGATGGCCACATTGCACAGGCCGACCGCCCGATGGCCGGCGTCGAGCAGGGCCCGGGTGACGATGCCGACCGGGTTGGTGAAGTCGACGATCCAGGCGCCCGGCCGGGCCCGCCGCCGGATGCGGTCGGCCACGTCGAGCACGACGGGCACCGTACGCAGAGCCTTGGCCAGCCCGCCCGCCCCGGTGGTCTCCTGACCCACGCAGCCCTCGCCCAGCGGGAACGTCTCGTCGCTGATCCGGGCCGCCTGTCCGCCCACCCGCAGCTGGATCACCGCGGCGTCGGCGTCGGTCACGCCGGCGTCCAGGTCACCGGTCCAGCTGATCCGGCCGGGGTGCCCGTGCCGGGCGAAGATCCGCCGCGCGAACTGTCCGACCACCTCCAGCCGCTCGGCCGCCGGGTCGATCAGCACCAGCTCGGACACCATCGACCCGAGCCGCGCGAACCCGTCGACCAGCTCCGGCGTGTACGTCGACCCGCCGCCGACGACCGCGATCTTCACGGGTTCATCCCTTCACTCCGGTCAACGTCACGCCCTGGACGAACGCCCTTTGCGCGAAGAAGAACACGACGATGATCGGCGCCATGGTCAGCACGGTCGCCGCGGTCACCAGGTTCCAGTCGACGTGGTGCACGCTGTGGAACGACGCCAGTCCGAGCGACAGCGTCCAGGCGTTCTCGTTCTCGCTGGTGTAGAGCAGCGGCCCGTAGTAGTCGTTCCAGGCGTAGAAGAACTGGAACAGCCCGGCTGCCGCGATCCCGGGCCGGGCCATCGGCAGCACCACGCGCAGCAGTACCCGCCATTCACCGCAGCCGTCGACCCGGGCCGCGTCGAGGTATTCCGCCGGGATGGTGAGCAGGAACTGCCGGAGCAGGAAGATGCTGAACGCGTCGCCGAACAGCATCGGGACGATCAGTGGCCAGAGTGAGCCGGTCAGGCCGTACCGGGCCCACATGAGGTAGAGCGGCACGGTCACCACCTGCGGCGGCAGCATCATCACGCAGATTACGGTCAGGAACAGCGCGTTGCGGCCCCGGAATCTCAGCTTGGCCAGCGCGTACGCCGCCGGGACGCTGGACAGCAGCATCAGGCCGGTGGCCGCGACCGCGTAGATGACGGTGTTCAGCAGGTAGCGGGGCAGCGGGGTCACCTGGAACACCCGCAGGTAGTTTTCCGGATGCCACGTCTGCGGCCAGTAATCGCTGGTCAGTGCCTGGTTGCTGGTCATCAGCGAGAGCAGCACGAGATAGACCACCGGGGCCAGGAACATGATGGCCAGCGCGATCGCGATGCTGTGCCGGGCGATCCAGGCGAGTCTCATGCCTCGGCCTCCCCGGCGAACGCCTTCGACCGCTTGAGCAGCACCACGGTGACCGCCAGGGCGACCACGAACAGGGCCACGGCCAGGGCGTTGGCGTAGCCGAGCGCGCTGTACCGGAACCCGACCATGTACAGCCACAGCGGATAGGTGAACGTGGACCCTTCCGGGTAGCCGAACGACAACGAGGCTCCGCCGCCGGTGGTCGCGTTGCCGCTGGCGATCGAGCCGGCCACGGCCGCCTGGTCGAAGTACTGCAGTGTGTAGATGACGCCGGTGACGGTGGCGAACAGGATCACCGGCCGGATCGTCGGCAGGGTCACGTACCGCAGTTTGTGCCAGGCGTTGGCGCCGTCCAGCGCGGCCGCCTCGTACAGGCTTTCGGGCACGCCGAGCACCGCGGCCAGAAAGATGACCATGATGTCGCCGATGCCCCACAGGCCCAGCAGGACCAGCGACGGCTTGGCCCAGGTGGGGGAGTTGAACCACAGCGGTCCGTCGATGCCGATGTGTTCGAGCAGGTTGTCGACCGGCCCGGTGCCGGGCTTGAGCAGGTAGACGAAGGCGATGGTGGCGGCCACCGGTGGGGCCAGGGCGGGCAGGTAGAACACCGTACGGAAGAAGCCCGCCCCGCGTTTGATCTGGGCCAGCAGCATGGACAGCCCGATGGCGCTGACGATCCGGACCGGCACGAAGATCAACACCATCCAGACCGTGTTGCGTACGGACTGGAGCAGGAACGGGTCGTCGGCCATCCGCTTGTAGTTGTCCAGCCCGACCCACTCCGGCACCGAGAGCAGGTCGAACTTGGTGAACGAGAAGTACACGGCCGAGACGAGCGGGTAGAGGAAGAACACCGCGACGCCGATCAGCATCGGGGCCAGGAACGACAGCGTGGTCAGGTTCCGACGCAGCCGCATCTCAGCCGCCGAGCCGCATGACGCCGTTGACCTTGGCGTCGGCCTCGGCGAGGCCGGTGTCCAGGTTCGCGACCTTGCCGGCCTGCCACTGGGTCAGGAACTGCCCGAAGGTCTCCTGGTACGCCGGGCCGGACGACGACGGCGGCGTGGTCGACGAGTTCGGGTTGGCGAAGATGTCCAGGAACACCTTGAAGTCGGCGTCCTGGCGCAGCTTCGGGTCGGCCAGCGCGGCCGTCGTGGTCGGCACGTTCTTGATCAGCTCGGCCAGCTTGGTGACGGCCTGGTCGTCGGTGGTCAGATACTTGATCAGCTCCCAGGCCGCTTCGGGGTTCTTGGCGTTCTTGGAGATGCCGAGGATGTTCCCGGTGATGTAGCCGCCGCCGTAGCGGGCCGGGTCGCTGACCGGCAGGGGAGCGACCCCGAACTTCAGTCCGGGCGCCTGGTCGGCCAGGAACGCGAGCCGGAACTCGGCGTCGATGTTGATCGCCACCTGGCCCTTCTGGAACGCGTTGTCGGCGCTGAACTCGTCGCCCAGGCCGGCCTTGAACTTGACCAGGTTGTCGTAGCCGTAGAAGTCGACCAGCTGCTTCTGCCAGGTGAGCAGCGTCTTCCAGGCCGGGTCGCCGCCGATCGCGGACTTGCCGTCGCCGGTCAGCCACTTCGCGCCGACCATCGGGGCCAGGTGCGCGGCGGAGTTCTCGTAGTAGTCCGACAGCGGCAGGAAACCGACCGTTTTGAGCGTACCGTCGGCGTTCCTGACCGTGAGTTTCTTGGCGTCCTCGGCGAGCTCGTCGAGGGTCCGGGGCGGCCCGGCGATGCCCGCCTGGGCGAACATGTCCCGGTTGTAGAAGATGCCGTACGCGTCGGCCAGGAACGGCATCGCGCAGCGCTTCCCGGCGTACTCGGTGTACTGCCGGGTGGCCGCGTTGAGCTTGTTCAGGTCGACCTTGTCGCGCTGGATGTACTGGTTGAGGTCGACCCAGGCGCCGGACGCGCAGAACTTGCCGACGATGTCGGTCGAGTACGACAGGCCGATGTCCGGGCCGTTGCCGGCGCCGATCGCCTGTGTCACCTTGGCGTCATCCTGCCCCGACTTCACGTTCACGGTGATCTTCGGATGGGTCGCGGTGAAGTCCTTGATCACGGTGTCGATGGCGCCGGCCTCCCGGTCGGTGAAGAAGTGCCACAGCTCGACCGTGCCGGACACCTCCGTACCCGGATCGGCGATCTTGTTCTCCTTGGGGGCCGGGGTGCAGGCCGCCGCGAGCATCACTGCGGCGCCCAGAGCCAGGGCTGCTCTACGCATGTCGGGGGTCCAATCAGCTGTCGCGGATCTGGGAGATCAGTTGTTCGCGTACGGTGCTGAGGCCGGCGTCCAGCGCACCGAGCAGCACCGCGTCGTCGTCGATGCCGGTGACCTCGATGGCGCTCTCCAGCGGCGCGGCGTCGCGCATGGCCGCTCGTACCGCGTCGCGCAGGACCGGTCCACCGGCCCGCCCGACCTGTCCGGCCAGCACGACCAGGGAGGGGTCGAGCACGGCGATGACGGCGGCCAGGCCGACGGAGACGCGGTCGGCGAGTTCGGTGAAGAAGGCGCCGGGTTCGGCATTCGACACCACTTCCTGAGGGGTACGCCCGGAGAAGCCGTGCGCGTGGCCCAGTGCGAGGACGGCCGGGCCGCCGACCACGTCCTGCAGGTCCTGGCCGCCCAGGGTGGACAGCGGCATGTAGCCGATTTCGCCCGCCCCGCCCCGGGCCCCGCGCAGCAGCGTGCCGCCGATGTCGATGGCCAGGCCGAGGCCTTCGTCGCCGAGCCACAGCAGGGCGAAGCCGTCGGAGCCGCGCCCGGCCCCGTGCCGCCGCTCGGCGATCGCGGCCAGATTGACGTCGTTGTCCACGCCGACGGTGGTGCCGAGCGTGAGGTTGAGGTCGGGGAGTAGTCCCGGCCGGCCGAAGCCCGGCACCTCGGTGTGCCGGATCGTCGCCGTCCGCGCGTCGTAGGACCCGGAGATTCCGACCTGAACGTGCCGGACCTTGGCCGCGCCGGCCTCGTCGCGCAGCCGGCCCAGCACGTCGCTCAGGACGGTCTCCGGCTCGGTCCGCCGGAAGTCGGCCTCGCACTCGAAGCGGGCCTTGGTCGCGCCGGTCAGGTCGCACAGGGCGGCCGCCACCGACGGCCCGTCGCCTTGCCCGACGTCCCGCACCGAGATCGCGGCGGCGTACGCGGCATCCGGGTTGGCCGCGTAGATCTCGGCGTTGGGCCCGGGCCGGCGCCGGGGCTGATGGGCCACCACCCCGACCAGCCCGGCGTCGGTGAGCCGGCGCAGCACCTCGGAGATGGTCGGCGTGGACAGGGCGGTGAGCCGGCGCAGATCGGCGCGCGTCAGCATCCCCGGGTCGATGAGGTGCGCCAGCGCGGCACTCTCGTTCATCGCCCGCAGCAGCTTGGACGAGCCGGCCTGCCGGGTCACGCACCGCCCCCCACGTCTATTTGGCAAACTGACTAACAATTAGCGAGCAACGTAGGGCCGTGCGTGGAAGCTGTCAAGGACCGGCCGGGCTAGGGCGCATCTGACGCACCTTTCCGGCGCCGAGGCCACCCCCGGCTGGACTGTGAAACGGGCCCAGCCGGCGGGCGACGGGGTCAGGCCACCAGCGGGCGTAGCGCCTCCCCGACCATGCTGACCACGCCGGGGCGGTGGCCGTTGCGCATCAGGTTCAGGGTGATGCCGTCGATGCCGGCGCCCAGGACCTTGTCCCGGAGCTGCTCGGCGACCTGGTCGGTGGTGCCCAGGAAGGCCCGGTTGCGGCGTTCCTCCGGCACCGTCGTGCCGAGTTCCTTGATCTCCTGTTCGGTCTCGCCGGCCAGGACCATGGCGTGGAACGTGGTCGTCAGCGTGGCCGGGTCGCGGCCGATCTCCTCGCACCGCTGGCGCAGCACCGACACCTTGCGGGCCAGGTCGGCCACGTCGCAGACGATGTTCATGTGGTCGGCGAAGCGCGCGGCCAGCCGGAACGTCTTCTGCTCACCGCTGCCGCCCAGCATGATCGGGATGTTCTCGCGGTGCCGGGGGTTGTTCATGGCGCCGCGGGCGACGTACCACTTGCCCTCGAAGGTGGCCGGCTCGCCGCGCAGCATCGGCGAGATGATCGTCAGCGCCTCCTCGAGCCGCTCGAAACGCTGCCCGAAGGTGCCGAACTCGAAGCCGTAGTCGTGGTGCTCGCGCTCGTACCAACCGGCGCCGATGCCGAGGACGGCCCGGCCGTGCGAGACCACGTCGAGGGTGGTCACGGTCTTGGCCAGCAGGGCCGGATTGCGGTACGTGTTGCCGGTGACCAGTGTGGACAGCCGCACGGTCGACGTGCCGGTGGCCAGCGCGCCGAGCGTCGTGTACGACTCGAGCATCGCGTTCTCGGCCGGGCCGATGCCGGGCAGCTGATAGAAGTGGTCCATCACCAGCACGGTGTCGAAGCCGGCGCCCTCCGCCTCTCGGGCCTGGGCCAGTACCGTGTCGAAGAGCTTCTCGGGCGGAACCTCCGGGTAGGTGAAGTTGGGGATCTGGTAACCGAGACGAATGGTCATGGGGTCTCCGCACGCCGATGTAAGAGGGCTATCACATGCTAATGTAAGAGCCCTCTCACGAGGAGGCAAGCAGAATGGGTTACCACCATGGTGACCTCCGAGCGGCACTGATCGGGGCCAGCTTCGAGCTGCTGGCGGAACACGGGCTGCACGGGTTCTCGGTCGCCGCGGTCGCACGCCGGCTCGGGGTCAGCTCGGCGGCACCGTACCGGCACTTTCCCGATCGCGATCACCTGCTCGGCGCGGTCTCCGGCGTCGCCGCGCACGACCTGCGTGCGGCCGTCATCGCCGCCGCCGACGCGGCCGGCACCGACCCGGTCGACCGGCTGGCCGCGGTGGCCGGCGCCTACGTACGGTATGTGACCCGCACCGGCGGCGGCTTCCACGTGATCTTCGCAGCCGGCCTGTCCGAGCTGCCCGACGAGGAGCGTCGCGAGCACACCCGGGCCCTGATGACTACGCTCCTGGAGCTGGCCGTGGCGGTCGAGCCCAGCTCGTACCCGGAAGTCCTGAATTTGATCCAGGAGATCATTGCGGTCGCGCACGGCTACACGACGCTGCTCACCGACGGCTTCTTCACCCTGCACAACGGTTCGGCCGAGCACATCGCCGCCCGCGCCGTCCGGGCCGCGGGCGACCTGGCCAACGCCCGCCGCTGATGTCCTGCGCCCGAGCCGAGGCCGCGGCGGCGGCCAGGCACGGCTCGGCCTCGCTCCGGGTTCCGTGGGGGACTCACGGGATTCGGGTCCACCACTGCTGGGTGTTCCGATCCATCGTGCAGTCGGTCATGGACAGGCGATTCGTGCTGGGCGGAAGGGTCAGGCAGCGTTCGCCCTTCTCTCCGGTGTATTCGATCGCCCAGGAGCTGGTCCGCTGCCATTCCGGGATGATCTTGTGGAAGCGCCACGGCCGGGCTGTTGCGCAGTCCTGAACGCCGGCGGTGTCGTTCACGGCGACGAGGCACCGATCCTGGTCCTTGAACCTCAGTTTGAACTCGAGAGGATCGTCGGTCGCGTCCGCGGCGAACTGCTGATGCGGCTGCTTGTCGCAGGCGGCCAGGACGACCGGCGCGTTGTCGCGCAGGTTACCGTCCTCGGCCTCGACGCAGTTGTCCCCACCGGCGCGGATGTCCCCGAGGGTGGCCGGAAGAACCGGGACTGACGCCGACGTGCTCGCGCCGCCGGGCGACGGGCCGGCCGTCGGTGTCGTCGGCCGGCCGGTCTGAGACAGCGCGACGGCGGCGGCGGTGATGCCGGCGGCGACCAGCACGCCGGCCGCGACGGCAACGCTCTTGCGCCATGCCTGACGGGGGACCGGGGTCACCTCCGGTTCGGGGACGGCCGGACCGATCGTCACCTGGTCTGGCCCGGCCGCCGGCCGCCGCGCGATGGGCAGGTCGCCGACGCCCTCGGCACGCAGCAACGGCAGCTGCCGCCCCTGCTCGAGCAACCGGTCGCGGGCGTAGGCGAAGAGCTCCTCTATGGTCAGGTGCCCGGCCGCCGGCCGACTGCTGGGGGCGTGCAGGATCCCGTCGACCACCTCTTCGGTGAACATGCTCGCGTGGTTGGCCACCGAAGCGTCGTTCGCCAGCTCGTTGCCGCGGCAGCTGCTCAGGATGTAGCGCCGGGGGCCGGAGAGCGCCCGGCCGATGTCGGCGCCCTTGAACGCGCCGCTGAAGCAGCAGTCGAGAATGATGACGGTCCGGCTGGCCGGCGACGCCTCCAGGAACTCGTTCAGGCGGCGCGAGTTGACGGCCGTGGACAGCAGCCGGTCGGTGCGGGTGTCGCGCGAGCACAGATACAGGATGTTCTGGACGTCCAGGCGCCCGTGGCCGCTGAAATAGAACAGCAGCACGTCGTCCTTGGTGGCGGACCCGAAGAACTGCTCCATGGAACTCACGATCTCGTACGAGGTGCGCTCGGGCCGCACCGTCACGGATCCTGCCGCGAAGAGTCCGCGCTCCCGGTCGAGCAGGGCGGCACACAACAGTGTGATGTCGTTGACCGGTCCCTCGAGCGTCTGCAGATTGTGCGGGTCCTCCGGGTAGGTGCTGTTGCCGATCAGGAGGGCGCGGTACCGGTCCGTCATGGCTACTCCGCCGGGTCGGCGCCGTCGGTCACGGAGCCGGGGAGCAGGCGGCCGATCGCGGCGCCGAGCTGGTGAATCGACTGCAGGTCGACCGCATCGCCCTCGATGACGATGCGTTCCTGGCGGCCGTCGCGTTCCCAGCTGAGCACGACGCGCCGGGTCCGGTCTCGTGCGAGCCAGGCCTTGAAGCACGCCGCCGCGGCGGACAGCGTGCCGGCCGAACCGAGGGCCAGGATCACACTGTCGGCCGTGCCCTTGGTGCCGGGCGCGACCGTCGACTCGACGCGGTATCCGGGCACTTCCCGGCGCAGCTCGTCGAGGAGGTCACGGGTCTGTGCCGCCCACCGCTCGTCGTTAACGTCGTAGCGGGCGCTGTCGGTGCTGACGACGACGTCGGTCACCGCATCGATGCCCCTTTCGAAGCCGGAACCACGTCCGAGCACGAGCATGGAACAACGTCACGATCGACGCCAGCGGTCGATCGGCAACAAGACACACATCGATGGATGCGGTCGAGGGGTCAACCCTCGGTCAGGATGTGGACGGCTCGGGTCAGGGCGGCGCGTGGCGTCTCGCGCCAGTCTGGGTCGACCGGGGGCAGGGCGGTGGACAGGGGATAGCGGGAACGGAAGTCGGGGATCAGCCGGGACGTGGCCTGCGCCCGTTCCAGCCAGCCCTCGGTGTCGTCGCTGGACATGCGGCGGTAGGCCGCGGCGGTCGCGGCGGTGGCCCGGACGGTCGCGTACAGCATGGTGACCCTGGTGGCGTCCGGGGTGGACCAGCGGTTCATGATGCCGAGCAGGCGTTCCAGCCAGTCCTGTTCGTTGGGGCCCTGGCCGCTCTCGGCCCAGGACAGCGACGTCAGCCACGGATGGGTCAGGTAGACGTCGAACAGCGCGGTCGCCCAGGCCAGCAGGTCGTCGGCGTACCCGGCGCCGGGGTCGGCCCAGGTGGGCATGGCCACGGCGTGGTCCTGCATCAGGGCGATCAGGTTGTCCTTGGTCCCCACGTACGGGTAGAGCGCCATCGCGGTCTTGTCGAAGCGGGCCGCCACCGACCGGGTGGAGACGGCGGCCAGGCCTTCGGTGTCGGCGATCGTGATGGCCACGGCGAGGATCTCGTCCAGGTCGAGTTGCTGCCGCGGGCCCCGGCGTGGCGTGGGCAGGGTGGTGCCGCGGCCACGCCAGAGGCGGCGGACGTGTTCTTGTGCGCTCATAGTCCTTACAGCGTATAGTGTTTTGCTATGACGACCACGGCGAAGCTACATGACGGTTCTTCCATCGAGGTCACGACGCTGGGCGACGGGCCCGCGATGCTGTTGCCGGCCAGCCTGGCCCGGCCCGACGACGCCACGGCCGAGCGGATGCGGGCGTGGGGCGCCGAGCCCGGACTCGGCCGGCATCTGGCCGACGGGCTGGCCGCGGCCGGGCGGCGGGTGATCGTGGCCGACTACGAGGGGCACCGGGCCGCCCATCCGGCGGCCGAGACGCTGACGGCCGGCAACGTCGCGGCCGATCTGCTGGCCATCGCCGACGCCGCCGGCGCGCGTGAGTTCGGCTACTACGGATACTCCTGGCTGGGGTTGTCGGGGCTCCAGCTGGCGGTCCGCACCGACCGCCTCACCGAGCTGGCCATGGGCGGGTTCCCGCCGCTGGGCGGGCCGTACGGGCCGATGCTCGAGGTGACCCGGGCGGCGCACCGGATGGCGGTCGAGAACGTGGGGCGCGACCTGCCCGACTGGACCGAGATCGAGGTCGGGGACTGGGACGCCTCCGAGGTCACCCAGACCCCGGAGCAGACCCGGCAGTACGTGACGCTCTACGAGTCGGTGCGGGACTTCGACGAGCGGGCAGCGCTCCGGCGGCTGACGGTGCCGCGGCTGGCGTTCGCGGGGCGCGACGACGCCATCGACTTCGGGGCGCAGTGGGGAAACGTGCGGGTGGAACTCGGTCCGCCGCTCGAAACGCACCGGGCCGAGCTGGAGGAACTCGGCTGGGCGGTCGAGGTGCTGCCCGGTGACCACATGGGTGCGATGCGCAGCGAGGTCGTGCTTCCGCTGCTCACCGCGCATCGCGTACGAGCGTAGGGTCCTCCGGGTCGTAAACCACCCGCAGCACGTCACCCACGGCGGGCCGAGGTTCGGCCGGCGGCTGCCACAGCGCGCTGCGGTGGGCGGATCCGTCGGCGCTGGTGAACTCGACGACGTAGAGGTCGTGGCGTTTGCCGCCGTCCCGGATCTCGACGAGCCGCGCCTCGGCGACGACTCCCCGCGAGTCGAGCGCCGAGTCGGCCCGCCAGTCGGTGACCGCCAGCCAGGTCATTCCGGCGGCGAGCACCAGGAAGATCGCGATACCCATGGTGACCCGTGGTGACACGCCCTCAGGGTAGGAAGGCGTGTCACCACGGTGTCGCCACGGCACTGTTTTGCCCGACGGGCTAACCTTCTCGCCATGCATCCAGGCATGCAGATGCCGGTACCGGCGACGATCCGGCTCTCGTCCGGCCTGTTGTTCGGTGTGGCCGGGCTCCTCCTGCTGAACGCGGTCATCGAGCTGGTGTTCACCAACACCGGCCTGAGCATCTACAAGGACGCCTACAACGGCGACACCGGTTCCGGCTTCGGGAGCCTGCTCTGGGCCACGTCGGCTCTGCTGATCGGCGCGGTCGTGTGCATCCTCGCGATCTTGAACCGGCACGGCAGTGACAAGTCCCGGATCACCACGCTGGTGCTCGGCGGCCTGTTCGTGGTCTGCGGCGGCGCCGGCAACCTGAGCGGCAGCTTCCACCGCCCGCGCCGCGCCGCCGAGACGGTGTCGGCCGCCGTCGGCCAGTGGGTGCCCGCGATGTACGGCCTGACCATGGCCATCCTCGAGCTGCTGGTCCTGCTGGCCACCCTGACCGCCCTGGTCCTGCTGGTGCTCCCGCCCTCGACCCGCTTCATCCACAGCCGCCGCAAGGTCGAATACATCCTGCTCCCGATGCCCCACCCGACCGGCCAGACCCCGCTCCCGCCCGTGCCGCAGCCCTACGGCGGCCCGTCCGCCACGCCACTGCCGCCGTCCCCGCCGGCCCGGCCTCAGGAGCCGCACTCGGCCAGCATCCCGATGGCCGACCCCTGGGGCGACGACCAGTACCGCCCCCGCCACCATGGCCCGCAACCGCCGTCGTGACTCCTACCTGAGCGCCTGCCAGCAGAGGTACGAGTCGCGGGTCAGCCGGTCGAAGGACGCCAGCGACGCCACGACACTGGTGGGCGAGTTGTTGGTTTCCTGCGCCCGTGGCGGTGCGTCGGCGGAGTCGCGCGGTGCCGCCGACTGTGTGTGCGCGGCATCGGCGGAGAGGCGAGCCTGCTCCAGCGATGTCGTTCGCTGGATGGTCGCCACGGTGATCGCCGAGCAGGACGCGGCCACGGCGGCCACGCTGGTCGCGCACAGCGCGATGAGGGCGGCCCGGATTGTGCCGTCACGTTGAATGCCGGCCGCTCCCATCGCACCCTGACGGCTCAGCTCGGCGGCGAGGACCGTCGCCTCCGCGGTGATTTCGGCGGGGTCGGGTTCAGGCCTGCGGTGTTTGGCCACCCGGTAATCGTTTCATGACTGAGAGTGTCGGGAAAGGGCGAAGTCTGTCAGGTCGCGGCGCAGGTGGACGGTGCCGCGGGCCAGCACCACGCCGGCCACGACGGAGGCGGCCGGAGCGACGACGGCGACGGCCGCCTGTGCGCCCCACAGGCTGGCGGCCAGGCTGGTGACCAGGGACCCGCCGAGGCCGCCGAGCACCGCCAGATAGAGGCCGACCAGCGCGAACGCCGTCGCCCGGAAGGCCGGGGGAGTGACCGCGGCGACGACCAGGCTCAACGGGACCAGGCCGAAGTAGAGTGCGGCCTGGGTCAGCGTCCCGACCACCGTGAAGGTGACGACGTCGGGTGCGTACGCCATCGCCGCGAACCCGACGCCGAGCACGCCGAGCGCCCCCGCGGCCAGATAGACGCACGCCGCGGGGCTCCGGCGGAAGAGCCGGTCGCTGTACGCGCCGCCGAGGGCCGCCCCGGCCACCGCCCCCACCGCACCGACGGCGCCGATCACGCTGCGGGCCCCGGCGTCCTGGCCGAGGTGGTCGTTGGCGATCAGGCTCAGATAGTTGGGCACGGTGGTCACGCACAACCCGAACGCGCCCAGCGCCACCATCACGATGTTGAACGTGCGGATCCGCCGCAGTCGCGCGAACGCCTCGCGCAGCGGCACCGGCGGCCCGGCGGCCTGCTCGAAACGCCCGCGGACCGGTTCGCGCAGCCGCAGCGCCGCCAGCGCGAGGACGACCCCGGGCGCGGCCAGGGCGACGAACGCCCACCGCCAATCGCCGTGCCGGCCGGGCGCGACCGCCACGAACAGCGCGGCCAGGAGGGGGCCGACCAGGCTGCCGAGCGGCAGACCGGCCCGGTGGATGCCGAAGATCCGGCCCCGGCCGGCGGGCGGGTAGGCATCGCTCAGGATCGAGGTCTGGATCGGCCCCTCGTTGGCCTTGCCGACGCCGGCCAGAACGCGGACCACAACCACCTGCCACAGGTTCTGGACCAGGCCGAGCAGGACCGCCGAGGCGGCCCAGACCAGGGTGCAGAGCCCGGCGATGGTGGTACGGCGGCGCCGGTCGCCGAGCACCCCGAGGGGTAGCGCGCCGAGTGCCACGGTCACCCCGGCCAGCGCGCCGACGATGACCACCGCCCCGTCGCCGAGGCCGAGGGCGTCCCGGATCTCGGGGAGGAAGACGTGGAAGAGGGCGTTGTCGACGCTGTCGAGCAGCGCCAGGCCGAACAGTACGGCGATTGTCGCGCGCCCACCGGCCGACAGGATCTCCTTGAACCTCACATCCCTATGTTGACTGACACAGAGATGTCGGGTCAACATAGAAGGCATGCGTGAATGGTCTGAGTCGGTCGCCTTCATCACCGGAGGCGGTCAGGGAATCGGTCTGGGAATCGCCCGTGCGCTGGCCAAGCGCGGGGTACGGCTGGCACTGGCCGACATCGACGAGGCGGCCCTGGCCCGCGGCCGCGAGGAGCTGTCCCCGGTGACCCCGGTCGAGACGTTCCACCTCGACGTCCGCGACCGGGCCGCGTTCGCCGCCGTCGCCGACCGGGCCGAGGAGCGGCTCGGCCACGTCGGCCTGCTGTTCAACAACGCCGGCATCGTGCCCGTCGCGCCGGTGACCGAGCTCAGTTACCCGAAGTGGGACCTGGCCCTGGACGTCAACCTGACCGGCGTGATCAACGGCGTGCAGACCTTCCTGCCCCGCATGCTCGACCGCGGCGCCGGCGGCCACCTGGTCAACACCGCCTCCGGCGCCGGGCTGGTCGCCGACGCCAATGTCCTCTACGTGACGACCAAGTTCGCGATCGTCGGCCTGTCCGAGTCACTGCGGCAGGCGCTGAGCGGGCACGGCATCGACGTCAGCGTGCTCTGCCCGGGCCCGGTCGACACCGGCATCCTGCAGAACACCCGGGCGGCCGACCCGTCGGTCGCGGTACCGGACAGCGCGCTCGCCGCCACCGAGGCGTTCCTCCGCGGCGGCGCGAGCATCGACGACGTGGGCGAGATGGTCGTGGCCGCCATGACCGCCCGGGCCATGTGGATCCACACCGGCGACCTGATCCGGCCCGCCCTCCAGCAACGGATGGCGGCCCTGCTGGCATCGATCTAGGCGTAGAGGTCGGCGAGGTTCTTGTCGATCAGCTCGGCGATCGAGCGCAGCGACGCGTCCAGGTCGACGTTCGCGGGGTCGACGACGGCCTGGAAGTGGATGCCCATCAGGAGGCCGTTGAGCGCGACGGCGAAGGTGCGCTCACGCTGGGCCGCCTCGTCGGGATCCACGTCCTTGGGCCGCCGCGCCCGCAGCCAGTCCTCCAGCCCGGCCCGCCGCCGCGCGTAGAACTCCTGGTACTGCGTGCGTACCGCCCCGGTGCCGCGGATCGCCTCGGCCGACATCGACAGGATCAGCGCCGAGTTGCCGCTGCGGGCCAGCGCCGAGGCGTCGTCGAACAGCTCGGCCAGCGGCGGCACCGATCGGTAGTGTCCGGCCGGGATCAGCCGGTTGATCGCCCGCTCGATGACGGCCAGCACGAGCCCGTCCTTGTTCTTGAAGTGCCACGGGATGGAACCGCGGCTGATGCCCGACCGCTCGGCGATGTCGACGAACGACGTCCGGTCGAACCCGCGCTCGGCGAACAGCTCCTCGGCCGCGTCCAGGATCCGGCGACGGCTCTCCTCGCCGATCTCGTCGATCCGGCGCCTGCCCGGGGGTGTCACGACACCACCCTAGGCCATTTGGCATGGTCGCGATGAGCCTGGCCATGGCCGCGAAAACCGAGGTCATAGCCGGGAGCGACGGCCCGTACCCACCACTCAGCTACGAAATCCCGCTCTTGAACTCATCCCCACACGTCGTCCGCGGTTTCGGCGATCAGCCGCAGCTTGGCGACCTCTTGATCGTAGGTCAGCACGTTGCCCTCGACGGTCGACGAGAACCCGCACTGCGGAGACAGGCACAGCTGCTCCAGCGGCACGTATTTCGCGGCCTCGTCGATGCGGCGCTTGAGCGTGTCCTTGGACTCCAGCTCGCCCCGCTTGGTCGTGACCAGGCCGAGCACGACCATCTTGCCCGGCGGCACGAACCGCAGCGGGGCGAAGCCGCCGGAGCGCTCGTCGTCGTACTCCAGGAAGAAACCGTCCACCGCCAGCTCGCTGAACAGCGCCTCGGCGACGAAGTCGTAGCCGCCCTCGGCCGCCCAGGAGGAGCGGAAGTTGCCCCGGCACATGTGGGTGGTCACGGCCAGGCCGGCCGGGCGGTCCTGGATCGCCGCGTTGATCTGCTTGATGTAGCGCAGGTGCTGGTGCTCGGCGTCGTCGCCGCGCGAGGTGAGCAGGGCCCGCTGGGCCGGGTCGTTGAGGTAGGCGAGGCTGGTGTCGTCGAGCTGCAGGTAGCGGCAGCCCAGGTCGTGCACGCGGCGGACCTGTTCGGCGTACGCCGCGCTCAGGTCGGACCAGAACTGATCCTCGTCCGGGTAGACCGCCGGATCGATGGCCGCCCGGCCGCCGCGGTAGTGCACCATGCTCGGCGACGGGATGGTCAGCTTGGCCGTGACCCCGGGCTCGACCGTCGCCGCGAGGAACGCGAACGCCTCGCCGAAGATGGTCTCGTCCAGCCGGACCGGCGCGTCCACGGCCAGCGCGGCCGACTCGAAGTCGAGCTCGCCGTCGGCGTTGCGGAAGTGCACCTGGATCTTCTCGTCGGTGCGGCTGATGCCACCGAGCTGATAGATGAAGTCCATGTGCCAGGACGTACGCCGGAACTCGCCGTCGGTCGCCGACCGCAGCCCGGCGTCGCGTTGCATCGCGACCACCTCGCGGATCGCGTCGTCCTCGACCGCGCGCAGCTCGTCGGCGTCGATCTTCCCGGTGGCGCGCTGCTCGCGGGCCTGGAGCAGGCGCGCGGGCCGGAGCAGACTGCCGACGTGGTCGGCCCGGAAGGGCGGGGTGTCGCGGAGCGTCATCGTCGAACCTCCTCGCGGATGAGCCTATGCCCGCACGCCGCCCGCTTGCATCTCCAGTCGCTGTCCGGCGCCGGTCCGGCGTCGGGATCGCCGTGCGCGAGACGGACAATACGGATCCAAAGTGGACGCCACCCGACCCGGAGCTCAACGGTCCGGACGGGCCAAGTAATACGAAACAGTTACGAAATTTTGGCGTCGGCGACAACCCGGTCCGTGCCATGTTGTCGCCGACGCCAAAGACAACGCGGACACGGATCGGCAGTCTTTGCCTTCACGTAGGACGTGGAGGGCGCGATGAAGGCACTACGATCCGTGGCCGTGCTCGGCGCGGTAGCACTGCTGGCGACGGCCTGCGGTAACGATTCGGGCGGGAGCGGCGGCCCGAGCGGGAAGCAGCCGGTGAACGGTAAGACGTTCACGCTGGCCGTACCCTCCGATCCGGGCAACCTGGACCCGCATTTCACCTCACTGACCATTGCCGGGCAGGTGGACCGGTTCCTCTACGACTCCCTGCTCGGCTTCGCGCCGGACGGCAAGCTGCTGCCCGGCCTGGCCGAGAAGTGGGAAGGCACCACCACCGAGGCCAAGTTCACCCTGCGTAAGGGTGTGACCTGCGCCGACGGCACCCCGCTGACGGCCAAGCAGGTGGCCGACAACCTCAGCTTCGTCGGCGACGTCAAGAACGCCTCGACCCGGATCGGCATCTACGTGCCGGCCGGCGCCAAGGCCACCGCCGACGAGGCCACCGGCGTCGTCACGGTGACCTCACCCGCCCCGGACGCCTTCCTCACCCGCAACCTCGGTGGCCTGCCGATCGTCTGCGAGAAGGGCATGAAGGACCGGACCAAGCTCAAGCAGAGCTCGGACGGCACCGGCATGTTCACCATGACCGAGGCGGTCCCCGACGACCACTACACGCTGACCCGGCGCAAGGAATACGCGTGGGGCCCCGGCGACGTCAAGGCCGACACCGTCGGACTGCCCGACAAGGTGGTCATCCGGATCGTCGCGAACGAGGCCACCGCGGCCAACCTGATCCTCACCGGCGAGCTCAACGCCGCCCGGTTCACCGGTCAGGACAGCCAGCGTCTGCAGGGCGACGACTACGTCAAGCGGGACGTGCTGGCGCCGACCGGCGAGATCTGGTTCAACGAGAAGCCCGGCCTGCCGACCGCCGACGAGGCGACCCGCAAGGCGCTGATCCAGTCGCTCGACCTCAAGCAGCTGCAGCAGGCGTTCACCTCGGGCCGCGGCGCCGACCCGACCGGCCTGGTGGCGCCGGCCATGACCCCGTGCAAGGGCGACACCATCAAGGGCAACCAGCCGGCGTTCGACGCGGCCGGCGGCAAGGCCGCGCTCGGCGGCAAGCCTCTGTCGCTGACCGTGGCGTACGCCCCGTCGGCCGGCCCCGGCGCACAGCCCGCGGCCGAACTCCTCCAGCAGCAGTGGACGGCGGCCGGGGTCAAGGTGACCCTGAAGAGCGTCACCGCGGTGCAGGTGGGCCAGATCGCCGGCGGCCAGCTGTCCTGGGACGTGGCGATGTTCCCGATCGGCGTGACCCTGCCCAGCCAGCTGGTCTCGTTCCTGTCCGGGCCGACCCCGCCGAACGGCGCCAACTTCGCCAGCATCGACAACAAGGCCTATCAGTCCGCGGTGGCCGAGGCCCAGAAGGTGGCCGACGCGGGCGGCTGCGACAAGTGGCTGGCCGGTGAGACGGAACTGATCAAGCGCCTCGACCTGGTGCCGTTCGCCAACTCGAACACCCCGTACTTCATCAAGAACGCCACGTTCGAGCTGAGCGACGGCGACGTCGGCCCGGCCTCCATCCGGATGTTCGGCTGACCGGGAACCCAATCACATGATCAGCACAGCATCCACGAGGGCCTTCAGGCCTTTCAAGGGTGGCGGCGGGGCTACGGACAACACCTGGGTGCGGTTCGTCGCCCGGCGGCTCGGACGACTGCTGCTGTCCCTGTGGGTGCTCGTCACCGCGGCCTTCGCGATGATCCACGCGCTGCCCGGCGATCCCGTCCGGGCGGCGCTGGGCCCGACCGCACCGGTCGAGCTGATCCAGGCCCGCCGCGCGGCGATGGGCCTGGACGACCCGCTCTGGCAGCAGTACCTGCACTACCTGGCCGGCCTGTTCACCGGGGACCTGGGCACCTCGATGACCTCCGGCCTGCCGGTGGCCGACGTCATCTCGTCCCGGTTCGCCTCGACCGTGCAGATGGCGGTGCTGGCCTTCCTGGTGGCGGTGGTGGTGTCGGTGCCACTGGGAACGTTGATGGCGGTGCTGGTCCGGCACGGCCGCCGGCGCGGGAGTGACCTGGCCTTCACGTCGGTCAGCGTGGTGCTGGCGACCATTCCCGAGTTCCTGATGGCGGTCGGGCTGGTCTTCGTGTTCAGCGTGACGCTGGGCTGGCTGCCGGTGGCCGGCAAGTCCGGGCCCGACTCGTACGTGCTGCCGGTGCTCGCCCTGGCCATCGGCCCGGCGTTCGTGCTGGCCCGGATCGTCCGGGTCGAGATGCTGGCCGTGCTCGAGACCGACTACCTGCGTACCGCCCGGGCCAAGCGCCTGCCCAACCAGGTCGTCTACCTGCGGCACGCCCTGCCCAACGCGCTCACCACCACGCTCACCCTGGGCGGTCTGCTGCTCGGCTCGCTGGTCGCCGGGACGGTGCTGATCGAGAACGTGTTCGCCTGGCCCGGCCTGGGCGGCACGATCGTCAGCTCGATCCTGGCCAAGGACTATCCGACCGTGCAGGGCGTGGTGCTGGTCTACGGCGTCGGCGTGCTGCTGGTCAACCTGGCCGTCGACGTGGCCCTGGCCGTGGTCGACCCGCGCTCGACGATCCGGGAGAGCTGATGGGCATGCGAGGCTTGCGCCGGATCGGGCCGCTGGGGATCAGCGGACTCGTTCTGCTCGTACTCGTCGTCGCCCTGGCCATCGCCGGGCCACTGATCTGGCAGGACCGGGCCGACGCGATCAACCCCGCGGAGATCCTCCGCGGGCCGTCCGGCGCGCACTGGGTCGGCACCGACCAGCTCGGCCGCGACATCTTCGCCCGGGTCCTGGTGGCCACCCGGCTGTCGGTCGGGCTGGCGCTGCTGGCGACCGCGCTCGGTGTGGTCGCCGGCCTGCTGCTGGGCACGTCGACCGCGGTCTTCGGGCGACGGGTGGGCCGCTGGATCGCCACCCTGATCAACATCATGGTGGCGTTCCCGAACCTGCTGCTGGCCCTGTTCTTCGCGGTCATCTTCGGGGTCGGCGCGACCGGCGCGGTGCTGGCCATCGGCTTCGCCACCGCGCCCGGCTTCGCCCGGATCACCCAGACGCTGTCGGCCGCGATCGCCGGGCGGGACTTCATCGCCGCCGCCCGCGTCGCCGGCGTGGGCCGCTTCCGCATCCTGCTGCGGCACGTTCTGCCCAACATCGCCGAGTCGCTCGTGGTCACCGCGACCATCCAGGCCGGCGGCGCGCTGCTGGCCTTCGCCAGCCTGTCCTTCCTCGGCCTGGGCGTGCAGGCACCCAGCTACGACTGGGGCCGGCTGCTCGGCGAGGGCCTCCAGCAGATCTACATCAACCCGGCCGGCGCGCTGACCGCGGGCCTGGCCGTGGTGCTGGCGGCGATGGCGTTCAACCTCACCGGTGAGGTGGTCGCGCGGGCGATCGGCTTGCGCTCCAATGCGACGGGTACGCTCGCCGCCCCGGAGCCTTCCGCGGCCGAGCCCACAGTGCCGGCGGCCGACGCGTTGCTGGCCGTACACAACTTGCAGGTGACCTTCCCCGGGGTGCGTCCGGTGCGCGGGGTCAGCCTGTCGGTGCGCCGCGGCGAGGCGGTCGGGATCGTCGGCGAGTCCGGTTCCGGCAAGAGCCTGACCGCGCTGGCCATCGCCCGGCTGATCGAGGCGCCCGGTGAGGTCACCGCCGACCGGCTGGAGTTCCTGGGCGAGGACCTGCGCGGCGACGTGCGGGCGCACCGCCGGCTGCTCGGCACCTCGCTCGCGATGGTCTTCCAGGACCCGATGACCTCGCTCAACCCGGTGCAGCGGGTCGGCCGGCAGCTGGCCGAGGTGGTGCGCACCCACGCCGGGGCGACCCGCCGCTCGGCCTGGGCCCGGGCCGTAGACCGGCTGGCCGCGGTCCGGATCACCGACGCCGCCCGGCGCGCCGCCCAGCTCCCGCACGAGTTCTCCGGCGGCATGCGCCAGCGGGCCATGATCGGCATGGGCGTGATGGCCAACCCGGCCCTGATCATCGCCGACGAGCCGACCACCGCCCTCGACGTGACAGTGCAGAAGCAGGTCCTCGAACTGCTCCACAACATCCGCACGGCCGAGGACGTCGGGCTGCTGTTCATCAGCCACGACGTCACCGTCGTCGGGCAGGTGTGCTCGCGGGTGCTGGTGATGTACGCCGGCCGGGTGGTCGAGGACCTGCCGGCCACCGCCCTGCGCACCGATGCCCGGCACCCGTACACCCGGGCCCTGGTCGCGGCCGTGCCGGACATGGAGACCGACCGGTCGCAGCCGCTCGCGGTGATCCCCGGACGACCGCCCGACCCCCGCGACTTCCCGTCCGGCTGCGCGTTCGCCGACCGCTGCCCGCTGGTCACCGACCGCTGCCGGACCGAGGATCCGCCGCTCGACGCCTTCGACGGCGATCGCCGGGTCGCCTGCTGGAACGCCGCCCTCGTCCCCTCGTTGATCGCGAACGGAGAACAGTCATGACCCTGGACAGTGCTCACTGGGAGCAGCGGCTGCGTGAGCTGGCGACGAGGTACGACGTACCCGGCGCCACGCTCGGCATCCTGCTCGGTGACGAGGTGGCCGAGGCCGCGCACGGCGTGACCAACCTCAACACCGGGGTCGAGGTCACCACCGACACGCTCTTCCAGCTCGGCTCGATCAGCAAGGTGTGGACCGCCACCCTGGTCCTGCAGCTGGTCGACGAGGGCAAGCTCGACCTGGACAAGCCGCTGATCGAGTACATCCCCGAGCTGAGGCTGGCCGACCCCGACGTGGCCCAGCGGCTGACCATGCGCCACCTGCTCACCCACACCAGCGGCATCGACGGCGACATCTTCGACGACACCGGCCGCGGCGACGACAGCCTGGCGAAGTACGTCGCCCTGCTCGCCACGGCGCGGCAGAACCACCCGCTCGAAGCCACCTGGTCGTACTGCAACTCCGGCTACTCGCTGGCCGGCCGGGTGATCGAGAAGCTGACCGGCGGCACGTGGGATGCGGCCGTACGGGAAAAACTCGTCAGGCCCTTGAACCTGACCCACACGGTCACCCTGCCGGAAGAAGCCCTCATGTGGCGGGCCGCGGTCGGGCACACCTACGAGAAGGGCGCCAACACCGTCGCACCGGTGTGGGGCATCCCGCGCTCGGCCGGGCCGGCCGGCGCGATCACCGCGACCGTCCGCGACCTGCTGGCCTTCGCCAAGATGCACATCACCGGCGAGGGCCCGCTCTCCGCCGCCGGCATCGAGCAGATGGCCACCTTCCAGGTCGAGCTGCCGGACAAGCACACCCTGGGCGACTCCTGGGGGCTGGGCTGGGAGCGGATGACCTGGGACGGCCGGCAGGTGATCGGCCACGACGGCAACACCATCGGGCAGTCCGCGTTCTGGCGCGTGCTGCCGTCGGCCGGGCTCTCGGTCACGCTGCTGACCAACGGCGGCAACAACGTCAAGCTCTACGACGATCTGTTCCGCGAGATCTTCGCCGAGCTGGCCGGCGTGGCCACGCCGCGCCGGCTGGGCCCGCCGTCGCCCCCGGTCGAGGTTGACATCGCGCCCTACACCGCCGTCTACGAGCGGGCCAGCATACGGATGGAGGTGCTGGCCGAGGACGACGGCCCGGTGCTGGCCGCCCAGGTGACCGGTCCGCTGGCCGAACTGGTGCCCGACCAGAACGTGCGCTACCCGCTGGCCGGGGTGGAGCCCGGCCTGTTCGTCGCCCACGACGAGGAGACCGACAACTGGATCCCGGTCACCTTCTATCAGCTGCCCACCGGCGAGCGGTACCTGCACTTCGGCGCCCGGGCGACCCCCCGTGCGTGACCTGACGTTCGAGAACGTGACCGTCCGCTTCGGATCCCGCCGGCGCGGCACGGTCGCGGTCGACGACGTGTCCCTGGTGGTGCCGGCCGGCCAGGTCGTCGGACTGGTGGGGGAGTCCGGGTCGGGCAAGTCGACGCTGGCCCGGGCCGCGGTCGGGCTCGCCCCGCTCAGCGCCGGCCGGATCGAGCCCGCGCCCGGCCACCGGAAGATCCAGATGGTGTTCCAGGACCCGTACTCGGCTCTGGACCCGCGGATGTCCATCGGGGAATCGATCGCCGAGGCCATGCCGTCGGTCGACCGCGCCGAGGTGGGCCGGTTGCTGGAGCTGGTCGGGCTGCCCGCCGACCGGGCCCGGGAACGGCCACATCTGTTCTCCGGCGGCCAGCGCCAGCGGGTCGCGCTGGCCCGGGCGCTGGCCGGGCAGCCCGAGGTGATCATCGCCGACGAGATCACCTCGGCGCTGGACGTGTCGATCCAGGGCGCGGTCCTCAACGTGGTCCGCGAGCTGCAGCGCCGGATGAACCTGACCATGCTGTTCATCTCGCACAATCTGGCCGTGGTGCGCTATGTCAGCGACATCGTCGCGGT
This sequence comes from Actinoplanes sp. NPDC049265, assembly GCF_043197135.1. NCBI lineage: Bacteria > Bacillati > Actinomycetota > Actinomycetes > Micromonosporales > Micromonosporaceae > Actinoplanes > Actinoplanes sp. NPDC049265. The sequence goes on along the minus strand of NZ_JBICSP010000027.1, from coordinate 20,987 downwards.
CATGCGCGAGGGCCGGATCGTCGAGTACGGCCCCGTCGACGAGGTGCTCGGCGCCCCCCGGCACGAATACACCCGGGAACTTCTGGCGGCGGTCCCGCATCCGTCGCGTTAGCCTTTCACTAGGCTGGACGATCATGAGTCAGCTGCCGCGCGCCAGCCTCGGCCGGATCCTCGAGGATCTCGGCGCCACGCTGCTCGACCTCGTACACGGCGACGTCACATCCGCGGTCTCGATCGGCGGGGTGGCCTTCCACGACCCGTACGACGAACCCGGCCTCCCCCCACACGCCCTGGTCCTCGGCGTCGGCCTCGGCGACGCCACCACGATCGCCGACCTGCTCCGCTCGCTCGGTCAGCAGGGCGCCCGGGGCCTGGTCGTCCGCGCACCCGGGCCGTCCACGGACGCCGTACGCGCGGCCGCGGCCGAGTCCGGCGTGGCCCTGCTCGCGCTCACCCGCGGCGCCTCCTGGGCTCAGCTCGCCGCCCTGCTGCGCTCCATGCTCAGCCAGGGCGACGTCGGCGACACCGGCCCCGAGATGCTCGGCGGCATGCCCTCGGGCGACCTGTTCGCGCTGGCCAACGCGGTCGCCGCCCTGGTCGACGCGCCGGTCACGATCGAGGACCCGGACTCCCGCGTGCTCGCCTTCTCGGGCCGCCAGGAGGAGGCCGACGAGTCCCGGGTCGAGACCATCCTCGGCCGCCAGGTGCCCGAACGGTACGCGCGGCTGCTCTCCTCCCAGGGCGTGATGCGCAACCTGCACCGCAGCGATCAGCCGGTCTTCGTGGCGCCGGCCCCCGAGCTCAGCGACTTCTCGGTACCCCGGGTGGCGGTCGCCGTGCGGGCCGGCGACGAGTTCCTCGGCTCGATCTGGGCGGCCGTACGCAAACCGTTGACCCCCGACCGGTCGCGCGCCTTCTCTGACGCGGCCAAGCTGGTCGCGCTGCACATGCTGCGGCTGCGGGCCGGCGCCGACGTCGAACGGCGGCTGCGGACCGAGCTGGTCGGCACGGCCCTGGAGGGCGGTGCGGCCGCCCGTGACTCGCTGGCCCGGCTCGGCCTGGCCGACCAGTCGCTGGTGGTGCTGGCCCTGGCTCCCGCGGCGGACGCGGCCGACGACCGGTCCGGCTCGGCCGCCGAGCGCCACCGCCTCAGCGACGCGCTGGCCATGCACCTGAGCGCCGTCCAGGCCAGCTCGGCCGTGGCCCTGCTCGGCGACGTGACGTACGGCCTGCTGCCGACCGACGCCGACAACCGCGCGGTACGCCTGGCCTCCGCCTTCCTGGACCGGATCGGCGACCGGGCCCCGGCGCTGATCGGCGTGAGCCCGGTGGCATCGTCGGTGTCGGCCCTGCCGTCGGCCCGCACCAGCGCCGACCGGGCCCTGCGCGTGCTCCGCAGCGGCCGTGGCGGCAGCCGCCGGGTGGCCCGCCTGACTGACGTACACACCGAGGCGATGCTCCTCGAACTGCGAGACACCGTCGCCGCCCGTGGTGACACCCCCAGCGGCCCGGTCGCCCGTCTGATCGCCTACGACGCCGAGCACAACGCCAACCTGGTCGAGACCTTGTCGGCCTGGCTCGACGCCTTCGGCGACGTGGTGGCCGCCGCGGCCGCCCTGCACGTCCACCCGAACACGTTCCGCTACCGCCTGCGGCGCCTGGCCGAACTGGGCGAGATCGACCTGGCCGACCCGGACGCCCGCCTCGGCGCCATGCTCCAGCTCCGCGTCTTCGGCCCCGCCTAGATGCTTCGCCTTGCTTTCGCGGGCGTCCGGGCTATCTGAACGAAACTGTTTCGTACACACCTGGCGGCCCGACTGAAGGCGTGCGCCGATGAACAGGAACGGGTGCCACACTCGCCAGAGCGTGGCACCCGCCGCAGACCACCGAGCCGGCCGCTACCGGCTGATCATCCAGTTGGTGAACGTCGCGAAGGTGATGGCGAACTCCTCCGGCGTCGCCGAGTCCTCCACCTTCTTGGACAACTCGTTGACCCTCCGGTAGTGCTGCACCCGGTCGCGCTCATAGTCGCCGAGCGCGGCCCCGATCTTGCCCGCGGCCCCGATCTCGCCCGCGGCCCCGAGCAACCGGGCGAGCAGCAGCGCATCCTCGATGCCCAGTGTCGCCCCGGCGGAGATGTGCGGGGACAGCGCGTGCGCGGCGTCCCCGACCAGGGCCACCCGGCTCGACACCCACTGCGACAGCTCCGGAACGAGCATGACCTGATTGCGCAGGATCTGGTGCTCTCGGGTCGCCTCGATCAGCGCCGACATCTCCGGCAGCCAGCCGGTCGTGTCGAGGAACGACGCCCGCTCGCGTGCCTGCTCCTTCAGCGAGCCGTTCAGCGCACCCGAGTCGAACTGGTTCACCAGCCAGAATACGGAACCGTCGGCGGTGGGTACGAAACCGCCGCGAGTCCGCTGCTCGCCCGCCACCGTGATGGCGACGGGGGCCGTGACGCCCTCCGGCGGGTCGATCACGGCGCGCCAGACGACGTGTCCTTCGTGCTCGATCGCTTCGCTGCCGGGCAGCAGGACCGAGCGGATCATCGAGTACGCCCCGTCCGCGCCGACGAGGATGTCTCCGGCCAGCGCGGTGCCGTCGCTCAGCACCGCGGTGACACCCCGGTCGTCTTCCCGGTAGTCGACGACGCGGGCGTTCAGCCGGATGTTGTCGCGGCCGACCGTGTCGGCCAGCATGGTGTTCAGCTGCACGCGGTGGACCAGCGTGAAGGCGTGGTCCTCGTCGGTGAACCCGGGGGTTTCGATGAGGCGGCCGGCCGGATCCCGGAAGCGCATCTCGCCCGGCTTGCCGATGGCTCGGATCTGGTCGCCGAGGCCGAGTGCGTCGTAGGCCGCCAACGCGTTCGACCAGAGTCCGAGTCCGGCGCCCGCGGCCCGGATCTCCGGTGCCTGTTCGCAGACGATCGCTTCGATTCCCTGCTGGTGCAGGGCGATCGCGGTGGTGAGCCCGACGATGCCACCGCCGGCCACAATTGCGCGCATGGTCGTACCTCCGATTCGATTCGCGGACGCTGCGATTTCGCTGAGGCCGGCCGATCGGCAGGTTGGCACCTGAGCGATCGCGGTGACCCCGTTCCTGCCGCAAACGCTAGGTCCGTCGCTGGATTAAATCCAATGCAATCCCGTAAAGGAAAGATTTACTCAGATGCAACTGGAGTGGGACGGGTGGCGCGCAGCGAGTACAGCAGCGGCACGCGCGGGTGACCCGCCGGGAACCGGTATTCGCCGTCCGACGATGCCAGCACGGGAAAGCGCGGGAAGAGCGTGACGTCCCGTTCGCGCAGGAAATCCAGGCGGAGGCCGGCGCCGGCCAGCGCGGTGATCACCTGGCCGAGAGGGTGCTGCCACTGGACCTGCCGGGTGCTCGTCATCGCGGGCCCGCCGGTGTAGGTGTGCTCGTAGTCGGCCTCGTGCCCGGCGGTGGCGAAGTAGTCGTGTTCGACGCTGCGCCCGTCGTCGCCGAGGACGTCGCTGAAGGGGTGGAACTCGACCAGATAGAGGAAACCACCGGGGTTGAGCAGTGAGGCCACGACCGCGGCCCAGCGATCCAGGTCGGGCAGCCACACCAGCGCGCCGAGCCCGGTGTAGACGATGTCGAAGCGCTCACCGGGCAGGGCCGCGGCGGCGTCGTGGACGTCGGCCACGACGAAGCGGGCGCGGTCGGTCAGGTCGACGACGCGGGCGAGCTCGCGGGCGGTCCGGACGGCCGGCTCGGAGAAGTCGAGACCGACGGTCCGCGCGCCCAGCCGGGCCCACGAGAGGGTGTCCTGGCCCATGTGGCACTGCAGATGCACCAGGCTGCGGCCGGCGACGTCACCGACCTCGCCGGGCTCGAACGACCGTAGTGTCGACCGGCCGGCCCGGAACCCCGGGAGGTCGTAGAACTCGCTGGCAGCATGGATGCCCGCCCGCTCGTCCCAGTTTTCCCGGTTGAGCCTCAGCCATTCCGGCGATCCGACGTCCCGCACGGCCGTGACCGTACCGACCGGCCGTGCCCGGGGACACCGGATTTCCCGGGTGATCGGTGACCGCTCCCTTGGGGACCAGCCCGCCCGCGTGGCAGGTGGCCTGGCTGGGCATCGCCGGCCTGCTCGCGGTCGACGACCTTTCCTAGACCTCCCGCTCAGCTCCGGAAAGCCGATCGGGCCGTCGCGCGCGACGAGCCCGGCGCCCCGCTCTCGTCGTGCCGCACAAAGACACCGGCGCACCGGAGCGGGCAGGCTTCCAGAGCAACGACGAGGGAGGGGTGCCCGTGGCACGACGACTGCGGATCGAGGACCTTCGGGATGTCGCGGTGCCGGAGCAGCCCGCGCTCGGACCGGACGGCCGGGTGGTGTACGTGCTACGGACCGTGGACGTCGAGGCCGACCGCACCGACCGCGCGCTGTGGATCACCGGCCCGGACCAGCAGCCGCGGCGGCTGACCCGCGGCCCGGCGGACACCTCGCCGGCATGGTCGCCGGACGGCACCCGGCTCGCCTTCGTGCGGGACAAGCAGATCTGGCTGCTGCCCGCCGACGGTGGCGAGCCCGAGGCGGTCACCGAGCTGCCGATGGGCGCCGGCGCGCCGGTGTGGAGCCCGGACGGCACCAGGATCGCCTTCGCGGCACCGGTCAACCGGACGCCCGAGGCCGGCGACACGGCGCCGATGGTCACCCGGCGGGTGGACTACAAGGCCGACGGCGCCGGATTGCTGCGCAGCGTACGCAAGCATCTGTTTGTCCTTGATCTCGACTCTGGTTCGGCCCGGCAGGTGACCGACGGTGACTGGCATGCGGGGGATCCGGCCTGGTCACCCGATTCAGCCACGCTCGCCTTCACCGCCGCGACCGCGCCGGACGCCGACCTCGACGCCCGCGCGCCGCTCTACCTGCTCGACGTCAACGACGAGCACGCCCGGCCGCGCGAGGTCGGGTTGGCCGACGGCGTGGGCGGGCCGGTGGTCTGGACCCCGGACGGTGACGCGCTGCTCGTCGTGGGCATGCCGGAGTCGCCGGCCGACATCGCCGGGCTGCTGCGCGTGCCACTGGACGGCGGGCCGGTGACCGACCTGGCCGCCCCGCTGGACCGCAACGTGATGCCGGGCGGGCCGGGCTACCCGGGCGCGCTGCCGCAGCTGACCAAGCGCGGCAACGTCCTCTTCTGCGTACGCGACCGCGGCTGCACCCACCTCTACGCGGTCGAGGCGACCGGCGGCGAGCCGCGCCCGATCGTGACCGGCGCCGGGAACCTCGTCTCGGGCCTTTCGGTCGTCGGCGACACCGCGGTGATCGTGCTGACCACCCCGGAGTCGTTCGGCGAGGTGGTGCGGGTCGGTCTTCTGACGGGCACGCAAACCGTCCTGACCTCGCACGGCATCGCCGGCGCCGAGCTGTTCCCGCGGGCCGAGCGGGAATTCACCATCTCGGACGGCACCATCGTGCACGGCTGGGTGATGCGCGACCCGGCCGCGACCGGGCCCCAGCCGCTGCTGCTCGACATCCACGGCGGCCCGCACAACGCGTGGAACGCCGCCGCCGACGACATCCACCTCTACCACCAGCAGCTGGTCGCCGACGGCTGGACGGTCCTGCTGCTCAACCCCAGGGCCAGCGACGGGTACGGCCGGGAGTTCTTCACCGCCACCCAGAGCGCGTGGGGCGAGGCCGACGCCGACGACTTCCTGGAGCCGGTGCAGACGCTGGTCACCGAGGGCCTGGCGGACCCGGAGCGGCTGGCCGTCACCGGCTACAGCTACGGCGGCTACATGACCTGCTTCCTGACCGCGCGGGACAACCCGTTCGCGGCCGCGGTCGCCGGGGGACTGGTCGCCGACCTGACCGCGATGGCCGGCACCTCCGACATGGGGTCGTTCCTGGCCGAGTACGAGCTCAAGGCCCGCCCCTGGACGGCGCCGGACCGCTACGCCGCGATGTCCCCGCAGGCCCGGGTGGCCGACGTGACAGTGCCCACGCTGGTGCTGCACGGCGAGGACGACCTGCGCTGCCCGGTCGGCCAGGCCCAGCAGTGGCACACCGCCCTGCGCGAGCGTGGCGTCCCGGCCGAGCTGGTCACCTACCCGGGCGCCTCGCATCTGTTCATCGTGGACGGTCCGCCGTCGCAGCGGATGGACTACGGCCGGCGGGTGGCCGAATGGGTGCGACGCTGGACCGGGTCGCGTCGCGCGCCGCTGGACGCCGCGCACTGGCAGCGCCGCCTCTCGGCCCTGGCCACCTCGTACGGCGTCCCGGGCGCGACGCTTGGCATCCTGCGGGTGGGTGAGCCCGACGAGCGGATCACCGTCGCGCACGGAGTGCTCAATGTGGACACCGGCGTCGAGACGACCCCCGACTCGGTGTTCCAGATCGGCTCGATCAGCAAGGTGTGGACCGCCACGCTGGTCATGCGGCTGGTCGACGAGGGCAAGCTCGACCTGGACGCCCCGCTGACCGACGTGCTGCCCGAGCTCAAGCTCAACGCCGACGGCGTCACCATGCGGCATCTGCTGACCCACACCAGCGGCATCGACGGCGACGTGTTCACCGACACCGGCCGCGGCGACGACTGCGTGGCCAAGTACGCCGAGCTGCTGGCCGACGTGGCCCAGAACCACCCGATCGGCGCGACCTGGTCGTACTGCAACGCCGGGTTCGTGCTGGCCGGGCTGGTCATCGAGCGGCTGACCGGTGGGACGTGGGACGCGGCCGTGCGTACCGGTCTGATCGAGCCTCTGGGTCTGACCCGCACCTCGACGTTGCCCGAGGAGGCGCTCAAGCACCGCACCGCGATCGGGCACACCGAGGGCAAGGTGGCACCGGTGTGGATGCTGCCGCGGTCGTTGGGGCCGGCCGGGCTGATCAACTCCTCGGCCCCCGACGTACTCACGTTCGCGCGTGCGCACCTTTCCGGCGGTGACCCGATCCTGTCCGCCGACGCGGCCGCCCAAATGGCCGCCCAGCAGGTCGAACTGCCGGAGAAGGACACACTCGGCGACTCGTGGGGACTCGGCTGGATCCGCTTCGGCTGGGACGGCGAACGGCTCATCGGGCACGACGGCACCACCATCGGGCAGCAGGCGTTCCTGCGGCTGCTGCCGTCCCAGGGCCTGGCGATCACGCTGCTCACCAACGCCGAGAACGGCCGCGACCTCTACCAGGAGCTGTACACCGAGATCCTGGCCGAGGTCGCCGGCGTCGCCATGCCGCGCTTCGAGCCGGTGCCGGCCGACGGCGACGTCACGCCGCACCTGGGCGTCTACGAGCGGGCCGGCATGCGGCAGGAGGTGTTACTGACCGACGACGGGCCGATCTTCCGGATGACCGTCACCGGCCCGCTGGCCGAGCTGGTTCCCGACCCGGTCGAGGAGCTGCCGATGGTCGCGCTGGGTGGCGACCGGTACGCCGTACGCCCGCCGCGCAGCCGCAACGCGATCCCACTCGTCTTCTACCGCCTCACGACCGGCGAGCAGTACCTACATTTCGGCGTGCGAGCCACGCCCAAGGTGGCCTGATGCTCAACCGAATGCACGAGCGCCTCCCCCGGATGCTCGCCGACCTCGAGGATCTGATCCGGTGCGAGTCGCCGTCGGGTGACCCGGCCGCCGTGGCCCACAGCGCCGACCTGCTCGCCGCGCTCGGATCCCGGGTGCTCGGCGTCGCCCCCGAACGCCTCCCGCACGGCGCCCTGCGCTGGCGGTTCGGCGACGGCCCGGCCCGGGTCCTGATCCTCGGCCACCACGACACGGTCTGGCCGATCGGCTCGCTCGAGACGCACCCGTTCCGTCACGAGGGCGGCGTGCTGCGCGGCCCCGGGTGCTTCGACATGAAGGCCGGCCTGGTCCAGGCCCTGCACGCGGTGGCCGAGCTGCCCGACCGCTCCGGCGTCACCATCCTGGTCACCGGGGACGAGGAGCTGGGCTCGCCCGGTTCGCGCGGCCTGATCGAGGCCGAGGCCGCCGGCTGCGCCGCCGCCCTGGTGCTGGAGGCCTCGGCCGACGGCGGCGCGCTCAAGACCGAGCGCAAGGGAGTGTCGCTCTACCGGGTACGCGCGGAAGGTCGCGCCGCGCACGCCGGCCTGGAACCCGAGAAGGGCATCAACGCCTCGGTCGAGCTGGCCCACCAGATCCTGGCCGTGCGGGCGCTGGCCGACGACCAGGCCGGAACCACCGTCGTGCCGACCCGGATGATCTCGGGCACCACCACCAACACGGTGCCAGCGGCCGGCGACTTCGCCGTCGACGTCCGCATCCGCACCCTGGACGAGCAGCAGCGGGTCGACGCGGCCATGCACCGGCTCGAACCGGCCCTGCCCGGCGCCCGCCTGATCATCGAGGGCGGCCCCAACCGGCCCCCGCTGGAGAAGCACGAGGCCCTGTACGAGCAGGCCGTCGCGGCCGCACGGAGACTCGGCCTGCCCCCGCCGGGACAGGCCGCGGTCGGTGGCGCCTCGGACGGCAACTTCACCGCCGGGGTGGGTACGCCGACCCTGGACGGCCTCGGTGCCGTCGGCGGGGGAGCGCACGCCGACGACGAGCACGTGATCGTGGCCGAGCTGCCCGGCCGGACCGCCCTGCTGGCCACGCTCACCGCCGACCTGCTGACCCCGCTGCCGCGCCCGGCGCGCGCCGCGTACCCGGGCTGGTGACCGCCATGGATCTGCGTGTGCGGGCCGAGGACGCGGCCGAGTCGGCCGCCGCCGCGGCCGGTGTCCAGATACGCGTGCTCACCGAGCTCGACGACCTGCACGCCGTCCAGCGCCTCTTCGACGACATCTGGCATCCTGACCCGACCAACCCGCCGATCACCGCCGAGGTGCTGCGAGCCCTGAGCAAGGCGGGCAACTACGTCGCCGGCGCCTTCGACGAGACCGGCATGATCGGCGCCTGTGCCGGCTTCTTCGCCCCGCCGGCCCAGCGCGAACTGCACAGCCACATCGCCGGGGTGACCGGGCGGGCCATGGGCCGGGCGGTCGGCCTGGCCCTGAAACTGCACCAGCGGGCGTGGTGCCTGCGCCACGGCGTCGATGTCATCACCTGGACGTTCGACCCGCTGGTCAGCCGCAACGCCTACTTCAACGTGGCCAAGCTGGGCGGGGTGCCGGTGCAGTACCTGCCGAACTTCTACGGCAGCATGCGCGACGGCATCAACGGCGACGACGACACCGACCGGCTGCTGCTGCGCTGGGAGCTGAGCGCGCCCCGGGTCGACGACGCGGTGGCCGGCACCGGGCGGCGCTGGGACGTGGCGGCGCTGCGCGCGGAAGGTGCGGTCGTCGGCCTGGACCGGTCGCCGTCCGGGGAACCGCTGCCGGGCCGGGTCGACGGCGATACGGTGCTGGTGGCGGTGCCGACCGACATCGAGGGGCTGCGTAAGAGCGATCCGCGGTGCGCACGACTGTGGCGTACGGCGGTCCGCGACGTTCTGGTCCCGCTGTTCGCGTCGGGCGCCGCGGTGCCCGGCTTCGACCGCTCCGGCTGGTACGTCGTCCGACGGAAGGGACAAGCGTGAAACTCACCGGGATCGAGCTGCGCCGCATCAGCCTGCCGCTGGTGGCGCCGTTCCGCACCTCGTTCGGCACCGAGACCGGCCGCGACGTGCTGTTGCTGCGCGCGGTCGGCGACGAGGCCGAGGGCTGGGGCGAGTGCGTCGCGATGAGCGACCCGCTCTACTCCAGCGAGTACGTCGAGGGCGCCGCCGACGTGCTGCGCCGCTACCTCGTGCCCGCCCTGGGCGCCCGCCCGACGGCCGACGCGACCGCCGTGGCGCCGGCCCTGCACCGCTTCAAGGGTCATCGGATGGCCAAGGCCGCCCTGGAGACCGCCGTCCTCGACGCCGAGCTGCGGGCCGAGGGCCGGTCGTTCGCCCGCGAGCTCGGCGCGGTACGCGACCGGGTGCCGTGTGGCGTGTCGGTCGGCATCATGAACTCGATTCCCGAGCTCCTCGACGCGGTCGGCGGCTACCTGGACGAGGGTTACGTCCGCATCAAGTTGAAGATCGAGCCCGGCTGGGATGTCGAGCCGGTCCGCGCGGTCCGCGAGCGCTTCGGCGACGACGTGCTGCTCCAGGTGGACGCCAACACCGCCTACACCCGTGCCGACGCCGCCCTGCTGGCCGGCCTCGACCCGTTCGACCTGCTGCTGATCGAGCAGCCGCTGGACGAGGAGGACATCCTCGGCCACGCCGACCTGGCCAAGCACGTCCGCACCCCGATCTGCCTGGACGAGTCGATCGTCTCGGCCAAGGCGGCGGCCGACGCGATCCGGCTCGGCGCCTGCTCGATCGTCAACATCAAGCCGGGCCGGGTCGGCGGCTACCTGGAGGCGCGCCGCATCCACGACGTCTGCCAGGCCAGCAGCATCCCGGTGTGGTGCGGCGGCATGCTCGAGACCGGCCTGGGCCGCGCGGCCAACGTCGCGCTGGCCGCGCTGCCCGGCTTCACCCTGCCCGGCGACACGTCCGGGTCGAGCCGCTACTACCGCACCGACGTGACCGAGCCGTTCGTGCTGGCCGACGGCCACCTCCCGGTCCCGACCGGCCCCGGCATCGGTATCGACCCGCTGCCCGAGGTGCTGGCCGAGATCACCACCAGCACCGAGTGGCTGCCGCTCTGATTCACCTCCGATAGAGGACGACCTCGCCGGCCTCGACGAAGCCGAGCCGGCGGTAGACCGGCTCGCCCATGCTGCTGGCCTGCAGCGTGGCCACGTCCACGCCGTGGTCGCGGGCGATCCGCATGGCCGCGGTGGTCAGCTCGGCGCCGATGCCGCGACCGCGGTACTCCGGGGCGGTCGCGATCCAGTACAGGCCGGCCACGCCGTCGCTGAGCACCACCGCGGCGGTGGCCACCACGCGGCCGTCCATCCGCCCGACCAGGCGGATCATGTCGGCCCGGCCCTCGTGCAGCTCGTCGGGGAGGCCGAACGCGGTGCGGCACGCGTTCACGTACTCCTCGACGCCCCGCGGGCCGGTCACCGGCTCGACGGTCAGTCCGGCCGGCGTCGTCAGGCCCGGCATCCGGGTCAGGTCGGCCGCCATGACCGGCATCCGGCCCAGCCGCGTGTAGCCCCGACGGGCCAGGCGTTCGCCGGTGCCCGGGTCGCTGTCCGGGCCGGTCCACCACCGCCACGGCACGCCGGCCAACACTTTCTCGGCCTGCTCGGCGGCGTCCTCGAACGGCATTCCGCGTACCCGCAGGACGCCGTTGAGCAGGTTGTGCGGCACCTCACTGCGATAGATCGGCAGGTCCTCGCCGACCGTGCCGGGTCCGCCGCTCCAGCCGAGCCAGTGCGCGCGCAGGTTCGCCATCTGCGGGATAAGGTCATGGATCACGTGCGTTACGACGCTCGGCGCCGGCCCGGGTTCACACCTTCGCCTCGCACTTGGGTGATCCGTCGGATGCGCCCTACAGATCGTGCCAGGGACGGGCCTTCTCACGTTCCTCGGCGACCGCCCGGCGCAGCTCGGCCGCCCACGACGGCTCGGCCAACGCCGGTTCCCAGGTCAGCTGCGGCTTGTGCACCAGGCGGGGGGTGAAGATGGCCGACTGCGCGCGGCTCGGCGGGCGCCAGATCGGCGGCGGCCCCCACCAGATGATCCGCTCCCGCGGCCTGACCGCCGGCACCAGGGTGGTGCCGGGGGAGGAGCCGGCGGGGAGCTCGCCCGCATGCGTCACGCCGGTCGCGGGGGCGGTGGCCAGCAGCGCCGCCGCGGCCACGGTGGTCAGCGCGGCGGCGGTCGCCGGGATCTCCCATCCGGCCCGGACCGTGTCGCCGAGGAACGCCACCGCCACCGCCGACGGGGTCAGCACTTCGAACGTCCAGTGCACCGCGGTCACCGGGCCGACCTCGCCGTGCTGCAGCGCATGGGCGTACAGCATCATGCCGGTCGCCGCGAAGATCAGCAGCGCCGCGGTGAGTGGCTCGGTCACGATGGCCAGGGCCTTGTCCAGCCCCGTCCCCTCGGACGGCACCGGCAGGGCCCGCCCGACCAGCGCCGCCCCGCCCAGGCACAACCCGGCCAGCGCCGCCACCACCCCGCTGGGCGCACCCGCCCGGGCGGCGCCCCAACCCGTGGCCACCACCGCGACCGCCGCCAGGCACAGCCAGAGGCGCAGCCGGTCCGACGTCGGGACGTCCTCCTGCGGCCCGGCCGAGAGGGCCAGCACGGCCAGCGCGGCCAGGGTGACCACGATGGCTGCCACGTCCCGTCCGCGTAGCCGCGACCGCAGGAAGATCCGCGCCCCGATGACGGTTAGCGCCAGCGAACCCGCGAGCACGGACTCCACCACGTACACGGCCAGGCTCTGCAGCGCGACCATCGCGCCCACCCAGGCCAGCAGGTCGCAGGCGATGCCGGCCAGATAGAGCGGGTGGCCCATCGTCCGGACCGTGCCGGAGCTGCGCCGGGCCGCCACCGCCTGCAGGATCGACGCGGCCGCGTAACTGACCGCACCGCAGATCACGACCGCCAGCGCGACGAGGCCGGCGGTGGTCATCACGCGCCGATCCGCAGCACGGTGATCGAGTTGCCGCCGCCGTTCGACACGTACGCCAACCGCCCGTCCGGCCCGATCGCGATGGTCCGCGGGCTGTCGCCGACCCGGACCGTCCCGGTCACCTTCCCGGTCTTCGCGTCCAGCACCGACACCGTGTCGTCGCCCTCGTTGACCACGTACGCGTGCCGGCCGTCCCGGGCGAACGCCACGAACTGCGGGTCCCGGCCCACCTCGAGCGGCCCGGTGCGCTTCAACGTCCGCGCGTCGATCAGGTCGGCGCTGTCCGCCTCGTACCCCGCGGAAAGCACTTGTGATCCGTCCGGTGAGACGGCGACGCTGTGCGGGGCGCGGCTCACCGGGACCGACTTCACGAGCTTGCCGGTACGCGAGCTGACGACCGCGACCGCGTTGGACTCGTGGTTGGCGGTGAAGGCCCGGCGCTGTGGCGCGGAGAAGGCGATCGCGTGCGGGTTCGGCGGCACCTGGAAGGTCTGCTTCCGGTCGCGGCCGGCGGCGTCGTAGACCTCGAGCCGGCCCTTGCCGTGGATCGGCACCCACAGCCGCCCGTCCGGCCCGACGGCCAGGGTGTACGGCTGCTGCCCGGTGTTCAGGTTGCGGGTGACGGTGCGTCGCGCCGCGTCCACGACGGCTACCCCGCTGCCGCTCTTGTCGTTCTCGTACATGGACACGAACACGAGGCGTGAGTCCCGGGAGACGGCCACGAAACGCGGCGTGTTGCGCAGTTTGACCACGCTGACCTTGCCGCTGCGGGCGTCCACCACGGACAGTTCCCGGGCCCCCTGGTTGGCGACGTAGACCGTCCGCCCGTCGGGTGCGACCGCGACCCCCTCCGGTTCTTTGCCGACCTTGATGGTGCGCACCTGGCCCGGCCGGTCGACGCTGGCCACCGCGCGGGCCAGCTGCACCTTGGGTACCGGAGTTCCTTTTGGTGCCGGTGCTTTGGTCGCCGGTGCCGACTCGACAGTCACGGTCGGTGCGATCACCGGCGCTGCGGCGGGTTGCGCCGGGGGCTCGCCTTCACCGTTGGTGAGGGCGAAGGCCATGCCGGCTCCACCGAGCAGGACCAGTGCGACGAGTACGGAGACCAGGGCGCCCGCCCCGGCCCGGCGGCGCCGCGGCGGTGACACCAGCACTGTCACCCGGGCCGCGTTGGGGTCGATGTCGGCCGCGGCCAGTTCCTCGATCAGCGCCCGGGTGAGCGGCTCGGGCTCGATGGCGCCGGTGACCCGCACGTCGGCCCATCCGCACGGGCCGTGCACCGTGACCGTGCCGTCGAGCCAGTCGGAGCGGGGTTCCCAGAGGATGCGCAGGCGGCTGCCGTCCAGGCCGGCGGCGAGCCCCGGACCCGAGGTGGTCACCGAGCTGGCCGCGGCGAGCGGGGGACCGTGCACCGCGATGTCGGCGGCGAGCTGGGAGGTGACGCGGGGGACGGTGCCGAAGTCGATGTGGTCGGGTTCGAGCCGGATCGCCGTGCGCTCGAGCATGCCCGCCGCGGCAGCCGCGACGGCCCGGCTCTCGTCGCCCGCCATCCGGCCGAGCGCCCGGCGGGCGGCGGCCGCGACCGCGAGATCGGCGCCGAGGACCAGTCGGGCCAACTCGCCCACACCCTTGAGGCGAGTCTCCCGGATCGGGCTGTCGATCCCGGTCAACACCTGCGGTGGCAAGCCGCTGCGTTCACTCATCGTGCCCCCTCGATCAGCATGCTGTGACCGCAGCCTGAGCGGGAGCCCCCTGGCCGAATTTGGCACGTTCCGCCACATCACCAACCACCAGTGGTATCCGCGTCCGCGTTACCGTCCGGTCCTACCACCGTCCGCTCTCGACCTTGCGCTCCAACGTGGCCTCGGGGCGGTGTCATCGGCGCGCGGTCGTCGGGTAGTAGACTTCCGAGCTTGCCGCCCCGGCGCTGCACGCCGCCCCGGCCGAGATTCGGGGTGGGGGAAAGGCAGGCATCGTGGCCGAGCCGCTGGACACCGGGCGCCCGCATCCGGCCCGGGTGTACGACTACCTGCTCGGCGGCAAGGACAACTTCGCCGTCGACCGGGCCGCCGCGGCCGAAGGGCTCGAGGTCAACCCGAACGCGGCCACCGCCCCGCTCGAGAACCGCGCCTTCATGCGCCGCGTGGTCCGCTACCTGGCCGGCGAGGCGGGCATCAGCCAGTTTCTCGACATCGGCACCGGCCTGCCCACCTCGCCCAACGTCCACGAGAGCGCCCAGGCGGTCAACCCGGCCGCGCGTATCGTCTATGTCGACAACGATCCGATCGTTCTCACCCACGCCCGTGCCCTGCTCACCAGCGCGCCCGAGGGGCGCACCGCCTACGTCGACGCCGCCGTGCAGCAGGCAGATCAAATTCTCCGGGCGCCGGGGGTACGGGACAACCTCGACACCCGCAAGCCGGTGGCCGTCCTGCTGATGGCGATCCTGCACTTCATCCCGGACGACGACGCCTACGACATCATCCCGAGCATCATGGACGCCCTGCCCAGCGGCAGTTACGTGGCGCTCTCGCACGTGACCGCCGACCACGATCCGGACGGCTGGGCGAAGTTCACGGCGGTGATGCGGCGGCAGGGACTGGAATCGCATCTGCGCGGCCGCGCGGGCGTGGAGCGGTTCTTCGACCGCCTGGAGCTGGTCGAACCGGGTGTGGTGCCGATCCTGTCGTGGCGGCCGGACGGCGCCACCGATCTGACCGACGCGCAGGTGGCGTTGTACGGCGGGGTCGCCCGAAAGCGTTGATCAGTTTCGGCGGCGGCGGGCTGGGTAGGAAGAACCACGTCAGTATCCGCCGGTTTTGAGGAGATTTGGCATGACTGCTGTCGCTGATCCAGCCACCGTGCAGGAATGTCTGCGCGTCGGCGCCGGGTTCTCGCAGGGGGACCGAAACTGGATCGCCGAGCAGTTCGCGACCCTGGACGCCCGCCTCGCCGGGTTCCACGCGGACGCCACCGAGATCGAGGTCATGGTCAAGGACCGGAACGCCCGTGGGCAGAAGGTCACGCTCGAGTGCTGGATCGCCGGTCGCGACAAGATTGTCACGACGTCGACCGAGGAGGATCTCAAGGCGGCGCTCCACGACGTACGCGACGACCTGCGGCGCAAACTCGACGACCAGAAGACCCGTCAGGAACCGCGCAACAACCGGCACCTGCGTGAGCACGTCGAACCCACGACAACTGACCCTCTGACATAGAGCGGTGACGCTATGCTCGCCGCCATGCGTCTTGCGAAGACGGTGGCGGCGGGCCTGGCGGTCGCCCTCGTCATGGGCTGCGGCCTGCTCCCACGCGGCCAGCAGCGCGCCACCGCGCCCGAGCCCGCCTTCTCCGTCGACCCGGAGGCGACCGACGACGGCACCATCGAGGACGCGGTGCCGCCGTCGGTGGACCTGGACGCCGTCTTCCGGCCCACGTTCACCACCACCGAGGGCGAGATCGACGCCGGCTCGGGGTTCCTGATCCGCTGGCCCGACGGCCCGGTCCTGCTGCTCACCGCGCATCACCTGCTCGGCACGACCGGCGGCATGAGCCGTGAGTACACCGGCGCCGAGCTGGCCGGCGTGGTCACCGGAGTGACGGCGGCCAGCGTCGACGACGAGAACATCGAGGTCGCCTCGTCCACGATGGTCGACCTGCCCGAGGCGGTGTCCAGCGACGTCGACATCCGCCGCGACATCGCCGCCTTCCAGGTCGCCGGCACCAGCGGCGCCACGGTGCTGGAGCTGGCCGCCGCCCCGCCGAAGCCCGGCGACCGGGTCTACCTGCTGGCCGAGACCGACAAGCCGGGCTCACGGATCTATCCCGCGGTCGAGACGGCCAAGCGGGGTACGCCGTACCTGCAGTTCGAGTACGACGACGAGGTGACCCTGAAGGCCACCAGCGGCGCGCCGATCCTCAACTCGGACGGCAAGGTGGTCGGCATCAACATCGGCGGTGACGAGAGCAAGTCCCCGGCGGAGGGACACGCGAACTCGATCGAGACCTTCGTACCCCTGCTCCGAAAGCATCTCTCTTAGGTCTGACCGTTCGGCTTCCCCCGGCCGGTCTACGAAGGCCGGGGAGATCGCCATACGTCTTCCTAAGCTCGTCCGGTGCCTGCCGTTTACCGCACCGAGACCGCTCCCGTGCCCGTCGCCGCGCCGCCCAGAAAGGAACGCAGCCGGTACTTCGACTTCCTGCGCGCCGCCGCGCTGGTCCGGGTGTTCCTCTACCACATGTTCCCGTTCGCCTGGCTGTCCATGGTGTTCCCGTCCATGGGCGTGATGTTCGCGCTGGGCGGGACTCTGATGGCCACCTCGATGCGGCGCTCGGTGGAGCAGGCGATCACCGGCCGGCTGCGTCGCCTGCTACCCGCGCTGTGGGCGATGGCGATCCTGGTCGTACCCGTGATGCTGCTGTTGCCTTGGCCCGACCGGCCGCACTGGACACATCTCGGGCTGTGGGTGCTGCCGGTGGTCGAGCCGCCCTCGGCGTCGTGGGCGTCACCGATCGAGGGCGTGCTCTGGTATCTGGTGGCGTACCTCTGGCTGGTTCTGCTCTCGCCCCTGCTGCACCGCCTCTACCGCATGATCGGGCTGGTCGCCGCCGCGCTGCCGATCGCCGGCGTGTTCGTCTTCGACTACTACGACTGGCCGCTGCCGATGCGCGTCGAGTCGGCGATGACCGACGTGCTGACCTTCGCCGGCTGCTGGATTCTCGGCTTCGCCCACAACGCCGGCGTCCTGCGGAAGATCCGCTGGGCGGTCCTGCTCCCGATCGCGGCGGTGCTGGTCGGCGCCGGCCTGTGGTGGACCGTCACCCACCCCGGCGAGGAGGGCATCGACCTGGCCAACGAGCCGGTGGCGTACGCCGTCTACTCGGCCGGCTTCGTCCTGCTGCTGTTCCGGATCAACCCGCGGATGGCCTGGCTCGAGCGCGTCCGCCCGCTGAACGGCCTGGTCAACTTCTGCAACGCCCGCGCCGTCACGATCTATCTGTGGCACAACGCGGCGATCGACCTGGTCTTCGTCGCCGCCGAGCATTACGAACTGGACCGCTTCGGCGACACCGTCGAACTGGCCGGCCTCTTCGTCGCAACCCTCGCCCTGGTGGCGATCTTCGTGGCGTTGCTCGGCTGGGTCGAGGACGTGGCCGCCCGCCGCCCGGTGTCACTCCTGCCGTGGGGCAAGGTCCCGGCCAGCCGCCCGCGCAAGGAGACCCCCGAGTGGTGCGGCCCGGTCTGGTTCTGAGCGAATTTCGCCTGAGTTAGGCCAGCGTCAGGGTCGTGGCCACGCGGCGCAGCACGTCGGCGTTCCGGGCGGCGCGGGCCAGCAGTAGCGCACCCTCGAAGGCGGTGACGGCCAGCTCGGCGCGGGCCTCGGCGGCGACGGCCGTCTGGCCGCGCAGCACCAGGTGGTCGGCGATCAGGCGGATCCACGTCTGGTAGGTGGCCGAGCAGACGGCCCTGATGTCGTCGTTGTCGCTGGCCAGTTCGAGTGTGGCGGTGCTGACCGGGCAGCCGAGGCGAAAGTCGCTGCCCTCCAGCTCGGTGGCCAGGGCCTCGGCGAACATGGTCAGCGCGGCCGCCTCGTCGGGGTCGCCGGCGAGCAGGACGCGCAACTGCTCGGTGACCCGGTCGGACTCGTGGCGCAGCGCCTCCACCACGAGGCCCTGCTTGCCCTGCGGGAAGTGGTGGTAGAGCGAGCCTCGGGGCGCCGACGCCTCGGCCAGCACGGTCAGGACCCCGGTGCCGGTCACGCCCCGCTCGCGGAACAGGCGGGCGGCGGTGCTGACGATGCGGTCGCGGGTCTTCTCGGTCACGCCGCCGATCATACGTTGACAGGCTAGACCGGTCTGCATAATCCTGACGGCATGACGGATCTCCACGCGGTCGTCGGAGCCGGCGGCGGCATCGGCGGCGCCATCGTCCGCGCCCTGGCCGACGCCGGGCGGCCGGTGCGCGCTCTGGCCCGCCGCTCCCTCGACGTGCCGACCGGCGTCGAACAGCGGCAGGTGGACCTCGGCGACGTCGACGCGACGGCCGCCGCCCTGGCCGGAGCCGCGGTGGTCTATCACTGCGCGATGCCGTCCTACCACCGCTGGGCGCAAGAGTTCCCCACCCTGACGCGCGCAGTCGCCGACGCCGCCGCCCGGGCCGGCGCCGGCCTGGTGGTGGCCGACAACCTCTACACGGCGCCCGGCGACGGCCGGCCCATCACCGAAACCGACGCGCCCGTCCCGCACGGCCCCAAGGCTCGCACCCGCGCTGCCATGCGGGCCGAGCTCCTCGCGCGCGGCGACCTGCGCGTCACCTTCGGCCGCGGCGCCGACTATTACGGGGCCGGGCCGCGCGGGCTGAACTCGGTCCCCGGCAACACCCTGTTCGCGCGGGCGGTCGCGGGCCGGCGCATGTTCTGGCCCGGCCGGCTCGACCAGCTCCACGCCCTGCACTACCTGCCCGACCTCGCGCGTGCCCTGGTGCTGCTGGCCGACAGCGCGGCGCCGTGGGGGCGCACGTGGAACCTGCCGTCACCCGAGCCGCTGACCGGGCGGCAGTACGCGGCCGCGGCGTCCCTCGCCCGTCGCCCCCGCGTGACGCCCATCCCCAAGCTCGCCCTGCGGGCGGCCGGGCTCGTCGACGTGCAGGCTCGCGGCGTCGCCGAGATCTTCTGGCAGTTCGACCGGCCGTTCCTCATCGACGCCGCCGCGTTCGAGACTCACATCGGACGGCTGCCCCTCACCCCACACGCCGAGGCCGTCGCCCGAACGATGACCGACCTCCGCTCGCACCCTCCGGCCCGTCGCTGACGCTCGGGAGCGCGCCCAGCGCTCCCGGCTACCACTGGAGTTTTGAGGGTGACCACGCACGCGGAATGAAGGGCGGGCGGCTCTGTTCTGGCCGCCCCGCGGCCTTGGAGCCGCCCGCCCGGCCCGGCGGGAGCTGCGGTCCGCACCACCCACCCCGCTACGACATCCAGATTTTGATCTTGAACTGCGGCGACGCCAGGAGGGGCCGGCCCCCGTGTCCGGCCCCTGATGACACGGTCCCGCACCCGCCACGCTCAGCGGAACGCCCGGCGGCCATCGCCGAACATTAGGATTTGTCCACCCAGGTCAGCGAGTTGTCCGGCCGGCGCCCCGAACAAATAGGGTCGGGGCATGGAGCTTGACGTCGCCCGGATCCGGGCCGCCTATCCCGCCCTCGCCGAGGGGTTCGCCCACTTCGACGGGGCCGGCGGCACCCAGCCCGCGGCCCCGGTGATCGCCGCGATCGCGGACACGATGGGTACGGCCGTCGCCAACCGCGGCACCGCCAACACCCCGGCCCGCCGCTCGGGCGAGATCGTCGCCGCCGCTCGGGCCGCCGTCGCGGACCTGGTCGGCGGGCAGCCGGGCGGGGTGGCGTTCGGCCCGTCGGCCACCGCGCTCACCTACCTGGTGGCGCGCACGCTGGCCCAGCACTGGGGCCCCGGCGACGAGGTGGTGGTGTCCCGGCTCGACCACGACAGCAACGTCCGGCCCTGGGTGCAGGCCGCCACGGCCGCCGGGGCCACCGTGCTCTGGGCCGACGTCGACGTGGCGACCGGCGAGCTGCCCGCCGCGCAGTACCGATCGCTGATCGGCCCGCGTACCCGGCTGGTCGCTCTGACCGCCGCCAGCAACGCGACCGGCGCCGTCCCCGCGGTCCGCGAGATCGCCGACGTCGCGCATGCCGCGGGCGCGCTGACCTACGTCGACGGCGTGCACGCGACCGCCCACCGCCCCACCGAAGTGACCCTGCTCGGCGCCGACTTCTATGTGACCAGCGCCTACAAGTGGTCCGGCCCGCACTACGCCGCCGTGGTCGCCGCCCCCGAGACCTGGGCGCCCCTGGAGCCGGTCAAGCTGATCCCGTCCCCGGCCACCGCCCCCGACCGCTACGAGTACGGCACGCTCAGCTTCGAGCTCCTGGCCGGGCTGACCGCGGCCGTCGACCACCTGGCCGGCCTGTCGGCGCTGGCCCCGGCCGCCCTGGACCGCCGCGCCCGCCTGACCGCGAGCATGACCGCGGTCGCCGCCTACGAGAACTCCCTGGCCGAACGCCTCCTGGCCGGCATGACCGCCATCGACGGCGTGACGCTGTGCGCGGCGCCGGCCGGCCGTTGCCCGACGGTGTCGTTCCGGCTGGCCGGTCAGCCGCCCGCCGAGACCGCGCGCATCCTGGGTGAGCAGGGCATCTGCGTGTCGAACGGCGACTATTACGCGGTCGAGTACTTCGAGGCGGCCGGGTTGCGCGCCACCGGCGGAGCGGTCCGCGCCAGCATCTACCACTACAACACGTCGTCCGAAATCGATCTGCTCCTGGACGCCCTCTCCAAGATCAAAATCTAGATGTCGTAGCTGGGTGGGTGGTGCGGACCGTCGCTCATTGGTGGACCCTTGATGTTGTCCGGCCCGTGAGGGTCGGATGGCATCTGGGCTGTTGAGTCATCGCCCATCGTTGCTGCCCCC
>NZ_JBICSP010000026.1:44931-122031 GCF_043197135.1 Actinoplanes sp. NPDC049265 | reverse complement strand
CAACCCACCGAACACCGCGCCCTACAACGCCTACTCACCCAACACCCCACCACCGGTTGACACAGGGCACTCCCGCCGAGGTCGCTTCGCTCCACCTGCGTGAGCGGTTGCGCCCCTCCCTCCCGCCGGGCGCACGCTCCCTCCGCACCAGCCACCCGGCCCACTCCCACGCCCACCCTGCGCAAAAGTGGTAGCCCGGGGCGCTGTCCAGCACGGCGGGCCGGTGTGGCGCCGCCGGGCGGTTGGGGCGGTCAGCGGTTGGACAGGTGGGGCAGGTGGATCTCGTCGGGCTCGGGCGGCAGGTCCGAGACGCCGGCGGCGACCGCTTCGGCGTGGCGGCGACGGGCCGGGGGCACGAGCAGGGCGGCGATGATGGCCAGGACGGCGACGCCGGCGCAGACCGCGAAGCCCAGGGTGAAGGCGTCGTCGGTGGGCAGGCCGCGTGGTGTCGAGTGGGATGCGATGACGGCCGCGATGACCGCGGTGCCGATGCTGCTGCCGACCGTTCGGGCGATGGCGTTGACGCTGGTGGCCTCACCGGTCTGGGCCGATGGCACGCTCTCGATGATCGCGTTGGACATGGACGCGAAGCACAGGCCGATGCCGGCGCCGGTGAGCAGGCCGGAGAGTACGACCTCCCACAGGTCGCCGTGGGAGAGGGCGGGGACCACGAAGCCGGCGGCGACCACGACCGCGCCGATGAACAGCGGGACCTTTGGGCCGAACTTGCGGTCGAGCAGGCCGGCCAGCGGGCCAAAGATGATCATGGTGATGACCGTGGGCAGCAGGAACAGGCCGGCCTGGGAGACCGACTGGCCGAAGCCGTAGCCGGTGATCGCGGGTAGTTCGAGCAGGGTCGGCACGAGCAGGAAGGTGCCGAACATGGCGAAGCCGAGGATCAGCGCGACCAGGTCGGTGGCCCAGACGCCGCGGATGCGCATCAGCTTCATGTCGATCAGCGGTTCCTTCGTGCGCCGTTCGACCAGCACGAAGACGATCATCGCGACGACGCCGAGGGCGAGCAGGCCGACCGTTTCGGCCGAGCCCCAGCCCCATTCGCGGCCCTTGCTGATCGCCAGCAGCAGCGCGACCAGGGACACCGACAGGATCAGCGCGCCGCCCCAGTCGAGGTGGCCGGGGTTGCGGACCGACGACTCGGGCATGCCGAAGACGGCGCCCAGCAGGGCGATCACGACCAGCACCAGCGGGAGCCAGAACAGCCACTCCCAGGAGAGGTTCTCGACGATCGGGCCGGCCGCGACGATGCCGATGCCGGCGCCGACGCCGAAGATCGCGGAGAGCAGGCCGACGGTGACGCCGACCCGCTCGCGGGGCAGCGCGTCGCGGACCAGTCCGATGGACAGCGGCATGATCGCGCCGGCCGCGCCCTGCAGGGACCGGGCCACGATCAGGACGACCAGGTTGGGCGCGAGGGCGGCCAGCAGGGTGCCGGCGGCGAGGATCGCGAGTACGCCGATCAGCACTTTCCGCTTGCCGACCATGTCGCCGAGCCGGCCCAGGATCGGGGTCAGCACCGACGCGGACAGCAGGTACGCGGTGAGCACCCAGCTGGCGTCGCTGGTGTTGGCGTGGAGGTCCCGGGCGATGGTGCCCAGGGCAGGCGCCACCAGGGACTGCAGGGTGGCGAAGGCCAGGCCGCCCAGCGACAGGTAGAGCACGAGCAGGGTGCCGTTGACGTGACGGCGTGGCTGAGTCATGGCAACCAGTGTGGGGGCCCCTCCCCGAATATGTAAACGGTCGTTTACGTCACACCGCCCTACGGATACGCTGCAGGGCATGACGCAACAGACGCGCCGTCGGGACGCGGCCGGCACCCGGCGGGCGCTCCTGGACGCGGCCCGCCTCCGATTCGCCACCAACGGGTACGCGGCCACCACCGTGCGCGACATCGCCGACTCCGCGGGCGTCAACGTCTCCCTGATCAGCCGCTACTTCACGTCCAAAGAGGGACTGTTCGAGGCGTGCCTGACCGGCGCCGTGGACGAATTCGACCGCACCGTCACGCCCGACCTGACCATCGACGAGATGCCCCGCAGCATGGTGCGCAACCTGGCCGACGAGAGCGGCAAGACCCGGCTGCTGCTGCTCCTGCGCTCGTCCGGCGACCCCGGCGCCGACCAGGTCCGGCGTAACGTGCTGCGGACCTTCGCCGAGCGCACGGTGGCCGTGACCGGTCAGGAGATCACCGACGAACTGCTGCTGCGGGCCGAACTCGTGCTGGCCACCGCTCTCGGCCTGGTGCTGATGCGGTCGGTCATCGGGGTCGAGCCGCTGGCCACAGTCGACCAGGAGGCGCTGGTGGCGCCGCTCGGTGACGCCATCAGAGGACTGCTGGCGCCCAGTCCCCGAGCATCGTGATCAGCCCGCGACGGCTCAGCATCGCGCGGTCGCCGCTGGTGTCCTTGCCGTACGTCGCCTGACCGAGCGTCCCGTCGTACAGCATCCGGCCGAGCAGCGCCGGCGCGAACCAGCTGTACTTGGGAGCCGGGCCGAGGTCGACGGCCGATGCCGGGTTCCCCTTGTTGTGCAGCAGCAGCTCAGGCTGAGTCACGGACCACCAGCTCGGTCGCGAGCACAACCGACTGCGGCACGTCACGGTCGTCGTCGACCAGGCCGAGCATCTGCCGCGCCATGGTCCGGCCCATGTCCACGATGGGCTGTCGCACCGTGGTCAGCGGCGGATCGCTGTACCGGCTGATCTCGAAGTCGTCGAAGCCGATCACGGCCACGTCGTCCGGCACCCGGCGGCCCTTGTCCTTGAGGACCTGCAGCGCGCCGTGCGCCATCATGTCCGACGCCACGAACACCGCGTCCAGGTCCGGGTCGTCGGCGAGCAGGTCGTTCATGCCCCGTACGCCCGAATCGCGGGTGAAGTCTCCGACCGCGACGTGCCCGCGCAGCCCGGCCTCCTCCAGCGCCGCCCGGTAGCCGTTCAACCGGTCCACCCCGGCCACCATGTCCTGCGGCCCGGCGATGGTGGCGATCCGCCGCCGCCCGAGGGCCACCAGGTGGGCGACGGCCTGGGCGACGCCGCCGAAGTGGTCCACGTCCACGTACGGCACCGGCGACTCGGCCGGCAGCATCGGCCGCCCGCTGCACACCACCGGGATGCCGAGCCGGAACAGCGCCCCGGGCAGTGGGTCGGCGCCGTGCATGGAGGCGAACATGACGCCGTCGACGTGACCGGCCATCGCGTACCGCTCGACCCGGCCGTGGCTGGCCGGCGACCCGGCCATCATCAGCACCAACTGCTTGTCGGCCGCGTCGAGCTCCTGGCTGACGCCGCGGATCACCGCCGGGAAGAACAGGTCGTCGGAGAAGACCCGGTTCGCGGTCTCCGGCAGGATCAGCGCGATCGACTCGGTGCGCTGGGTGACCAGGCTGCGGGCGGCCTGGTTGGGCACGTAGCCGAGTTCCTTGACGGCCGCGTTGACCGCGTCCCGGATCGTCACCGCGACGGTGGTCGAGCCGTTGACGACCCGGGACACCGTGGCCCGGGAGACCCCGGCGCGCCGGGCGACCGCCTCGAGGGTGGGCCGTTCCCGGGTCACCATGCACTCACCCCAAGCCGTTGCGTCGGATCACGTCCGAGTACCAGCGGGCGCTGTCCTTCGGGCGGCGTTCCTGGGTGGCGTAGTCGACGTGGATCACGCCGAACCGCTTCGCGTACCCCTCGGCCCATTCGAAGTTGTCCATCAGAGACCACACGAAGTAGCCCCTCAGGTCAACCCCGGTGGCGATGGCGTCGAGGCAGGCACGCAGGTGGCCGTCGAGGTACTCGACCCGGCGGGTGTCGTGCACCTCGTCCGAGCCCGGGGCCGGTACCTCCGGGTACGCGGCGCCGTTCTCGGTGATCATCAGCGGTACGCCGTAGTCGTTGTGCAGCCGCTCCAGCAGCCGGCGCAGCGCGTCCGGCTCGATCAGCCAGTTCATGTCGGTGACCGGGCCGTCCGGTTTGGTGAAGTCGATGCCCTCCGAGCCGGGGGCGGCGGGCCAGGCGGGCTGACCGGGTTTGGCCGACACGTACGACGGGGTGTAGTAGTTGACCCCGAGCACGTCGATGGGCTGGTTGATCTGCTTCTCGTCGCCGTCGAGGATGAAGTCCAGCGGCGTGAACCGGGCCATCAGCTCGCGCATGTCGTCCGGGTAGGCGCCCTTGACCAGCGGGTCGAGGAAGATCCGGTTGTGCAGGCCGTCGGCGATCCGGGCGGCGGCCTGGTCGGCGGCGCTGTCCGGGTCGACCGGGATGACCGCGTCCGGGTTGAGCGTGATGCCGATCGTGGCGGCGCCGGCCGCGCGCAGTGCCTCGGCGGCCAGGCCGTGACCGAGGAGCAGGTGGTGCACGGCGCGGAAGGCGGCCGCCGGGTCCTGGACGCCGGGCGCGTGGATGCCCGCGGCGTATCCGAGGAAGGCCGAGCACCACGGCTCGTTCAGGGTGGTCCAGGTGGGGACGCGGTCACCCAGGCGGGCGTACACGATCTGGGCGTAGTCGGCGAACGCGAGAGCGGTCTCCCGGCTGGCCCAGCCGCCGCGGCTCTCCAGCGCCTGGGGCAGGTCCCAGTGGTAGAGCGTGACCACCGGGTCGATGCCCTGGGCCAGCAGCTCGTCGGTCAGTCGGTCGTAGAAGTCGAGTCCGCGGGTGTTGACCGGGCCGGTGCCGTCCGGCTGGATCCGCGGCCAGGCGACCGAGAAGCGGTAGGCCCGCAGGCCCAGCTCCGCCATGATCGCGACGTCCTCGCGGTAGCGGTGGTAGTGGTCGCAGGCCACGTCACCGGTGTGCCCGGCGTGGACCTTTCCCGGCGTACGCGAGAACGTGTCCCAGATCGACGGCCCGCGCCCGTCCTCGGTGGCCGCGCCCTCGATCTGGTACGACGCGGTCGCCGAGCCCCACACGAACCCGTCCGGGAACCGCCCGGTTGCCGTCATGCCTTCACCGCTTCCTGCGTTCGGGTGCCCCACCTAGGTCCGACCTACAGACTAAATGGTTGAACGGTTGCGGGAACCCAGCGAGAGTTGCGGAACTCTTTCCACATGCTGGGACGATCAGGCGGCGTGCAGGGCCTGGACCAGGCGGGGATCGCCGGTGATGGCCAGCGCCTCGATCGGTCGCCTGCCCATCAGCGCCAGCTGCAGGTCGCTGGCGGTGCCGGTGGCCTCGGCTCGGGGGTGGTGGTCGTCGGTGTCGAGGATCGTCCCGGT
Organism: Actinoplanes sp. NPDC049265; assembly: GCF_043197135.1. Lineage (NCBI taxonomy): Bacteria > Bacillati > Actinomycetota > Actinomycetes > Micromonosporales > Micromonosporaceae > Actinoplanes > Actinoplanes sp. NPDC049265. The sequence continues at coordinate 116,811 of NZ_JBICSP010000026.1, read as the reverse complement.
GTCGAGCAGGGCCACCCCGGTGCCGCGGAGCCGGACGAACCACTCGTAGGCCGCGTCGGTCGCGGTCAGGTGCACGACGCCCTGGAACTCGGTCGACTCGAAGCGCCGCCCGGCCGGCAGCCAGGTGTCCAGGATCTCCATCACGCCGTCGGCGGCCAGTTTGGTCTCGATCGGCTGGGGCCGGCCGGCCGCCGCCTCGGCGTCCCACCGGTGCACCGAGACCTCGTGGGCCATCCGGCGCGGCCAGAAGCCGGCCTTCTTGGCCTGGGCCGGCCAGGTCCAGGCCGGAAATTCCGGGTCCAGCGCGTCCAGCGTCTCGATCGTGCCGGTCATCTCGCGGCGCAGGCCCTCGAGCGCCTCGGACCACTCCGGGCGGGGCGGCAGCGGCGGGCGCTCGGGCGCGGTGGTCACGCCGCGGGGGGCGGACTCGCGGACCCGGTGCAGCACGGCGCTCAGGTGCTCGACGAGGTCGGCCACGGTCCAGCCCGGGCAGCCGGGCACGGCGGCGTCCGGTCCGGCCTCGGTCACCGCGTTTTGCAGCGCCGGACCGTCGGCGCGCAGCGCGGCGAGCCAGAAGTCCTTGGTCGCGTGCAACCTGTTCATGACAGCTCCCGCCCGAGTCCTGCGAAATCGATGAGCCTAGGGTTACTTCGTGTCCGAAGTCTCCCCTGAGCAACGAGCCGACGCACCCCTTAGTTCACTCGGGGCTTACACGACGCTACGCCTCGGTGGTCCGGCCGGCACCCTGACGGTGGCCACCGAACCCGACGAAGCGCTCGCAACCGTGCGAAACGCCTCCGCTGCCGGGGAGTCGGTGCTCATCCTGGCAGGTGGCAGCAATGTCGTCATCGGTGACGCGGGGTTCGCCGGGCACGTGGTGCTCCTCCGCACGCGCGGGATCAGGCCGATCGCACAGGACGACGATTCCGTCACACTCCGCGTGGCGGCCGGTGAGGTGTGGGATGACTTCGTCGCGCGTACCGTCCGTGACGGTCTGTCCGGCGTGGAGTGTCTCTCCGGCATCCCCGGCTCGGCCGGCGCCACCCCGATCCAGAACGTCGGCGCGTACGGCCAGGAGGTCGCGCACACGATCGTGGCCGTGCACGCCTACGACCGGGACGCCGACGCCGTGGTCACGCTGACCGCCGAGGAGTGTGGCTTCGGCTATCGCAGCAGCGTGTTCAAGTACAGCGACCGCCGCCTGGTGCTCGAGGTCGACTTCCGGCTCACCCGCGGGACCGGTTCGGAGCCCATCCGGTACGCCGAGTTGGCCCGTCAGCTCGGCGTCGAGGCCGGCGACCGGGTGCCGCTGGAGCAGGCCCGGGAGACCGTCCTCAAGCTGCGCGCGGGCAAGGGCATGGTGCTCGACCCGGACGACCGGGACACCTGGTCGGTGGGCTCGTTCTTCACCAACCCGGTGGTCGACCGGCTGCCCGAGCCGAACATGCCGCACTGGCCGGCACCGGGCGGCCGGGTCAAGCTCCCGGCGGCCTGGCTGATCGAGCAGGCCGGCTTCACCAAGGGCTTCGGCGTCGGCGACGGTGTCCGGATCTCGGCCAAGCACACCCTGGCGCTCACCAACCGTGGCACCGGCACCACCGCCGAGCTGCTCGAACTGGCCCGGGTGATCCGGGCCGGGGTACGGGACCGGTTCGGCATCGAGCTGCATCCCGAACCGGTCCTGATCGCCTGCGAGCTCTGACTACTCCCAGCCGAAGACCTGGGTGAAGTACGGCGTGCCGTCGGCCGCCCGGCGGGTGCCGATGCCGACCGACCGGGCCTCGCAGTTGAGGATGTTGGCCCGGTGCGGCGGGCTGGCCATCCAGGCGGCCATCACCTGATCAGTGTCGCGGTAACCCCAGGCGATGTTCTCGCCGGCCGGCTTGGTGTAGCCCGCCTCCTGGGCCCGGTCGACGAACGTCGAGCCGTCCGCTCCGAGGTGCCCGAACTGCCGGGTCGTGGCCATGTAGCCGCTCTGCTCGACCGACGCGATGATCAGCTCGGTCTCCACCCGCAGCGGCGGGCAGCCGGCTTCGGCCCGCTCCTCGTTGGTCGCGGTGAGCAGGGCGAAGCTGAGCATTCCGTCCGGCGAGTAGTGCGGCGTCACGGTGGCCGCGTTCGCCGGGGCCGGTGCGAGCAGCAGGGCCGGCATGGCGAGGCCGGCGATGAGGTACTTCCACATCATTGAGGTGCCTCCGATACGGGCTCGGACGTCCGTCGTCCGGTATTCCGTATCGGACCGTCTCTCCCGCCGGACGTCCGGTTTACCGCGATTGTCGGGGCAGGAGTGCCGCCGGGATGTCAGTCTGAGAGTTTGAGCGGCAGCCGGATCTCGGCCCCGGCGCCGGCCGCCGGGTCGTAGGTGAGGCGGACCGACCCGCCGTGCCGGGTGGCGATGGCGTCGGCCAGCAGCATCCACAGCGCGGTGCTGCGCGACCGGTGCGGAGGCGCGGGCTCGGCCAGCATGACGGCCATCAGGTGCTCGTCGGTGAGCGGTTCGGCCTGCCGTGCGGTGATCGTCACGGTCCAGCCGTCGTCGTCCGGCTCGGCGGTCACCCGCGCCGACCGGTCCAGGGCGCCGCCGGCGACCGTGCCGAGCACCGCGTAGAAGAGCTCCCGCAGCAGGGCTCGGTCGGCGTGCAGGCCGGGACCGTCGGCCGCCTCCAGAGTGGCCGCGGTGTGCGGCTCGTGCCCGGCCAGCAGCTCGATCGCTTCCCGCAGGAGCGGCGTCAGTGGCCCGTCGGCGGGGTTCAGCGGCAGGTCGCCGGTCTGCAGCCGGCTCACCACCATCAGGTCGTCGACCAGGGTCAGCATCCGGTCGGTGTTGCGCCGGACCGCGGAAACCGCCAGCGAACGCTCGTCCGGTGCGAGATCGTCGTGGTCGAGGCTCTCGGTGAAAGAGGCGATGGTGGTCAGCGGCGTACGTAACTCGTGCGAGATGACGGCCAGAAAGCGCGCCTGGGGGGTGGCGGTCACCGGATCCTCGCGGACCGGCCCGGACAGCGGATAAGCACGCTAAAGTTTAACTGTCCGTATTTGAATGGACACATCACGCTATCGCGGTGTTTCGCGCGTTTCGTGTGAGCCGGCACGACGGGGGTTGTGGCGATGGGTGCAACGAGCATGACGTACTCCGGTGACGCCGGATGAGCCGGCTCCTGGTCGTCGAGGACGACCCGGACATCGCGCTGGCCCTGCGTCTGCTGTTCAGCCGGGCCGGCTACGAGGTCGCGCACGCCGGTGACGGGCGTACCGGTCTCAAGGAGGCCTACGCCGAGCACCCCGACCTGGTCGTGCTCGACGTCGGCCTGCCCGAGATGGACGGCTGGCAGGTGCTCGAACGGCTCCGCGACGTCTCCGACGTGCCGGTCCTGGTGCTCACCGCGCACGGTCAGGAGGCCGAGAAGGTCCGCGGCCTGCGCGGCGGCGCCGACGACTACCTGACCAAGCCGTTCGCCAACAACGAACTGCTGGCCCGGGTCGAGGCGCTGCTACGCCGCTCGTCGTCCGGGCAGAACAGCTGGGCCAGCCAGATCTACGACGACGGCCTGGTGCACCTCGACCCGACCAAGCGCCGGGTCTACGTCAAGGGCGACGAGAAGCGCCTCACGCCGACCGAGTTCCGGCTGCTCAACGCGCTGGTCCGGCACGCCGGCGCGGTGCTCAGCCCCAATCAGCTGCTGACCCAGGCCTGGGACGATCCGACCGGGATCGGCCAGGAACGGGTGAAGTTCGCCGTGCTCCGGCTACGCCGAAAGCTCGGCTGGTCCGATCCGGACGAGTCGCCGATCGAGTCGGTCCGGGGTTTCGGCTACCGCTATCGCAAGGCGGCCGGCGAGGAAGGCTGAGGTGTCGGCCGGGTGTGCTCAGGTTGCGCGTACCCAGGTCGATCAGGGTCTTGGTAGGGCTAGAGCGGAGGGTGACGCACGGTGGAAGACCTTGGTGAGATCGTCGGCGAGTTCCTCATGGAGAGCCATGAGAACCTGGATCAGATCGACCGGGATCTAGTCGATCTCGAGCAGGACCCCAACTCGCGCGATCTGATCTCGCGCATCTTCCGGGCGATCCACACGATCAAGGGCACCAGTGGCTTCCTGGCCTTCGGCCGGCTGGAGACACTGGCCCACGCGGGTGAATCGCTGCTGTCCAAACTGCGGGACGGCGTCATGCCGGTCACCCCGCAGACGATCACCACGCTGCTGGCCACCATCGACGGGGTCCGGTCGCTGCTCGCCGAGATCGAGGCGAGCGGCAACGAGGGCGACGTCGACGTGGACAGCATCATCAGCGCGGTACACGCCCAGATGCAGGCTCCCGCCGCCGAGGGGGAAGCGCAGGCCGAGGCCGAACCGGCCGCCGAGGCCGCCGAACCGGAGGTCGCACCGGCTCCGCTGGAGGAGCAGGGCACCCGCCCGGCGCCCGACCCGGTCGAGGGCCAGCGCAAGCCGATCGGCGAGATGCTGGTCGAGTCCGGTGCCGCCCAGCCCGCCGACGTCGCGTCCGGCCTGCAGTCGCAGCTCGAGGGTGACGAACGCAAGCTCGGCACGATCCTGCTCGAGGAGGGCAAGGCCCAGCCGGCCGCGGTCAACGAGGCACTGCAGCAGCAGGCGCCCAAGCGCAGCGTCGCCGACCAGGCCATCCGGGTCGACGTCGACCTGCTCGACAACCTGATGAACATGGTCGGCGAGCTCGTCCTGGCGCGCAACCAGCTGGTCCGGGGCGTGATGGAGACCGGCGACTCGGGCCTGGTCCGCAGCGCCCAGCGGCTCGGCATGATCACCAGCGAGCTGCAGGCCGGGATCATGAAGACCCGGATGCAGCCGATCGACCACATCTGGTCGAAGCTGCCCCGGGTCATCCGGGACCTCTCCAACTCCCTCGGCAAGCAGGTCCAGCTGGTCATGCAGGGCAAGGAGACCGAGCTCGACCGCAGCCTGCTCGAGGCGGTCAAGGACCCGCTGACCCACCTGGTCCGCAACGCGGTCGACCACGGCATCGAAGAGGTCGAGCGCCGGACCGCGGCCGGCAAGACGCCGGAGGGCACCCTGACGCTCCGGGCCTACCACGAGGGTGGGCACGTGGCGGTCGAGGTGGCCGACGACGGCGCCGGCATGGACGTCAACCGGATCGCGCAGAAGGCGGTCGAGAAGGGCCTGCTCCGCGCCGATCAGGTGGCGACCATGGACAAGCGCGACATCATGGCGATGGTCTTCCAGCCCGGCTTCTCGACCGCGGCCAAGGTGACCAACGTGTCCGGCCGGGGCGTCGGCATGGACGTGGTCAAGACCAACATCGAGCGGATCGGCGGCACCGTCAGCGTCGACTCCACCCTCGGCGAAGGCACCGTCTGGCGGCTGAACATCCCGCTGACCCTGGCCATCATCCAGGCGCTCACTGTCGACTGCGGCGACCAGCGGTACGTCATCCCGCAGGTCGCCGTGCTGGAACTGGTCTTCATCGACGGGCAGTCCACCAAGATCGAATACGCCTCGGGGGCGCCGGTGTACCGGCTGCGCGGCAAACTCCTGCCGCTGGTGCGGCTGGACCGCGCGCTCGGCCTGGAGGTCGGCGGCGACCAGGGTGTCTACATCATGGTGCTGCAGGCCGACGGCCGCCGGTTCGGCCTGGTCGTGGACCGCGTCCTCAACACCGAAGAGGTCGTGGTCAAGGCGCTCAACAGCAGGTTCAAGGACATCGGCATCTACGCCGGCGCGACCATCCTCGGTGACGGCAAGGTCGGCCTGATCCTGGACGCGTCCTCGCTGGCCCGCCGCTCGCAGCTCGCCCAGGACTCGGAACGGCAGAACGTGCAGGGCACGTCGCGGGGCGCGGGCGCCGCCGGCACCGGTGAACGGCTGCTGGTCACCGCGGTCGGCGAACGCCGGGTGGCGATCCCGCTGGACACGGTCACCCGGCTCGAGGAGTTCCCACGGGACCGGATCGAGCAGGCCGGCTCGCGCGAGGTGGTGCAGTACCGAGGGCAGATCCTGCCCCTGGTCCGGCTGTCGCACCTGCTCGGGGCGTACACCGAGGAGTTGGAGGGGGACACCGTGTCGGTGGTGGTCTACAGCGAGGGTGGCCGCAGCGTCGCGCTGGTCGTCGACCGGATCGTGGACATCGCGGAGAACTCGACCACCGCCCGCCGGGACGCCGAGGAGGACGGCCTGGTCGGCACCGCGGTGATCCAGCAGCGGGTGACCGAGTTGCTCGACGTACGCCGGGCCATCCTGGCCGCGGACCCGAACTTCTATCAGGACATGGACGACCCGATGCTGGTGGAGGCCTGACATGGCGAGCCGGCAGTTCGCCACCTTCGAGGTGGCCGATCAGCTCTTCGGCGTCGAGGTGGACACCGTGCAGGAGGTGCTCTCGTACAACGAGTACACCCCGGTGCCCCTCGCCCCGCCCGCCGTCGGCGGCCTGTTCAACCTGCGGGGCCAGGTCATCGCCGCGGTCGACCTACGGGTGCAGCTGGGCCTGGCCCGGCAGTCGCTCGAGGGCCCGGTGATGAACGTGATCCTGCGCGGCGACGGCGAACCGGTCAGCCTGCTGGTCGACCGGATCGGCGAGGTCGTCGACCTCGACGACGACGCGTTCGAGCCGCCGCCGGACACCCTCAGCGGGCCGACCCGCGAGCTCGTGGTCGGCACCTTCAAGCTGGACGGGCGGCTGATGCTCGCCCTGGACGTGCGGCAGGCCGTCGACACATATCGAGCCACCACCTGATGTACAGCCTGGTCAGCGCTCCCGTCCTCGGCTTCGATCTGACCCGCCTGGGCGGTGGGTCGGCCACGGCCGAGGTGCTTCTGCGCGGCCTGCGGCTGGGGCCGGGCGATCTGCCGGTCCTGGCCGAACGGCTGCCGCACGAGGACGTGCGCGGCCCGCTCTGGGTCGAGGTGGAGAGCGCCGCCCGGCGGCTGCCGTCGCTCAAGTCGCTGGAGAAGGACGACCCGGCCGGCGCGCTGGCCCTGGTCGAACGGGCGCCCATCGGCTCGGTCGACGCGCTGCTCACCTGTCTGCGCTACGACGTGATGGCGTGGACCTGGCACGGCGCCGGCCGGGAGGCGAAGCAGACCGACTCGGCCTCCGCCGCCACCGCCCTGCTCTGCGACGCCGCGGTGGCCAGCTACCTGCGCGAGGTGCTGAGCGAGTCGACCCGCCGGATGCTCGGCGCCGGCTGGGTGTCCGCGTTGCGGAAGTTGCCGGCCGGTGCGCCGATCGACCTCGGACCGCACCACTACGCCGTGTCCGCCCTGCTGGATCGGCTGCGTGGCATCCGGGCGCGTGATCTGACCCGCCTGACAGCCTCGGCTGAGGACGCGCGACGCAACGCCGGTGGGTGGTCCCCGGCGGTGCATTCCGCCTCGTGGGCGGCGTATCTGTCGGATCGGGTCCGAACGGCCGCCGCAGCGCAGATGCTGTTGGTACAGGCCGTCGACACGGCCGGTATCCCGTTGGCCGACCGGGCCGGCGGGGTGTGGAACATGCTCAGCGGCGCGGTCCAGGCGCTGGTCGTGCGTGACCTGCTGGACACCGCCACGGCACATCGGCTGCTCGCACCGGTGGTCGCGGCGCTCGGCCCGTCCTGGCTCGGCGAGAAGGGGGTGGCCTGATGATCGCTGTCCTCGTCGTGGACGACTCTGTCGTCGTACGCAAGCTGATCACCGATGCCCTGGGCGGTGCGCCCGGTATCGAAGTGGTCGGCACGGCGGCCAACGGTCAGCTGGCCCAGGCCAAGATCGACCAGTTGAAGCCGGACGTCATCACCATGGACATCGAGATGCCCAAGATGAACGGCATCGAGGCAGTCCGCGAACTGCGCAAGCGGAACAAGCAGGTGCCGGTCATCATGTTCAGCACCCTGTCCGCGTCGGGCGCGTCGGCCACGCTGGAGGCGCTCTCCGCGGGCGCCACCGACTACGTGACCAAGCCGTCCAACGTCGGCTCGATCGCCGAGTCGGTCGCGGCGGTGCGTGAACAACTCGTACCCAAGATCCACGCCCTGGCGAAGAAGGGCCCACCGTCGGCGCCGTCGCGGGCACCGGCACGGCCACTGACCGGACCGCCGAGCCGGCCCGCGCCGTCCCTGCGGCCCGCGGCCACCCGCCCGGCCGCACCGGTGCGCCGTGGCCCACCGGGCCGGGTCGACCTGCTCGCGGTGGGCTGCTCGACCGGCGGCCCGGACGCGCTGACCAAGGTGCTGCTCGGTCTGACCGCCGACCTGCCGGTGCCGATGGTGGTCACCCAGCACATGCCGCCGGTGTTCACCAAGATGTTCGCCGAGCGGCTCGACCGCAGCACGGCGCTGACCGTGGTCGAGGCGTCCGAGGGCATGGAACTCGCCGCCGGGACCGTCTACATAGCGCCCGGGGACAAGCACCTCGTGCTCGTACGTAAGGGAACGGCAGTGGTCACCCAGCTCAGCAGCGCGCCGCCGGAGAACTCGTGCCGGCCGGCGGTCGACGTCATGTTCCGTTCGGTGGCGCAGGTGTTCGGAGGGGCCGCGTACGCGACGGTGCTCACCGGCATGGGCGCCGACGGCCGCAACGGCGCCAAGGTGATGCGCGACGCCGGCGCCGAGGTGCTCGCCCAGGATGAGGCGAGCTCGGTGGTCTGGGGCATGCCCGGCGCGGTCGTGCAGGCCGGGCTGGCCGACGAGATCGTGCCGCTCGACCGCATCGCATCCAGCATGCTCAACCGGCTCAAGGTCGGCCGATCCGCGGCGGTGGCCCGATGACCCTTTCCCAGGCCGACTTCTCGTTCGTCTCCACCCTGGTCCGGCGCGAGGCGTCGATCGTGCTCGCCCCCGGCAAGGAGTATCTGGTCGAGGCCAGGCTGATCCCGGTCGCCCGGGCGGTCGGCGCGGCCGGTGTCGGTGACTTCCTGGCCGAGCTGCAGCGCCGCACCAACAAGGAGCACGAGCGCAGGGTCGTCGACGCGCTCACCACCAACGAGACGTCCTGGTTCCGCGACCGGGAGCCGTTCACCGCGCTGACCGACGTGGTGCTGCCGGAGCTGGTCAAGTCCCGGGGCAGCCAGCGCAAGATCCGGCTCTGGTCGGCGGCCAGCTCCAGCGGCCAGGAGGCGTACAGCCTGGCCATCACCCTGCAGGAGCACCTGCCTCCGGGCTGGGGCTACGAGATCATGGGCAGCGACATCTCCACCGAGATGGTCAAGCGGGCCGAGACGGCCGAGTACAGCCAGGTCGAGGTCAACCGCGGCCTGCCCGCGGCCCAGCTGGTGCAGTACTTCGAACGGGCCGGCGCGCACTGGCGGATCGCGCCCGCCCTGCGGCGCAACGTCAGCTTCAAGCTGATGAATCTGACCGCGCCCCTGCCGCCGATGCCCCAGTTCGACGTGATCTTCCTACGCAACGTCCTGATCTACTTCGACGTCGCGACCAAGAAGAACGTGCTGCGCAACGTGGCCCGGCTGCTGCGGCCGGACGGCTGGCTGTTCCTCGGCGCGGCCGAGACGACCATCGGCATCGACGACAACTACGAACGGGTGGCGGCCGGACGGACCTCCGCCTACCGGATCCGCAGCGCCGCGCCGGTCGGCGCCGGTGCTGCCAGGAGGGGATGAAACATGCGCGCCATGGTGATCGACGACTCCCGAGCGATGCGCATGATCCTCAAGCGCATCGTCACCAAACTGAACTTCGAGGCCACCGAGGCCGGCGACGGCCAGGAGGCACTGGACCTGCTGGCCACCATGACCGAGGTGCCGGACCTGGCCCTGATCGACTGGAACATGCCCAACATGAACGGGCTCGAGTTCGTCACCCGGGTCCGGGCCGACCCGCGCCTGCGGGAGATGACCCTGGTCATGGTCACGACCGAGAGCGAACAGAGCCAGATCGTGCGGGCGCTCGCGGCGGGCGCCCACGAATACGTGATCAAGCCCTTCACCGAGGGCGCGATGATCGAAAAGCTGGCCCTGCTGGGCCTTGTCCCGACCGGAGCGAACTCATGAGCGTCGACGTCGTGGTGAATGAGGGCGACCTCGCCGAGATGGTGGAACAGGTCTGGGTGTCCTACCTGGACCCGGAGGGGATCAACCCGTTGATCCCGACCGGTGACGAGAAGCAGCCGTCCGAGGTGCACTCGTCGGTCTCGATCACCGGATCCTGGACCGGGCACGTGGTCTACGCGTCCTCCATCAGGGCCGCGAAGATGGCCGCCGCCGCCTTCCTGGCCATGGAGGTCGAGGAGGTGGGCGCCGAGGACCTGTCCGACGTGCTCGGCGAGCTGGCCAACATCGTCGGCGGCAACGTCAAGGCGATGCTGCCGGCCGGCTGCTTCCTGTCCCTGCCGCAGGTGGTGATGGCCCCCGACTCGGCCACCAAGTATCCGGCCGCCGAGCGGCTCAGCGGTCTCTACGGCGTGTGGGACGGCGAGCCGGTGTCGGTCTCGATGTGGCAGAGCCGGGACAGCAACAAGGAGGGGGAGTCCGCATGAAGATCCTGATCGCCGACGACAGCCGGGTGATGCGGCAGATCGTCACCCGGACGCTGCGTCAGGCCGGCTTCGGCGACCACGACCTGGTGGAGGCCGCGGACGGCAAGGAGGCACTCGACAAGGCCACGGCTGAAGGCCCCGACCTGGTCATCTCCGACTGGAACATGCCTGAGATGACCGGCATCGAGGTGCTCCGCCAGCTGCGCTCGGCCGGCAACGCCGTGAAGTTCGGCTTCGTCACCTCGGAGTGCACGCCCGAGATGCAGCAGCAGGCCGAGGCGGCGGGCTCGCTGTTCTTCATCGTCAAGCCCTTCACCGCCGAACGTTTCGATGAGGTCCTCTCTCCGATCTTGGGATGATATTTATGTCTGACACCTCGGTAATCCCCGGTTCCCACCTCGTCCGCAACCTCTTCGAGGACCTGCTCGGACGCGATTGCAACGTCAGCCCCGGCCCGCCGATGACCGCCGAGGACCTGCCCGGCGGCACGATCGCCATCTACACCGACAGCCACCAGCAGATCTTCGCCGTGATGGGCATGCAGCTGGAGCTGGCGGCCAACGTCGGTGCGGCGCTGGGCCTGCTCCCGGCCGGCGCGGCCGAGGACAGCATCGACGACAAGAAGCTAGCCCCCAACCTGGCCGAGAACGTCTTCGAGCTCTTCAACGTGCTGACCTCGCTGCTCAACCGCGAGGGCGGCCCGCACGTGAAGCTCTACCAGGTGGTGTATCCGGGGATGCCGCTGCCGAACGACGCCCGCGCCCACTTCCTCGCACTCGGCCGCCGCCTCGACCTGATGATCGAGGTGAACCGCTACGGCAAGGGGAAGTACTCGTTGTCGTTCGCGCCGTAGGTCAGGATCAAGAGCGGTCAAGCCCGAGGTCAAGCCCAAGGTCAGGTACAAGTGGTAGCCCAGGACGGTATTCGGCCCGCCGATACCGTCCTGGGCTATCACTGACTGGTTAGCCGCCGGTGAGGTGGACGACCGCGGCGACGGCCTTGTCGACCAGGCCGTCCAGGGCCCGGGGGAGCATCGCGATAGCGGTGCCGGACAGGGTCAGGACCAGCAGGATCTTGGCCGGGAAGCCGAGCTGGAACGCGTTCAGCGCCGGCGCCACCCGATTGAGCAGGCCGAACGCGACGTCGGTGAGGAACAGCACCGCGATCAGCGGGCCGGCGATCTGCAGGGCGGCCAGGAACATCTCGGCGATGCCCGAGAGCAGCAGCTTGCTGAAGGTCTCCATGGAGATGTTCGCGTTCAACGGCAGCGCCTGGTACGACTGCAGGAACCCGCGCAGGATCAGCTGGTGCCCGTCCGAGGCGAACAGCAGCGTCGCCGCGGTCAGGTTGTAGAACCGGCCGAAGATCGAGCTCTGGTTCATCGACAGCGGGTCGAAGGCCATGGCCAGGGTGAACCCGCCGAACACATCGATCAGGTCGCCGGCGGCCTGGATGGCGGCGAACAGCATCGCGGTGATGAAGCCCAGTGCCGCGCCCACGAAGACCTGCAGCGCCGCGCAGGCGATGATGTCCGGCGTCTCGATCGACGGCAGGTGGCCGCGCAGGTACGGCGTCATCGGCAGGGTGATGGCGATGGACAGCAGCACCTTGACCTGCGCCGGAATCATCCGGTTCTGGAATGGCGGGCAGATCGCCAGCCACGCGCCCGCCCGGACCGCACCCAGCATGATCGAGAGCAGTTCGGCGATGGGTACGTCCCAGTTCACCCGTAGCTCGCCACCAGCGCCGTGATAACCAGGCCCCAGCCGTTGACCAGCACGAACAGCAACAGTTTGAACGGCATCGCCACTGTCACCGGTGGCAACATCATCATGCCCAGCGACATCAGGGACGCCGACACCACCATGTCGATGATCAGGAACGGGATGAAGATGACGAAGCCGATGATGAACGCGGCCCGGATCTCGGACAGCACGAACGCCGGGATCAGCGTGGTCAGCTCGACGTCGTCCTTGTTCTTCGGCGTCTCCTGCTTGGACACCTTGACCAGCAGCGCGACCTCGTCCTCGCGGGTGGTCCGCCACATGAACTCGCGCAGCGGTTTGACGCCGTCGCGGAACGCCTGGGACTGGCTCTTGTCGCCTTTGAGATAGGGCTGCACGCCCTGCTGGTTCACCTGCGACACGGTCGGCGACATGATGAACAGGCTGATGAACAGGGCCAGCCCGGCCAGCACCTGGTTGGGCGGCATGCTCTGCAGCCCGAGCGCGTTGCGGGTGATCCCGAGGACCATGAACACCTTGGTGAAGCAGGTGCACAGCAGCAGCGCCGCGGGCGCGACCGACAGCAGGGTCAGGCCGAGCACGATGACCAGCGAGGTGGCCGGCTTGCTGCCGTCGGGGTTGGTACCGCCGATGTCGATGTTGACGTTGGGCGAGGCGGGTGGGGTGGGCGGTGCGGGCGCGGCCATGGCCGTGTCCGGCAGGAGGATCACTCCCGCGCAAAGGGCTAGAACAAAGATCCAGAGGGTACGCCGCATATCAGCGCCTCGTCGTCCGGTCGCGGAGGAAGTCCATGGTCGAGCGCCACACCTTGGGGGACAGCGCCGAGCCGTCCAGCCGCCCCGGAGGGACGAAGGTGTCCGCCGGAAGGTCGACCGCGTCCCGCTTCTCGTGCGGGTGCGCGGCCTGCTTCTGGAACACCGCCAGCTCGGTTTCGCCGAGCAGACTGACCTGTTGATCGGTGACGCCCAGGATGAGCGCCCGATCGGCCACCTGGACCACTGTCACGGCCGCGCCCCGGGCCAGCTGCTGCCGGTTGAGCACCGACAGCGTCCCCGTCCCGCGGCCGCCACTCACCCCGCGCCGGGCCACCTTGGCCAGGCCCCACATCAGGCCGAAGACGACCAGGAGGGAGAAACCGATCCGCAGGGCGAGTTCGAACAAGGGGTCACTCCCGTTCGCTGCCCGGGGCGACGATCTCGGTGATCCGGATGCCGAAGTTCTCGTCCACCACGACCACCTCGCCGCGCGCGATGAGTCGGCCGTTGACCAGCAGGTCGGCGGGGCTGCCGGCGGCCCGGTCGAGTTCGACGATCGCGCCGGGGGAGAGCGACAGCAGCTCGCGTACGCTCATCCGGGTCCGCCCGAGCTCGGCCGAGACCTCCATCTCGACGTCGTGCAGCATGTCCAGGCCGCCCCGGATGGCCGCTGCGCCTGGTGACCGCGCGGCCATCCCGCCGCCACCGCTCTCGCCGTCGGCCGGCCACGGGCTGAGCGCCAGCGCCACCACGGCCCGGGTCTCGCCCGCGTCCAGCAGGGGCACGGCCACCGCGTCCGGTTTGGCGGCGATCGCGCTGAGCGCCACGCCCGGTTCCATCAGCTGACCGGGGTCGAGCACGGTGGGCCCGAACACGCGGGCGGCGGCCTCCAGCGCCGGGCGTACCGCCGCGGTCAGGTCGAGCTCGCCGAGCGGGCTCTCCTTGAGCGCGTCGGCCAGGTCCTGGCCGACCACGACCACCACCTCGCCGGTGGCGGCGCCACTGAACTTGGCGGTGATCGCCTGACCCTCGGTCAGGGTGTCGGTGGTCGCCGCGATCGGCTCGCCGGCCACCAGTTCACGGCTGGTGGGCAGCACGGCCAGGGCGGCCTCGGCGGCGGTCCGGGCCAGTGCGAGCTGGGGTGCGGTGATCGTCGGCGCGGTCATCGACGGCCAACCTCCTTCGACGGGGCCTCCGCGGGCGTGGGCACGATCAGGCACGCGAGCCGGGCGCCCTGGTTACCGGGGACCGCGTGGGCGAACACGGTCTCGTTGACGGTGACGTCGAGCGGCAGGCTGGTCGGGTGGCTCAGCGGCACGACGTCACCGGGCCGCAGATCCACGATGTCATCCGTACGCATACGAATGGGCTGGAATCGGACGGCTACGTCGATCGGCGCGGCGGAAAGCCCGGCGGTCAGGTTGCGCTGCGAGGAGTCGCGGACCATCCGTTCCTGGGCGGTGAGCTCGATCTGCTCCTGCTTCTCGAGCACGGGGAGGATCGTGTTGTACGGCAGGCAGATGCTCGCCACGCACTCCTCGGTCCCGATCTTGACGTCGAAGGAGGCGATGACCACCGCGTCGCTGGGCTGGTGGGCCCGCAGGAACTGGGCGTTGTACTCGATCTCCCGCAACTTGGGCGAGATGTCGACCAGGGTCTCGAACCCGTAGCGCAGCTCGCCCAGCATCCGCTCGAGCAGGCCGCGCAGCAGCGGCATCTCGACCTCGGTGAGCGGGCGTTCGGGCTGGGCCCCGCCGGGGCCGCCGAGCATGTGGTCGATCGCGGTCATCGCCGCCGACGAGGCCATCTCCATCAGCACGGTGCCGGGCAGCGGGTCGATCGTGACCATCGCGATCACCGTCGGGTTCTCCAGCGCGGACACGTACTCGTCGTAGTTCAGCTGCTCGATCGAGGCCAGGGTGACGCTGCTGACGACGCGCAGCCGGGTGGTGAGCAGGTTGCCGCAGCTGCGGGCGTACGTCTCGAAGCAGATCTGCAGCGAGCGAACGTGCTCGCGGGACAGTTTGATCGGCCGGCGGAAGTCGTACAGGGTCGGCCCGCTGCCCCGGCGCGACATCTTGCCCGGCGGGCGCGCGGCGGTGGAGGTCACATAACCCATAATCGCGTCATTTCACCCCTTCCCGCGCCGCAATACGCAGAATGGGCAGGTCCGGTGTGACCGGCCTGCCCATCCGCGTGCTTTGCCTTACTGCGTCACGAACTGGGTGAAGTAGATGTCCATCACGGGCGACTCGGTCGCGCCCTCGACGGTGTACGCCTTCTCGATCTTCGCGAGCAGGTCCGCCTTCTTCGCCTCGCGGCCCTTCTCGGTCTCCAGCTCACCGATCTTCAGGCCGGTGTACTCGTCGATCGCCAGGTCGATGGCCTCGGCGATGTCCGGTGCGGTCTCGCCCGCCGCCTCGGTTAGCTGCAGCGTGAAGCCCAGCTTGAGGTAATGCGCGTCGGCCAGGTTGATCGTGATCGCGTTGTCCATCGACACGACCGCGCCCTTCACCGGCGCCGGCTTGGCCTCGGCCTTGTCGCTCTTCAACATGAAGAACGCCCCGGCACCACCGCCGCCCAGGACGACCACCGCGATGATGATGATCAGCAGCAACTTCTTGGACTTCTTCGGCGCCTCGGCCGCTTCTGTCTTCTCTTCAGCCATCTCCCGGTCCCCCTGTCTCAGTCAGTCGTGGTGGTGGTGGTGGTCGTGGTCGTGGTGCCGGCCTTCTGTTCGGCCGCGGCCTCGGCGGTCGTAGCGCCGGCGTGCAACTTGCTGTCGTCGCCCGCGGCGGCCGGCAGCAACGCCGCCTGCTCGGCGGTGAGCTGGGTCAGGACGACGACGTCGACACGGCGGTTCATCGTCACCGACCTCGGGTCCTTGGGGCTGATCAGCGGCTTGGTGTCGGAGAACCCGACCGCGCTCATCCGGTCCTTGGGCAGGCCGTGCCCGGTCAGGAAACGCACCACGGTCGAGGCCCGGGCCGCGGAGAGCTCCCAGCCGCTCGGGTAGTACGTCGTCGTGGCCTTGAGCTGGTTGGTGTGCCCGTCCACCTCGACGCTGTTGGGCAGCTTGGCCAGCGCCGGCGCGATCGCGTCGAGGATCTTCTCGCCGCCGGGCCGCAGGTCGGCCCGGTTGCCGTCGAAGACCACCTCGTTGGTGATCACGGTGATCACCAGGCCGCGCTCGTTGATGGTGAACTTGACCTGGTCGCGCAGCTTGGCCTTGACCAGGGCGTCGGTCACCTTCTCCTCCACCTGCTTGAGGTTCTTGGCCTCCTTGGTCGCGGCCTCGGCATCCTTCGACGCCTTCAACCGGGCCTCGGCCCGCAGAGCGGCCTCGACCGCCTGCTTGTCCTTCTGGGACATGTTCTCCGTGCCGGTACCGCCGTCGCCGGGGTTGACGCCCGGGTCGATCGGCACCACCGACGTCGAGTTGCCGGATCCGTCGAGTGTCGCCGCCGAACCACTGAACGCGGCGCTCTGCGCACCGAACCCCTCGGACAGGCCGGCCGCCAGCTCGGCGAACTTCTTCTGGTCGACGCTGCTCATCGAGAACAGCACCACGAACAGCACGAACAGCAGCGTGAGCATGTCGGCGTACGACACGAGCCAGCGCTCGTGGTTGACGTGCTCCTCGTGCTCCTCGTGACCGCCCTTCTTCTTCTTCGCGCCCCCGCCGCTACTCATGTCAATCTCCGCTTCGCTCCGGTCGCCATGAACGACTCAGCTGTGTCTGGTGGCCTCGCTGCGCTCGCGCGCAGATCACGCGGCCTTCTTGGTCGATGCCGCCGCCTCGGCCGCCTTGGCCGCGTCCGGGGGAAGAAGGGAACGAAGCTTCTGCGCCACCAGGCGCGGGTTGGAGCCGGCCTGGATCGCCAGCACGCCGTCGATCACCAGCTCCATCTCGTCGACCTCGATGCCGGACAGCCGGTCGAGCCGGGCCGCCATCGGGAGGAAGATCAGGTTGGCCGAGAGCACGCCCCACAGGGTGGCGACGAACGCCGCGGCGATGGAGTGACCGAGCGACTCGGGCTTGTCCAGGTTCTCGAGCACGTGCACCAGGCCCATGACCGTGCCGATGATGCCGACGGTCGGGGCGTACCCGCCCATGTTCTCGAACATCTTCTTGCCGGCCTTGTCGGCCTTCTTCTTGGCGCCGATCTCGGCGTGCAGGATGTCGTGCAGTTCCTCGGGGTCGGTGCCGTCGATGGCGAGCTGCAGACCACGCTTGAGGAACGGGTGCTGGACGGTCTTGACCGCGTCCTCCAGGGCCAGCAGGCCCTCCCGGCGGGCCCGCTCGGCCAGCTTGACGACCTCGTCGACCAGCTGGGTGGGCGGGGCGACCTTGGCCAGCAGCGCCCGCTGGAACGACTTGCCGACGCCGATCGCGTCCTTCAGCACGCCGCCGGCCATGGCCGCCATGAACGCGCCGCCGAACACCAGCAGCATCGACGGGATCAGGATGATCGACGCCGGGTTACCGCCCTCGAGGATCTGGACGGTGAACACGATGACGACGGCAACGACGATGCCGACAATGCTTGCGATGTCCATCAGCGGTCCTTCCGGTGCAGCGG
This sequence comes from Actinoplanes sp. NPDC049265, assembly GCF_043197135.1. Lineage (NCBI taxonomy): Bacteria > Bacillati > Actinomycetota > Actinomycetes > Micromonosporales > Micromonosporaceae > Actinoplanes > Actinoplanes sp. NPDC049265. Next base: position 99,268 of record NZ_JBICSP010000026.1, on the reverse strand, counting down.
GAGCACGACGGCGTCCTGCTCGACGTTGTCCGAGACCGCGGTGGCGGGCTCACTTTCGAGGCGGCTCGCCTGGGCGATCAGCGAGGCGCGGTAGTGGCGTACCGAGTCGATGAACTCGGGCACGGATTCGGAGATGACGTACTTGGTGCCGTCGACCAGCGTGATGACCGTGTCGGGCGTGCAGTCGGCTCGCTCGACCAGGTCCGGGTTGAGTGCGAACACGGCACCGTTGATGCGGGTTACGAGGATCAAGACGTCCATCCTTGGTCAGTCATGTTGCGGCTGGTTGGGCCATCCGTAGCCCGTCAACTGGTCCATCGGCCCGCTGTCGGTTGCCGATGAGCGCGCAATGGTCGCTGTTGGGGTGCGACCTGCGGTATTCGCTGGGAACAGACAGAGGCCGGAGTCGGCAGAGATAGCCCGACCCCGGCCTATGCCGGTGTTGCCGCCCGACCCGCGCTGAGCCGGGCCACGCATCCGATTTATCGTTTCAGGTTGACGAGCTCCTGGAGGATCTCGTCGGAGGTGGTGATGACCCGGCTGTTGGCCTGGAAGCCGCGCTGGGCGATGACCAGGTTGGTGAACTCCTGGGCCAGGTCGACGTTCGACATCTCCAGCGCGCCGCTGGTGATCAGGCCCAGACCGGCTGAGCCGGCTGCGCCGACCTGAGCCAGACCCGAGTTGACCGTGCTGCGGAACATCGAGTCGCCGATCTTCTCCAGGCCGTTGACGTTGTTGAAGTTGGCCAGGGCGACCTGGCCCAGGGTCTGCTTCAGGCCGTTGGAGAAAACACCGACGATCTGGCCGGTGTTGGACACCGTGTACGAACTGAGCACACCGGCCCCGGACCCGTCCGAGTTGCTCACCCGGGCCTCGGTGTTGCCGCTGTACTGGGTCAGATCGTGGATGTCGAACGTGTACGCGCCCACCGTCACCTTGCCGGTGTCCTCGCCGGTGTCCAGGTCGGGCGTGCCGACCGCCTTGCCGTCGGTGAACGTGATCGGCTGAGTCGAGCCGTCCGGCAGCGTCAACGTCCACTCGGTGGCGGAGGTCTTCTCGAACTCCACCACCATGGTGTTGGCGGCGCCGGCGGCGTCGTACACCTTGACCGGGATCTCCTTCTTGGTGCCGATCACCGCCTCGTTGGAGAAGTTGCCGGTCATCGTGATGTTCTCGGTGATCTCGGGCGAGAGGCTGATGCCGATGGGCAGCTTGATGTCGCCCGGTGCGCCCGAGGTGTTGACGTTGCCGTCGCCGTCGCCACTCCAGCCCTGCACGATCTGCCCGTTGGGCGTGGTCAGCGAACCGTTGGCGTCGAAGGTGAACGAGCCGGCCCGGGTGTAGAGGGCCTCGCCGCCGCTCTTCACCACGAAGAAGCCGTCACCCTGGATCATCATGTCCGAGGACTTGCCGGTGGTCTGCGCCGCGCCCTGCCCGAAGTTGGCGTTGATACTGGCCAGCCGCACGCCCAGGCCGACCTGGGCCGGGTTGGTGCCACCGGACTGGTTCTGCGGCGCACCGGCCGCGTTGACCATCTGCGACAGGGTGTCCTGGAAGACGGTCTGGCTGGACTTGTAACCGGTGGTGTTGACGTTGGCGATGTTGTTGCCGGTGACGTCCATCATCTGCTGGTGCGCGCGGAGTCCGCTGATGCCGGAGAACAGGGAACGCAGCATGGATCAGGCTTCCTTCGTGGTGGAGGTGGCGGGGTCGGAGGTTTCCTGGACTTCCGTGACCTTCGACAGCTCCACATCCATGTTCCCGACCGTCACGGTCGGGCCGCTGTCGCCGTTGAGCTTGGTCTTCGTCACGACGCCGGTGTGGCTCACGCCGTCCGCGTCCTGATAGGTGACAGTGCGGCCGACCAGCGCGCTGGCGCCGATCAGCTGCTGGGCGGAGAGCATGTCGGCGATCTCGCCGAGCTTCTCCACCTGGGTGAACTGGGCCGTCTGAGCGAGGAACTGGGTCGAGTCGGCCGGGTTGCTCGGGTCCTGGTACTTCAGCTGGGCCACCAGGAGCTTGAGGAACGTGTCCTGGTCGCCGAGCTTCTTGTCGGTGCCGGCGTCGGTGGTGGACTTGTTGGTGTAGAGCGACGTCGACTTGGCGGCCGTGTTGTCGTACTGGTTGCTCACGTTCCCGCTGATCGGCGAGGTCATGACCGTTCCCCCTGACGTTTTGGCGGCCTACTCCCTGGTTTTCGGCCACTCGCGCCATCCGCTTAGGTCACGATTTCCCCGGGGGTGATGGGTGGGTCGTGAGTGAGAAGACTGAACAGCCAACCGCGCAAAAACTGAAGAAGGCCAAGCAGGAGGGCCAGATCGGGCGCAGCCAGGACGTGGGCGCCTGGTTCGGCATGCTCGCGGCCAGCGTCATGCTGCCTCGTACGCTCAGCTCGGCCATGGACCACGCACGTGAGCTGATGGCCAAGATCCCCGACGTGATCCAGGATCCGGACCCGGCCATCGCCCTCGGCATCATGAAAGACGGCCTGATGAGCGCCGCCTGGGCGGTCCTGCCCCTGTCGCTGACCATGATGGCGGTGGGCATCGCCGCGGCCGGCGCGCAGGGCGGCATCCGGGTGGCCACCAAGCTGTTCATCCCCAAGTTCAACCGGCTGAACCCGCTGCCCGGGATCAAGAAGATGTTCGGGCCGCAGTCGCTCTGGGAGGGCACCAAGGCGCTGATCAAGACCGGGGTGCTGGCCGGCGTGCTCTACATGACGATGAAGGACATCGTGCCGCTGCTGATGACCGCCGGCCGGCTCCAGCTCGGCTCGCTGCTCGGCGTGATCAACGGCGCGGTGCTGAACCTGATCCGGTCGGCCTCGGTGGCCGGCATCGTGATGGCCGCGGCCGACTACTTCGTGGTGCGCCGGCGTACCAACAAGCAGCTGCGGATGACCAAGGAGGAGGTCAAGCAGGAGAACAAGAACACCGAGGGCGACCCGCACGTGAAGGCCGCGATCCGGGCCCGGCAGATGGCGATGGCCCGCAACCGGCAGATGGCCGACGTGCCGACCGCGGACGTGGTGCTGGTCAACCCGACCCACGTCGCGGTGGCGTTGCGCTACGAACCGGAGAAGGGCGCGCCACGGGTGATCGCGAAGGGCACCGGGCCGATCGCCGCCAAGATCCGGGAGTTGGCCACCGAGCACCGGATCCCGCTGGTGCAGGACGTGGCGCTGGCCCGGGCGCTGGAGTCGTCGGTGGACGTGGGCATGGAGATCCCGGCCGACTTCTACGGCGCGGTGGCCAAGGTGCTGGCGTTCGTCATGAGCCTGAAGAAACGGGGATCGGCAGCCGGGGTGCATCGGAACCCGAACCCCACACCAGCCGCCGCATAAGCGAAATTTCCCCACATCACTGCCGGTTTCGGGGCACCATCGGTGGTGAGGGGAGGAGGCCGTGGAAAAACGGAACCTCAGCAAGTTCGCCGTGCCCGTCGGGGTCATCGGCATCATCGTCATGATGGTCGTGCCGCTGCCGACCTTCCTCCTCGACCTGCTCATCGCCACCAACATCACCGTCGCCCTGCTGGTGCTGCTGGTCTCGATGTTCGTGCAGAGACCACTCGACTTCTCGATCTTCCCCGCGCTGCTGCTGGTGCTGACCCTGTTCCGGCTGGCGTTGAACATCAGCGCCACCCGGCTGGTGCTGCGCGACGGCGACGCCGGCAAGGTGATCCACGCGTTCGGCGACTTCGTGGTCGGCGGCTCGCTGGTCATCGGCCTGGTGATCTTCCTGATCCTGATCATCGTGCAGATGGTCGTGGTCACCAAGGGCGCCGAGCGGGTGGCCGAGGTGGGCGCCCGCTTCACCCTCGACGCCATGCCCGGCAAGCAGATGGCCATCGACGCCGACCTCAACGCCGGCCTGATCGACGAGGCCGAGGCCAAGAAGCGCCGCGCCGACGTGGCCGCCGAATCCGACTTCTACGGCGCCATGGACGGCGGCTCCAAGTTCGTCAAGGGCGACGCCATCGCGGCCATCATCATCACCGTCATCAACCTGGTCGGCGGCTTCGCGGTCGGCATGCTCCAGCAAGGCATGTCGCCCAGCGACGCGATGAACCAGTACAGCCTGCTGACCGTCGGCGACGGACTGGTCTCCCAGATCCCGGCGCTGCTGCTCTCCGTCTCGACCGGTCTGATCACCACTCGCTCGGCCACCAGCGGCGACATGGGCTCCAGCGTCACCCAGCAGCTCAGCCAGAACAGGCTGGCGCTGCGCATCGCCGGAGGCGCCGCCCTCGCCCTGTGTGTGATCCCCGGGCTGCCCAAGGTCCCGTTCCTGATCATCGGCGTGGTCACCCTGGCCATCGCCCAGCGCGTCAAGGACCCCGAACCCGAGCCGGAACTGCCGATCGGGGCCGAGGACGTCGACCGCCCGGCCCCCGACTCGCCCGAACAACTGCTCGGCGAGATGCGGGTCGACCCGTTGGAACTGGCCCTCTCCCCCGACCTGGTCGACCTGGTCGACACCAACGGCGGAGACCTTCTCGACCGGGTACGCGCGCTGCGCCGCAAGATGGCCCTGGAACTGGGCCTGGTGATGCCGCCCGTACGTACCCGCGACGACCTTGATCTTCCGCTCTCCTCCTACGCCATCCGGATCAGCGGCGTCGACGCGGGCACCGGACAGGCACCACCCGGAACGGTCCTGGCCATCGGCGACGGCCTGCAGGCCCTGCCCGGCCGGGCCGGCGTCGAACCGGTCTTCGGGCTGGCCGGCAAATGGGTACCGGCCGAGCTGCACTACCAGGCCGAACTGTCCGGCGCGACAGTGGTCGACCGGGCGTCGGTGATCATCACGCACCTGGCCGAGGTGGTCCGCACCAACGCCAGCCGGCTACTCGGCCGCGAGGACGTCCGCCAGCTCACCGAGATGGTCAAACGCACCCACCCAGTGGTCGTCGAGGAGCTCACCCCGGCCCAGCTCAGCCTGGGCCAGATCCAGAAGGTGCTGCAGGCCATGCTGGACGAGGGCGTACCGATCCGCGACCTGGTCCGCATCTTCGAGGCGCTGTCGCTGCGGGCCAAGACCTCGCCCGACCACGACGGCCTGATCGAGTCGGCCCGGTCCGCGCTCGGCCCGGCCATCGCCGCCCAGTACGCCCAGCACGGCCGGCTCACCGTGATCACACTCGACCCGATGCTCGAACAGTCGCTGCTCGAGTCGCTGCGACCCAGCGAGACCGGTGCGTTCATGGCCATCGACGGGATGCGTGCCGAGGCCATCGTCAGCGAGGCCGCCCGGCTCGTCGAGGCGGCCGAACAGCAGGGCGTCACACCGGTGCTGGCCTGCTCACCGCAACTGCGGCTGCCCCTGATGCGGCTGCTCAAGGCCGGCACGCGCCGGATCCAAGTCCTCTCCTACACGGAGATCTCAGGTTCCACCGCACAGATCGAGACGATGGGGGTGGTGAACGGTGCCTACGCGGGTGCTGCTTGAGGGGCCGGCCATCGAGCCGCTGCTGGCTCAGGTCCGCGAGGAGTACGGCTCCGGGGTGCGGATCATCTCGGCCGACAAGGTCCGTAGCGGTGGCTTCGGCGGCTTCTTCGCGAAGCAGCACTATGAGCTCTCCGTTGAGGTGCCGGACATCACCGACGACAGGAAGACAATGCCCCAGCGCAAAGCCCCAGCCATGGAACGGCCCAAACCGCCGCCCCCGCCACCCGCGCGCGAGGAACCGCCGCAGACCCTCGAGCAGCTGCTGGAACGGGCCGAGGCCAAGGACCGGATCGCGCCTGGCGAGCAGAAACCGGCGGCCCGGCCCAAGCCGGCGCCGGCCGATCGACAGACCGGGCGGGACGCGGGCATCGGTGACCTGGAGGCGGCGAGCAAACGTGACCTGTCCGACAACGCGGCCGCCTTCGCCGAGCTGATGGCCGGGCTGGACGCGGCCAACCACATCGCGACCTCGGCCCACCGGCCGGCGCCACGGCCCAAAACCGAGGACAAACCCGACACCCCGACGGTACGGCCGTTCCGGCCCGCCACGGCCACCGAGGCGCCGGTCAACGCGCCACTTCGGCCGCTGCCGCCCGTACCCAGTCTGGCCGAGCTGATGGGTGGCCTCGGAGTGAGCGAATCGCAGAGCTCGGCCGCCCCGCGCCCGTCGTCGGCACCGCCCGGACCGGGCCGGACGGCGGCCGATGCCTACGGCCTGAACCAGACGCTGCCGCCGCCGAAGACGCCACCGACGCCGCCTCCGCCGCCTGCCGCCCCGGAACCGGCCACCGAGCCCGCCGCCACCACCGAGGCCGGCCCGGAGCCGGCGGCCGCGGCCGTACCCGGAACCGACCTGGTGCTGCGCCCGGCACACCCCGACCCGGTGGTGATGAACCTGGTCTCGGTGGGCATGCCCGAGTCGATGGCGGCCCAGATCACCGGCGGCGACACGTACGCCGGGGTGCTCACCGCCCTGGCCTCCCGCCCCGCCGCACCGGCCGTGCCCGACGGCGCCGGCGAGATCCTCGTCCTGGCCGGCGACCTGTCGAGCACCGTGCCGATCGCCAAACACCTGCTCGACCAGGCCGGCATCGACCCCAACCACCTGCTGCTGGCCGGCACCTCGGCCACCGGCACCGGCCTGCACTCCTCGCGCGTGCTGCGCACCCCCAAGGAAGCGTCGTCCCGGGCGGACAAGCTGCAACACAGCACGGCCGCCTGGATCGTGGTGATGGACGCCCGGATCGGCGCCACCGACCCGATCTGGGTCAACGACATGTGCGACGCGATCGGCGCCACCGCGCTCTGGGCGGTCGTCGACGCCACCCGCAAGACCGCCGACACCGCCCGCCACCTGCGCGCCCTCGGCGACGTGGAGGCGCTGGTGGTGCACAGCGTCGAGCTGACCTCCGACCCGGCCACCGTGCTCGGGCTGGACCTGCCGATCTACTCGCTGGACGGCAAGCCGGCCACCCCGCACGCCTGGGCCGCGATGCTCTGCGCCCGGATCGCCGCGGACGTCACGCCCCAGCTCGCGGCCCCGCGCAGGCAGGTGCGATCCGCGCGATGATCCGTTGGTCGGTGCTGCTGTTCGCGCTGCTGATGACCGCACCGGCGGTGTACCGCTTCGTCCTCGACGAGATCGACGTCACCGAGATGCTGGTGCGTTTCCTCATCGCGGTGCCGATCGCGGCGCTGCTGCTGGCCGGCCTGCGCTTCCTCACATCGGGGTACGGCCGCACCGACGAACCGGGCACCCCGGTGACACCCACACCGGCACCGGACGGCGGCAACCCCGAAGCGTCCTAGACCTAACCGGCTAGGGCGCGGAACTTGTCGGCGGCGCCCTCGACGACCGCCTTGCCGTGGCCGAAGACCACCACCTCGAAGTCGAGGGCGGCCAGCCGGCGCAGGCTCTGGTCGGACTCGGCCCGGTCCTGGGTCATCATCCCGGGCGACCGGCGCACGGTCCGCCCGCCCGCGGCGGCGTCACCGGCGAACAACACGCCGCCGGCCCGGTCGAGGAGGTAGGAGACATGGCCGGCGGTGTGCCCGGGCGTGTGCACGGCGGTGAAGCCCGGTACCGAGATCGCCCCATCGGCGGTCAGCATCTCGTCCACCGGCGCGGCCTCGGCCGGCTTCATGAACCGCCCGATGAACCGCTGCAGCGGGGTCAGCGCCGGCGGCGGCGCCCCCTCGATCGACGGCGCGTCCAGCCGGTGGGCCACCACCGTGGCCCCGGACCGGCGGCGCAACTCGGCCAGGCCGCCCACATGGTCGGGATGCCAGTGGGTGAGCAGGATCGCGGTGACGTCGCCGATCTTGCGCCGGATCTCCTGCAGTCCCTTACCGAACTCGGCCGACCGCCCCGGCAGGCCGGTGTCGACCAGCACCACCCCGGAATCGGTCACCACCAGATGGGCGTGCACGTAGCCCAGGCTGATCTCGAAAACACCGTCCACGATCTCCCGCATGCGCCCATGCTTCCAGGTCGGACGGCCGGTTGCAGCTCGGGTGCAGCCACTCAGCGTTTCGCGCCGCGGGCCGAACTCCCCAGATGAGGGCATAGGAGGACTGGGTTGAATCGTCTGTTTCGGCTGGGGCCCGTGTTGCGGGCGCGTAAGGCCCAGGAGGACGCCGCTCGCGGCGCCGTGATCCAGTCCCGTCAGGAGATCAGGGAGGCGCAGCAGCTGGCCAAGCGCCGGGCGCTCGACCTGGCCGGCGCCGACGCGCCCACCGAGGGCACCGCCCGGGCCATGGTGGCGTCGATGGTGGCCCGGCAGTCGCTGGCCCAGAGCCTGACCAACGCGCACCGGATGATCACCGACGCCGAGGAGCTCACCCGCGAGAAGGTGGCCGAGCTGTCCGACGCGGCCAAACGCCGCCGCGCGGTCGAGATGATGTCCGAGCGCCACGCCGAGCTGGTCCGTAACCACGATCTCAAGGTCGACCAGTCGAACCTGGACGAGCTGGCGGTCACCACGAAGGCCCGCAACGCCGCCCGGGGCCTCGACGGGCAGTCCGAGGAAAGGGCCAATCCGCTGCGTACGGGGGCCGGCACGGCCGCCGACCGGGACGCCGCGAGCCGGGACGCCGCGCTCGCCGTGCACGCCACCCGCAGCCGGCCGATCGACCTCACCGACGCCGCCCAGGCGATCGCCGCCCGGCGGGGCGACCTGGCCGAGGCGGTCCGGCACGCCGAGCCGTCGGATCCCGCATGACCCTGGGCGTCACGGGAGTCATCTCCCGCATCTCGGAGTTGCAGTCGCAGCTCGGGTTGACGCCGACCGCGAACACCACGGTCAGCACCACCACCTCCGGCGGCACCACCTTCGCCAGCGCCCTGGCCAGCGCCACGTCGTCCGGTTCGAACACGTCGGGCGGGGTCACCGGCGACCAGATCGTCACGTCGGCCAAGAAGTACCTGGGCACCAAGTACGTGTTCGGCAGCGCCGACCCCGGCAAGGGGCTGGACTGCTCGGCGCTGGTGCAGCGGGCGTACAAGGATCTGGGTATCGAACTGCCGCGCAACTCGTGGCAGCAGGCCAAGGCGGGCACCGAGGTGAAGAGCCTCAAGGACGCGAAGCCGGGCGACATCCTGGCCTTCGACTCACCGGTCGACCACGTGGCCATCTACCTGGGTGACAACAAGATGATCGCGGCGCCGAAGCCCGGCGACCATGTCAAGATCCAGTCGGTGTACGAGAAGCCGACGCACATCCGCCGGATCGTCGGCACCGAGGCCGCCGCCGGGGTCGACGCCGCCGCCGCGATCCGCCCGGCCAGCCTGCAGCGTTCCGGCGAACTGTCCGGCGTCCCCTACGGCAACCTGTTCACCAAGGCCGGCGCCCGCTACGGCGTGTCACCCAAGCTGCTGGCAGCCGTGGCCAAGGTCGAGTCGGGCTACAACCCGAAGGCGGTCAGCCCGGCCGGGGCGCAGGGCCTGATGCAGCTGATGCCCGGCACCGCGAAGGGCCTGGGCGTGCACAACTCGTTCGACCCCGAGCAGGCGATCAACGGCGCGGCGAAGCTGCTGTCGCGCAACCTGAAGGAGTTCAAGTCGCTGCCGCTGGCACTGGCCGCGTACAACGCGGGCGGTGGCGCGGTGCACAAGTACGGCGGCATCCCGCCGTTCGCCGAGACCCAGGCCTATGTGCCGAAGGTGCAGAAGGCCCTGGCCGCCCTCGGCGGCTGACGCTTGAGGAGAAACCCAGATGAGTACGCCGGGCTCCGTCACCGGTCCCGACCGCCGACCGGTCACCGACGCCACGCGCCGCCCCGCCGCCCGCCGCGACGACTCCACCGGCGACGAGTTCGGCACCGCCTTGTCAGCCGAACTCGACCGCCCCACCCCCGCCCGTCCCGCCCCCGACCGCTCCACCCCCAACCACACCGCCCCTGACCGCGACCGCCTGACCCAGGACCGCTACGCCCGCAACCAGGCCGCCCAGTACACCAACGCCCACCTCCAGGCCGCCCGCGACCGAGCCGCCACCCCCACCAACCGCCCGACGACCGACCAAGCTTTGACCAACCGCGCCGCCGCCGATCGCGCCGTTGCCGATCGCTCGGCCGCCGACCGCGCGACGGCTGATCGTGCCGCTGCGGACCGGACGGCCGCTGCCCACGCGGCCGCCGACCGGGCCATCGCCGCCGACCGCGCGGTAGCGGGCCGCGCCGCCGCCGCGGATCGCGCTGCCACCAACCGTGCCGCCGCGGATCGCGCTGCCACCAACCGTGCCGCCGCGGATCGCGCTGCCACCAACACTGCCGCCGCCGATCGCGCTGCCACCAACCGCGCCGCCGCCGATCACGCCGCGGCCGACCGGTCCGCACAGGTCGGCCGAAGCGCCCGAGCCGACCACGCCCGCGCCCTCGCCGACCGTGCCGTTGCCGACCGTGCCGTCACGGATCGTGTCGTCACGGATCGTGTCGCCGCCGACCGGACCGCTGCCGACCGTGCCGCCGGCCAGGCCGACGCCCGCCAGGCCGCCACCGAACGTTCGCAGGCCCGCGCCGCCGCTCAACGGACCACCGCCGATCGCGGTGCCGCCACGTCCCCGACCACGGAGGCGAAGGCGGCGACCACCGAGACCACACCCACCGCACAGACCGATCAGGCCGCACCGACCAATCCGGCCGGTGTTACCCCGACACCGATTTCCGCGCCGGGCGTAACCACACAGAACGTCACCGGCAGCACGCCCCAGCCGTCGCCGACTGCCACGGCCGCGGGCACCGACAGCCTCACCCCGGTCACCACCGGCGCACAGGCCCCTCAGGGTGCCACCACTCAAGCACCCGGCGTCGGACAGCCCGGTCCGGCCACCGCCCTCCAGCCCGGCGTCCCCGCTGGACAGACCGTCTCACCGCTGACCGCGAACCTCCCCGGCACCGACAGTGCCGGGCGGCCGGGCGCGGGAGTCGTGGGCGCGGGGGACTCGGCGAACACAGCAGGTCCCATGGGCGCGGGTTGGCAAGGCGCGGGAGGCGCCGGCCTCCAGGGCGCGACGGGCGCAGGTCCGGCGGGCGCGGCCGGAGCCGGGCTACCGGGTGCGGGAGCTGCGGGAGCTGCGGGAGCTGCGGGCGTGGCGGACGCGACGGGCGCGACCGACGCGACGGGCGCGGGGAGTGCGGGAGCCTCGGGAGCTGCGGCTTCAGCAGGCACAGAAGCATCTGGTTCAGCAGGCTTAGGGTCAGCGGGCCCAGGAGTAGCGGGTTCTGCGGGCGCGGGCGCTGGGGATTCGGCGAGCGCGGCCGGCGCGGGTCAACCGAGCGCGGGAGGTGCCGGCTCGGCGGCCACGGGCCCGGCGGCAGCGGGAGGCTTGCGGGGTGCGGAAGGCGCGAGCCCGCAAGGTTCGGGCGGCGCGACCCCGCGAGGCACCGAGGGCGTCGGCCCCCAGGCCGGTGCCACGGTCGCCGGCGCGGCCCTGATCGACCCGTCGGCCACACCGGCGGGTGACCCTGGCGTGGCCCAGGACGTCCCCGGCACCTTGCCGCCGCCCGCCGGCTTCCAGGCCGACCTGGCAGCGCAGGCCGACGTGACGGGAGGCGTACCCGGCATCACCGGAATCGCCGCGACCGCCCCCGCCGCACCCACGGCGCCCACCGCCCCGGCCGCGCCCACCGCCCCGCCGCCGCACGTCCCGATGCCGGGCAGCCCCGCGACCCAGATGGCGATGCGCATCGCGCCGCTGCGCCTGGAGGCCGACGGCATCCACCGCCTGACCGTGAACCTGCACCCGGCCGACCTGGGCCCGGTCCAGGTGGTCGCCGAGATCCGCAACGGCCAGATCAACGTGCAGCTGTCCGGGTCCACCGACGCGGGCACCGACGCCCTGCGCAACGCGATGGACGACCTGCGCCGCGAGCTGGAGCAGTCCGGTTTCTCGAATACGAACCTCGACCTGCGCCAGGGCCCGAATCAGCAGGATCAGGCGCGGCAGCAGTTCGCGTTCCTGGACCAGGGCCGTTCCGGCGGTGGCGCCTCCGGTGGTGGCCCGGCCTCGACCGCCCCGGCCGACGTGCCCGACCCCACTCCCCAGCGCCCGAGCTCCGACGACGGCCGCCTCGACATCCAGGCTTGACGCCCCTTTGCTCTGCGCACCAATGGTGGCCTCCCCCAAATCGTCAGCATCCGGTCATCGCTTGGGCCCTGGAGCCGGGTGCCAACCCCAACCCGCAGGTGGGAGAGGGGGCGACTATCGGTGCGCAGAGCAAAGGGGCGCCGGGAGGCGGGGTCAGCTGGCGGCTATCAGCTGGCGGAGCTCATGCCAGGCCTGGTCAGCGGTGATCCGCTCGTCCAGGCCCTGCCGCAGGAACGCGGTGATCTGCGGCCACACTGCGGTGGCCCGGTCGGCCTCGGGGTTGGTGCCGGGCACGTACGCGCCGATCTCGACCAGCTCGCGCACCTCGCGGTGGGCGGCCATCATGCGGCGCAGTTCGGTGGCGTCCGACTTCTGCTGCGGTGACGTGATCTTGTTGGCGACCCGGGAGATCGAGTCGAGGGCCTGGATGCTGGGGAAGTGGCCGGCGGTGGCCAGTTTGCGGTCCAGCACGACGTGACCGTCCAGGATGGAGCGGGCGGCGTCGGCGATCGGCTCGTTGTGGTCGTCGCCCTCGACCAGGACGGTGTAGAGGCCGGTGATGCTGCCGCGGGCGCCGGGGCCGGCTCGTTCCAGCAGGCTGGCCAGCATGGCGAAGACCGACGGTGGGTAGCCGCGGGTGGCCGGGGGCTCGCCGACGGACAGGCCGACCTCGCGTTGCGCCATCGCCGCGCGGGTCACGCTGTCCATCATCAGGAGCACGTCCTGGCCCTGGTCGCGGTAGTACTCGGCGATGCGGGTGGCCACGGCGCCGGCGCGCAGTCGGACCAGCGGCGGGGTGTCCGAGGTGGCGATCACCACTACCGAGCGGGCCAGTCCTTCGGGGCCGAGGTCGTGTTCGATGAACTCGCGGACCTCGCGACCGCGCTCGCCGACCAGGGCGACCACATTGAGTTCGGCTGACGTGCCTCGGGTGATCATGCTCATCAGGGTCGACTTGCCGACGCCGGAGCCGGCGAAGATGCCGATGCGCTGGCCGCGGCCGCACGGGACGAGCGTGTCGAGCACCCGTACGCCCAGCGACATCGGCGCGTCGACCAGTTGCCGTTCCATCGCCGAGGGCGGCGCGGCCTCGATGCTGACCAGGTCACCGCGTAGCGGCGGGCCGCCGTCCATCGGCCGGCCCAGGCCGTCCAGGATCCGCCCGCGCAGGTCGGGGCCGACGGCCACGCGCAGCGGTCCGCCGGTGTTCACCACCGGCTCGCCCATGCCCAGGCCGGCGATCGGGCCCAGCGGCAGGCAGGACAGCCGCTCGCCGTCGAGGGCCGCGACCTCGGCGTACACGGCGCTGGGGCCTTCGCCGATCTCCAGCAGATCGCCGACCCGGGCCTCCAGGCCGCCGACGGTGACCCGCAGGCCGACCGCGCCGGTGACCCGGCCGCGGGCGAGCGGGCGGGCGGCGGACAGGGCCGCGTCGATGCGGGCGCGGAACAGATCGCTCACAGCCGCAGCGCCTCCCGGGCCCGTTGGACCGCCGCGGCGATGGAGGCGTCGACGGTGGTGGAGCCGGTCTCCGCGATGGCGTCGCCCGGCCGCAGCGCCGGGTCGGGCCGCAGGTGGACCGGTCGGCCGGCATAGTGGTGGTCGGCCTGGCCGCTGGCGCCGAGCAGGCTCCGGTAGTCGTCGGGATGCAGGTTGACGACGATCTCGCCCTGGTCGGGGGCGGCGGCCATGGCCCGGCGGAGTGCGTCGGCGGCGCGGTGCTCGGGGTCGTCGAGGGTACGCCCGACGATGGCTTCGGCCAGTTCGAAGGCGTGCGCCAGCACCGCCTCCTGCAGCTCCTGCAACGTGGGCATCAGCTGGGTCTCCAGACCGGTCACGGCCCGGCCGAGCGCGTTGACGGCCTGGGCCAGCGCGGCCGACCGGCGTTGCTCGTGCGCGTTCTCCAGGGCGCGGGCCCGGTCGGCCGCGGCTTCCGCCTCGAGTGCGGCGGCCCGCTGGCCCTGCGCCCAGCCCTCGGCGTACCCGGCGGTGCGGGCCTGTTGTTTGGCTCGTTCGACCGGTGCGCTGTCCATCGGCGGTTCGCGGCGCAGGTCCGTGCCGAAGCGAGCGGCCGCCGCCGACTCGGCGACGTTGCCGCGCAGCACGGGCGGGCGCTCCTCAGGCAATGAGCTCCTCCTGCTCGCCGCCGCGCTGGATCTCGATCTGGCCCGAGTCCTCGAGCGAGCGGATCACCGCGACGATCTTCTGCTGCGACTCCTCGACCATCTTGACCTTGACCGGGCCGAGCAGGTCGATCTCTTCGAGCAGGTTCTCCCGGCCGCGTTCCGAGAGGTTGCCGGTGACCTTGTTGCGGACCTCGTCGCCGACGCCTTTGAGCGCGGTGGCGAGGTCGGAGGGCTCGACCTGCCGGAGGACGAGCTGGATCGACCGGTCGTCGAGGTTGACGATGTCCTCGAACATGAACATCCGCCGGCGGATCTCCTCGGCGATCTCCGGGTTGCGGGCCTCCAGAGCCTCCAGGATGAGCCGCTCGGTGGTGCGGTCGGCGCGGTTGATGATGTCGACCAGCGGGCCGAGGCCACCGACGGTGGAGAGTTCGTCGGGCTGCAGCACCGTCGACAGTTTGCGTTGCAGGGCCAGCTCGACCTGGCGGATCACGTCCGGTGAGGTGCGGTCCATCACGGCGATGCGGTGCGCGACGTCGCTCTGGACCTCCGGCGCGAGGCCGGAGAGGATCGAGGAGGCGAGGGCGGAGGGTACGTGGGCCAGCACGAGCGCGATCGTCTGCGGGTGCTCGTACTGCACGTACGACAGCACCTGTCGCGGGTCGGCGTGGCTGAGGAAGTTGAACGGCATGTCGTTCATCGACGCCTGCAGCCGGTCCAGGATCAGGTTCGCGCGTTCCGTCCCGAGTGAGGCTTCGAGCAGTTCCCGGGCGTAGCCCATGCCGCCGACGCCGGCGTGCTTGGTGGTGGCCATGGCGTAGAACTCGTCGATGACGTCGCCCACCACCTCGGGCTCCAGCTTGCCCAGCCGGGCGATCTCGGCCGACAGCTCCTCGACCTCGGCCTCACTGAGCGAGGCGAGTACCCGCGTGGAGTACTCCTTGCCCATCCGCACCAGCAGAATCGCTGCCTTGCGCAGGCCGGTCATCGATGTCGTGCTCAATGCCGGTGTGGTCAACGTGGTCCTTCCTCAAACCGGGGGTGTCACTCACGAGCCGGAGGGTCAGCGGCCTGCTCCCAGCCAGCCGCGCAGCAGGGCGGCCATCTCCTCGGGCTGGTCCTCGACCATCTGCTCGATCTCGCGTTGCCGTTCCTCCAGCGCCTCGAACTGGCGATCCGGCGATGCCTCGATGGCCGGGCCGGGGATGGAGGCGTTCAGCGCGGCGAGCTTCTGCGCCTCCAGCGCGGCCTGCATCTGCTCCAGGTGGGCGAGTTCGGCCGGCGACAGCGCCTTGCGCTTCTTGGCCCGGCGGCTGGCCTGCCAGGCGAAGAAGAGCAGGAGCAGGATGACCGCGGCGAGCGCGGCGGTCTTGAAGAGTGACTGCTGCTTGTCGGCGGTGGCGGCGGCCGACGACTCGGCCAGCGACTTCTTGGCCGCCTCGGCGGCGGTGGTGTCGAACGGCATGGCCGCGATGGCTACCGAGTCGCCGCGGGTGGCGTCGACGCCGGCGGCCGCGCTGACCAGCTGCTGGATCTGGGCCGAGTCGACGGTGCCGGCGGTGGTGGCGTTGAGCAGCACGGCCACGGACAGCTTCTTGACGCCGCCGGGGGCGCTCTTGCGCACCTCGTCCACCTGGTTCACCGCGTTGTTGCGGGTCTGCTGGGTGTTCTCGTACTGACCGGTGCCGCTGGTGCTGGTGCCGGCGTTGCAACCCGGTCCCTGGATGTTGTCGGGGCCGAGCACACCGCCGGCGCAGGAGCCGGAGCCGTTGTTGTACGCCTCGCGGCTGATCTGTTCGGACAGCGACGCCACGGACGGGTCGGAGGTGTAGTTGCGGGATTTGACCTCGGTCTGGTCGAAGTCGAGTTCGGCGGTGGTGGTGACCACGGCGTTGCCCGGGCCGACCACGCTGTCCAGCATGTTCTGCAGGGACGTGTTGAGCCGGTTCTGGAAGGCCACGGTCTGCGAGTCGGAGCCGCCGTCGCTGCCGGTCGCCACGGCGGCGCCGCCGCCGGTGGAGAGGATCTTGCCGTCCGCGCCGGCCACCGTGACCTGGGTCGGGTCGAGGCCCTCGACGCTGGAGGCGACCAGGTGCACGATTGCCTGCACCTGCTGGCCGGAGAGGGGTTTGGTCGCCGCGGACTGTACGAGGACGGAGGCGGTGGTCTTGTTCTGGTCGTCGGCGAAGACGTCCTTCTGCGGGATGACCAGGTGGACGGTGGCAGCCTCGACGCCGTCGATCGATTTGATGGTGTTGGCCAGCTCGCCCTCCAGGGCACGCTGGTAGTTCGTGTGCTGCATGAAGTCGCTGGTGGTGATGCCCTGCTGGTCGAGCAGGGCGTAGCCGGTGTCCGACTCGCCCGGGAGACCTTCGCCGGAGAGCTGCAGCCGCAGGTCGTACACCTGGTCCTGGGGCACCATGATGGTCTGCCCGCCGTTGGCCAGTTCGTACGACGTACCGGACTTCTGCAGCGACTCGACGATCGCGCTCGCGTCCTTGCTCGACAGGTTGCTGAACAGGGCGGCGTACGACGGCTTGGACGCCCAGGTGGCGAAGAAGTAGCCGCCGATGGCGAGGGCGACGACCGCGAAGATCGTGACGGCCTTCTGGCCCGGTGTGAAGGACTTGAAGGCGTCGGACGCTTTGCGGACGGGCGCGGGGAGACGGTCCGTCATGATGTCACGCCTGCATTCTCATGATCTCCTGGAAAGCCTCGACGGCCTTGTTCCGCACGGCCATGGTCAGCTGCAGGCCGAGCGACGCCTCGGTGGCCGCCATGGTGTACTGCGCCGGGTCGGCGAGCGTGCCGTTGGCGACCTGGACGGCCAGGTCGGAGGCCTTGGACTGAGCGTTCTGGACGCTTTCCAGGCCGGAGGACAACATGCCGGCGAAGTCGGTGCCGGAGGTCGACGGGGTGGCGTTGGTGCCGGCGGCGCCCGAGGTCTTGCCGATCTCGGTGACCTTGCTGAGCGCGTCGGCCGGGTTGATCGCCGAGAATCCGCTGATCGCGCTGATCGGAGAGGTCATGGTCAGCTCTTCCCGAGGTTGATGGCGGCGGTGTACGAGTCCCGGGCGCGGTCGACGACGGACAGGTTCGCCTGGTACGCGCGCTGCGCCATGATCATCTGAGCCATCTGGCTGCCGAGGTCGATGTCCGGGCGGCGGACGTACCCCTCGGTGTCGGCCAGCGGATTGTCCGGCTCGTAGGTCAGCTTGCCCTCGGCGCTGCCGTAGGCGATGCCGCCGACCTGGGCGCCGTTGCCGTCCTGGGCCTCCTGAGCGACCACGTAGCGGGCTTGGAAGGCGTTGTCCGACGTACGGCTGACGTTGTCGATGTTGGCGATGTTGTCGGAGACCGCGTCCAGCCACTTGCGGTAGACGGTGACGCCGGAGCCGGCCACGCCGATCGCGTTGAAGGTGCTCATCTAGATCAGGCCCCCTTGATCGCGTCGCGGATCAGGCCGTACTTGCTGTCCAGCGCGCGGAGAGTCAGCTGGTACCGCATCGTGGTGTCGATGTGCGAGAGCGTCTCCTCGTCGAGGTTGACGTTGCTGCCGTTCAGCCGCGTCGGCTCGAGCGAGTGCGCCACGGTCGGTGTGACCGAACCCGGCGCACGGCCGTGGTCGACGGCGCTGCTCAGCGCCTCTTCGAACTTGACCTTACGGGCCTGATATCCCGGCGTCTCGATGTTCGCGATGTTGTCCGCGATGGCGGTCTGCCGTGCGCTGAGGCCGGCGACCGAAACCTTCAGAGATGCGGTGGACACGTCGTTGAACACGGCTGGTTCCCCTCAGTCGTACAGGTCGCCGGTCCGTGGCGGTGATTGAGCGATCCGTCGCTCGTACCATCCGATTCGGCTTCCTGGGGGATCCGCTTAGTGTCAAACGGTTGCCGCGAAGTTGCAGCGTCGACCGGCGGCGATCGCGGGAATCACATCGCGCAGTCGAGATAGACCGGGCGTTTGACCGCTTCACCCGTCTCGATTCGGGCGTTCATGGCCAGTTGTTGCCGGGTGGCGACCATCCGGCGGGCGATCTCCTCGGCCGCGCGCAGCTGGCGGGTGAGGATCTCGTCGGCCCGGGGCCGCAGTTCCAGCGGGAGGGCGCCGAGTTCGGTGGGCGGTTTCCACAGCTCGGCCGGCGGGTGCTCGGCGAACCGGTGCTCGTCGGCCAGCATCGCCTCGGTCGCCGCGACGTCGAGTTCCATCTCGTCGAGCGCGGCGACCCACGCGTCCCGCCAGTCCCCAGTCACCGATGTGACCCCTTACGTCTCAGCTGGCCTGTGCCGCGGCTTCCCGCCACGCGTCCCGCAGCGGCTCGACCAGGGCCCGGCAGGCGGCCACCCGGTCGGGCTCCCGCCTGATGTTGGCGCCGATCAGCTCGGTGAGCAGGAAGCCGTACAGGTTGGCCAGGCCGGGCGCGCCGGACCAGGCGTCCAGGTCGAGCGTCGTACGCAGCTCCAGAATGATCTCCTGGGCGTGGGTGAGTTTCTCGGAGGCGGTGTCGCGGTCACTCGCGCGCAACGACTCCTCACCCTGCATCAGGTCCATCACCAGACGGTCGTAGAGCATGACCAGCAACTTGCCGGGCGAGGCAGTGTTGATCGAGTCCGCCAGGTAACGGTCGCGCAGTGCGGGAGAAGACATCAATTCCCTCGTGTCTCGGGTCAGCCGAGCTGGCTGGACAGGTAGGAGGACTTCGACTTGAGGTTGCTCAGCGCGGTCTCCAGGGACGCGTACTGCTTGGTCAGGGCTTCGCGGCGCTGTTCGAGCCGGACGTCCCAGTTGTCGATCTGCGCGCTCATCGAATCGATGAGCGACTTGCGGCCGGTGACCGCGTTGGTGACGTTGTCGGTCTGCTTCTGGGCGACGGCCTTGAAGGTGTCGGCCATGGCCATGCCGGCAGTCTTGATCTTGTCCGGGTCGGCGGCGTAGGACGTCTCGAACGCGGACTTGTCGAACGTCAGCGTGCCGTCCTTCTCCAGGTGCACCCCGATCTTGCTGAGGCTGCCGATGTCGGCCTGGCCCTGGCTGACCGCGCTCATCACCGACTGGCTGATCTGCCGGACCATGAACTCGCCGGACAAGGCGGCGCCGGTCTTGGTCGCCGCGTCGTACTTGGTCTGCTTGGTGACCTCGCTGATCACCGCGTTGGCGGCGTCCACCATCGCCTTGATCTTGTCGGCCATGCCCCCGGTGTCCGAGGTGACGCCGATCGAGACGTTCTTCTGCTCCTTGGTGGCGGTGAGCGTCACGCCGGCCATCAGATCGGTGAACGTGTTGGTGCTGCTGGTGACCGAGTAGCCGCCGTCCTCGTCGGCCCCGCCGACCTGGAGCATCGCGTCCTGGGCGGCGACCGCCGGCTTGAGGTCGGCGTCCAGTCCGCTGACGCTGAAGCCGTTCGCCACGCCGGTCTTGGCCGAGGTCAGCTGCAACACGCTGTCACCGGTGCTGGTCTTGACCACCGAGGCTTTCACGCCGATGCCGGCGCTGTTGAGGGCGTCCGAGATGCCTTGGGCGTTGTGCGGCTTGTCGGTGAGGTCGATGGTGACCGGGTCGCTGCCGTCGTCGAAGTTGATCGTGAAGCTGCCGCCGCTCGCGAGGTCGGCCTCGGAGTCGACGCGCGCGGTGGAGATCTGCGCCTTGGCCAGTTGCACCACGTCGAAGGTGAGGCTGCCGGTCTGGGTGGCGGTGGTGCCGGGTGTGGCGGCCGCGGTGACCGCGTCGGACGACGACGTCGGTTTGATCGAGCGCCAGGTGGCGAGCTTGCCGAGGTCTTCGGCCGCGGTCTTCAGGGTGGCGAGCTTGGTGTTGACCGACTGGTACGAGGTGACCTGGCTCTGCGCGGTGGAGACCTTGCTCTGCAGCCGGGTCTGGGGCTGCGACTCGATCTGCATGAGCTGGTTGATCATCGTGGAGGTGCTGAGGCCGCTGACCAGGCCGTCGACGGTGCTGCCCACGGTGCGCCCCTTTCTGTCGGTCGTGGTGGTGCTGGATGACGCCGGTGCCGAATGTGGAGGAGGGCGGCCGGCGCCGTCTGCCAGCCGCCCTCAACCTGTTCGGTCGTGGTGCTTGTTCAGTTAGCCGTTGCCGGTTGCTGTTCCGTTGCCTGAGCGCCGTGCAGCAGCGTCAGCGGAGCAGCGAGAGCACGTTCTGCGAGGCCTGGTTGGCCTGCGACAGCATCGACGTACCGGCCTGGGTCAGGATCTGGCTGCGGGTGAAACCGACCATCTCCTGAGCCATGTCGGTGTCGCGGATCCGCGACTCCGAGGCGGAGAGGTTCTCCACCGCGACGTTGAGGTTGTTGATGGTGTGCTCGAACCGGTTCTGGTACGCACCGAGCGACGCACGCTGGTCGGAGACCGTCTGGATGGCGTCGTCGATGGCGGTGATCGCGGCCGGGGCGCCGGTGTCCAGGTCGAGACCGTCGGTGCCCAGGTCGGTGGCGCTGATCTTGTCGATGCTGATCTCGAGCGTCTCGGTCTCGTTGGCGCCGACCTGGAACGTCTTGTTCTGGTAGGAGCCGTCGAGCAGCTTCGACTTGCCGAACGCCGTGGTGTTGCCGATGCGGTCGAGCTCCTTGTTGAGCTCGTCGAACTCCTTCTGCGTGGCGCCACGGGCCTCGGTGTCGTTGGCGCCGTTGTTGGCCGCCTGGACCGAGAGGTCACGCATGCGCTGCAGGATGGAGTGCACCTCGTTCAGGGCGCCTTCAGCGGTCTGCGCGACGCTGATGCCGTCCTGGGAGTTGCGGACGGCGACCTTCAGGCCACCGACCTGCGAGCGCAGGCCCTCCGAGATGGAGAGGCCGGCCGCGTCGTCGGCCGCCCGGTTGATGCGGAAACCACTGGACAGCTTCTCCAGCGACTTCGACATCTGCCCGTCGGTGATCGACAGGTTCCGGTAGGAGTTCTGCGCGGCGACGTTGTTGTTGATGCGAAGACCCATGGTGATTTTCCTCCTTGAGCAGGGGTCTGGTCCGGGCCCATCCGTGGGCCCTTGGCTTACGCCCTGAGTGATCGGTTGGTTGCCGACAGTCATGAGAAGTATCCGAGACTTGTTCGCACCTGTTCTCGAAACCGGGGAAAACACGTCGCACCGGATCGCAACCCGGCGGGTCCCGAATCCTCAGAGAAGTAACGCGGATGCCGACCTGTCCGGTAGCGGGGGAGAAGCCTCCGCGCTAGGAGGACCGGCGTGAGCCTTACCGACCTGTCCAGCGTCCTGTGGCGATCTCGCGAGTTGCTCGAGCTGCTGCTGTTCAAGCTGGAGGAGGAGCAGCTGCTGCTGGCGGCCGGACGCTCGCGCTGGCTGTCGCACGCGACGCGGGAGGTCGAGGTGGTGCTGGATCAGATCCGGCAGACCGAGGTGGCCCGTGCGGCGTACGCGCAGGCCGTGGCCACCGAGCTCCACCTGCCGGCCGAGGCTTCCCTGGGTGAGCTCGCCGACGCTGCGCCGGACCCGTGGTCGGAGCTCCTGCACCAACACCGCAAGGCGTTCCTGACCCTGACCTCGGAGATCAGCTCGATGGCCGAGGCCAACCGGGACCTGCTCACCGCCGGGCAGCGCGCAGCTCGCGAAACGATGCTCGCGTTCGCCGGAACCGTGGAAACGTATGGCCGGCAGGGACAGACCGTCACCGGCGGCGTGCGCCGCCCCAGCCTGGTGGACGAGGCGATCTGATGGCTAGCAGCTTCGGGGGCATCAACACCGCTCTGACCTCGCTCTACGCGCAACGTCGCGCCCTCGACGTCACGGGTCAGAACATCGCGAACGCGAACACCGAGGGATACACCCGGCAGCGCGCCGACATGCAGTCCCAGGTCGGTTCGATCTCGGCCGCCGTGTACTCGAAGACCGACGGACTCGGCACCGGGGTCGCGATCTCGGATGTGCACCGGCTTCGCGACGAGTATCAGGAGAACCAGGGCCGCGTCGAGCACGGGAAGAGCGCCTACCTCACGCAGGCGACGTCGGCGTACAACGCGATCGAGGACTCGTTCGCCGAGCCGGGCGACACCGCGCTGGCCGCGCAGCTGCACGACATGTGGGGCGGCTGGAACGACGTGTCCAACAACCCGCAGCTCGCCGCCACCCGGTCCACGCTGTTGCAGCAGGCCTCGACGGTGGCCGACGGGCTCAACACCGCCCACGCGGCGCTCGCGTCACAGTGGTCGCAGAACAACACCACGCTGTCCGCGTACGCCAACGAGGTGAACACCGCGGCCGACTCGATCGCCCAGCTGAACGGCAGCATCGTCAAGGCCAAGGCCAGTGGCGTGACCGTGAACGAGCTCGAGGACCGGCGTGACCTGCAGGTGATGCGGCTGTCCGAGCTGACCGGCGCGACCGCCTCGCCCCGGGCCAACGGCGCGATCGACGTGTTCGTCGGCAACTCCACCCTGGTCAGTGAGTTCAACACCCGCAAAATGGAGGTCTCCGGCGCCGATCGGCTGGAGGACCAGGGCTCCGATCCGACCACGCTGCGCTGGAGCGACACCAAGAGCACGGTGCAGGCCGGCGGCACGATGGGCGCGGTGGCCGACACGATGTCCACGATCATCCCGGCCATCTCGGACGCCCTCGACTCGGTGGCCAAGAACCTGGCCGACAAGGTGAACACGTTGCACAGCAGCGGATTCAGCAAGGACGGCAGCACCGGACTGGACTTCTTCACCAGCAGCACCGGTGGTGACATCACGGCCGGGACGATCCGGCTCGGCATCACCGACCCGGACCAGGTCGCGGTCTCGGCCCAGGCCGGCACGCTGGACAACACGATCGCCGACCAGATGACCGACCTCGGTGAGGCGGCGAACGGGCCGGACCGCGAGTACCAGGCGATGATCGGCCAGCTCGGTGTCGCCTCGCAGGCGACGATCCGGCGCGGCGAGATCCAGGCGACCGTCACCGACCAGGCGGACGCGGCCCGCGAGGCGTACTCCGGCGTGAACCTCGACGAGGAGATGACCAACCTCCTCACCTACCAGCGCGGGTACGAGGCGGCGTCCCGCGTGCTGACCACCATCGACTCGATGCTCGACCAGCTCATCAACCGCACCGGCCTGGTCGGCCGCTAAAGGGGGTAGGACGTCATGGCCATCAGCGGCGGACGCGTCACCGAGGGCAGCATCCACACCCGGGTGCTGGCCAATCTGCAACGCAACATCGCCAAGGGCGAGAAGATCCAGGAGCAGCTCTCCAGCGGCAAACAGATCAACCGCCCGTCGGACTCGCCGACCGGCACGGTCTCGTCGCTGCAGCTGCGCGGCGAGGCGCGGGCCACGCAGCAGTACCAACGCAACGCCGACGACGGCATCGGCTGGCTCGGTACGCAGGACAACACGTTGACCAACATGTCGACGCAGACGATCGCCGCCCGCGATCTGATGGTGCGCGGCCTCAACCAGGGTGCCAGCGACCCCTCCGCCAACGAAGCGCTCGCGACCGAAATTGAACAGATCCGGTCGCAGCTGATCTCGTTCGGGAACACCAAGTACATGGACCGTCCGGTGTTCGGCGGATCCACACCGGGCCCGGCCGCGTACGACGAGTCCGGCACCTATCTCGGTGATGCCGGCGGCACGTCACGGACCGTCGGGCCGGGCACCAAGGTCCGGGTCGACACCACCGGTCCGGAGATCTTCGGAGAGGGAGATACCCAGCTCTTCAAGGTTTTGCAGGATGCTGCGGATGCAATCCGGGCCGGTGACACGGCTGCGACCAGTGACGCCCTCGGTAACCTTGACACCGCGCACAATCTCCTGAAAACCACTCTTTCGGATGTTGGCGCTCGTTACAATCGGCTTGAACAGATGAAGCAGTCCGCACAGGACCGATTGCTGACCGTGACCACGCAGCTGTCCGATATCGAGGATGTCGACCTGCCGAAAACGATCATGGAAATGCAGCTTCAGCAGACCTCGTACCAGGCAGCTTTGGCCGCCTCGGCCAAGGTGATCCAGCCCTCGCTCATCGATTTCTTGAGGTGACCATGAGCACGCAAGCAGTCTCTCGAACGCACGGGGATCAGATGATCACGACAATTCCCACGATCCACCTGGCCGCGCCCATGCCCGGTTTCCCGGCGCACACCCGGTTCGCCCTCGTGCGGCTGAACGACGAAGGCCTCCTCTACGCCTTCACCTCGCTGGACAACCCGGAGCTCCGCTTCCTCGTCGTCCCGCCGGACCCGTTCTTCGAGAACTACACCCCGGAGATCCCGGACGAGGCCCAGGCGCTGCTGGGCTACCCGGACGCCGAGGACGTCATCACAATGCTGGTGATCACGGCGGGCAAGGACGCCACCGCCGCCAACCTGATGGCCCCGATCGTCATCAACACGGTGAACCGGATGGCCCTGCAGGTCGTACTCGCGGGCACGGACATGCCGGTGCGCGCGATCCTCAACCGGAAGTAGGCATCGGGCCGGTCCTGTCCACGGATGGAAAGGGGCATCGGTGCTCGTGCTGACCAGGAGGGCCGGCGAGAGCGTGATGATCGGCGACGACGTCGTCATCACCGTTCTCGAGGCCCGGGGCGACGTGATCCGGCTCGGTATCCAGGCGCCACGGGACGTCCGGGTGCATCGCGAGGAGGTCTATCGCGAATTGCAGGCGGCCAACCGCGAGGCGGCCTCACCCACCGACGCGGTGGTCGAGGAACTGTCCCGGAACCTGCGACCGTCCGACCCGGACACACCCGGAGATTGACTGCGCCAACGAAAAGCGCCCCGCCGGCACGGCGGGGCGCTTTCGTCGGCCGGGTCAGCCGAGCGGGGCGCCGCGGGCGATCATGAAGCGGATCGGGTCGGTCGCGTTGGCGTGCGTCGCCGGGGTTCCGGTGTGGACCTCGAAGTGCAGGTGCGGGCCGGACGACGAGCCGGACGAGCCGACGTACCCGAGAAGCTGGCCGGTGGCCACGGTCTGGCCGACCACCACGGACGGCCGGCGGATCATGTGGCAGTACCGGGTCACGTAGTTCAGCTCGTGCTGCACCTCGACGTACCAGCCGCAGCCGGAGATGGAGCGGCTGCCGTCCACGTCGCAGTTGTTGGTGGAGGCGTTGCACACCACGCGGATCACCGTGCCGCCGTGCGCGGCCCTGATCGGGGTGTTGCGGGCCGCGCCCAGGTCGACACCGTCGTGGGTAGGCCGGGTGGGCGTGTGGAAGCCGCTGACGATGCTCGCCGCCACCGGCTGGATCCAGGTCTTGGACACCACCGGCGGGGGCGTCGTCGTGGAAGTCTTCGGGCAGGTCGGGATGGGGAACACGGCGCGCGCGACGTAGGCGTCGGCGACCCAGTAGTTGTTCGCCAGCCTGTCCCAGAGGTTCGTGGTTCGGACGGTGCCGCGGATCGTCTCGGCGCGAACCTGGCAGACGATGGAGAGCTTGCCGCCGTTCGGCACGGTACCGGCGAGCCGGCCGGCCGCGGCGGGCGTCAGACGCATGTTCAGGGCGGTGCCGCCGGTCCTGGCGGTGCCGACGCCCGCGACCTTGACGGCGGCGGCGGCCGGAGCGGTCGCGGCCAGCGCGCCGGTGAACAGACCGGCCGCGGCGAGGAGCGTGGCGGCGATGCGGCGCTGATGTCGAGCCTTCATGGGCTTTCCTTCCCGGCACGCGTTCGCGTGCTCACCGGGTCAGGCTGCCGAGCGGGGGATGCCGCCTCGGGTGCGCCGCGAGTGCGGGACAGTTGCGGCCGAATCCACCGAAACGACCATGGGAGTCCCGGCAGCGCTGACAGATTGAGAGCACCGGCAATGCTTGCTTCTCGAGGAGTCCTTCATGGCGCGGTTGGCCGAAATCGGTGTCGCGAAACGTCTGGGCCTTATCGTGGCCACCGGTGTGGTCGGTCTGGGCGCGCTTGCGCTGATCAGCGCCATCAGTCAGCGGCAGCTGGCGGACGAGGCCGAGAACGTCCGCCGGCTGGAGTCGGCGCTGGCCGCCCTCAACCACCTGGACACCCGGCAGTCCGAGCTGAAGGTGGACATGTACCGCCAGCTGCTCGGTCAGGACATGTCCTCCGACGTGTCCGACGACGTGACCTCGGCGACCGAGGCGGCGCAGGCGGTGCAGGACGCCGGTCTGCCGGCCCGGATCCAGCCGATGTTCGACGACCTGAAGCCGGACGTGGTCTCGTTCGGCACGTTCGCGAGCGACTTCGTCAAGAGCGCGGCGACCGACCGTGAGGCCGCCCTGCGGGACATCGATCAGATCCCGGAGCGCAACAACATCTCCGACGACAAGATCGACGCGATCAAGGGCGAGCTGGAGAAGGACATCACCACCGCGCGCGCCGACATGGACGACACCACCGGCCGTACCGAGTGGCTGACCGACGGCGTCGCCCTGCTCAGTCTGCTGGTGCTCGTCGGTCTGGCGGTCCCGGTGGCCCGGTCGATCCTGCGGCCGGTCCGGCGGCTCGGGGAGGTGATCGACGGCCTGGCCCGGGGCGACCTGACCGCGCGCAGCGGGATCAAGGCCCGCGACGAGGTCGGCCGGATGGCCGGCGCCCTGGACAGCGCGCTCGAGTCGATCCACCGGTCGATGTCGGCGATCGGCAGCAACGCCGACGCCCTGGCCAACTCGGCCGGGCGGCTGACCGCGGTGGCCGGCCAGATCGCCGAGGCGGCCAACAGTACCGACGCGCAGAGCACGTCGGCGTCGGCCGAGGCCGAGGAGATCTCCCGCAACGTGCAGACGGTCGCGGCCGGCTCCGAGGAGATGGGCCTGTCGATCCGCGAGATCTCCAGCAACACCAGCGAGGCCGCGCAGATCGCGGCCGTGGCGGTGTCCGAGTCGGCCCGGGCCACCGAGACGATCCGGCAGCTGGGCGAGTCGTCGGCCGAGATCGGCAACGTGATCAAGCTGATCACGTCGATCGCCGAACAGACCAACCTGCTGGCGTTGAACGCGACGATCGAGGCGGCTCGGGCCGGCGACGCGGGTAAGGGTTTCGCGGTGGTCGCGTCCGAGGTGAAGGATCTGGCTCAGGAGACGGCGCGGGCGACCGAGGACATCGGCGCCCGGGTCACCGCCATCCAGCAGGACACCGGGGGCGCGGTCGAGGTGATCACCCGGATCAGCGAGGTCATCGCCAAGATCAACGACTATCAGACGACGATCGCCAGCGCGGTCGAGGAGCAGACCGCCACCACCGCCGAGATGAGCCGCAGCATCAGCGAGGTGGCCTCGGGCAGCGGCCGGATCGCGGCCAACATCTCGGACGTCTCCAACGCCAGCGCCACCGCGGTGCAGGGCGTCAACCAGACCCGTCAGGCCAGCTCCGAGGTGGCCCGTGCGGCCGAGGACCTGCGCTCCCTGGTGTCCGGTTTCAAGCTCTGACAATGGTAGGACCGGGCGGTGTCCGGGCCCCGGACACCGCCCGGTCCTACCACTTGTAACTGAGCTGCACCGGCCGCATACCTCGCGGATCAACGCCGCCGGCCGACTCTTGTGCCCAGACAGGAAACAGAGTCGGTGACCAGCGCGGGAGCGGATCGTGGGCGCAGAGCAGGAAATCATCGTGGTGGGCCGGGGCCGCACCCTCGATCTGACCGCCGACGCCCACGTGCACACCGGTTTCGCGGCCGGCCGGGACAGCGTCGGCGTGGTCGTCTCGGCCGCCGACCGGGCCGGGCTCACCGCCGTCACCTTCGCCGACCAGGTCGCCCGGGACACCACCTGGCTGCCCGCGTACGCCGACGCCGTGCGCCGGGCCCGGCGGCGTACCGAGCTGACCCTCCGGATCGCCGCCGAGGTCGAGGTCGTCCGCCCGGACGGCTGGCTGGCCTGGCCCTCGGCCGATCTGGGCCACCTGGAGGCGCTGTCGGTCGCGGTCACCCGCCTGCCCGCCGAGGGCGGTCCGATCGGTCCGCGCGAGGTCCGGCAGGCGCTCGCCGCCGGCGTGCTGAGCGAGGAGCGGGTCGCCGAGATCGTGGTCGACGCGACGGTCCGCGGCCTGGAGCGCGCCTCCCGCTACGTGCCGACCCAGCTGGCCCGCCCGCTCAGCCTGCTGACCCAGGTCGGCATCGACGACTCGGTGCTCTCCGACGAGGTGCTCGACCACCTGGCCGACGGCTGCCGCAACACCGGGACCGCGGTCGAGATCAGCGAGGCGTGGCGGAGCCCGTCGCCCCGGATGGTGGGCCGGCTGCGGGACGCCGGTGTGCCGCTGGTGGCCGCGAGTGACGCCCGGTACGCCGCCGAGGTCGGCCACTGGCAGTACCTGCTGCGGGTCTGAGGGAAATCGCCCTCCGGGTCTGAGGGAAAGCAGGCACTGAGCGTCGCGGCGACCGTACGCTCGGTCATATGAGCCTTGTTCAGCAGAGCATCGAGGTCGGCGCGCCCCTGCACACGGTGTACGAGCAGATCGCCACGTTCGAGAACTACCCGCGCTTCATGACCGGGGTGGAAGAGGTCACGCCGATCGGCACCGACCGTACCCACTGGGTCATGGATGTGGACGGCCACCGCCGGGAGTTCGACGCGCAGATCACCGAGCTCGCCCTGGACGAGCGGGTCTCCTGGGCGACCACCGACGGCCCGCGGCTGAGCGAGACCATCACGCTGCGGCCGATGGGCGAGACCCGGACCCAGCTGGTCGCGCAGCTCGACGCCGACGTCGCGTTCCTGCTGCCCAGCGACCGGCACGGTCAGGAGACGCTGACCCGGCAGCTCAAGAACGACCTGAACACCTTCAAGGGCCTGGTCGAGAGCGGGGTGCTGGGCGCGCACGGCGGCCTCGCCGGCGCCAGCACCAAGCAGCTCACCGGCCGGTCGAGCACGGTCTTCGGTAGCCCGCCCACCCCGGCCTCGGTAGCCGCACGGATCAAGCGGCGGGAGAACCCGCACCCGGGTGCGGGCTGGGGAACGAGCGCTTCGGGGAGGGCCTTTGGCCCGGACCGGGGCGGGGCTGAGGACGGCATGGCCAAGATGGGTACGAACGTCGACATCACCAGCGCCCCCGGCATCACCAACGTGCACGACCTGGACGACGTGCTCGCCCCCGGCCGGCGCATCGGTGGTCCGCACACGGTCCGGGGCAGCGCGGCCGGCACCCGGACGGGCACGGCGGAGATGGGCGGGCGTACGCAGAGCAAGGACACCTGGGGCGATGGCATGATCAACGAGGAGGATCGGGGCAGCGCCCACGACTACGGCGGGTGATGTTTCGATGAGCCTGATAATTCGGTTACAAGCCGCGCACCGAACTTGCCAAGACGCCGGGCGAACGGCAAGTTAACCGAGTGCAACGCATACCCCTCCAAGAGATCACCGATCGGACCGCCAAGCAGCGCGACGCGTGGTGGACCGTCCTGCTCGTCGACCCGCTGGCTATCCGGCTGGTCCGGCTGGTGTACCCGTACCGCTGGATCACCCCGAACCTGCTGTCGGCGTTCGCTTTCGTCCTCGGGCTCGGTGCGGCCGCCTGCTTCGCCCTGCAGGACCGGTGGTGGCTGGTCGGCGGGGCGCTGCTGTTCCACCTGAGCTTCGTCGTCGACTGCATGGACGGCAAGATCGCCCGGCTGAACGGCACCGGGACGATCTTCGGCGTCTGGTTCGACTTCATCTTCGACCGGATCCGCGTGATCATCTGCACCGTCGCGCTGTTCGGCGGGCAGTACGCCAAGACCGACGACGTCACGTACGTCTGGCTCGCCGCCGCCGTGATCTGCCTCGACCTGTTCCGCTATCTGAACGGCTCCCAGGTCGGCAAGATCAAGAGCAGCATGGCCGCCCGGCTGGCCGACGCCCGGGGTGCCCGCCCCGAGGTGCCGTCGCCGGACGAGGAGGAGTCCGACCCCGAGGACGCCAGCCCGGCCACCTCGGCCGAGCCGGCGCCGATCGACGACGACCGCGGCGCGTACCTGCGTTTCCGCAACTGGTTGCTGCGCAGCCGGATCCGGGTGCACCTGTTCAGCGGCATCGAGTACGAGATGACGGTGTTCATCGTCGGCCCGGTGATCGGCTTCGTCTTCTGGACCACGATCGTCTCCGGCGTGCTGCTGCTCGGCTTCGAGGCGCTCATCGTGCTGCGGCTCTACCAGCTCACCCGGCGCTTCCCGGCAATGCTGGCCAAGGCCGAGCACGAGGGTGAGGCGGCTCGCCTGGCGACGGCCGGAGGTCTGACCCCGGCCGGTGGCGAGCAGGCCGGCGGTCTGGCTCCAGGTCACGTCTGAACGCGGGAACCGGGTCGCCCGCCGCGCCGTCGCGGCGGGCGACCTCCCAGCGCTCAGAATCCGAAGCGCCGAGCCGGCACCCGGTGTCCGAGGTCGCCGGCGTCCGCGGTCAGTCGGTGCGGGCGGCGAAGTGTTCGAACGCCTTGAGGTTGGCCAGCGACTCGCCGCGCTTGACCCGCCACGCCCACTCCCGCCGGATCGACT
This sequence comes from Actinoplanes sp. NPDC049265, assembly GCF_043197135.1. Classification (NCBI taxonomy): domain Bacteria; kingdom Bacillati; phylum Actinomycetota; class Actinomycetes; order Micromonosporales; family Micromonosporaceae; genus Actinoplanes; species Actinoplanes sp. NPDC049265. Next base: position 68,723 of record NZ_JBICSP010000026.1, on the reverse strand, counting down.
CGCCGAAGCCGATCTCGAGCATCGGGTCGAACGACTCGTCGGCATAGGTCAGCACCGCGCCGAACAGCCGGTCCAGTTCGTCCTCGTCCAGCGACCGCAGCGACACCCGGCCGGTCAGGTAGACGTCGCCGGCCGCGTCGATCGAGAAGCTGACCGCGTACATCCGGGCGTTGCGCCGCAACAGCCAGGCCCAGAGCTCCTCGCGGTTCTCGTCCGGCTGCCGCATGACGAACGCCTCGATGCGCAGGGCGTGCTCGCCCACGATCAGGTTGCAGGCGGTCTTGAGCTTGTGCGTACCCGGCAACGTGACGACCCACGCGTTGTCGCCGGTGGCCTCGCACTCCAGCTCGCGGTCGGCGCAGACCTTCTCGATCAGGTCCTTCACCATGCGTACGCCTCCAAGCGGGCCGCGATCAACGCCCGGTGCGCGGCCACCGCATCACGGTAGACCCGGAGCAGACCCTCGGCCGTACGGTCCCAGGAGAACCCGGCGGCGTGCTCGACCGCGCCCGCCGACAACTCCGCCCGGAAACCGGGCGCGGCCAGCAGACGGTCCAGGACCCGGGCCCAGTCGTCCGGATCGTGCCCGTCGATCAGCACACCGCTGATGCCGTCGCGTACGGCGGTGACCAGCCCGCCGACCGCGGCCGCGACCACCGGCGTGCCGCAGGCCTGCGCCTCCAGCGCCACCAGCCCGAACGACTCGTTGTGGGAGGGCACCGCGACCAGGTCGGACGCGCGGTAGAGGGCGGCCAGGTCGTCACCGGTCTGCGGCGGCAGGAAGACGACCGCGTCGGCCACGCCGAGCGAACCGGCCAGCTCGATCAGCGACGTCGGCCGGTCGAGGCCGCTGCCGCTGGGACCGCCGCAGATCACCGCCGTGATCGGGACACCGGGGTCGCGGGCGCGCAGCGCGGCCAGCGCCCGGATCAGCACGTCCGGGCCCTTGAGCGGCTGGATCCGGCCGACGAACGAGACCACGTGGCCGTTCTCGGGCAGGCCGAAACGGGCCCGGTCGCGGGGCCCGGGCCGGAACCGGCCCAGGTCGACGCCGGGCTGCACGACGCTCAGCCGGGCCGGGTCGGCGTCGTAGCAGGCGATCAGGTCCTGTGCCTCGAACCGGGTGTTCGCGACCAGGGCTTCGGACTCGGCCACCACCTGTTCCTCACCGATCACCCGCATCCGCGGTTCCGGGCGGTCACCGGCGGCGATCAGCCGGTTCTTGACCTTGGCCAGGGTGTGCGCGGTGTGCACGTGCGGCACACCCCAGCGTTCCCGGGCCAGCCAGCCGACCTGGCCGGACAGCCAGTAGTGGGAGTGGATGAGGTCGTAGTGACCGGGCGGATGCGCCGCCTCGGCCCGCAGCACGCCGTTGAGGAAAGCGCACAGCTGCGACGGCAACTCTTCCTTCGACAGACCCTCGAACGGGCCGGCGGTCACATGGCGGACGGTGACGCCGGGCGCCATCTCCACCACCGGGGGCAGCTCGGACGAGGTGGCACGAGTGAACACCTCGATCTCGATGCCCAGCCGCGCCAGTCGTTTCGCGGTCTCGACGATGTACACGTTCATGCCGCCGGCGTCGCCGGTGCCCGGCTGCTCGAGTGGCGAGGTGTGTACGGAGAGTGTGGCTATGCGCCGTGGGGTCGGCCAGTCAGCCACTTCTAGTCCTTCCGAGGGGGGCAAACGTTAAGGACAACTGATACAGGTTCGTTCATCTTCCGGCTTCGGGATTTATCTTCCCCACCGAGGAGGGCTGAACCCAAGCCGCCGCCGGTCGAGGGTGACTGACGTCATGAGGCAGGATCAGACCCATGACGAAGAAGCTTGCCGTGGTCACCGGTGCGTCCAGCGGGATCGGCGCGGCCACGGCCCGCCGGCTGGTCGCCGAGGGCTTTCACGTGGTCGCCGCCGCCCGGCGCGCCGACCGGCTGGCGACGCTGGTCAAAGAGGTCGGCGACGCCACCGCGGTGGAGTGCGACGTGACCGACGACGCGTCGGTGGCCCGGCTGCGGGACACCGTCGAGGGCCTCGACGGCTCGCTCAACCTTCTGGTCAACAACGCCGGCGGCGCGCACGGGATGGATCCGGTGGCGACCGGGTCGGTCGAGGACTGGCAGTGGATGTACGACGTGAACGTGCTCGGCACCCTGCGGGTCACCCAGGCTCTGCTGCCCGCGCTGGAGGCCAGTGGCGCCGGCACGATCGTGGCCATCGGGTCGACCGCGGGATTCGTGGTCTACGAGGGCGGCGGCGGGTACAGCGCCGCCAAACACGCCCAGAACGCCCTGATCGGGACGCTGCGCCTGGAGATCGTGGGCAAGCCGGTCCGGGTCATCGAGATCGACCCGGGCATGGTGCGGACCGACGAGTTCTCGCTCAACCGCGTCGGTGACCCGGCCAAGGCCGACGCGGTCTACGCCGGGGTGCCCGAGCCGCTGGTCGCCGACGACATCGCCGACTGCGTGGCCTGGACCGCGACCCGGCCGCAGCACGTCAACGTCGACCGGCTGGTGGTCCGGCCGATCGTGCAGGCCGCGCAGCACAAGGTGTACCGGCAGCAGTGAGGCATCTCGGCGCGGTCACCCGGGGCACGACCAACCCGAACCGGTTGCGCCGCGTCGACAACTGGATCGCGTACCGCTGCGGTGATCTGCTCGCCGCCGCGGACGATCCGACGGTGGTCGATCTGGGTTACGGCGCCACGCCGGTGACCGCCGTCGAGCTGCGTGCGCGGCTGGCCGCGCGGGTCCGGCGCGATGTCGCGGTGGTCGGCCTGGAGATCGATCCGGTACGCGTGGCCGCCGCGCAGCCGGCCGCCGCCCCGCCGCTGCTGGAGTTCCGCCGGGGCGGTTTCGAACTGGCCGGCCTGCGCCCGGTGGTGGTGCGCGCGTTGAACGTGCTGCGCCAGTACGACGAGGCCGAGGTGGCCGGCGCCTGGGCCACGATGACCGCCACCGGCGCGGTGCTGGTCGAGGGCACCTGCGACGAGCTGGGCCGGGTGGCGGCCTGGGCCTACGTCGAGGACGGCCGCCCGCTGACCCTGACCCTGTCGGCCCGGCTGTCCGATCTGGACCATCCCGCGACGTTCGCCGAGCGGCTGCCCAAGGCGCTGATCCATCACAACGTGCCGGGCGAGCCGGTCCACGAGCTGTTGCGGAGTCTCGGGCACGCCTGGGACGCGGCGGCCGGCTCGTTCGGTGCCCGGCAACGCTGGCGCCGGGCCGCCGCCACCCTGCGCGCCGAGGGCGTACCGGTCCGGTACGAGCCACAGCGCTGGCGCCTCGGCGAACTGACGGTCGCGTGGCCCACCCGGCAGTGGTAGGCCCGGACGCTGCCCGGGCCTGCCACTGAAGGGGCACGTACGGACCGGGCCGGCCTCTCTGGTGAGGGAGAGAGGCCGGCCCGGTGTCTGTGGGGGTCCTACTGGTCGAGGGTCACCTTGAACATCGGGTCGGCGGCGACCTTCTTGAAGGTTTCGAGGCTGCCGGCCGTCGAGTTCACCGCGATGTTCCGGTCGCCCTCGTTGTCGGCCGCGGTGTCGAAGTAGACCACCGCCTTGACCTTCGGGTGGGCCGCGAGCTCGGGCACCACGGTGTTGAAGGCGGCCGACTTGTCGGCCGGGGACTTCACCCGGTGATACATGCCCCACTCGGCCACCATGATCGGCTTGGTCGGGTAGTTCTTGACCATGTAGTCGTACCAGCCCAGGCCGCCGCCGCTGGGCTGCCGGTCGAGCAGGTCACCCATGTCGCCGTAGTGGTAGTAGCCCTTCTCCACGCTGACGTACGAGTCCAGCCCGATCCAGTCGACCACGTCGTCGCCCGGGTAGAGGTCCTTCCACCAGGACTGCGCCATCCACTTCTCGTTGCCCATGTACGCCAGCACGTTGACCATGTTGGACACACCCTGGCCGCGCAGCCGGGTGATGACGTGGCGGTACATGTTCGCGTAGTCCTTGGCCGTCATGCCCGAGCCGGCCGCGGCGTTGATGTCGTTCTCCGGCTCGTGGTGCAGGGCCAGGAAGAACTTCTGGGTCGGGTACGCCTTGCGCACGTAGTCGGCCCACTTGTCGATCCGGGCGTCGGAGCCACCGGCGGCGACCTTGGCCCACGTCGTGTTGTACGCGACCTTCCAGTTCAGCAGCAGCACCCGCGGGTGGGCGGCGTCCTTGGTCATCGCGATCTCAGCGGCGGTCGGGAACATCTCGTCGCCCTTGTGGTACGTGTGGTAGATCGTCGCGGTCCGGCCGGTCAGCGCCTCCCACTCGATCAGCGCTTTGTCCCGCGGGGCGTCGGTGAAGCCGCCGGCCGCCGCGCCCCACAACACGCCGCAGCTGGGCACGAGCAGGTCACCGGTGGTGCACGCGGTCGGCGCGCTGGGAGTCGAAGCGCTCGGGGCCGGCTTGGTCGGGGTGCTCGGCACCGGCTTGGTCGGCGCGGTCACGTTCCGGGTGTACGTGTAGGCCAGCTCCGGCCCGCCCGCCTTGGTGTCGCCGTACTCGACCGAGCGCAGCCGCGTCACGACGGTGGTGGCCGCCGAGCGCAGCGCGAACGCGTACACCCCGGGCTTTTTGACCACACTGGACAGATCGAAGCGCACCATCGCGTCGGTGCTCTTGGGGGTGATGGTCCGCAGCGCGACCGAGGTGGCCGGTGCGTTGGCCGCGGTGATCTTCGACTCGGACCAGCCGGCCGCGACCGGGTAGAGGCTCAGCTTGGCCGCGACCGGCTTGCTCTCCAGCGGCAGGCGCAGCTCGGCGGCGGTGAACGCGGCGCCGCCGGGCAGGGCGGGCACGGTGAACTTCACGTAGGACACCCGGGTCTCACCGCCGGTACGACCCACGACCAGCTTGTCGGCGCCGCCGAAGTTCGTGGTCCGGCGGGCGCTTGACGTGTACGCGTCGTCGCCGGCGAACACACTCTTCGTCTCGGTCACCGTGGCCGCCTCGGCCGACGTGGTGACCGCGAAGCCCGCTGCCGCCACCACACCGGTCAGGGTCACCCCGATCAGTCCCCGCCTGGCATCCATGCCGTTCCCCCTCGTGAAGTCGTTGTCTGACATTCACGATCGGGAGTACGAGGTGCCGGTCCGGATCCCGTCCGGGTGCAGGCGCGGTGCGCCCCGCGCTTACTCCTGGTGCGCAGAGCCGCTCTGCGCACGAAGAGGAAGCGCCGCCGGTCAGGACCGGCGGCGCTGATGGTGCTGCTATGTCGTGGTGCCTATGGGGTGGAACCGGCCCGCTGGGCGATGACCAGGCGAAGCGCCTCGATCAGCAGGTCGGAGGTGAACGGCTTCTTCACCAGCAGCGCGTCCTCGGCGATCAGGCCCTTGGTCACCGCGATGTCCTTGGGCAGACCGGAGATGTAGACGACGCCCATGCCCGGGCGCAGCGAGGTCGCCGCGCGGGACAGTTCGCCACCCGAAGCCCCGGGCAGGCCCAGGTCGGTGATCAGCACATCGATCACGCCGTCGTGGTCACGGCAGGTGGCGATGGCCGACTCGGAGTCCGGTGCGACGAGTGTGTCGAAGCCGCGGCGCTCGAGCATCCGCCGCATGATGTCGCGCAGATCCTCCTCGTCGTCGACGACGAGGACGGTCGGACGGTTCTCTGAGACCTCCGACATGGGCCCCTCCTTGCGGTTCGGTTCCGCGGATCACGCTATCCGCACATGGGACCGGCGGTTGCCGGTTTCGGGCATTACTCAGGCGTTCAGCCAGCTGGTGTTCAGCAGCTTGGCCGGCGCACCGGCCCGGTCGGTGATTTTCGGGGAGGCGTGGGCCACCAGTGCGTCCCGGACCTGCCGGGGCGTGAGTGACGGGTCGGAGCCGAGTACCAGGGCGGCCGCGCCGGCCACGTGCGGGCTCGCCATCGAGGTGCCGCTCATGCTCCTGGACGCCGTGTCCGAGGCCGACGACGCCGAGACGATCCGCACGCCGGGGGCGAAGATGTCGACGCACGTCCCGTAGTTGCTGAAAGTCGCCCGGGTGTCCGTGTTGTCGGTGGCGGCGACGGTGATCGCGTCGGGCTGACGGGCGGGCGACTGCCGGCACGCGTCCTGGTCGTCGTTGCCGGCGGCCAGCGCGTACGTGACGCCGGAGGCGATCGACTTGCGCACCGCGTCGTCCAGGGTCTTGCTGGTGGGGCCGCCGAGGCTCATGTTGGCCACGGCCGGCTTGGCCGCGTTCCTGGTGACCCAGTCGATGCCGGCGATGATGGCCGAGTACGAGCCGCTCCCGGTGCAGTCGAGCACCCGCACGGCGACCAGCTTCACGTTCTTGGCCACCCCGTACGTGGATCCGCCGATCGTGCCGGCCACGTGCGTACCGTGACCGTTGCAGTCCTCGGCCTTGCCGTTGCGGGTGATGGCGTCGTATCCGGCCCGGGCCCGCCCGCCGAACTCCTTGCTGGTGGTCCGGATGCCGGTGTCCAGCACGTACGCGGTCACTCCGGCGGCCGAGCGGTAGGTGTACGACTTCGACAGCGGCCGCCCGGCCTGGTCGATCCGGTCCAGTCCCCAGGTCGGGTCGCTCTGCACGGCGTCGGCGCGGACCCGGGCGTCCTGCTCGACCGACCGCACGACCGGGTGCGCGGCCAGCCGGCGGGCCTGGGTGCGGGTCATCCGGGCGTGGAAGCCGCCGACCGTGGTGTAGGTGGCCCGTACGGATCCGCCGTAGCGACGGACCAGACGCTGCGCCTCGGCCGGCACGTCGGCGGCCTGGGTGCCGGGCCGGAACGTGACGATGTAGCTGTCCGCGATCGCCGCGGAACCGCCGTCGGCCAGGATCGTGCCGGTGGGCAGGGCGGCGGGCGTACCGGCGGCGGCCGAACCGGCGAATCCGGTCAACGCGGCCGCGGCGGCGACTCCGGCGGTCAGCACGAAACGGGCGGAACGGCGCCGGCCGAGGTCGCGAGTCATAAAGGTCCCCCTTTGTCGGCTCCGGCGCGACGTGAGTCACCGTTACGGGTACGCATGCCGGAGTCACCTTCGGGGAACAGGTTGTGGGCGGGCCGGAGTCGCCCGGGGACCGCTCGGGTTGCCCTTGGGTTGCAGCCCGGCCGGTGGACCGGGAAGAGCTAAGTCGATACCGAGGAAGGCCGAACTACCCGCTGTCAGCCCCGCACTGGACTGAAGCTAGGAGAGCATGATGACCACGCTGGTGAGCACTCCCGAGATCGTGACCGTCGACGAGCTGAGCGAACGCTGCGACAGCTGCGGCGCGGCCGCCCGGCTCGAGGTCACGCTGCCCACGGGCACGCTCGCCTTCTGCGGGCACCACGCGAACAAGCACGGCGTCGAGCTGGCCCGGTTGGCCACCGTCGCCCGCGTGGAGAAGGACTTCGAGTGGGCAGGTGTCGCACAGTAACCTCTTGACGGCATCTGCCGCGATATGATCGCTACCTCACGTAACAGCAGCATTTGCACTAATCGAGGGCGCGGTGCAGTTCGCGGCACACGACGTAAGCAGGCTGTCCCGCCTCGGCGCCGGGTGCGCCGGGGTCGCGACGGCCGTCTACGGCGCGGCGGCTCTGCCGTTCGACGCCGTCGACCCGAGCCCGGCGCCGGCCCTGTTGCCCGCCGGGCTCGCGCTCGCTCTGTCGGTCTTCCCGGTCCGCCGTTTCTCCGTCCGCGTCACCGGATATCTGCTGGCCTTCGCCGCCGCCGTCCTGGGCGCGCTGGCTCTGCCCTCGCACCCGGCCGCCGGCGTGGCCACCGTGCTCGCCGCCACCGCCCTGGCCGCCCTCGACATCCGCCTTCCCGCGCCCCGGGGGCGGGTCCGGCGCTTCCGGGTGGCCGACCCGCTGCTGGCCGGCGCGGCCACGATCGCCCTGGTCGCGCTGGTGCCCCGGATGTTCGCCCCGACCTTCCCGGACGGGCATGGACCGGTGCCGCTGATGTCGCCGTACCTGGCCGGCGCCCTGCTCACGCTGACCGTGGGCGCGATCCTGGCCCGTCCCGAGGCCGGACCGCTGCGCACGTCGGCGATGGCCGGCGCCGGCACCACGGTTCGCCGGGCGCTGCCCGCCCTGATCGCCGTACCCGTGCTCGCCGCCCTGGTCAGCGCCCTGGCCGTGCGTACCGGAATCTCCCGGCCGGAGGCCGCGATCAGCACCGGCGCGATCCTTGCCGCCCTGGCCGTGCTGGCCCTCATCGCCCACCTGATCCGCTCGCTCGAGGCGGCCGACCGGCGGCACCGCGAGCTGGTGGCCGAGCTGCACACCGGGCAGGAGTTCGCCAACACGCTGCTGCAGTCGATGAACGAGGCCGTCATGGTGCTGGACGCCAACCACCGGGTCATCGACGTGAACCGGCGCTGGCGGGAGCTGACCGGGCACCGGCACGAGGACGCCGTGGGCTCACTGCCCGAGGTGCTGCCACCGGACGGCACCGGGGACTGGTCGGTGCGGCACCGCGACGGCGCTGAGGTTCCGGTGCTGGCCACGATGGCCGCGGTGCCGGGTTCGGACGGCGCCGCCCGGGCCTACGTGGCCACCTACGTCGACATCACCGACCGCAAACGGGCCGAGGAGTCGATCCGGGCGCACGCCGCCGATCTGGAGGCCGGCAACGAGCAGCTGCGCGAGGCGAACGCCCGGCTGGAGAGCGCGCTGGCCTTCAAGAACGATCTGACCTCGATGCTCACCCACGACGTGGCCCAGCCGATCAGCTCCATCGCCAGCCTGGCCGAGCTGCTCAGCGCCGACTGGGCCGACCTGCCGGACGACATCCGGCACGAGCTGGCCACCAAGATCGATCGGAACACGCGCCGGCTGATCAAGATGATGAACGACCTGCAGCTGCTGTTCCGGCTGGACACCGGTTCGGTCACGGCCCGGCGTACACCGGTGCCGATCCGCGAGGTGGTGGAGGCGGCGGTGGCGGAGAGCCCGGCCGGCGAGGGGGCGGTCGAGCTGGCCGTGGACGAGGACGTCTCGGCCCTGGCCGACCGCGGGCACGTGCACGCCGTGGTGCAAAATCTGCTGGCCAACGCGCTGGCCTACGGCGAGGCGCCGGTCGAGATCCGGGCCGAGCGGCAGGACGAGTCGGTGACGCTGACCGTCCAGGACCGCGGGCCCGGCATCCCCGACGAGCTGGTGCCCAACCTGTTCGGGCGGTTCATGCGTGGTGCCGGCCTGGGCCTGTTCATCGTCCGGCACCTGGTCGAGGCCAACGGCGGGTCGGTCCGTTACGAGCCGGTCGACCCGCGCGGCGCCCGCCTGATCGTCACCCTCGAGCCGGCCACGGTGTCGTCCTGACGTCCTCGCGACACGGGCCGAGCGATCAGGCGACCAGTTCGGCGGCGACGAGTTCGTTGAGATCGACGTACGGGAGCAGCCGTCCCTGTTCCTCGGTGCCGATCTTCACCAGCGGCCCGCGCTGCAGCATGGTGCCCGGTTCGCCGGCCTGGGCCGGGGCGGCCTCCTCCCACACCGAGTCCTCGATCGCGTGCAGGGCGGGCACCACGAACCCGACCAGGTCGCCGCCGGGCGCGTCGACCAGCAGCACCCGCGCGGTGCCGGGGTCGATCGGGTCGGCCAGGCCGAGCATGATGCCCAGCGACAGCAGCGGCACCGACAGCTTGCGGTGGGTGAAGACGCCGAGCAGTTCGCCGCCGCTGTCCAGCCCGATGGCGTGTTCCGGGTACGGCACGATCTCGGTGATCTGCTCCAGCGGGGTCGCCGCCTCCATCCCGACGCTGTAGGTCAGGAACTTCCGGACCCGCGGCACGATCCGTCGCCCGTCGTGGGTCTTCGCCTCGTTCTCCTTGGTGCTGACCGCGGGCGGTGCCGGGGCCGGCCCGGACAGCGGCAGGCCGAGGCCGGCCAGCGTGTCCAGTTCGGCGTCGGCGCGCAGGGCCTCGCCGTTCAGCAGCAGGTGCTGCCGGCCGTCCTCGACCCGCAGGATGCCGTCCAGGAAGCCACCCTTGCGCATGCCCACCGGTGGCAGCGGCAGTACGTCGCCGACCGGCACCGAGGCGATGTCCGAGATGTCGGTGACGGTGAGCACGACCAGGCCGCGCTCGGTCGCCAGGACCAGCCCGCGCAGGTTGCCGTCGTCGGGCAGCGAGCCGAGCCCGAGCAAACCCAGCGGGTCGACCGCGGGCACGGCCCGGCCGTGCAGGTGCACCACGCCCCGGCAGGTCGGCCCGTCGAGCGGCGACGAATGCAGGGTGAGCTGCGGGATCACCGAGTGTACGTGGCTCACGTCGATGCTCAGCCCGACCGCGCCGCATTGCAGGAGCAGCACGGTCCGCCGGGACGAGTCCGCCCCCTCCGCCCCTCCGATCGGCGGCCGCAGCCCGACCTCCCGGACCACCGGGATGCCGGGGCGGGCGGCGATCGCGGCCGCGTCCAGCAGGGACACCACGGCACCGTCCTCCGGCCGCTCGAACGTGTGCGAGAACAGCGCCGCCCCGGCACCGGCCACTTTGGTCTCGAGCAGCGCGTCGGCGGTGACCCGGGCGACCCCCTCGATCTCGTCGGCCAGCAGCCCGAACACCTGCCCCTCGCGGGCCACGATCACGATCACCCGGCCGCTGTCGTCGCCGCCCTCGTTGGCGCCGAACCCGGCCAGCTTGCACAGGTCCAGCACCGGGATCACCAAGTGCCGCAGGTTGACCGCGCCGAGCAGGCCGTCCGCGGCCGTGGGCAGCGAGCTGAACCGCGGCGGCCGCATGATGACTTCGCGCAGCTCGTCCAGCGGCAGCGCCACCCGGACGTCGCCGGCGTGGAACACCCCGTACAGGGCGTCGGTGGTGCTGGACGTCACTTGGCCGGCTCCCCGCTGCCCAGCAGCTCCTTGATGTGGTCGGAGACGGCCCGCGACGCGGTCTGCTGCAGCGAGGTCGAGTCGGCGATGCGTTTGATCGACTCGCTGGTCGAGGCGACGCTCTTCAGGATCATCCCGAACGCCTCCTGCGCCCGGTGTGACACCTGCGAGCCCTGGCCGACCCGGGCCGCCGACTCGTGGATCAGCGTGGTGATCTCCCGGGCCGCGTCGGACGACCGCTCGGCCAGCTTGCGGACCTCGCCGGCGACGACCGAGAAGCCGACGCCGTGCTCGCCGGCCCGGGCCGCCTCGATCGAGGCGTTGAAGGCCAGCAGGTTGGTCTGGCCGGCGATCTCGCCGATCACGTTGACGATGGCGGCGATCTGGTCGGACGACCGCTCGATGAGGTCGATCGCCTCGATCGCGTTGCGCAGTTCCTCGTAGCCTTCCTGGGCGTTCTGCTGCGTCTCGCCGGCCAGCGTGCTGGCCTGCTGGGCGCTCACCGTGATCTCGTCGATCGACCCGGTCAGCGCGGTGATCGACTGGCTCATCTCCTGGGTCTTGGCCGAGATGCGCTGTTCCATCGCGACCTGGTCGGTGATGTCGTGGGCGTACTTGACCACCTTGAACGGTTCGCCCTTGGTGTTGAAGATCGGGTTGTAGGTGGCCTGGATCCACACGTCCCGGCCGAACTTGCCGATCCGGTGGAACCGCCCGGTCAGGTATTCGCCCTTGCGCAGCCGCAGCCAGAAGTCGCGGTACTCGGGCGAGGTGACGTAGTCGCCCGAGCAGAGCATCGAATGGTGCTGGCCGACCAGTTCGCGGGACGAGTAGCCGAGGGTGCGCTGGAAGTTCTCGTTGGCGTTGAGGATGGTGCCCTCGAGGTCGAACTCGATGACCGCCTGGGCCCGGTTGATGGCCAGGTCCTTGCCCTCGTACTCGGCGTTGCGCAGTTTGGCCGCGGTGACGTCGACGGCGTACTTGACCACCTTGTACGGCCTGCCGTCGAGGTCGAAGATCGGGTTGTAGGTGGCCTGCAGCCAGATCTCCCGGCCGCCCTTGGCCACCCGCTTGTACTCGCCGGCGTCGAACTCGCCGCGGCCCAGCTTCTCCCAGAACGCCTGGTAATCGGCGCCGGCGGCGGCCTCGGGGTCGACGAACATCCGGTGGTGCTGGCCGCGGATCTCCTCCAGCGTGTAGCCCATCGTGTCGACGAAGTTCTGGTTGGCGTCCAGGATCCGGCCGGACAGGTCGAACTCGACGACCGCCTGGGCCCGGCCGATGGCCGACACCTTGCCCTCGTACTCGGCGTTGCGCAGCTTGCCGTCGGTGATCTCGGTGGCGTACTTGACCACCTTGAACGGACGACCTTCAAGATCGAAGATCGGGTTGTACGAGGCCAGCAGCCAGACGTCACGACCGCCCTTGGCCACCCGGCGGTATTCGCCCGCCTGGTACTCGCCCCGGGACAGGCGTTGCCAGAACGCCGCGTACTCCTGGCTCTTGGCGTGCTCGGCGTCGACGAAGATCCGGTGGTGCTGGCCGCGGATCTCGTCGATCGAGTAGCCCATCGTTTTGAGGAAGTTCTCGTTGGCCTCGAGGATGTGGCCGTTCAGGTCGAACTCGACGGCCGCCTGGGACCGGTTGATGGCCGAGACCTTCCCGACGTACTCGGCATTCTTGATCTTGCTGTCGGTGACCTCGTTGGCGTACTTGACCACCTTGAACGGGCGCCCGTCGAGATCGAGGATCGGGTTGTAGGTGGCCTGCAACCAGACCTCCCGGCCACCCTTGGCCAGCCGCTTGTACTCGCCGGTCTCGAACTCGCCCCGGGACAGCGCCTGCCAGAAGTTCCGGTACGCCGCCCCGCGCGCCTCCTGCTCCTCGACGAACATCCGGTGGTGCTGGCCGCGTACCTCGTCGATGGTGTAGCCCATCGTGTTCAGGAAGTTCTGGTTGGCGTCGAGGATCAGGCCGTTGAGGTCGAACTCGATCACCGCCTGGGCCCGGCTGACCGCGTTGACCTTGCCTTCGTACTCGGCGTTGCGCAGTTTGGTCTCGGTCACGTCGAGGGCGTACTTCACGATCTTGTACGGCTTGTTGTCCAGGTTGAAGATCGGGTTGTAGGCGGCCCGGATCCACACCTCGCGGCCACCGCGCCCGATCCGCTTGAACTCGCCGCTCTCCACCTCGCCGTTACGCAGCCGGTCCCACAGCGCGGCGTACTCCGCGCTGTCCGCGTACCGCTCCTCGCACAGGATCCGGTGGTGCTGACCGACCAGATCGCCCAGCGCGTACCCGGTCAGCTGCAGGAAGTTCTCGTTCGCGGTCAGGATGATGCCGTCCAGGTCGAACTCGATCACCGCCTGGGCGCGGTCGATCGCCGCGTACTTGCCCTTCAGCTCGGTGACCTGCCGGCGGTCCTCGGTGATGTCGTACGCGGTGATCAGCACCTGGGCCCGGTCCGGCTCGACCGGGCCGCAGTTGATCCGCAGCCAGCGATGCCGCTCGGTGCTGTCGATCACCGAAGTGACCTGCTCCAGGTACTCGCCGGCCCGGGCCGCGTCGAGCAGCCGGTCGACCGCGGTGGCCGACGTGTGCCACAACTCGGCCAGCGGCACCCCGCGAATGTCCTCTTCCGTTCGCCCGATCAGCTCACAGAACCGCTCGTTGGCCGCCGCCACCTCGCCGTTGCGGGCGCTCACCGTCGCCACCAGGCGCTCGTGCTGCAGCAGTTGCAGAGCGGCCTGTTGCAGCGGCCGATCGTCGAAGACGGGGGTGGGCTGGGACATCAGGGCTCCCGTGGCTCGTACCGGTATTCATCCCACCGTTCGGCAACCGGATCGAAACTCTGAGCCGGGGACCGGATGCCCGTTATCGCTGGTCTTATGACCGTTTTCTGCCCGGTTCGGGGGCGGTTCCCGATTCGCGTCGGGCGGGGGAGGTGGCGTAGGCCGGTCGGTGACCTGGCTCGACTCGGCCGTTCGGCCAGCTGTGACGGTTCAGACAGATGGCAGACAGCCAACTAGCTTGCCCCCCATTGCGCCCCCCAACTAGCGTAGTCAATGAACACCGAACCGTTAGTTCGGGGAACGGGTCGACCGCTTGCGGTCACCACGGTTCGGTGTTGGGGACGGGTGGCACAAGCCGTTGGGGGACGGCGCGACCCGAGACCGGCGGTTAGTGCGGGCGACGCCTATGGGGATGGGCGTCGTCCGCCGCCGCCGGCGAGATCAAACACCCGACCCCTCCCGCCGCCCGGGGAAAATGTGGCAACCCTTCTCTTCCTGGCTGCTCTGGCCAGGCGATTTGAGTCCTGCTCGCCGGCCGGTGGCTTCCGCCCATCGTTTCGAGGCGCCCCGGTTTCCTTGACCGTGTGGATGAGGATTATCGCCGTTGTCAACGTGCAGGCTGCATCGATCAAGGAAAGTCCGGTTGAACGCCGGGAATTGCGGGTTGAATGCGTGAGAACGGCGGATGTCGGGAACCTCGCCGGCAATTGCGCCAGGAAAGCCGGCCGGCGCCGGGGTGCGTAACACCAACCCCGGGAGCGGCCGGTCCCGGCGGCGCGGCAGTATGAGACGCATGACAGGGACCCTGGTGCTGCTGCGGCACGGTGAAAGCGAATGGAACGCCAAGAACCTCTTCACCGGGTGGGTCGACGTCGACCTGACCGCCAAGGGTGAGGACGAGGCCCGGCGGGGCGGCGTACTGATCAAGGAGTCCGGCCTGGAACTGGACGTCGTGCACACCAGCGTGCTGCGGCGGGCCATCCGGACCAACGAGATCGCGCTGCACGCGGCCGACCGGCACTGGATTCCGGTGAAGCGGTCGTGGCGCCTCAACGAGCGGCACTACGGCGCTCTGCAGGGCAAGGACAAGAAGCAGACCCTGCAGGAGTACGGCGAGGAGCAGTTCATGCTCTGGCGCCGGTCGTACGACACCCCGCCGCCGGCCATCGACGTCGACGACGAGTACTCCCAGTTCTCCGACCCCCGTTACGCGGGGCTGCCGCCCGAGCTCAAGCCGCGCACCGAGTGCCTCAAGGACGTGCTCGAGCGGGCCCTGCCCTACTGGTACGACCAGATCGTGCCCGACCTACGGGTCGGCAAGACCGTGCTGGTCACCGCGCACGGCAACTCGCTGCGGGCGATCGTCAAGCACCTCGACCAGATCTCCGACGAGGCGATCGCCAAGCTGAACATCCCGACCGGCATCCCGCTGCGCTACGACCTGGACGCCGACCTGCGCCCGGTCACCGCCGGCGGCCAGTACCTCGACCCGGAGGCCGCCGTCGAGGCCGCCGCCGCGGTCGCCAACCAGGGCCGCTGACCAGATGACGGAGGGGACGCCCCCGTGGCGCCCCCTCCGTCGTTCCCCCTGATCACGCTGGTTACTGCTGCTGCTGTTCCTGCTGCTCGGCGACGGTCTCGCCGGTGACCAGGAACACCATCTGCTCGCCGATGTTGACCGCATGGTCGGCGTACCGCTCGTAGAAGCGGCCCAGCAGAGCGCCGTCGATCGCCGTCTCGGCACCGTACGGCCAGTTGTCGTGCAGCAGGATCTTGAACAGTTCCCGCTCCAGGTCGTCCATCGCGTCGTCGTCCTTCTCCAGCTCCGCCGCCGCGCCGGCTTCGGGGCTGGCCAGAAGGGTGGTGATCTTCTCGGCCATCAGGTCGGCCCGCTCGGCCATGCCCTGGAACACGCCGCGCAGCTCGGCCGGGACCGCGGGCGACGGGTGGCGCCGCTGTGCGGTCTTGGCCACGTGCTCGGCCAGGTCGCCCATCCGCTCCAGGTCGGCCGAGATGTGCAGCGCGGTGATCACGGTCCGCAGGTCGCTCGCGACCGGCGCCTGGCGGGCGATGGTGTCGGCCACCTTGGTCTCCACCTGGGCATAGAGCTTGTCCACCTCGGCGTCCCGCTCCATCACCGCCCGGGCGGCCTCGATATCGGCGGTGAGCAGGGCCTTCGTCGCCTTCTTCATCGCGGCGCGCACAGCCTCGGCCATGGTCACTAGCAGCCGGCTGACCTCGGCCAGGTCGGCCCGGAATTCCTCACGCATCGTCACGTCCTGTTCGGTCGGGCTGTCGTCCACGCCACGCTAGGTGCGCGGAACGGCAAGCATATGAACCCTGGTGAACGACGCCGGGCGGAGCGGTGAACATTCCCCGACGTGTGCCCGATATGTCCGGTTCAGCACTCGGCTCAGGTAAACAATGACCCTACGATCACAGCGTGGACTGGGTGTCGGGCATCGGCCTGCTCATCGTCGCCCTCGCCGTCGGCGTGGGCGCGGGGCTGGTCATCGCCCGCAAGCGGCAAGCCGGCCCGGATGCCACGGCTTCGGCCGAGGATACGGGGAAGAAGGGACGCACCATCGAACCCGACGGAGAGTCTTCCAGCGGCAAGCTCAAGGGCCTCGGCCGCAAGAGCCTCGACTCCCTACGGGTCGGCGTGGTCGTTCTCGACTCCGACGACGAACCCGTCCTGGTCAATCCGGCCGCCCGGGCCATGGGCCTGCTGCGGTCGGGCGGGGCGCCGGGAACGATCGCGGCGCATCCGATTCTTCGTACCCTGGCCGGTCAGGTCCGCCGCACCGGCGTGCGCCGCGAAGTCGAGCTCGACCTGCCCCGAGGCCGCGCGGGCGGCCCGCAGGCACCGCTCGGCCTGCACCTGCGCGCGGTCGCGCTGAGCGCCACCCACGTCGCGGTCGAGGCGGCCGACGTGACCGAGTCGCACCGGCTGGCCCGGGTGCGGCGTGACTTCGTCGCCAACGTCAGCCACGAGCTCAAGACCCCGATCGGCGCCCTCCAACTGCTGGCCGAGGCGTTACTGGACGCGACCGAGGTGCCCGAGCCCAAGCCCGACGACGAGCGCGACGAGGACCTGATCGCGGCCCGGCGCTTCGCCGAGCGCATCCATCACGAGTCGGCGCGGATGGGCCGGCTGGTCAACGAGCTGCTCGAGCTGACCCGGCTGCAGGGCGCCGAGCCGCTGCCGACCCCGGAACCGGTCGCCGTCGACTGGGTCATCGCCGAGGTCATCGACCGCACCCGCACCACCGCCAGCGCCAAGAAGATCGAGGTGGTGTACGCCGGACCGCGCGGCGCCATGGTCTTCGGCAGCGACAGCCAGGTTGCCACCGCGGTCACCAACCTGGTCGAGAACGCGATCGCCTACTCCGGTGACAACACCACGGTTTCGCTCACCGTCCGTCAGGACGACGACTGGATCGAGATCGACGTGGCCGATCAGGGCATCGGCATCGCGCCGCACGACCTGGACCGCATCTTCGAGCGGTTCTACCGGGCCGACCAGGCACGTTCCCGGGCCACCGGCGGCACCGGGCTGGGTCTGGCCATCGTCAAGCACATCGCCACCAACCATGGTGGCCGGGTGGACGTCTCCAGCACACTGGGTGGTGGTTCGACGTTCACGTTGCGCCTACCGGCGCGTCCCCCGGAAGCCCCGTCGCCGTTACCCCGGGCGACTGAGATCGATCCTGGCGCGGAAGAGCGCTAGCCCTCCCGCGCGAACGGAAAGGAACCACATTGGCCCGCGTGCTCGTGGTCGAGGACGAGGAATCGTTCTCCGACGCCTTGTCGTACATGCTGCGCAAGGAAGGGTTCGAGGTCTCGGTCGCACCGACCGGCACCTCGGCACTGACCCAGTTCGACCGGACCGGCGCCGACATCGTCCTGCTCGACCTGATGCTGCCCGAGATGTCCGGCACCGAGGTCTGCCGCCAGCTGCGGCAGCGCTCGGCCGTACCGATCATCATGGTCACCGCCCGGGACAGCGAGATCGACAAGGTCGTCGGCCTCGAGATCGGCGCCGACGACTACGTCACCAAACCGTATTCGCCCCGGGAGCTCGTCGCCCGCATACGAGCCGTGCTGCGGCGCCAGGGCACCGAGACGGCCGAGGTGACCACCCCGACGCTGGCCGCCGGCCCGGTCCGGATGGACGTCGAACGGCACGTGGTGACCGTCGACGGCTCCTCGGTGCAGCTGCCGCTCAAGGAGTTCGAGCTGCTCGAGCTGCTGCTGCGCAACGCCGGCCGGGTGCTGACCCGCGGCCAGCTCATCGACCGGGTCTGGGGCGCCGACTACGTGGGCGACACCAAGACCCTCGACGTGCACGTCAAGCGGCTGCGCTCCAAGGTGGAGCCGGAGCCGAGCGCACCGCGCTACATCGTCACAGTGCGCGGCCTCGGCTACAAGTTCGAGCCGTGAGCCGGGAAACTCCCGCTGAGAAAGTGGTCCCGGCGTCAAGTTCGAGGCTGTTTCCCGGCTGGGCTCGTACCCCTAAAGGATTTTCTTCTTCTTGCTGGCCGCCGGGTTGATCTTTCCCTGCGCCTTGGCCTTGATCGTGGCCGGGTGCTCGGCGATCAGCCCGGTCGCCAGCCGGGCCTCGCACAGCTCGGCCAGGCGGTTGTAGGCCTCCTCGCCGATCAGGGCGATCAGCTCGGGCGCGTACGACATGAACATCGGCTCGGTGCCGACGTGCGCGTCCGGTGACGAGGTGCACCACCAGTCCAGGTCATGCCCGCCCGCGCCCCAGCCCCGGCGGTCGAACTCGGCCAGCGTGGACTGCAGAAACTTTGTGCCGTCGGGGCGCTCGACCCAGTTCTGCTCGCGGCGCACCGGCAGCTGCCAGCAGACATCCGGTTTGTAGGTCAGCGGGTGCACGCCGTCGCGCAGGGCCTGGGCGTGCAGCGCACAGCCACCGCCACCGGCGAACTCGGCGTCGTTGAGGAACACGCACGGGCCGTCGGCCGACTGCGTCGCGGTCCGCCGGGCCGGCTTGCTGCCGTCGACCGTGTCCATCTCGGTGTAGTTCTTGAAGCCCTTGCGGTAGTGCTGCCAGGTCGCCGGCGTGAGCCGGGCCGCGGCCGCCTTGGTGCGGTTCTCGTCGTCGGCGTCGGTGAAGAAAGCGCCGTGCGAGCAGCACCCGTCCTGGGCGCGGCCGGCGACGATGCCGTGGCAGGCCGAGCCGAAGACACAGGTCCATCGGGACAGCAGCCAGGTCAGGTCGGCGCGGACCGAATGCTGCTCGTCGGCCGGGTCGGGGAACTCGATCCACTCGCGGGCGTAGTCGAGTTCGACCTCTTCGGCCCGGGCGGCGGCGGTGGCGCCCAGCGTGATCTGGACAGGGGTGCGGCGGCTCACCTGCGTCAGCGTACGCGCGCGGGTGACGGGCACTCGGACGCCGCCCGGTTTGCCACGGTATAACCGGCCACGAGTCGAGCCTTCGAGCACACCGGGTCTACCCTGGAAGGGTGACTTCCCGCGTCCCCGTCCTTCTGTCCAGCTCGTCGGTCTTCCCCGAGCCGACCGCGGCCTCGTTCGAGATGGCCGCGACGATCGGCTACGACGGCCTCGAGGTCATGGTGTGGACCGACGCCGTCAGCCAGGACGCCGACGCCCTGCGCGTGCTGTCCCGGCACTACGACATCCCGGTCCGGTCCGTGCACGCGCCCTGCCTGCTGGTCACCCAGCGGGTGTGGAGCCCCGACCCGTGGGAGCGGCTGAGCCGGTCGGCCCAGCTGGCCGAGAGCCTCGACGCGCCCACCGTGGTCGTGCACCCGCCGTTCAGCTGGCAGCGTGACTACGCCCGCAACTTCGGTCCCGGTCTGGCCAAGGTGCAGGCCAAGCACCCCGACATCACGTTCGCGATCGAGAACATGTTCCCGGTGAAGATGGCCGGGCGCTGGTTCGTGCCGTACGCGCCGGGCTGGGACCCGACGGAGGTCGGCTTCGACGCGTACACGCTCGACCTGTCGCACTGCGCGGCCGCCCGGGTCGACTCGCTGGAGATGTACGGCAAGATGGGCCCGGCCCTGCACCACGTGCACCTGGGCGACGGCACCGGCGAGGGCCGCGACGAGCACC
The DNA here is from genome assembly GCF_043197135.1 of Actinoplanes sp. NPDC049265. NCBI lineage: Bacteria > Bacillati > Actinomycetota > Actinomycetes > Micromonosporales > Micromonosporaceae > Actinoplanes > Actinoplanes sp. NPDC049265. The sequence continues at coordinate 49,057 of NZ_JBICSP010000026.1, read as the reverse complement.
TGGTGCCCGGCCGGGGCAACCAGCCGTGCGCGCAGGTGTTGCAGTCGCTGGCCGCGGGCGGGTTCACCGGTTCGGTCGCGCTCGAGATCAACACCCGCAAGGCGGCCAGCCGCGCGCAGCGAGAGACCGATCTGCGCGAGTCGCTGGAGTTCGCCCGCCGGCACCTGGCCCCGGCACCCAACCCGGCGCAGGTCTCCTCTTAGCTTTCGGCCGCCAGCGCGGCGCTTTCCCGCAGTTCGGCCGTGGCCGCCCAGAGCCGGCGCTCCCGGTCGCGGTCGTGGGCGATCGGCTGCACCTCGGTCAGCCTGGTCTTCACCACGACAAGACCGTCGACCATCCGGCGGTCGGGACGATCACGCTCGACTGCGACACGCTGGTCGTCGCCCTGGACGACCTGCGCATCACCGTCTACACCGCCGAGCCCGGCACCGAGGACGCCGACCGACTGGCCCTCGCGGTCGTCCTGGGCACGCAGGCACTGACGCCCTGAGCTGGACAAATCAGTGGTAAGCCGGGGCCGTAGCCGCGCCGCGGATACCGCCCCGGCCCACCACTGGGGTTGGGTTGGGTTACGCGGGGGTGAGGCTGGCGGCGCGCTTGCGGGCGCGGTGGGCGGCCACATGCGAGCGGGTGGCGCAGCGCTCCGAGCAGAAGCGGCGGCAGTTGTTCGACGAAGTGTCCAGATAGACATTGCCGCAGCGCTCGTCGGCGCAGATGCCGAAGCGGGCGCTGCCGAACTCACACAGCCAGACCGACAGGCCCCAGACGGCGCCGGCGAGATATTCCGCACTCACCGAGGCGCCGCGGCTGGTCACGTGCATGTGCCAGTCCGAGGCGTCGTGGCCGGAGATGCGCGGCTGGACCGGGAAGGCGGCGAGCAGCGCGTTCAGCTCGTTGACGGCCTCGGCGTCGCGGCCCGCCGTACCGTGCTCGAAGACGTCACGCAGGCGCTTCTGCGCACGCCGGAAGACGGCCACGTCCTTCTCCGCCGCCTCGTCCCGCATCCACTGGTGCTCGGCGTCGAACATGGCACGGAGTCCGCCCAGGTCATCGAGCCGGGCGTTGACCAGATCAACGGCGGTCCGGGCGTACGCGTCGAAGTCCACCCGACAAAGGTAGCTGCCCCGGCCCAGCCGGTGAACGGGCGATACGCTCGGCGCATGCTCCGATCCGTCTTTCTCGCCGCCGCCGGATCGTCCCGGTTGGAGCGGCTGGTCGAGTCCGCGCCCGTCAGCAAGGGCATCGTGCGCCGGTTCGTCGCGGGCAGCGGTGTGCCGGAGGCGCTGCGGACCACCCGGGCGCTGGCCGACGACGGGCTGGCCGTGTCGCTCGACTACCTGGGCGAGGACACGCTGACCGCCGAGCAGGCGACGGCGACCAAGGAGCAATACCTGACGTTGCTGGGCCGGCTGCGGGAGGCCGGGCTGACACCGGCCGCCGAGGTCAGCGTGAAGCTGTCGGCGCTGGGGCAGAAGGTCGACGAGCGGATGGCGTACGACCACGCGCACCAGATCTGCGCGGCCGCCCAGGAGGCGGGCACCACTGTCACGCTGGACATGGAGGACCACTCGACCACCGATTCGACGCTGGAGATCCTGGCCGAGCTGCGCAAGGACTTCCCGTCGACCGGGGCGGTGCTGCAGGCGTACCTGCGCCGCACCGAGGGGGACTGCCGCGAGCTGGCCACCGCGGGGTCGCGGGTACGGCTGTGCAAGGGTGCGTACGCCGAGCCGGAGTCGGTCGCCTACCAGTCGTCGCTGGATGTGGACAAGTCGTACGTCCGCTGCCTGAACATCCTGATGTCGGGTGAGGGTTACCCGATGGTCGCCACGCACGACCCGCGGCTGATCTCCATCGCCGAGGACCGGGCCCGGTGGTTCGACCGCTCGCCGGCGGAGTACGAGTTCCAGATGCTCTACGGCTGCCGTCCGGAGGAGCAGGCGCGGCTGGCCGGCGCCGGGCACACCGTGCGGGTCTACGTCCCCTACGGCGACCAGTGGTACGGCTACCTGATGCGCCGCCTCGCCGAGCGGCCGGCCAACCTGGCCTTCTTCGGCCGGGCGCTAGCCACCCGGAAGTAATCATTCTGGGCGAAACGGGCACACTCTCCGGCGTGGCGCGTTGACTTTCTGAAGCAATTTCACGGAACGCATCGCCCTGGTCACAGAAGCATCGATACCGTACTGATGACACGCGCGTCTGAGCGCTGCGGCACCGGCCCGGAAAGGGCCTCGCCCGAGCCGCGGTGACCGACGCCTGCGAGAGGATCGGTGCGAGGAGATGACGGGTCCGACAGGTCCAGACCAGTCCGAGGAACGGCTGTCCGAAGTGCGGTTCCTCACCGTGGCTGAGGTGGCCGCGCTCATGCGGGTCTCCAAGATGACCGTCTACCGGCTGGTGCACGGCAACGACCTGACCGCCGTACGGGTCGGTCGATCGTTCCGGGTTCCGGAGCACGCGGTACACGAATATCTGCGTGGAGCCTTCAGTCAGACGGCGTGACGGAAAGCCCACGTTGGGGGCCGTGTTGGTCCCGCCGCGGCGGGACCGCTACGCTGGACCGGTTGGTTCCCGGGGCGTGACGTGCGCGTGAGCGCCCGGCCCGGGACACCGTCCAGTCAATGGATCGGCATGCGCACCGCGCGCTGATCCAACGAAAACATGGTTTCGAGAGGCATTTCGTATGGGCTCCGTGGTCAAGAAGCGCCGCAAGCGTATGGCGAAGAAGAAGCACCGTAAGCTGCTGCGCAAGACCCGCGTCCAGCGTCGCCGTCTCGGCAAGTGATCGTCGGCCGGGCTGTGCCCGGCCGCATTCGCTTGCCGTTCCCCACCGCCGTCGGTCGTGAGAGAGGGCGCCCGTGGTGACGTCCGAAACCAGTACCCCACGGGTGGTTGTCGTCACCGGGGTCAGCCGTTTCCTCGGCGCCCGGGTGGCCGCGCGGCTCGCCGCCCAGCCTGGCGTCGAACGCGTCATCGGTCTTGATCCCCGCGATCCGCCGCCGGCCCTGGCCGGGCTGCTCGGCGACGTCGAGCTGGTCAAGGCTGACGCCCGGGCCGCGACCGGGGCCATCGCCGAGCTCGGCGCCGAGGCGGTGGTGCATCTCGCCGTGACCAGCGCACCCGACCCCGACAACGGCGGTCGCGCGGCGATGAAAGAGCAGAACGTCATCGGGACGATGCAGCTGCTCGCCGCCGCGCAGGCCGCGCCCCGGCTGCGCAAGCTGGTGGTGCGCTCGTCCACGGCCGCGTACGGCGCGTCCTTCAAGGATCCGGCGGTCTTCACCGAGGACACCGAGCCGCGGGCCGTGCCGCGCGGCTCGTTCGCGCGCGACATCCTGGACATCGAGGGTTACGTGCGCGGCTTCCGCCGGCGCCGGCCCGAGGTCGATGCCACGGTGCTGCGTTTCGCCCCGTTCCTCAGCGCGTCGGCCGAGACCACGCTCACCCGCTACTTCGCCCAGCCGGTGGTGCCGACGGTCTGGGGCCGCGACGCCCGCCTGCAGTTCGTGCACGTCGACGACGCGCTGGAGATCCTGCACCGCGCGGTGGTCGAGGACCATCCGGGCACCTTCAACGTGGCCGGCGCCGGGGTCCTGGTGCTGTCCCAGGCGGTGCGCCGGGCCGGGCGGATCTCGATCGCCCTGCCCGAGGGCGCGCTGTCGTCGCTGGCCGCGGTGGCCCGCAACGTACGCATCGGGCAGATCGGCCTGGACCAGATCGACTGGTTCGTGCACGGCCGTGTGGTCGACACGAGCCGGCTGAGCGAGGAGTTCGGCTTCACGCCGCGGACCACGGCCGAGGCCTTCGACGACTTCATCAACGGGCACGCGAACGGCGCCTCCCTGACCGCCGACCGGCTCGACGCGGCCGAGCAGGCCATTCTGGCCGGCATCCGGGCCGTTCGCGCTTCAGCCCGGGCCTCCTTGGGAAGTGAGAAACCGTGAGGGAGCGCAGCGACCGAACCATTGGGCTCGGTAGCCGGCTCACGCCGGCACGGAGCGAAGCGGAGTGCTGACGTGAGGGAGCGGAGCGACCGAACCATTGGGCTCGGTAGCCGGCTCACGCCGGCACGGAGCGAAGCGGAGTGCTGACGTGAGGGAGCGGAGCGACCGAACCATTGGGCTCG
>NZ_JBICSP010000026.1:0-44836 GCF_043197135.1 Actinoplanes sp. NPDC049265 | reverse complement strand
GCTCGGCAGCCGGCTCACGCCGGCACGGAGCGAAGCGGAGTGCTGACGTGAGCCAGGAGGAGTACCGCCGTGCGACCCTCCCCGGGCATGTCGACTTCGAGCTGCCCGTCGATGACGCCGCGCCGCGGAAGATCAACGGCAACCACCCTCTGAACGGGCGTGAGCCGCGGCCGGCGCCGCCCGAGGAGCAGCGCGACGCGGTCGACGTCTGGGATCAGCGGGTGGCCAAGGGGCTCGCGTTCCTGCGCCGGCGGCTGACCGGCGCCTACCCGGTGGACGACTTCGGATTCGACGCCGATCTCACCGATTCGGTGTTCCTGCCGCTGCTCAACCGCCTCTACCGGGACTGGTTCCGGACCGAGGTGTTCGACGTCGAGAACGTTCCGGAAACCGGTGGGGGCCTGCTCGTCGGCAACCATTCGGGCGTACTGGCCCTGGACGCGTTGATGCTCTCGGCGGCGTTGCGGGACCGGCACCCGGCCGACCGGCACCTCCGGCTGCTCGGCGCCGACCTGGTCTTCCGCGTACCGATCATGTCCGAACTGGCTCGTAAGGCCGGCGCCACGGTCGCCTGCAACCCGGACGCCGAGCGTCTGATGCGTACCGGTGAACTGGTCGGGGTTTTTCCGGAGGGTTTCAAGGGCACCGGCAAGCTGTACGCCGACCGGTACAAACTCCAGCGCTTCGGCCGCGGCGGCTTCGTCTCGGCGGCTCTGCGGACCGGCACCCCGATCGTGCCGGTCGGCATCGTCGGCGCCGAGGAGATCTATCCGATGCTGGCCGACTTCAAGCCGCTGGCCCGGCTGCTCGGTGTCCCGTACTTCCCGGTCACGCCGTTCTTCCCGTGGCTCGGCCCGCTCGGCCTGGTGCCGCTGCCGAGCAAGTGGATGATCCAGTTCTGCCCGCCGATCCCGACCGCGCATCTCACCGAGTACGCGGACGACCCGATGGTGGTCTACAACCTGGCCGACCAGGTTCGCGAGACGATCCAGGCCACGCTGCACGACCTGCTGGCGAAAAGGCCGGACCCTTTCGGCCTATAAGGACGTATTATGTGGCTGAGGGGCGGCCCCGGTTCAACCCGGCACCGCCCCTCGCCACGTAAAAGAGCCTCAGTGGTGGGCCAGAGCGGCATTCGCGCAGCGAATATCGCCCTGGCCCACCACTTTGTCCCGGGTCCGTTCAGTGGCCGAGGATTCCGCCCAGCAGGCCGTCGAGGAAGCTCTTGTCCTCTCCGGACCCGGTGGCCGGCGACTGGGCCGGGGCCGGCACGTCAACCATCGGAGTGTCACTCGACGGAGTGATCTTGGTGCGGCTGTCGCCCGGCTGGTTGGCCGGCGTCGTGCTCGCCGGGCCGGTGGCCGGGGTGGTCGTGCGTCCGGCGGCCGGGTCGGTCTTCTCCGGGCGGGCCGCGCCGGTGGTGGCCGGCTGCTTGTCACCGGAGGACGCCGGGCCGTCGCCGGTCGAGCCGGGCTTGCTGCCCGCCCTCTGGCCGTGCCCCTGGGTGCCCCCGTCGCTGCTGGTCGAGTCCTTGCCGGCGATGCACCCGCGCAGCCGCGGACCGAGCGAGTCGGCGTCTGTTCGGGTGACCGTGCCACAGGACAGCCCGGCGCGGATTTCCTCGGCCCGGGCCTGCGCGTTGTCCAGCAGAGAGAGTGAGGCGCCGGCCCGCTCCTGGTCGGTCGGTGCCAGCCGGTCCAGCAGCGGCTCGAACGTCTGCCGCTGACCGGCGACGAACGTGTCGATCCGGCTCAGCGGCGCCTTGTCGCTGCGCGCGACGGCGGCCTCGGTGAGCAGTTTGACGCCCTGCCGGGTGTCCGCGTCCATGTCGTCGAGCACGCCGGCGAACCCGGTCGCGCCGCCGGGCAGCGCGGCCGCCTCGGCCAACCTGGTGCGGGCGAAGTCCAGCGACAGCTGGCCCCGGGTGACGTCCGAGCCGGCCATCGCCAGCTGGGCCCGCTCGGTGGAGCGCTTGATGCCGTACAGGGTGTCCCCGGGTGCGGCGTTCTCGCTGGCCGCGGAGATCCCGGAGACGGCCATCGCACCGGCCGCGACGCCGATCACGATGGCACCGCGGGCCCGGATCCGGCGCCCGCTGAAGCTCAGCCCGCGCCGTGTCGCGACGGCGTGGTCGCCGACCGGCTCGGTCACGGCCGGGGCCGTCCGGCCGATCCCGTCCCGCTCGGCCGTGGCCACGAGCATCGCTCGCAGCCCGGTGCGGAACTCGTAGTCCACCCGCGCTCGCGGGCGCGCCGCGGAAAGGGTGTGACCGATGGCGACGAGCTCGGCGAGCTCCTCGTCGGCCGGCACACGCGAGTGGTGCCGACGGCCGCCGCCGGTCTCGTCGAGAAGTTCCGCGAAGCGTTCGGCGCGCCGCCGGTCGATGAAGTCGAACCTCACCGTGGGCACCTCCCTTCGCTCGTGTCTGATCCACCGATCGCGTGACCGACGGGCGCGACCGCGGGTCGCACCCGGACAAACGCTCCGGGGATGTCTAGGGTTACGGGCATCGACAATCGGTGAAGTGTCACGTCCTTGACCTGATGCCGGGCTACCACTGGAACCCTTCGGGCAGCAGCCGGGCCAGGGCACGGACCGCGCGATACTGCAGGGCCTTGATCGCGCCTTCGTTCTTGCCCATCGTCTGTGCCGTCTCGGCCACCGAGAAGCCCTGCAGGAAACGCAGCACGATGCACTCCTGCTGCTCGGGGTTGAGCTGCTTGACCGCGGTGAGCAGGGCGACGTTGGTGATGTGGTCGACTACGGCCGATTCCGGGCTGCCCTCGGGACCGCGGTCCTCGCGGTCGGCGTCGAGCACGTCGCCGGTGGTCACCTCGAGCCGGTACCGGCCCGACTTGAAGTGGTCGGCGACCAGGTTGCGGGCGATGGTGACCAGCCAGGCGCCGAGGTCTCGGCCCTGCCAGGTGAAGCTGCCGATGCGTTTGAGGGCCCGCAGGAAGGTGTCCGAGGTGAGGTCCTCGGCCAGCTGCCGGTTGCCGACCCGGAAGTAGACGAAACGGAAGACGGTGTCGACGTACCGGTCGTAGATCAGGCCGAACGCCTCGGCCTCGCCGGCCTGGGCCCGCTCGACCAGCGCCCACACCTCGGCGGCGGCGTCACTCGGGTCCGGGCGGGCCGGGTACTTCGGTGGTTCCGATTCGGTCGGCGGGCCGGTGGTGCTCTGGGCCGGCACGACCACCTGGGCCTCGGGACCCTCGACGGGACGGGTCTCGCCGTCCAGGCCGCGCTGGCCGGGGCCGGGCTGGGCGGGCATCGGCGGGCGGCCGGGCATGGCCACGCGACCGCCGCCGACCGGCTTGACGTTGCCGGTGGGCGGGGAATGCCGGCTGGGGGACTCGTTGATGTGCGGCCGGTTGCGGGTCCGTTTGGGACTGTCGCCCCGGATGGCGTGGGCGACGAACGTCTCCACGGAGCCGGCCAGCCGGCTCAGCCCCGAGTTGAGCGTGAGGCGTGCCGAGCCGTACGGATCGCCGGCGTACACATCACTCACTGCGCCTCTCCGTCCCGCCTGAGCGGCATTGGTGATGAATCCGTGCTTCGTGTGGCACAGCGGCCTCCTCGGGGTGAGGGATGGTCACTCACAACAAAAGGGGTGGGCCGAGCCCGGGCTTTGCCGGGTTCTCGACCGCACCCATGGATGTGGAGCCCGTTACACAGAAGGGAGTGTCACGGAATCCGGACACACGGAGTCGCACACCGTGTGCGCTGCGCGAAAACCGCATGAAGTGGCGCAGACAAGACAACAGGAACATCTGCCACGATGTACGCCACACTCCGGACGCAGACGGACAAGTTGTCCGTCGTCCTCCGTCCGTGGGTGATGTGCGACACTCGCTCGTCGTGGAGAACAGAGCGCGCGACGCCGTCCGTGAGGCCGCCCGACGCCGTCCCGACGGGATCGCGCTGATCGCCGGGGAAACCTCGCTGACCTGGTCGGACGTCGACGGGCGGGTGGATCGTGGGGCGGCCCGGCTGAGCACGCTGGTCGATCGGCGCGGTGGTCGCGTGGGCATCGTCCTCGGGACCTCGATCGACTTTGCCGTCACGTACTTCGCGGTGCTGCGGGCGGGGCTGGTGGCGGTGCCGCTCAACCCCGGATACACCACCGACGAGCTGACCTACGCACTCACCGACGCCGACGTGTCGCTGGTGGTCACGGGCGGCGCGATCGAGGGCGTGTCGTGCGTGTCGCCGTCGGACCTCGACCAGCCGGCCGGCGGCACCCAGCCCGAGGTCGCGGCCGGCCAGCTCGCCGTGCTGCTCTACACCTCGGGCACCAGCGGGCGGCCCCGGGGCGCGATGCTCAGCCACGCCGCGCTGGCCGCCAACCACGAGCAGCTGGACCGGATCGAGCCGGCCGTCGTCGGCCCGGACGACGTAGTGCTGCTCACCGTGCCGTTCTTCCACGCCTACGGGCTGAACACCGGGCTCGGCAGCGTCGCCCACCACGCCGCCACGGGCGTGCTGGTGGAGCGCTTCGACCCAGAGGACTCGCTGCGGGTGATCGCCGAGCGCGGCGTGACCGTGACGGTCGGCGTGCCCGGCATGTACGCGGCGTGGTCCCGTACCCCGGAAACAGCCGGCGCCGCACTGACCGCCCTGCGCACCGCCGTCTGTGGCGCCGCGCCGCTCGACCCCGACGTGGCCGCCCGCTTCACCGCCGCCACTGGCAAGACCGTGATCATCGGGTACGGCCTGACCGAGACCGCCCCGGTCCTGACCACCACCGCGGTGAGCGACCGGGGCAAAACCGGCTCGATCGGGCGCCCGCTGCCCGGCGTGGAACTGCGGCTCCGGACCGCGCAGGGTGAGGTGCTCTGGGCCGACGGCACCCCGGCCCCGGCCGAGGACCTGGCCGAACTGGACCTCTCGGTCGAGGATTCGGCCGGCACCGACCCGGGCGAGATCGTGGTCCGCGGCGCCAACCTGTTCGACGGCTACTGGCCGGACGGGCGGGACGGGCCGGACGCCGACGGGTGGTGGGGCACCGGCGACATCGCGTACGCGGACGGGGACGGCGATCTGCACCTGGTCGACCGGATCGGCGAGCTGATCCTGGTCAACGGCTTCAACGTCTACCCCGCCGAGATCGAGCGAGTGCTGGACGCGCATCCGGGCGTGGCCGAGGCGGCGGTGATCGCGGTGCCCGATCCGGCGACCGGGCAGGCGCCGCACGCGTACGTCGTGCCGGCCCTGGACCCGCCACCGACCCCGGCCGAGCTCCGTGTCTTCTGCGCCGCCCAGCTGGCCCGCTTCAAGCTGCCCGCCACCATCGAGCTGGTCCCGGCGCTGCCACACTCGGCTCTGGGCAAATTGCGGAAACGGGAGCTGCGATGACGAGCAGGGTCACGCTGATCAGCCGGGACGGGTGCCACCTGTGCCAGGTGGCCGAGGAGGCACTGGAACGCGTGGTGCCCGGCGCCTGGGACCGGGTCGACGTGGAGTCGTCGCTGGAGCTGGAGCGCGACTTCGGCGACCGGGTGCCGGTGGTTTTGCTCGACGGCAAGGAGCACGGCTACTGGCGGGTCGAGGAGGAACGGCTGCGCCGCGATATTGCCAAGCCGCCGGGAGCGCCGCGACTGTAGGTTGTGCGCGTGGCGCGTACGCATCTGGTCTGGGATTGGAACGGCACCCTGCTCGACGACTTCGCACTGGTGGTCACCGCCACCAACCAGGCGTTCGCGGCGGTCGGCGGCCCCGGCGTCAGCGCCGAGGAGCACCGCACCCGGTTCCGGCGGCCGGTGGCCGAGTTCTACGCCGAGATCCTCGAGCGGGCGGTCGACGACGAGGAGTTCGGCCGGCTCGACCGGATCTTCCACGACGCGTACCGGCTCGGGTTGACCACGATGGCCCTGGCCGCGGACGCCAAAGAGGCACTGACCAGCTGGTCCGGCAGCCAGTCGCTGCTGTCCATGTGGTTCCACAGCGAGCTCGTGCCGGCCCTGGAAACGTACGGGCTGACCGGTCATTTCACCCGGGTCGACGGGTTGCGGACCGAGGTCGGCGGCGACCTGAAGGCCGGGCACCTGGCCGGCCATCTGCGTGAGATCGGGGTCACTGGCACCGAGACGGTGCTGATCGGCGACTCGCTCGACGACGCCGCGGCGGCCACGGCCAACGGCGCCGCGGTCGTGCTCTACACCGGCGGCTTCACCGACGCGACGCGGCTGCGGACGGTCGGGTGCCCGGTCGCTGACTCCCTGGTCGAGGCCGTGGAGATCGCCCGCACGCTTTGATACGTGACGTCGGGATCGCGACGCGATTGGTCATGGGCGGGTTCGACCGGTAATACTCGGTTGAGCCCGCCTCTGTTACCACGGCGAGTGGATCTTAGTACAGGCCTCCTATCAAGATCGCGATTTGTGCACGCCTTCACAAGCGCCTACTCTGTGACTCCGTCGAGCCCCGCTATCACAGCCGGACCTTGCCGTTCACGGGGGGCTCGCTTCAGGTCAGCCATCTCGTCGGCACGGAGTCAGATGAGCGAGCAGCGACACGGAAACACGCCCGGCACCCCGGGGGCGGTCCACGCCTTCCCGGACCTCCCCGAGGCGACGATCGCCCGGCTGCCGGAGTATCTCCGCGCGCTGCACAACCTCGAGGACGGTGCCGAGACCATCTCCAGCGAGGCGCTGGCCGCGGCGGCCGGGGTCAACTCGGCCAAGCTCCGCAAGGACCTCTCCCACCTCGGCTCCTACGGCACCCGCGGCGTCGGCTACGACGTGGCGCTGCTCACCGCCCAGATCGAATACATCCTCGGGCTCGACCAGCGCCGTGCGGTCGGCCTGGTCGGCGTCGGCAACCTCGGCCACGCGCTGGCCGGCTACGACGGCTTCGCCAGCCGCGGCTTCCGGATCGTCGCGCTCTTCGACGCCGCCCCCGGCCGCGTCGGTGAGGAGATCAACGGTCTGGTCGTACGCCACATCGACGAACTGCCACAGGTCGCCGCCGAGGAATCGATCGCGATCGGCGTGATCGCCACGCCCGCCTCAGCCGCGCAGGCCGTCGCCGACGACCTCGTCGCCGCCGGGGTCACCAGCATTCTGAACTTCGCGCCATGCGTGCTGTCGGTGCCCGCCGGTGTCGACGTGCGCAAGGTCGACCTGGCCATCGAGCTGCAGATCCTCTCCTTCCATGAGCACCGCAAGGCATCGCTGACCGCGTTGCCCGGCGGCCGGACCGAGGCGGTGGGGTCGTGAACCTGCTCAGTGTCGGCGCGTCCTACCGGACCGCGGACGTCGCCACCCTGGAACGCCTCGCCTTCACGCCGTCGCGGCAGGTCGAGGCGCTGGCCCAGCTGGTCCGGCAGCCCTACGTCGGCGAGGCCGTCGTGGTGTCCACCTGCAACCGGGTCGAGGTCTACGCGGCGGTCACCGGCTTCCACGGCGGCCTCGGCGACATCTGCGGTGTGCTGGCCGAACACGCCGGCCTCAGTGGCAACGACCTCGCCGCCCACCTTTACGTGCACTACGACGAGGCGGCGGTTCGGCACGCCTTCCGGGTCGCGGCCGGACTCGACTCGATGGTCGTCGGCGAGGCCCAGATCCTCGGGCAGCTGCGGGACGCGTACCACGTGGCCACCGAGGCCGACTCAGCCGGCCGCCTGCTGCACGAGCTGATGCAACAGACGCTGCGAGTCGGCAAGCGGGCACACGCCGAGACCGGCATCGACAAGGCCGGCCAGAGCGTGGTCACCGCTGCCCTCGACGTGGCCGCCCAGCGGATCGGCGACCTGACCGGCCGGCCCGCGCTGGTGATCGGGGCCGGCGCGATGGGTGCGCTGTCGGTCGCCACGCTCACTCGCACCGGGGTCGGGCCGGTCAGCATCACCAACCGCGGCGCTGCGCGCGCGGAGCGGCTCGCCGAGGCGTACGGCGCGACCGCCGTTCCCTATGCCGACCTGCCGGCCGCACTCTCCGAAGCCGACATCGTCATCAGCGCCACCGCGTCCTCGGCGCCGGTACTCGACCGCGACCTGCTCGCCGCCGCGGCGCCGCTGGTCGTGCTCGACCTGGCCGTGCCCCGCGACGTCGCACCGGACGCGACCGACGTCGACGGCGTGACCGTGATCGACATCGAGGGCCTGGCCGACAGCCGGCGTGCCCTCCCGGCAGCGGCCGAGACCGCGGCGGTCGAGCAGATCGTGGCCGCTGAGGTCGAGCACTTCCTGGCCTGGCTCCGCGGATCGGACATCGCCCCCACGGTCGCCGCCCTGCGCACCCGGGCCGACGACGTGGTGGCCGGTGAGCTGCGCAAGCTGACCGCCCGACGGCCGGAATTCACCGAGGAGCAACGGGCCGACGTTTCCCGTACTCTGCACCGGGTCGTCCAGCAGTTGCTGCACTCGCCGACCGTGCGGGTCCGGCAGCTGGCCGCCGAGCCCGGTGGCGATCAGTACGCCGCCCTGCTGCGCGAGCTGTTCGACCTGGACGTCCCACTGGCCACCCAGGCCAACGCCGTACCGGAGATCGGGGGAGAAGCATGAGGACGTCACTGCGCCTCGGCACCCGGGGCTCCAAACTCGCCCTGGCCCAGTCCCAGCAGGTCGCCGACGCTCTGACCGCGGCCACCGGTCACCCGGTCGAGTTGGTGCGCATCGCTACCGCGGGTGACCGTTCGGCAGCGCCCGTGGCCGAGCTCGGGGTCGGGGTCTTCGTGTCCGCACTACGGGACGCGCTGATCGCCGACGAGATCGACTTCGCCGTCCACTCGTACAAGGACCTGCCCACCGCGGCCCACCCGAGCCTGCACATCGCCGCGGTTCCCGAGCGTGCCGACCCCCGCGACGCGCTGATCGCCCGCGATGGCCTGACCCTGACCGAGCTGCCGGCGGGTTCGCAGATCGGAACCGGCGCGGTGCGCCGAATCGCGCAACTGCACGCTTTGGGCCTACAGTTGCGGATCACTCCGATCCGGGGAAACGTCGACAGCCGGATCGCTCGGGTGCTCGGCACCGACGCCGACCTCGACGCGGTCGTCGTGGCCCGGGCCGGAGTGACGCGTATCGGCCGCACGGCCGATATCACCGAGACGCTGGACCCGATGCTCATGCTGCCCGCCCCGGCCCAGGGCGCGCTGGCGGTGGAGTGCCGGTCCGACGACGCGGACCTGGTCGAGCTGCTGGCCGCACTCGACCACGCACCGTCCCGCTACGCCGTCATGGCGGAACGGGCGTTGCTGGCCACCCTGGAGGCCGGGTGTTCCGCCCCGGTCGCCGCCTATGCCGAAATCGCCGAAGGCGACGAAGGTGACGAGATCTACCTGCGCGGTGCCGTGATCAGCCCGGACGGGGGCCGAGACGTCCGGTTGTCGCGCACCGGAACGCCCGCCGACGTCGAGGAGATCGGCAAGGCACTCGCCGCCGATCTCCTCGACGCCGGCGCCGACACCCTGATGGGGAGCACAGCATGACCACCCGCACCGCCCGCAAGCCCGCCGGACGCATCGCGTTCGTCGGCGCCGGACCCGGCGACCCGGAGCTGTTGACGCGCCGGGCGCACGACGCACTGGTCGAGGCCGACCAGGTGGTCTATGACAGTGGCGTTCCCGATACCCTGCTCGCCGCGATCAAGGCCCAGGCCAAGGCCGACGCCCAGTTCAGCCCGGCCGAGGGCGCGTCCGGCGACGTGGCCAAGGTGCTGATCTCGGCCGCCCGCTCCGGGCAGAACGCGGTGCACCTGGTCTCCGGCGACCCGTTCGGGCACGAGACAGTGGTCCGTGAGGTGCAGGCGGTCGCGCGGACGGCCGTGCACTTCGAGGTGGTGCCCGGCATCGGGCAGGCCGAGGGTGTGGCCACCTACGCCGGGGTGCCGCTGCCGGGCGTACGCACCGCCGCCGACGTCGACGACGTGGCCGCCCTCGACTTCGAGAGCCTGGCCAACGCCGCGCGCAAGGGCACCTTCGCCGTGGCCGTGGATGCTGGCGACCTCGCCGCGGTCCGGGACGGGCTGCTTGCCACCGGCATCGAGCCCGGCACGGCGGTCGCGGTGACCGGCGACGGCACCGGCGAGACGCAATACACGACCACGTCCACCGTGGACAGCTTCGTCGCCGCGGCGCTCGGCTTCACCGGCCGGGTCGTCCTCACGGTGGGTGCCGAGGTCGCGCACCGCGACAAGATGAGCTGGTGGGAAAACCGGCCGCTGTACGGCTGGAAGGTTCTCGTCCCGCGGACCAAGGAGCAGGCCGGCGCGATGAGTGCACGGCTGCGGGCCTACGGCGCCATCCCGTGCGAGGTCCCGACCATCGCGGTCGAGCCGCCGCGTACCCCGGCCCAGATGGAACGCGCGGTCAAGGGCCTGGTCGACGGCCGCTACGCCTGGGTCGTCTTCACCTCGGTCAACGCGGTCCGCGCGGTCTGGGAGAAGTTCGCCGAGCACGGCCTCGACGCCCGCCACTTCGGCGGCGTCAAGATCGCCTGTATCGGTGAGGCCACCGCCGACGCCGTCCGCTCGTTCGGCATCCAGCCCGAGCTGGTCCCGGGCGGTGACCAGTCCAGCGAGGGCCTGCTGGCCGAGTTCTCGCCGCACGACGAGATCCTCGACCCGGTCGGCCGGGTGCTGCTGCCGAGGGCCGACATCGCCACTGAAACGCTCGCCGCCGGCCTGCTCGAGCGCGGCTGGGAGGTCGACGACGTGACCGCGTACCGCACGGTCCGCGCCGCGCCGCCGCCGGCCGACATCCGCGACGCCATCAAGTCCGGCGGCTTCGACGCGGTGCTGTTCACCAGTTCCTCGACGGTCCGCAACCTGGTCGGCATCGCCGGCAAGCCGCACGCCCGCACGGTCGTCGCGGTGATCGGCCCAAAGACGGCCGAGACCGCCACCGAGTTCGGCCTCCGGGTCGACGTGCAGCCGCAGCACGCGTCGGTGCCCGACCTGGTCGAGGCGCTGGCCGAGTACGCGATCGAGCTCCGCGAGAAGCTCGCCGCCATGCCGGCCAAGCAGCGCCGCGGCTCGAAGGTGCAGGGGCCGACGGCTCTCCGCTTCCGCTAGAGCGAGCATTGCCGCTTAGAGCGCGCACTGCCGCTAGAGCGAGCACTGCCGCTAGAGCCAGCACTGCCGCTAGAGCCAGCACTGTCGTTAGAGCCAGCACTGTCGCTAGGGGTTACTTGATGACTTACCCGGACGTCCGCCCACGTCGCCTCCGCCGCAGCGCCGCCGTCCGCCGCCTGGTCGAGGAGACGCGGGTGGCGCCGGCCGAGCTGGTGCTGCCGCTTTTCGTCAAGGAGGGCCTGACCGAGCCGCGAGCGATCAGCTCGATGCCCGGCCAGGTCCAGCACTCCCGCGAGAGCCTGCGCAAGGCCGTCCGCGACGCGGTCAGCGCCGGCGTCGGCGGCATCATGATCTATGGCGT
This sequence comes from Actinoplanes sp. NPDC049265, assembly GCF_043197135.1. Lineage (NCBI taxonomy): Bacteria > Bacillati > Actinomycetota > Actinomycetes > Micromonosporales > Micromonosporaceae > Actinoplanes > Actinoplanes sp. NPDC049265. The sequence continues at coordinate 33,460 of NZ_JBICSP010000026.1, read as the reverse complement.
GCCGACCGACGACCACAAGGACGAGACCGGCAGCCAGGGCCTCGACCCCGACGGCATCCTGAACGTGGCCATCCGCGACGTCATCGCCGAGGTGGGCGACAGCACTGTCGTCATGAGCGACCTCTGCCTGGACGAGTTCACCAGCCACGGCCACTGCGGGGTGCTGGCCCCCGACGGCTCGGTCGACAACGACGTCACCCTCGCCCTCTACGCCGAGATGGGCGTGGCCCAGGCCACCGCCGGCGCCCACATGCTCGGCACCTCCGGCATGATGGACGGCCAGGTCGGCGTGGTCCGCAAGGCGCTTGACCAGGCCGGCTTCCAGGACACTTCAATCCTGGCGTACGCGGCCAAGTACGCCGGCGCCTTCTACGGCCCCTTCCGGCAGGCCGTGGAAAGCTCGTTGCAGGGCGACCGCCGCCAATACCAACAGGACCCAGGCAACGCCCGCGAGGCCATCCGCGAGACCGAGCTCGACATCGCCGAGGGCGCCGACATCGTCATGGTCAAGCCCGCCCTGCCCTACCTGGACATCATCACCCGCCTCCGCGACAGAGTAGAAGTCCCGATCGCGGCCTACCAGGTCAGCGGCGAATACTCGATGATCGAGGCGGCCGCGGCCAACGGCTGGATCGACCGCGAACGCGCCATCCTCGAGTCCCTGACCTCGATCAAACGGTCTGGCGCCCAGATCATCCTCACCTACTGGGCCACCGAGGTGGCCCAACTCCTCCGCGACCGCTACTGACCCTCCTCCGCGACCGCTACTGCCCCTCCTCCGCGCCCCACCCCCTGGATCAAGGACTCCCCGCGTCGTCCTCATCGGCTGAGCGAAGACGACAGGTCACCAGATCCGGCCGCGGGCATCTCCTCCGCCCCGCCTTCCTCCCCTTTCTCCTTCCTTTTCCGGCCCGCGCCCCGTCCTTTCTCCGGGCTGCCCCCGCCCGCCCTTTTCCGGGTCGGCCTCGCCTGTCCGTTTCTGAGCCGGCCTCGTCCGCCCTTTCCGGCCGCCCGCGCCGAGCCCCGCCCCCTTGCCATTTCCGGCTGTGGGCCGTGCAGCCGTGCACCGTCCCGTCGCCGCCTCCAACCAGGACGTAACGCTCCGTGGCGCCCTGCCCTGCCTCCGCCCTTTCCCTGCTCCGCCCTTTGCTCTGAGCACAAATACGCATCACCGAGCTTGACCTGCTGTTTCCAATCGGGCGCGGGCTGACGGGCATTCAATCCGCAGTAGCGGAGCGTGAGGAGCCTTGGCCTTGCTCTGAGCACAAGTACGCATCACAGGTTGCCCGCGCCGCGTTGTCGCAGGTCCTGCCGTCGTGGGGCCGCAGCCAGGCCCCGTCTGCTCGCAACTCATTGAGGGCGGGCGTCCGCGCCGGCTCGCGATCATGAAGGCCCTGATGCGTATTTGTGCTCAGAGCAAAGGGCGCGCGAGAGGGTGGTGGGTGGCTGGGCGGTCGTGGGCGGGCGAGGAAAGTTGTCCACAGGCGTCATCGGCGGGGGCGGCTGAAGTGTCAGCATTTCGGCCATGACAGCAGTCGAGGTGGACGGATTTCCCATCGTCGGGCTGGTGCGCCAAGTGCGGCGGACCGCGAGCTTCAGCCAGCGTGAGTTGGCGAAGGCCACCGGCGTTTCGCAGGCGACGGTGAGCCGGATCGAGGCGGGCACCGTGATTCCCAGCTTGGCGATGCTGTCACGGCTCTTGCGGCCGGCTGAGTTCTGGCTGGTCGCGGTGGACGAGGACGGGCGGATGGTGGTGCCGATGGACGACTGGGACGACACGCGGGACGGGGCGGGGCGGCGTTATCCGAGCCATCTGGACACGATTCTCGATCCGAAGCCAGGCGAATGGTGGGCTGACCAATATGGGCTGGCCCGGCCGCCCGAGACCTTTCATCGGGATCGGGAGCACCGGGACGTGATGCGCCTTCGCAGTCAGTGGGAGGTTCGGGCCATGAAGAATCGCCACGTTCCGCCGCCGCCCGACCCGGATGTCTGGTGGCTGCTCCATCGCCACCTTGACTAGGACCGTGCGGGTGGCCCGATCACTCGGCCGGGGCCAGGCGCTGCACCAGGTCGGGCACGCCGGTGCCGTACTCGCACCAGTCGCGGTCGAGCTGGAAGCCGAGCTCGGCGTTCACCTTGAGCATCGACTCGTTCTGCTGGGCGTTCCAGGTCTGCACCTCGAGCAGGCCCGGCTCGGCACTGCGCAGCTCGAACAGCATGCGTGCCTTGATCGCGCGGTCGATGCCGTAGCCGCGGTGGTCGCGGACGACGATCGTGTCGTACTGGTCGGCTCGCTCCGGGTGCTGGGCCGGGACGACGACCTCGGTCAGGCCGGCCACCGCGCCGGTCGCCTCGTGGATGGCCAGCACGATGTACGGTTTCAGGCCGCGCCGGTGCAACGTCTGCAGGCTGTCCTTGAGACGCTGTGGATCGGAGCTGCGTGGCTGCATCTCCTGGTCGGCGTCCTCGGCCTCGGTCTTGGCCTGGGCGTACGCCTCGATCAGCTCGTCCGGCGGGCCGCCCGGGTGGTACTCCACGCGGTAGCCCTGGCTGATCCCGTTGGCCATCTCGCCCAGCGTCGACCAGTCCACCTTGGACAGGTGCAGCACACTGCGCGTCTCGACGTACTCCTTCTCGAAGCCCAGCGCCTCGTAGAACCCGATCGCCGGCGTCTTCCCAATCGCCTCGACCCCCAGGGACGAGAAGCCTTCGAGGTACGCGCGCCGCGCCGCGACCGCCACCAGCTCGCGACCGAGCCCGCGCCGGCGCAGCCGCGGATGCACCAGCACCTCGAGCACGCCGATGCTGCCCAGGAGCAGCAGGTTCACGTGCGCGAAGATCCGGCTCTCGCCTTCGGGCAGGCGGTCGTCCTCAGCCACCCAGCTGATCCGGCGTTCGCCCGGCATGCACTCGGCCAGATAGTCTCTGACCTGCGTCTCACGCCACGGCGGATCATCTGGCAGGTCCTGGGCCAGAACCGCGTTCACCGTCTCCACGAGCGATTGGATCTCACCGTCCGAAGCCGCTCGCGGATCCCATTCACGCACCCTCACCCGTACAGCTTGCCGGGTGCGGGCACGAACGGGAAGTACTGGGGAGGCATTCGTGCCCATCTGCTCACGCTGAGTTGTCAAACGCGGCTGCGCTGACCATACTCGTTCGCCGCGTCGAAGACCTTCTGTGCGTACGGGCGCACCGCGTTGTACGACAGGATCGCGTCCCACCAGGCGTCCGCCTTGGACAGGTCCCGCCCACTCTGACACAGGTAGATGGCCGCCGCCATGGACGCGTCGTCGATGTCGTTGGGGTCGGCGGCGCCACTGTTGTCCGCGTCGACCTGCTTGCGCGTCGCCATCTGCTGCCAGGTGGCCGGGATGAACTGCAGCGGCCCGATCGCCCGGTCGTAGGTGGAGTCCCCGTCCAGCACGCCCTTGTCGGTGTCGGCGATCAGCTGCCGCCCACCCTTGCCGTCCAGCGGCAGCCCGTAGATCGGTGGCTGCACGGTGCCGTCGGCGTTCAGCACGGAGCCGTTGGCGCTCCCGTGCGACGACTCGACCTTGGCGATGGCGGCAATCGTGGTCCAGCTCAGGTGACAGGTCGGGAGGAGCTTGGCGACGACCAGCTCGGCGTACCCATAGGCCTGAACCGCGACCACCGGGATGCCGACGCGGGTCCCGACACCTTGCGCCCAGCCCTGCAGCGAGTCGGCCGGGCGCCCGTTGCCCACGACCGGCGGAAGCACCGGGTCGATGCTGAAGCCGCCGCCGCTGGGCTGATTCTGCGGAAACGCCGCCCCGCCGGTGGGTGCGCCCGGGCCGCCCGCGGCCTGGTCGAGCGGGAACCCCGGGCTGCGGCTGGGTGCGGCGCCGGCTTCCAACGCCCTGGGTACGAGGTAAGCGCCCGCGGCACCGGCCGCCCCGATCAGCAGGGCGGCCGCGATGGCCGGAATCAGCAGCCGGCCGGAGGGCCTCCGGGCCCAGTCCGAGGTGCTGCGGGTGGCGGTGCGGGCGGCCTTGATCGGATTGGCCCGGCGGAGCACCCGGGTGACCCGCGCCCCCGACGAACTGGCCGTGGTGACCACGACCGGCTTGTCGAGATCGATCTCGACCCCGTCCTCACCCTTCTTCTCATCCTCGACCGCCTTGTTTTCACTGGCCTTGCTGTCGCCCGCCGCGCCGTCTTTGCTGTCGCTCTCTCTGCCCGCGGCTTCCTTGCTGTCGCCGCCCTCACCCGCGGCGGCCTCACTGTCGCCTTCCTTGCCGGCGCCTTCCTTGCCGGCGCCTTCCTCAGTGTCGCTGTTGTTGCCGGGGGCTTCCCTGCTTTCGCTGTCCTTAGCCGGGGCCTCGCTGTCTGCCTTGGCCGTGGGAGCCTCGGCGGCGGGCGCGGCCTTGCGCTTCCGCCGCTTTCGGTTGCTCGCCGCCGGGGACGGATTCCCGGATGGGGTCGTCGACGGCCGAACCTCGGGTGCGGGGGAAGGAGAAGCGGGAACAGTGGGCTCAGGCGGAGTGGATGGGCCTGAACCCGGGGTCCCGGGGGCCGCACCGGAGCTGCCGAGCGGACCGCCCTGATGCGGTGCCGGCGGGCGTGCGCCGGTTGCCGACGCGTCGTCGTTCCCGGGCCGCTTCGATGGGTCTTCGTGCCGCTCCGCCACGCGGTCGACACTACCCGGCGGGCGCGAACCGGATGGGGGCCGCGCGTTGTCGTACCCGGGGCTTAATCTGACCACCATGCCGCGATACGACTACCGTTGCCGGGCCTGCGGTGACACCTTCGAGATCAGCCGTCCGATGGCCGAGGCCACCACTCCGGCGTCCTGCCCGCGTGGGCATTCCGACACCGTCAAGCTTCTGTCCACTGTCGCCGTGACCGGTCGCGGCGGCGGTCCCGCGCCGGCGCCGACCGGCGGCGGCTGTTGCGGCGGCGCCTGCGGTTGTTGATCGCCGGCCGCCGGCCGCGAACCTACGACGGACGCTCCGGGCCGCGTTCGTAGCTCGCCCCGGCGTAGTCAGTCCGCACCGCGCCGCGTGCGCGACCTGTGCCGCGCGCCCGTTGTGCCCGCGTGGCCGTGTGCCGCGTGCCCGTTGTGCCCGCGTGCGCGTCTACCGCTTAGTGCGTCGTGCCGTGTCGTGCGTGTCGGACCGCGCCCACCGCATCGTGTCGTACGGTCCGCGCCGTCCATCGGTCCGCGCCCGCGTCGTCCGCCCGGTCCGCGCCCGCCGTCCATCGGGCCGCGCCATCCCACCGGCCGCGCGGTGTCCGACGCGTCGGACCACGTGTGTGTCTCGGTGTGTGGTGACGCGTCCGAGGGTCGGGCTATGTCGATGCGTGCCTCTTGTGCACCGCGGCGCCCGTTGAGCTGCGCCGGGCCGACCTGACCTGCTTCGCGCAGCCTGCAGCGCATAACGGACCAATACCCTGGAACCGGGAAGATTTGGGGGCGCCACTCCTCTGGGGACGTCCGAATGGCCGGTGAGATCGATCCACTTGCGCCGCAACCCGACGTGAACCGCTTCGTTACGTCACGCGTAGTGCTGTGAGTAATCGTCGATGACCCGCGCGCGTCGCCCGTCCAGGGTCGGTCGTGACGGGAAGATGATTACCGACCGTTTCTACGATGTGCTACCCCATAACTGTGCGGCACCATGAAGCGCGACTTCCTAGGGGGCGGAGGTTCTCACCGTGTCGGGTCGGACCGTGCTGCCGAGTGGGCTGGTGACCTTTATGTTCACCGACATTGAGGGCTCGACGCGTCTGGCCCGGATGCTCGGTGAATCGTATGCAGCCGTGCTTGGCGCACACAGGAGTGTGCTGCGTGCTGCGCTGAGTAACTTCGGCGGCCACGAGCTGTTTACTGAGGGTGATTCTTTCTTTGTGGCTTTTGGGGACGCGGCCAACGCCGTAGCGGCGTGCGTCGCTGCGCAGCGTGCACTCGCTGCTTATGACTGGCCGACCCCGGAGGCGCGTCCGCGGGTGCGGATGGGTCTGCACACCGGATGGGCGATGCCGGCCAACGGTGAGTACGTCAGCGCCGAGGTGCACCGGGCCGCGCGGGTGGCCTCGGCCGCGCACGGCAGTCAGGTGCTCTGCTCCGAGGCGACCGCCCTGGCCGCCACCACCTGGCCGAAAGAGCTGACCGGCGAGACGGCCGCGGCCGAGAAGTGGGCCGCGCCAGAGGAGTGGGCCCCGGCGCCCCAAGGCCGAGCCGCGGCAGGTTCGGCCGAGGTAGAGGAGCGGGCAGGATCGGGCGCGGCGGAGGAGTGCGGGTCGGTGGCCTCGATGACGGGGATCGATCTGCTTGACCTCGGGCCGTACAAGCTGCGGGGCTTCGATGACGCCGAGCGGCTGTTTCAGCTGGTGGCGAGCGGACTGGACCGGGACTTCCCGCGGCCCCGCACGCCGGGCGCCCCGACGAACAATCTGCCGGCCGCGGTGACCTCGTTCGTGGGCCGCCGGGCCGAGCGGGACGAGGTGATCGCCCTGGTCGGCCGGCACCGGCTGGTCACGCTGGCGGGGCCGGGTGGCATCGGCAAGACGCGGCTCGCGCTGGCGGCCGCGGAGGAGTTGCTGGTCGCGTACCCGGACGGGGTCTGGCTCGTGGACGCGGCCCGCGTGAGCGGCCAGGCCGGCCTGGCCACCGCGATCGCCGGCGCCCTGAGTCTGCGCGGCGAACCGGGGCGTCCGGTGCTCGACACCCTGCTGGAGGCCTGCGCCGACCAGCGGATGCTGCTGCTGATCGACACCGTCGACGCCGCGCGGGGACACGTGGCGACCGCGGCCCGGCGGCTGCTCGCCGGCTGTCCTCAGGTGCATGTGCTGGCGACCGGGCGGGAGCCGCTCGGGCTGCACGGCGAGGCGGTGTGGCGGGTGCCGCCGATGGTGCCGGGTGACGCGTACACGCTGCTGAGCGAACGCACCACGACCGCGCGCGGGGGGCGGCCGACATCGCGGGAGGAGTCGGGCGACCTGGCCCGGGTGGCGTCGGGGCTGGACGGTTCGCCGCTCGCCCTGGAGCTGGCCGCCGCCCGCCTGCGGCTGCTGACCGCGGCTGAGCTGGCCACCCGGCTGGAGGATCCGGCGCGGGTGCTGGACGCGCCGCCGGTCACGCTGGAGGCGACGAGGGATTACGACCCGGACGACCGGCATCGTGGGCTGACGGCCAGCCTGGACTGGTCGTACCGGACGCTCGGTACCGAGGCGTCGGGGCTGTTGCGGCGGCTGGCCGTGTTCGCGGGGGCGGTGGATCTGTCCGCGGTGGAGTGGTTCGGCGACGAGGCCCTGGCGGGGCTGACCGAGCTGGCCGACAAGTCGCTGATCGAGGTGCTGCCGGGGTCGCGCTATCAGCTGTCCAGGACCTTGCGGGGGTACGCCGCCCGCAAGCTCGCCGCCGCCGGTGACGAGCCCGCCGCCCGCAACCGGCACACCGCCTGGGCTCTGCACACTCTGGAGGGTGTCGTGGTGGACACCGACGGTCAGCCCCGCACGGTGTCGCTGGTCGAGGTGTCGCCCTACGTGGACGAGTGGCAGGCGGCCCTGCGCTGGTCGGCCGATCAGGGCAGTGTGCGAGCGGGCCTGCGGCTGGCCGGTGCCCTGGATCCGTGGTGGCGTGAGCACGGCGGGACCCGGGAGGGTCGCGAGTTGCTCCACCGGCTGTATGCCCGGCTCGACGGCCAGCACATCGCCCCGGCCGAGCTGGCGTCGGCGTTCCTGGTGCACGCCGGACTGTCCGACGACCGGGACGAGCGGGGCCGGTTCCTGGGCCGGGCCGAGGAGGTGGCTCGCCGCGCCGACCATCCGGCCCTGCTGGTGCGGGCGCTGGCCGGCCGCCGGATCGGGTTGCGGGACGCGGAGGCCGAGCAGGTTTGCCGGGACGTGATCGCGCGGGCCGATCGGACCGGGGTGGCGGGGGCCGCGTTCCCGGCGACGGTGGCGCTGGCCGAGTTGTTGTGGCGGCGGGACGCGCTCGACGAGGCGGCGGAACTGCTGGCGGGGGCGCGCCAGGTGGAGGCCGGGCGGCCGGCTGACCGCGGGCGGCGTACCGTCGACTGGCTCTTGGGTTTGATCGCCCTGCGCCGCGGTGACCTGGTCGCGGCCCATGATCATGTGGTGGTGGCGCTGCGGTCGCGGCTGCGGCACGGGTTCCGGGGTGGCGCCGCCGATGCCGTCGCCGCGCTGGCTGTGCGCTGTGCGCTGGGTGGTGACTACACCACGGCGGCGATGCTCTTCGGTGGTTCGGAGGGGGTGCGCGGCGTACGCCGGACGGTCATGTTCGGCGGTTTCTGGGCCGAGCAGCAGGCGCAGGTGCGCGCGGCGGTCGGCGACACGGCGTTCGACGCGGCCTACGCCAACGGCGCCGGGCAGGGTTTCGACCGGATCATCGCGGCGGCCCTGGCGGTCGAGCACCCGGATCTGGAGTACGGCTCGGTCCGTTTCGCACAGACCCTGCCCTGATCCGGCCCGGTCAGTGGTAGCCAGGAGCGGTATCCGCGACCCGGACACCGCCCTGGGCTACCACTGAAGTGACGACGGTCAGCGTGACGACTCGGCGGGCATCAGCTTGCGGGCCCGGTCGATGTCGGCCGGCTGGACCGCGGCGAGCGAGCCGAAGTTCTTCACGGCCTGGTAATACACCCAGGCCAGCGCGTTGCAGGGCGGCTGCAGCAGGCGGCTGTAGGTGTCGCAGCGGCGCTGGAGGTCGGCGTAGAACATCGAGTCGACCCGCGCCTTGTTGGCCGGGAAGGCCCCGATGGCCTTGTAGTTGCGGTAGCCGAAGTCGTGGTGCCAGCAGGACAGCTCGAAGTTGAAGCCGAGTGGATTGTCGGGGCTGCTGGAGCAGTAGTCGGTCGACCAGTCGAAGTTGTAGGTGGCCCAGGCGCCCTGGTTCTGCCGGGCCGCGTTCCAGGCGTTGTAGCTCGACACGGACGTCTGCGTCCAGCTGCTGAGCACCTCGGCCTTGCTGGCCGCGGCGTGGGCGACCGCGCTGGGCGCGAGGGTGGCGAGCACGGCGGTGAGGACCACGAGGGTACGGCGGATGTAACGAGTCATCGTCGACCTTCCAGCAACGACGGGCCCTTCGTGGGGGCCGTGGAAACCCAGTCTTCGATCGGCACCTTGCGATATACAAGCCGATCTATTTCGTTTGTTCGAACGATGAAGTAACTAATCCCTAGGTATTCCGTCACTGCGTGTCTTGTGCTCTCCTCGTCCGAGAGGGCTCGACCTGGCCGCTATCGTGAGCACGTGCACAGAGGCGCCCCATGATCCACCTACCGCTGGTCCGGCAAGGGCCACTGCGTGCGCTGACCACGCGGCTGGCTTTCGCCATCGGTCTGGTGCTGATCGCCGTGGCGATCATCTACACCGACCGGGACGGCTACCGGGACGTCAACGAGGACGGCCTGACGCTGCTCGACTGCTTCTACTACGCGGTCGTGTCGCTCTCGACGACCGGGTACGGCGACATCACCCCGGCCACGCAGCACGCGCGGCTGATCAACGTCCTGGTGATCACGCCGGCTCGCGTCCTCTTCCTGATCATCCTGGTCGGCACGACCCTCGAGGTTCTGACCGAGCAGTACCGCAAGGGCCTGCGCGTCGCGCGCTGGAGGCACAAGTTGAAGGACCACGTCATCATCTGCGGCTACGGCACCAAGGGCCGGGCCGCGGTCAGCGCCTTGCTCGAGACGGGGTACGACAAGAGCCGGATCGTGCTGGTCGAGACCCGTCCCGACGCGATCCGCCAGGCCACCGCCAACGGCCTGGCCATCATCGAGGGCAACGCCACGCGGTCGTCGGTGCTCAAGCAGGCGGACGTGCAGAACTGCAAGGCGGTGATCATCGCGACCGACAGCGACGAGGCGTCGGTGCTGATCACGCTGACCGTACGTCAGCTGACCGCGGGCCAGGTCAGGATCATTGCTTCGGTACGCGAGCAGGAGAACGCCGCCCTGCTCAAGCAGAGCGGCGCCCACCACGTGATCGTCAGCTCGGCCACCGCCGGCCGGCTGCTCGGCCTGACCACCACCGCCCCGCCGCTCATCGACGTGGTGGAAGACCTGCTCACCCCCGGCCAGGGCATGGCGCTGGCGATGCGTTCGGCCGAGCGGGCCGAGGTCGGCCAGAACCCGCGCCAGCTGGAGACGCTGGTGGTGGCGCTGATCCGCCGCGGCAAGGTGCTCCCGCTCGGCGGTTCCGACAACCCGAGCATCGAGACCGGCGACATGCTCGTCTACATCAAGGACGAGAACTCCACCGTCGCCGGCCTCTCGATGTGACGCCTTACAGAATCGTCCAGGTGTCGCCCGAGGTCAGCAGCTCGCCGAGCATCTGATCGGGCGTACCGGTGGCCTGCGCCTTGGCGTCGAGCAGCTGCTTCTGCACGATCTCGTCGTAGGACGGCCGGCGCACGTTGCGGAACACCCCGATCGGCGTGGTGTTCAGGTCGGACCCGGAGAGCCGGGACAGCGCGAACGCGTAGGCCGGGTCGTCGACGGTCGGGTCGTGGACGATCGCCTCGCCGCCCTCGACCACCTGCAGACCGAAGCTCCCGGCCGGGTGGACGACGGAGTATTTGTCGTCCGGGCCGAAGGTGATCGGCTGACCGGGCTCGAGGCGGATCAGGTGGTCGTCGCGCGTACCCGGGTCCTTGATCAGCTCGAACGCGCCGTCGTTGAAGATGTTGCAGTTCTGGTAGATCTCGACGAACGCCGACCCGTCGTGCTCGGCCGCCGCCCGCAGCACCGACTGCAGGTGCTTGCGGTCGGAGTCGATGGTGCGGGCGACAAAGGAGGCCTCGGCGCCCAGGGCCAGCGACAGCGGGTTGAACGGCGAGTCGGCCGACCCGGCCGGCGTCGACTTGGTGATCTTCCCGATCTCGGACGTCGGGGAGTATTGCCCCTTGGTCAGGCCGTAGATCCGGTTGTTGAACAGCAGGATCTTCAGGTTGACGTTGCGCCGCAGGGCGTGGATCAGGTGGTTGCCACCGATCGAGAGCGCGTCGCCGTCGCCGGTCACCACCCACACCGACAGGTCGGGCCGGGACGCGGACAGGCCGGTCGCGATGGCCGGGGCGCGGCCGTGGATCGAGTGCATCCCGTACGTGTTCATGTAATACGGGAAGCGCGAGGAACAGCCGATGCCGGAGACGAAGACGATGTTCTCCCGCGGAATGTTCAGCTCGGGCATGAACTGCTGAACCGCGGCCAGAATGGCGTAGTCGCCGCAGCCCGGGCACCAGCGCACTTCCTGGTCGGACTTGAAATCCTTGGCCGTGAGCTTCAGGGGCAGTGTTTGATGTGAACCCAGCGTCGGGCTAGCCATTCTTGACCACGTCCTCGAGCATGTTCTCCAGCGTCGCGGCGGTGAACGGCAGGCCGCTGACCTGGTTGAAGGGAATCGCGTCGACCAGGTATCTGGCGCGGATCACGTGGGCCAGCTGACCCAGGTTCATCTCGGGAATGACCACCTTGTCGTACGACTTGAGCACCTCGCCGAGATTGGCCGGCAGCGGCGACAGGTGCCGCAGGTGCGCCTGGGCGATCGGCAGCCCGCGCTGGCGCAGGGCCCGGCAGGCGGCCCCGATCGGCCCGTAGGTCGAACCCCAGCCCAGCACCAGCACCCGCGACCCGTCATCGGGGTCTTCAACCTCGACGTCGGGCACCGGGATCGACTCGATGCGCTCGGCCCGGATGCGGACCATGAAGTCGTGGTTGGCCGGGTCGTAGGAGATGTCACCGGTCTTGTCGGCCTTCTCGAGCCCGCCGATGCGGTGCTCGAGGCCGGGCGTGCCGGGGATCGCCCACGGCCGGGCCAGCGTCTCCGGGTCGCGCAGGTAGGGCAGGAAGCGCCCGTCCTCGGCGTTCGGCTCGGTGGCGAAGTCGACCGACAGGTCGGGCAGGTCACCGATCTCGGGCAGCAGCCACGGCTCGGAGCCGTTGGCCACGTAGTTGTCGCTGAGCAGGATCACCGGGGTGCGGTAGGTCAGCGCGATCCGGGCCGCCTCGAGCGCGGCGTGGAAGCAGTCGGACGGCGACCGCGGGGCGATCACGGCCAGCGGGGCTTCGCCGTGCCGGCCGTACAGGGCCATGTTGAGGTCGGCCTGCTCGGTCTTGGTCGGCATGCCGGTGGACGGGCCGGCCCGCTGCACGTCGACGATGACCAGCGGCAGCTCCAGGGCGATGGCCAATGAGATGGTCTCGCCCTTGAGAGCCACACCGGGGCCGGAGGTGGTGGTCACGCCGAGGGCGCCGCCGTACGAGGCGCCGAGCGCCGCCCCGATCGCGGCGATCTCGTCCTCGGCCTGCACCGTGGTGATGCCGAAGCGCTTGTGCTTGGACAGCTCGTGCAGGATGTCCGACGCCGGGGTGATCGGGTACGCGCCCAGGAACATCGGCAGCTTCGAGCGCACCGCGGCGGCCACCAGCCCGAGGGCCAGGGCGGCGTTGCCGGTGATGTTGCGATAGGTGCCCGGGCGCTGCTTGGCCGGCTTCACCTCGTATCGCACCGAGAAGTCCTCGGTCGTCTCGCCGAAGTTCCAGCCGGCCTGGAACGCCGCCTTGTTGGCCGCCACCAGGTCGGGCCGCTTGGCGAACTTGCGTTCCAGGAACCGCAGCGTGGACTCGTGCGGTCGCGAGTACATCCAGCACAGCAGCCCGAGCGCGAACATGTTCTTGGCCCGCTCGGCGTCCTTTTTCGCGACGTTGAGCTCGGCCAGCGCGCCGATCGTCATCGAGGTCAGGGCGACCGGGTGCACCACGAAACCGTCCAGCGAGCCGTCCTCGAGCGGGCTCGCGGCGTACCCCACCTTGGCCAGGTTTCGCTTGGTGAACTCGTCGGTGTTGACGATGATGTCCGCGCCGGACGGCAGGTCGGACAGGTTGGCCTTGAGCGCGGCCGGGTTCATCGCGACCAGTACGTTGGGCGCGTCGCCGGGGGTCAGGATGTCGTAGTCGGCGAAATGCACCTGGAAGCTCGACACACCCGGCAGCGTGCCCGCTGGTGCGCGGATCTCGGCCGGGAAGTTGGGCAACGTGGAGATGTCGTTGCCCAACTGGGCGGTCTCGGATGTGAAACGGTCACCGGTGAGCTGCATGCCGTCGCCGGAATCGCCGGCGAACCGGATGACCACGCGGTCCAGCTGCTCGACCAGCTTCGTGGGATGCGCGATCCCATCGACCTCGGTCACTTCTGTCACCCTCCCGTGCGTCACTTCCAGCCTACGTCGCCAGTCCTTACCACCGTTGGTCGAGGAGTCTGTCCGATCGGAGACCGCTGACCACAGTAGCCAGGTAAGGCTTGCCTGAACCAATCGCGTCCCGGTAGTCGGATGGTCGTGTTCCTCACCCTTTTCGTTAGGCTTCGTTTCGTGCAGGGCTACCTCGGTACGTACGCCACGCTCGGCCTCGTCCTGGCGGCCGGCGTGCTCGTCTTCGTCGGCGCGTTCGCGGCCAACCGCCTGCTCAGCCCGGCCAGTCCCGCCGAGCCCAGTGGCAAGCGGATCGCGTACGAAAGTGGCATGGACCCGGTCGGCGGCGACTGGGCCCAGGCGCAGATTCGCTATTACGTGTACGCGTACCTGTATGTCCTGTTCGCGGTCGAGGCGGTGTTCCTCTTCCCCTGGGCCGTGGTGTTCGACCGGCCCGGGTTCGGCCTGGTCACGGTGGCCGAAATGGGCATCTTCGTGGCCGTCCTGGCCCTCGGCATCCTCTACGCCTGGCGCAAGAAGATCTTGACGTGGACATAGGTAGGTCGTGTCTCGTGGTTCAGCCGGGGCTGCGGCGTGGCCCAGGACCCCAGCCACCCTCTGAACCGCGCCTCGCACTCGGCCGAACCACGAGACACGACCTAATGTCGGGTGGCGCATTCGCGGCCCAACGCCCGTCGTGCCACGATCTGACCCATGGGTCAGCTTCTGCTCTTCCTGGTCGTGGCGCTCGTGGTGGCCGCGATCATCTTCGGTGTGACAGTGATGATCGGCGGTGGTGACTCGGGGCTGACCCCGACCGAGCCGGACGGCCGCGCCCTGCCGCTGCCCGGCGACCGCCCGCTCGGCGAGGAGGATGTGGTGCGGACCAGGTTCGACACCGCGTTCCGCGGGTACCGGATGTCCCAGGTCGACCAGGCGCTGCAGCGGGCGGCGTACGACATCGGCTACAAGGGCGAACTGATCGGCGTGCTCGAGGCCGAGGTGGCGGCCCTGCGCGAGGGGCGGATCGGCGACGCCGACACCCTGCGCCGGGCCCGTGAGGCGGCCGTCGCGCCGGGCCCGCCGCCGGCCGCCGACGTGCCGGCCCCCGACCAGCCGGCGGACGTGCTGCAGGACCGGAAGACCGAGGCGGAGGAGAAGGCGTGAGTGACGCCGCCGCGCCCGGATCAGGCGAGGTCACCGCCACCGTCATCGTCAACGCCCCGGTCGAGCGGGTGTTCAACGCCTTCGTCGACTGGCCCAGCCAGTCCGAGTGGATCCCGTTCACCAAGGTCCGGATCGTCGAGGGCGACGGCGGGGAAGGCAGCCTGGTCGAGGCGGTCACCGCGCTCGGGCCCGCCGTGCTGCGGGACGAGTTGCGGGTGGTCCGGGTCGACGCGCCGTACGAGGTCCGGGTCGTGCACGAGGGCAAGGTGCTGCGTGGTCCCGGTTCGATGAGGTGTACGCCGATGACCGGCAACCGCACCCAGATGGTCATGCACGAGTGGTTCCACCTGCCCGGCGGCACGGTCGGCAAGCTCGCCTGGCCGGTGCTGTGGCCGGGCTCCAAGATCAGCTTCACCGGTGCCCTGCGGCGCTTCGGGCGGATGGTGGAGCAGGGCCGGCTCGGCACCTGATTCTGTCGTACCCCCGCTCTACGGTGGTCGCCATGAGTGAGACGGGTCTGGTCGCCGGCGAGGACGGGCGGCTGCGCTGTTTCTGGGGCGTCAGCACCCCGGATTACGTGGCTTATCACGACACCGAGTGGGGTCGACCGGTCCGCACCGACGACGGCCTCTTCGAGCGGATGACCCTGGAGGCTTTCCAGTCCGGGCTGGCCTGGATCACCATCCTGCGCAAACGGCCGGCGTTCCGGGCGGCGTTCGCCGGGTTCGAGATCGGCAAGGTGGCGACCTTCGACGAGGCGGACGCGGCCCGGCTGATGGCCGACACCGGCATCGTCCGCAACCGGATGAAGGTCGACGCCGCCATCCACAACGCCCGGGTCGCCGCCGAGCTGGCCGAGGGCCTGGCCGCGCTGCTGTGGTCGTTCGCCCCGCCGCCGCGCCCTCGCCCTGCCTCCCGCGCCGAGGTGCCGGCCGTCACGCCGGAGTCCACCGCGATGTCCAAGGCGCTCAAGAAACGCGGCTTCAAGTTCGTCGGACCCACCACGGCGTACGCGTTGATGCAGGCCACCGGCATGGTCGACGACCACATCGCCGGGTGCTGCGTCCCGCCGGTGGGTTGACGCAGGTCGGCGACCACATTGCCGGGTGCTGCGTCCCACCCGCGGTTGACGCAGGTCGGCGGCCGCGTCGCCGGGTGCCGCGTCCCACCGGCGGCGCGCTGAGGGGCACGTGGTTCGATGGTGCGCATGGCGCAGTGGGCGGTGATCATTCCGGCGGACCGGTGGGCGACCGAGAGGTTGTACGAGCGAGACACGCTGACCGTTGACGCCGCCGGCCCTGCGGCCGGCGACCACGCGGTGCTGGTCACCGATGCTCGGCAGGCGGTCGCCCTGGGCCGGTTCAGCGCGCCCGGCGAGATCACCTACATCCGCCGCTTCTTCGACTCGCCGGTCCCGGCCGGTGACCTCGCGTTCGAGGTCACCGGGCCGGTGACGTCACTCGACGCCGAGTCCTACGACCGGCTCGCGGCCGCCCCGGGCAAGCCCGCCGCCCGCACGTCGTGGCTGGTCAGCGTGGCGATGCCGATCGAGGCGGCGACCCCGGCGGAGGCGGTCCGGCAGTTCTGGACGTACGCCGCCGAGCTCGGTCCCGCGGAGCTCCCGGCGTTCGTCTGGCCCTCCGGCGAAGATCTGGCCATGCAGGCTTTCGTCCTCGGCGCCGAGGCCAACCAGGACCCCGAGGAAGAGGACGACTGACCGGCGCCCCGCTTGGGTCGCGGCTGATGTCGGTGGGAGCCCTGGGCGGTGTCCGGCTGGGCGGTGGCTGATGCCGGCGGTGGCCCGTGCGGTGTCCGGCTGGGCGGTGGCTGATGCCGGTGGTAGCGCTGGGCGGTGTCCGGGCTTGGGATGGCGCACTCGGCTACCACCGGTGGGTTCGGTGGTAGGGGAGGCGGCTGCGCGCGGGCGCGCTGCCACAGAACGAGGGACCCCGGATTGCTCCGAGGTCCCTCGAGCAAGCCGGAACCTCAGCCACCCAGTGACGTGGCGGCCGACTGGATGTTGGCGGCGAAGAAGCTGACCTGGGAGTAGACACCCGGGCGGTTGGGGCGGGCGCAACCCTCGCCCCAGCTGACGATGCCGACCTGGATCCAGGCGTTGGCGCTGTCCCGGCGGAACATCGGGCCACCGGAGTCGCCCTGGCAGGTGTCCACCCCGCCCTGGGTGAAGCCGGCGCAGATCTCGTCGGTCGGGATGATGTCGCCGTTGTACATCGAGCGGCCGTTGCAGGTGGCGTCGCTGACGAACGGGACGGTGGCCTTCAACAGGTAGCGCTGCTGGCCGCCGCCCTCACTGGCCGAACCCCAGCCGGCGATGGTGAAGGTGCCGGTGTCGTACGTCGAGTTGGTCGCGATCTTCAGCGTGGGCAGGCTGGTCACCGGCGAGGCGAGCCGGATCAGGGCCCAGTCCTTGCCGTTGCCGTTGTAGCCGGGGGCCCGGTAGACGTAGTTCGAGCGGACCTGGATCCGGCCCGAGCTGTTCTGCAGGTCGACCACGCCCAGCGTGGCCGTGATGCTGGTGTTCGAGCCGGTCGCGCCCACGCAGTGCGCGGCCGTCAAGACCAGGTTCGGGCTGTACAGCGCACCGCCGCAGCCCATCGAGAGCCGCACCATGAACGGGAACTCGCCCTGCGCCGCGCGGGAGCCGCCGACGACCTGCGGGCTGACCACGCCGCCACCCGGGTCGGGCGGAGCCGCGACGGCCGGAGCAGAGAACATCGTCGCCGCCGTGACCGCGGCCGCCGCCACGGCCAGCAGATTGCGCCACCTTGCCATCCGGTTCCTCCCCAATCGAACTAAGGTTGGGGAGAGCTAAACATCTATGAAGGTAAATGCCTTCATCTCAACCGGGTCATATCACCGGCCGGTGAACGAGGGCTTCTCCTTGGCCAGGAACGACGTCACGGCGGCCTGGTGATCGGTGGTGCCACCGCAGATGGCCTGCGCCTGCGCCTCGGCGGCGAGCGCGTCGGACAGCGTGCCGGCGTCGCCGATGGACAGCTCGCGCTTGATCGCGCCGTACGCCACCGTCGGTCCCGCGGCCAGCCGGGCGGCGAGCTCCTGGGCCACCGGCAGCACCTGCTCGTCGTCGTCGACCAGACGCGAGAGCAGACCCATCTGGTAAGCGGCCTCGGCCCGCACCGGCTCGGCCAGCAGGAGCAGCTCGAGCGCCCGGGCGTGCCCGACGATGCGCGGCAGCGACCACGACACGCCGGTGTCGCCGGCCAGACCGACATTGGCGAACGCCATCAGGATCGACGTGGACGGGCCGCCGATCCGGAAGTCGCAGAGCAGGCTCATCCCGGCGCCCGCCCCGGCCGCCGACCCGCGCACCGCGGCCACCACCGGCTTCGGCATGTTGGCCAGGCGTTGCGCGATCGGGTTGTAGTGCTTGCGTACCGTGTCGATCTCGGTGTGGCCCTGCTCCAGCAGCCCGGCGTGCTCGCGAAGGTCCTGGCCCACGCAGAAGGCCCGCCCCGCACCGGCCAGCACGACGGCCCGGCACGACCGGTCGGTCTCCAGCTGCGCGAGCGTGTCCCGCAGCGCCTCCTTCAGTTCCACGTCCAGGGAGTTCATCGAGGCCGGACGGTTCAGCGTGAGGGTGACGACGGCGTCGGTGCGGTCCACCAGCAGGGAGTCGGTCATGACTCAGAGAATCCCACACGCACGCTCCTGGTGACGCCGCCGAGGCAGCGCTCCACATGGCGTTCGGCCGCCGGTCGCAGGCGGGCGGCGTGCCGGTCGACGAAGCCGGCCGCGCCGGTGCCGGGCCAGCGCGGCGGGAGCAGGGCCGGCGGCAGTTGCGGGTCGCGGGTGAGCAGGCCGCGCCAGCGGTGGATCAGGCCGACGCGCACCGCGTACGCCTCCTCGTCGGGGCTCCGCACCGTGATCGCGCCGACGATCGGGCGCTGCTCCTCGACCAGTTCGGCGTAGGCGCGGCCGATGCCGGGCAGGTCCCAGGCGCGGCTGACCACGTCGGCGGCGCCGGTGGTGCCGGCCGGGTGCGTGGCGCTGAACCGCTCGTAGCGGACCGCGGCGGCGTCCAGGACGGCGGGCGCCTCGTCGGCCGGGCGGGGCGCGACCCAGGCGTGGTCGGCGAGCCGGCCGTAGCCGAGGGCGGTGAGTCGGGTCGCCTCGGCTCGACCGACCGGTGCGTACGGAAGAATCAGGTCGAACCGGCCGTCCCACCCGGACCGGCCGTTCCGGGTGATCCGCGCGGCCGTCTCGTCGAGTCTGCGCAGCCCCAGCGGCGTCAGCGAATAGCCTGGCCCGGACGGTAGACGCAGCGGACGCAGCAGGCCCTGACGGACCATCCGGGAGACCGCGGTACGCACCGCGGGCGCCGCGATGCCCAGCGGGGCGAGCAGTTTGACCAGCGCGGAAACCGGTGCACGGCCACCGCGGGGACGCAGGTAATCGCCGTAGACGTCGAAGAGTGCCGGCCGCGCCCGCATGAGCGCACATTGTGACAGTCGCGAAGACGATATGCTAGACGCTGTCACATCCGCCCGGGCTGGGTTTGGGTTCGCCGGTGTTCATCAGGGAAAATGTTTGATCGGCACGGTGGGCCAGGGTCGCGGTGGCACGCGACGGGGTCTGCACGGCCGCCGGTCGGATAACGAGATAACGGCGTCATGTGGGGCTGAGCACATGGCGTTGAGTAGTGGCTGTGGGGCAACCCACCGACCCTGATGTAGGTCTGAGGGGAGACAAGATGGCGGCGATGAAGCCGCGGACGGGCGACGGTCCGCTGGAGGTCACCAAGGAAGGGCGGGGCATCGTAATGCGCGTCCCGCTGGAGGGCGGTGGCCGTCTCGTCGTTGAGATGACTCCGGACGAGGCCAACGCACTCGGTGACGCGTTGAAGTCGATCGTCGGCTGACAATAACGCGAGCCCGCCGATGCGCCCGGCGCATCGGCGGGCTTTCCATGTTCGCCTTCGATGGGGAGAGGTCGGCGGCTTGTTCGCGATCAGGCTGGTGAGCGAGGCGGGACAGCCCACCCGGGTGGTCCTGGTGGATGCGGCGGGCACACCGCTGGGTGGCGACGACGAGGTGGCGGCCTGGTGCCGGATCGCCGAGGGGCTGGGCGCGGCCGGGTCGATCGAGATGTTGCCGCGGCCGCTGCGTACCCCGGCCAAGGTGATCCTGGCCGGCCTGGGCGACGGCGACTACCGCCGGGCCGGCGCGGCCGTGGTCGCCGCGGTGCCCGGCGACGAGGAGATCCAGATCGTCGTGCCCGAGAGTGCGACCGCCGAGCAGGTGCGTGACCTGGCCGAGGGTGCCTGGTTCGCGGGCTATCGATTCCGTGAGGCGCCGGTCGGCCCACGCACGGCGGCGGTCGATCTGGTCACAACCCATGGCGGGTACGCCGATGCTCTCGACGCCGCGCGCTCGGTGGCCGAGGCCGTCTGGCTGGCCCGCGACCTGACCAACATGCCGTCGTCGACCAAGAACCCGGCCTGGTTCGCCGGCCAGGTGATCGCCGAGGCCGCCCGCCGCCCCGAGCTCACGGTGCACGTGCGGGAGCCGCGGCAACTGGCCGACGAGGGCTTCGGCGGCATCCTGGCCGTCGGCGGCGCGTCGGCCACCCCGCCGCGCCTGGTCGAGCTGCGCTGGCACCCGGACGACGCGACCCGGCACGTGGTCCTGATCGGCAAGGGCATCACCTTCGACACCGGCGGGATCTCGATCAAGACCCGCGAGGGCATGAAGCTGATGAAGAAGGACATGGGTGGCGCGGCGTCGGTGATCGCGGCCACCATGGCCGCGGCCGACCTGGAGCTTCCGGTACGGGTGACCGCCCTCGTCCCGCTGGCCGAGAACGCGGTCGGCGACGACGCCTACCGCCCCGGTGACGTGATCACCCACTACGACGGCACGACCAGCGAGACCACCAACTCGGACGCCGAGGGCCGGCTGGTCCTGGCCGACGCCCTGGGCTACGCGGTCCGCCGCCTCGAACCCGACGTGATCATCGACCTGGCCACCCTGACCGGGGCCAACGCGGTGGCGCTGGGCAAGGGGATGGCCGCCATGTACACCCACGACGACGAGCTGGCGGCGGCCCTGGTCGCGGCGGGCGAGGCGGCCGGCGAGGCGATGTGGCGGATGCCGCTGCCCGACGACTACGTCGAATACCTGCGTTCGGACATCGCCGACCGGCACAGCTCGCCGACGCAGGGTGGCGGCTCGGTGGTCGCCGCGCTCTACCTGCGCGAGTTCCTCGGCGACAAGGTCGACAGCTGGGCGCATTTCGACATGTCGGCGCCCTCGTGGTCCGACCGCACCGCCGGCGACCTGGTCAAGGGCGCCACCGGCTGGGGCGTCCGCACCCTGGTCCGATTCCTCGAAAATTGGTAGCCCCGCGCGGATACCGCTCTGCCCTACCACTGGCTCTTCTGGTGGTAGGGCGGGGACTAGCGGCGGACGGCGGCGAGTAGGCCGGCACCGACCGGGACCATCGCGGGGATCCAGTCCTCGGCCTCGCGCATGGTCTTGAGCAGGTCGCGGATGGTGACGGTCTCGGCGTCCCGGGCAGCCGGGTCGGAGATCCGGCCCCCGGCCAGCGTGCCGTTGATGACCAGCGTGCCGCCCGGGCGGAGCAGCCGCAGCGCCGCCTCCGCACAGGACGTGAACTCGGCCGGGTCGGAGTCGACGAAGACCAGGTCGTACACGCGGTCGGCGAGCCGGGGGAGCACGTCCAGGGCCCGGCCGGCGATGATCCGGGTCCGCGACGGGGTGAAACCGGCCTCGACGAAGATCCGGCGGGCGATGCGCTGGTGCTCACCTTCCACGTCGATGGTGGTCAGCACGCCGTCGGCGCGCATGCCACGGAGGAGCCAGGTGCCGCTCACGCCCGTACCCGTGCCGATCTCCACCACCGCCTTGGCGCTCCCCGCCGCCGCCAGCAGGCGCAGCACCGAGCCCGCGCCGGGCGAGACCGGATCGAGGGCCAGTTCCGCGGCCAGGGCACGCGCGGTCCGCAGGACGACGTCCTCGGCGGCGTACGCCTCGGCGAACGCCCGGCTCTGATCCGGCATATCGGACGAACGGGCTGCGGTGACGATGTCGACCCCCTCGAGGCGGGATGCGCGACCCGGAACCGGTGCACATCGGGTATGAGAGTAGAAGTGATGCTTGCGGAGCGCGCACCGGGCCGTCGATGCCTGAACGGTCCGGCCGATCCGTGTCATCCTGGAGCCGGGGAGAGCGCGGGACGCTCCCGCGGACTGATGGAGGCATCGACGTGACCGACGGCCGATCACCGTGGTGGAACGGTGACGCCAGGCAGGACCCGTGGCGAGACCCGTACGCTCCGTCGGCCGTGGTGATTCCTCCACCGATCAACAACGGTCCGCCACCGGAGGTCATCCCCAATCCGGACGGCCCCCGTCGCGGTTTCGGCCTGATCCTGCTGATCTGTCTGATCGTCGCGCTGCTGGCCGGCGGCCTGGGCGGCACCCTCGGCTACGTCTTCGCCACCCGGTCCGGCGTCGGCGGCGGCGCCACCACGCTCGGCGCTGCGCCGCAGCCGGCGCCCGGGGCCGTCCAGCGCGCCCCCGAGTCGCTGGCCGGCGTGGCCAAGCAGGTCACACCCAGCGTGGTCACCGTGCGGGTCACCGGGGCGATCGGGTCCGGCTTCGTGGTCTCCGCCGACGGTTACGTGATCACCAACGACCATGTCGTCGAGGGCGCCGGCAACGGCGTCATGTCGGTCGCCTTCTCGGACGGCTCGACCGCCTCGGCCAAGCTGGTCGGTCGCGACCCCGAGTCGGACATCGCGGTCATCAAGGTGGCCAAGTCCGGGCTGCCCGCGATCAAGTTCGGCAACTCCGACGAGATCGCCGTCGGTGACCCGGTGCTGGCCTTCGGCTCGCCGCTCGCCCTGGTCAACACCGTCACCTCGGGCATCGTGAGCGCCCTGGACCGCACCATCCAGGCGGGCGAGCCGGGCGGCACCACCCGCTACTACGCGGCCATCCAGACCGACGCCGCGGTGAACCAGGGCAACTCGGGCGGCCCGCTGGTCGACGCGTCCGGCCGGGTGATCGGCGTCAACTCGGTGATCCGCTCGGTCGGCGCGACCGACACCGAGGCGGGCAACATCGGCCTCGCCTTCGCCATCCCGATCAACCAGGCCCGCCGGGTCGCCGAGGACATCATCGACACCGGCAAGGCCCGCCGGACGGTGATCGGCGCCGAGGTCAACACCGGCACCGCGAGCGGCACCGGCAGCGGCGGCTCGGGGGCGCGGCTGCGCTCGGTCAACGCGGCCGGCCCGGCCGCCGCCGCCGGTCTCAAGGCCGGCGACGTGGTCACCAAGCTCGACGGGCACGTGCTGGAGGACGGCACCGACCTGATCGCCCTGGTCCGCAAATACGCTCCGGGGGCTACGGTGGCCGTCGAGTACCGGCGCGGCAGCAAGGCCGAGACGACCTCGGTGACGTTGGCCGCCGACGCGAAATAGCCGATGCACAGCTTTCGTGCGTAGGCTGGCGCGCGGGATCGTTCTGGGGAGGCCCGGGTGTTCGAGAACCTCAACTGGTGGGAGATCGGCGCGCTGCTGATGCTCGCGTTGCTGATCTTCGGTGAGCGGCTGCCCAAGGTGATCGGCGACGGCCTGCGGCTGCTGCGCCAGCTGCGGGCGATGGCGCAGAACGCGACCTCCGATCTCAGCCGTGAGCTGGGCACCGACATTCAGCTGCAGGATCTGCACCCGAAGGCGTTCATCCGCAAGCACATCATGAGCGAGGACGACGAGCAGGCGCTCCGCAAGCCGCTCCAGGGCCTCTTCGAGGACGTGAAGAACGACCTCAACGACGTGAAGAACGCCGCCGACATCCGCTCGGCGGAAAAGCCGGCCCCGGTCGCGGAACCGGCCGCCCCCAAGAAGCGGTCCTTCGACCTGGACGCTACCTAGTCGTCACGCTCAGCCCGAGCGGCTTGCCGACCAGCGACTCACGCCGGACGGCGAGCTTGGCCGCCACCGCGTCGAGCGCCTGCGCGGCCGGGGCCTCCGGAGCCTCCAGCACGATCGGGAGCCCGGCGTCGCCTGCCTCCCGCACCCGGGTGTCCAGCGGCACCTGACCCAGCAGCGGCACCGAGGCGCCGACGGTCTTGGTCAGCGAGTCGGCCACGGTCTGCCCGCCGCCCGTGCCGAAGACCTCCATTCGCGAGCCGTCCGGCAGTTCCAGCCACGACATGTTCTCGATCACGCCGACCAGGCGCTGGTGGGTCTGCAGGGCGATCGCCCCGGCCCGCTCGGCCACCTCGGCCGCCGCCGTCTGCGGGGTGGTCACCACCAGGATCTCGGCGTTGGGCAGCAGCTGGGCCAGCGAGATGGCCACGTCGCCGGTGCCCGGCGGCAGGTCGAGCAGTAGCACGTCCAGGTCGCCCCAGTAGACGTCGGCCAGGAACTGCTGCAACGCGCGGTGCAGCATGGGCCCGCGCCAGACCACGGCGGCGTTGCCCGCGGTGAACATGCCGATCGAGATCACCTTCACGCCGTGCGACTGCGGCGGCATGATCATGTCTTCCACCCGGGTCGGCCGGCCCTCGACGCCCAGCATCCGCGGCACCGAGTGCCCGTAGATGTCGGCGTCGACCACGCCCACCGAAAGGCCCCGCTTGGCCAGGGCCGCGGCCAGGTTGACGGTGACGCTCGACTTGCCGACCCCGCCCTTGCCGCTGGCCACCGCGTACACCCTGGTCCGGGAACCGGGCTGGGCGAACGGAATGACCGGCTCGGCCGCGCCGCCGCCCCGCAGCTGCTGTTGCAGCGACTTGCGTTGCTCCTCGCTCATCACGCCGAAGTCGACGCTCACGCCGGTGATCCCCGGTATCGCGGTGAGGGCGGCGGTGATGTCGTTGTTCAGCTTGTCGCGCAGCGGGCAGCCGGCCACGGTGAGCAGCAGCTCGACCTTGACCAGCCCGGCGGCGACGGTGAAACCCTTGACCATGCCGAGCTCGGTGATCGGCCGGCGGATCTCGGGGTCGTCGACGGTCGCCAGGGCGGCCTGGATCGCTTCCTCGACGGTGGGGGCGGGAGCAGACATGCCACTGAGCTTACGTCGGCGTCAGGTGTGGTCCGCGTCCCACTCGTCGTCGGGCTTGTCCTCGTCCTCGGCCTTCTTCCGGCCGACCTTGCGCGCCCGCTTCTCCCGTCGCGCCGCCGCCTCGTCCAGCTCGCCGGCCAGCCGGGCCAGCTCCGACCGCAGATAGTCCCGGGTCGCCACCTCGCCCACGGCGATCCGCAGCGAGGCGATCTCGCGGGCCAGGTATTCGGTGTCCGCCTTCTGCTGGGCGGCCCGACGGCGGTCCTCCTCCATGGCCAGGCGGTCCCGGTCGGTCTGGCGGTTCTGGGCCAGCAGGATCAGCGGCGCCGCGTAGGAGGCCTGCAAGGACAAGATCAAGGTCAGGAACGTGAAGGTGTACGGGTCGAAGCGCAGATCCTTCGGCGCCAGAGTGTTCCAGGCGAACCAGGCGCCGATCACCAGCGTCATGTAGACGATGAAGTTGGCCGTACCCATGTATCGGGCGATGCTCTCCGACCAGCGGCCGAACGCCTCGGCGTCGAACCGGGGCAGGCGTACCCGGCCCGGCTCGACCGGCTGATCCAGCCGGTCCCTGCGCGGCTCGGTCATGACGTTTCCTCAGCCCCGGGCAAAATCCCCTGCTCGGCCTCCTGCGCGTCGCGGTCCCGCCAGTCCCGGGGCAGCGAGTGGTCGAGCACGTCGTCGACGGTCACCGCGCCGACCAGGCGGTGGCTGTTGTCCACCACCGGCATGGCCACCATGTCGTAGGTCGCCATCCGCCGGGTGATGTCCTTCAGGTCGTGGTCCGGGTGCAGGGGGTCGATGTCGTTGACGACCAGACCGCCGAGCAGCGAGGCGGGCGGCTCCCGCAGCAGTCGCTGGAAGTGGACCATGCCCAGATATTTCCCGCTCGGCGTGGCGCTCGGTGCCCGGGCCACGAACACCTGCGCGGCCACCACCGGCGGCAGCTCCGGCTCCCGGATCCGGGCCAGCGCCTCGGCCACCGTCGCGTCCGGCGTCATGATCACCGGCTCGGAGGTCATCACCGAACCCGCCGTGCCCTTGGTATAGCTCATCAGCTGCCGGACCGGCTCCGACTCCTCCGGCTCCATCAGGTCCAGCAGCAGCGTCTGCTCGGCCTGCGGCAGCTCGGCCAGCAGGTCGGCCGCGTCATCCGGTTCCATCCGCTCCAGCACGTCGGCGGCCCGTTCCCGATCCAGCTTGATCAGGATCTCCACCTGGTCGTGCTCGGGCAGCTCTTCGAGAACATCGGCGAGGGTACGGTCGCTCAGCGCCGCCGCCACCTCGTCGCGCCGTGCGTCCGGCAGGTCCTGCAGGGCGTTGGCCATGTCGGCCGGGCGCATCTGCTCCAGCAGCGCCACCAGGTTGGCCGAGCCCTGCGTGTCGGTCGGGCCGATCAGCCCGCGTACCCGCTCGGTCTCGGCCTGAAAAACATGCCCGCGCCGGGTCAGCCGCCCGGTGTGCTCGCGCACCGCCACCCGGGTGACCAGCCACTCGTTGTTCCGGTTCAGCTCCATGCCCAGGTCGACCACGCTGCCCGCGGTCTCCTCGGGTTCGATCGTGACCCGCCGGTCGAGCAGGTCCTCGATGACCAGCAGCTCGTTCGGCCGTTTCTCGAAGCGGCGCAGGTTGAGTGTGCCGGTGGACAGCACCACCGCCTCGGCGTCCATGGTCGTCACCCGCCCGATCGGCAGGAAGATCCGCCGGCGCAGCGCCATCTCGGCCACCAGCCCGACCACCTGCGGCGGCCGGTTCGTGGTCCGCAGCCGCACCACGGAGTCGCGTATCCGCCCCACCCGGTCGCCGTTGGGGTCGAAAACGGGCAGCGCCGCGAGCCGCGCCAGATAAACCCTCGTCCCCATGCTCACGCCCCCACACTAGGGCATGACGTGTGGGTCAACCGGGGCTGCGGAGGGCCCAGAGCGCGCCTGACGGCGGCCGCGAGCGCCCACCTACAACACCGGTCTGAGCGTGCTCCGCGGCCGACGTCAGCCACCCTCTGGACCCCGCCTCGCTCCCGGCTGACCCATACGCCATGCCCTGCGCTTGGGTTAGTGTCCGGGCATGTCCACCGTGGCGTACGAGATCGTCGACGTCTTCACCGATCGCCCCTTCGCCGGCAACCCCCTAGCCGTGGTCTTCGGCGCCGCCGCCCTCGCGGGCGACCAGATGCAGGCGCTGGCCCGGGAGTTCAACCTCTCCGAGACGGTGTTCCTGCTGCCCAGCTCGACGGCCACCTACCGGGCGCGCATCTTCACGCCCGAGGCCGAGCTGCCCTTCGCCGGCCACCCCAGCGTGGGCGCGGTGGTCACCGGAATGCGCCGCGGGCTGTTCCCGGCGGGCCAGGTGGTGCAGGAGTGCCAGGCCGGGCTGCTGCCGATCACTGTGACCGAGGCCGGCGAGGCCACGCTGACCGGCGGACAGCCCACGCTGGGCGACCCGCTCGACCCGGCGCCGCTGCTCGGGCTGGTCGGATTGACCGCGGCCGACCACGCCGGCCCGGCGCCGAGGACCGCCGGGTGCGGTCTGGATTTCACCTACCTTCCGGTACGCCGGGAAGCACTGGCCCGGGCCACGGTGCCGCTGAGCGGCGAGGTGCCGATGATCAGCGTGTTCGCCTGGTCGGCGCCGGCGGCGTACGCGCGGGTGTTCTGCCCCGGCGTGTCGGTCCCGGAGGACCCGGCCACCGGCTCGGCGTCCCTGGGTCTGGGCGTCTACCTGACGGCGTGCGGGTGGCTGCCGGCCGACGGGAGCAGCTCGTACACGGTCCACCAGGGCGCGGAGATGGGCCGCCCGTCGCTGTTGCAGTGCACGGTGACGGCTGAGTCCGGCACGGTGACCGCGACGACGGTACGCGGCCACGTCGTATCGATCGCCAAGGGCGAGATCGCCGTGCCGCCCTTCATCGGATAGGAGGCCTGGGCCCTTCCCGCGGTCTCGTTTCACGCCTGGCGTCGGCGGGCGTGGTCTCGTTCACGCCCAGCGGCGGCGGACGCGGTTCCTTCCACGCCTCGCGTCGGCCGGCGCGGTCTCGTTTCACGCCCGCCGGCGGACGTGGTCTCGTTTCACGCTCAGCGGCGGCGGACACGGTGCAGGCGGAACGGCCGCCGCACCTCGACCCGGGCCGGTGTCTCGCGGGGCGTCGCCGCACCCGAGGCATCCGGCAGGTCGGGCGAGGTCGTCGCCACTTCCTCGGCCGGGGTGAGCCGGACGACCGCGCAGTCGTCCCTGGCCCAGCGCGCGACCTGCTCCTCAGCTGTACCGGAGGCGTTCAGGCGCTTGTTCGCCAGCTGCGGCGCGACGGTGTCCCACTCCTCGGTGCCCGGTCGCAGGCGACTGACGACGGCATCCCAGACGACGATCAGCCCGCCGGTGTCGCCCCGCAGCCGGACGCTCGCCCGTGCCGCCTCGCCCAGCCCCGGCGCCGCCTGCTCGCCCGGCCCGCTGACGACGATGAGCGTCCCGTCGAGCGGCAGGCACCAGAGCCCACGCGCCGCCCCGCCATCCACCGAAACCCAGGCGATGGCGGCCTTCTTCAGCGCCTCGTCAAGAACAGCCGACCCCACCGGCCCATCCTCCCACGCCCTCGGACCCACACGCCTTCCGTCCCGCCGCGCCACCGCCACCGCCATCCCGGGGCCATGCCATCAGCCGAGGGCCCGTGCCGCCACAACGTGGCCCGAGAGCCCGTACGACGGCACCAACTCACCCTCTGTTCATGCAGCATGCATCCCGAAACTCAAGCCGGAACAGGCACGCGGTCCAGCAGCCGGATCAGATCGGTCAGCGAATCCACACTCGGCCCGGCAAAGCTCGTATCCCGATCGAAGACCAGATGATCAGCCAGATCCGGAGCGCTCAGCCGCACCGCCGTCATGCCGACCGCCGCCGCCCCGGTCAGTTCCCGGCTCCCACCGTCGCCCACATAGACGCACTCCTCCGCGCGTACCCCCAGCCTCTCGCAGGCCGTCAGGTAGATCCGCGGATCGGGCTTGCACACGCCGACCTCGACCGAGAACACGCTG
Source organism: Actinoplanes sp. NPDC049265 (assembly GCF_043197135.1). Lineage (NCBI taxonomy): Bacteria > Bacillati > Actinomycetota > Actinomycetes > Micromonosporales > Micromonosporaceae > Actinoplanes > Actinoplanes sp. NPDC049265. The sequence continues at coordinate 5,010 of NZ_JBICSP010000026.1, read as the reverse complement.
GCGTCGAGCAGTCCGGCCACCGGCAGGCTGGGCAGGAAGGCCGGCAGTTCGTGCGTACAGTCGCTGATCACGGCGGTCGACAGACCGCGCGTACGCAAAGCCGTGAGCGCGCTCACCGCGTCGGGCCGCAGCCGGGTGTCGGCCCGCAGCGCGTCGACCCGGGCCGGCACCGCCGCCTGCAGCTGGGCCGGCTTCGGGTGGCCGCCGGCCTGCTCGGACACCCACCGTAGGGTGGCTTCGGCGGATCCGAACGTGCCTTTCGCCCGCGAGTGGAAGGTGCGGTCCAGGACATGGCGGATCACTTCAGGGTCGCAGCCCAGGTTGCGGGCTATCTCGGCGTGCTGGGGCCCGCGCTGGACGCTGCGGGTCAGCGTGCCGAAGAAGTCGAAGATGACCGCACGTAACGCGGACACAGTGCACCAGCCTCCAAGGCATCGATGTTGATGAGCGGAGGGGAGCGTAACGAGCTCTTCACTTTCCGCTCAACAGGGGTCAACAAACTGTGACGTGCAATATGCAAATTGCGACGCCGAGGGATGAATATGCGTTCAAACCGCGCATTGCTCACCGGAGGAGCGCTGGCGACCGCGGTGCTCGCGGTGTCATCGTCGGCACCGTTGATCGCTTTCGCGGCCGCTCCGGCGCTGGCCATCGCCTTCTGGCGTAACGCTCTGTCAGCAGCCGTCCTGACGCCGGTCACGCTCGGTCCCCGCCGCGGCGAGTTCCGTGGCCTACTGCGCGGCGAGCATCGCGACGGCCTGTTCTGCGTCCTGGCCGGGGTGGCACTGGCGGTGCACTTCGCGACCTGGATGCCGAGCGTGCAGCTGGGCTCGGTGGCGACGGCCACCGCGCTGGTCGCCACCCAGCCGGTGTGGCAGGGCCTGATCGCCGCGGCGCAGGGCCGTCGCCCGTCCCGCGCCGCCTGGGCGGGGATCGCGCTGGCGGTGGCCGGTGCGGCCTGGGCCACCGGCGCCGACGTGACTGTCTCGGGCCGGGCCGTACTGGCCGACGTGCTGGCGCTGATCGGTGGCATGGCGGCCGCCGTCTACACCGCGCTGGGCGAGCGCGTGCGCGCCCGCACCAGCACGACCACCTACACCTGGGCGTGCTACGGCACCTGCGCGGTGGTCCTGCTGGTCGTCTGTCTCACTCTGCGAACCCCACTGCGCGGGTACGCCGTGAGCACCTGGCTGGCCATCCTCGCGGTGGTGGCGGGCGCCCAGCTCCTGGGGCATTCGATGTTCAACTACGCCTTGCAGCACACCTCGGCCACCACGGTCAGCGTCCTGATCCTGCTGGAGACCCCCGGCGCCGCCCTGCCCGGCCTTTTCCTGCTCCTGGCCGGCGTAGCGGTCGTGGTCCTGGGCTCCCGCCGCCCGTCCACCCGCCGCCCTCCGTCCGCCTCCCTGACCGAGACCGCCGACCCCACCCCCTGACCCCCCCCAGCCCCACCCCTGACCCCCAGCCGCGCCCCCAGTGTCAGCCCAGCGCACCGCCCCAGCCGTAGTGGTAGCCCAGCGCGCCGTTCCGGCCTCGGATACCGCCCGGGCCTACCGCTGCCAGTAGCGGTGGCAGCCCGGCGTGCTGTTCCGCTCCCGGCTGCCACTCCTGCGGCAGTGGTAGCCCAGCGCGCCGTCCCGCCTACGAATACCGCCCGGGGCTACCGCTGTCAGCAGCGGTGGTAGCCCAGCGTGCTGTTCCGGCCTCGAAGACCGCCCGGGGCTACCACTTTCGGTAGCGGTGGTAGGTCAGCGCGGTGGTGCCGGTCAGTAGTCGAAGGGGCTCGCGCTGTCCGGGCTGCTGGCGATCGCGAACACGATGACCGCCAGCACGACCATGGCGATCATCGTGGCCACCCAGCCGACGATGATCCCGGCCAGGGCCATGCCGCTGCCGCTGGTGCCGTTCCGGCGGATCCGGCGCTGTGCCACGTGACCGAGGACCGCTCCGACGACGCCGATCAGTCCGCCGAACCCGGAGCCGCACAGCGCACCCGGCACGGCGATGCAGGAGATCACCAGCGAGGCGATGGCCAGCCCCTCGGCCGGCGGCTTCAGCGTCGAGCCGTAGCCCTGGCTGTACGGGCTCCCGTACCCATAGTCGTGGACCTGCGGCTGCGTGTAAGGCGGCGGCTGTTGCTGGTAGGGCGCCGGCGCGTACGGGTTGTCCGGCACGTAGTTCTGCGGCGGCTGGTACGGCTGGATCGGCTCGGGCGACGGAACCGGTCCGCCGGGGCCGGGCGGCGGGGATGGGGGATAGGTCATTCGCGTTCTCCGTCCGGCCGTGCGTGTCGTCGGCCAGGATAGACAGGGCTGTCATCCGTGGTTGCCCTCGAGAGCCACCCGAACGGCGGCACGTGGACCCCGATGTTTGCCCCCAAAGGGCCGACCGGGCAGGATCGCCGCATGGTCGTCGACGCCCGCTCGCACAGCGGCAGCCGGTCGAGGCGTGCTGACTCGCGCCCCGCGGCTGGTCACGACCCCGCACCACCGCGGCGCGGCCGAGAGGGCTCGCACCGCACGACCGCAGCACGGGCGTGAAAGCCCACCACCGCAGCACGGGCGTGAGTGCCCAGCACCGCAACATCGCGGCGCGGGCGTGAAGGCCCACACCACCGCACCACGGGCGTGAAAGCCCAGCACCGCAAGACCGCACCACGGGCGTGAAAGCCCAGCACCGCACCATGACCGCGACCAGTGCCGAGACGCCGGAGGCCGAGATGGCTGCCCACCAGCCCGACAACGAGCCGGAAGAAGCGCCTGTCACCCTGCGGCTGGACGGCAAGGTCGCGCTGGTCACCGGCGCCGGCAGCCCGGACGGCATCGGGTACGCGACCGCACGTCGACTGCGCAACCTGGGTGCCCGGGTGGCGATCGTGTCGACCACCCGGCGCATCCACGAGCGTGCCTCCGAGCTGGGAGTGACCGGTTTTGTCGCCGACCTGACCGACGAGTCCGAGGTCGGCGCCCTGGCCGACGCGATCGCCGACTCGCTCGGTGACGTCGAGGTGCTGGTGAACAACGCCGGCCTGGCGAGCCGGGCCAGCCCCGAGGTGCTGCGTCCGGTGGCGCAGCTCACCTATGACGAGTGGCGTTCCGAGATCGACCGCAACCTGAGCACCGCGTTCCTGGTCAGCCGCGCCTTCGTGGGCGGCATGGCCGAGCAGGGCTGGGGCCGGATCGTGAACCTGGCGGCCACCGCCGGTGCGGTGAACGCGCTGCCCACCGAGGCCGCCTACGCCGCCGCGAAGGCCGGCGTGGTCGGCCTGACCCGGGCGCTGGCCATGGAGTTGGTCGCCGACGGAGTGAACGTCAACGCGGTGGCGCCGGGCACGATCTACACCGCGGCGTCGACGGTGACGGAGATCAAGCAGGGTCTGGGTACGCCGATAGGCCGCCCGGGCACCCCGGACGAGGTCGCCGCCGCGATCGCTTTCCTCTGCTCGCCGGCCGCGTCCTACATCACCGGCCAGATGCTGGTGGTGGACGGCGGCAACAGCGTGCGCGAGGCGGAGTTCCGCTGACCGTCCCCGTCCGGACGGATGCCGGTCGGCCGAAGCCCGATGGGGGCGCGGCCGACCGGGCCGGCGATCAAGGGCGGCGTGGTTCAGCGAGCCCGGCCGGGTGAGCGACCGGAGGCCGCGTGGCGTGGTTCAGCGAGCGCTGCCACAGCACGCGGCCTCGACCGGCCGGCGACCCGTCAGAAGTCGCCGGAGCTGCTGACGCCGACGGCGATCAGGATGGCGTAGAGCGCGCACAGCGCCACCGAGAGACCGGTGAAGATGTAGCCGAGCCAGAGCCCGGCCGTGGCCAGTCCCTCGCCCTGCTCGCCGGTCTGGCGGATCTGCTTCTTGGCCATGTGGCCCAGGACGATCGCAGCCGGCGAGAAGACGAACGCGAACACGAGCGCCAGGATCGCCAGGGTGTTCGTGGTCGCCACCACGGGGCCGCCGTACGGCGGCGGGTACGACTGTTGCCCGTACTGTTCCTGCCCGTAGGACTGCTGGCCGTACGCCGGCGGTGGGTAGGGCTGGCCGCTGGACGGCGCGCCGTAGGGCTGGCCGCTGGACGGCGCACCGCTGGACGGCGTCGTGTACGGGTCCTGAGGGTACGAAGGCTGCTGCCCGTACGGCTGCTGCGGCTGATAGGGGTCGGGCGAGCCGCCAGGCGGCGGATAGGTCATGTCGTCCTCCTCGTTCCCGGGAACCGTACTGGTCCGGGGTGGTCGCGGGACACCCCGTTCCAGGTGTGTCCCGCAGCTGTGACGCTCTTGGGATGATCGATCAGGGCTGGCGGCTGAGCCCGGCGACGGCCCTCTCGACGGCCAGGCAGCGGTCCTCGACGTAGTCCAGCCCGGCCTCGGTCGCGATCCGCCGGGCCTCGGCCGACACGATCCCGGACTGCAACCACACGGCCGGAGCCTGGATGGCCACGGCTTGACGCACGATCTCGACGGCGTCGGCGGCCGGCCGGAAGATGTCGACCAGATCGACCGGCTCCCCGATGTCGGCCAGCGTGGGCACGGTCGGCACCCCGAACACCTCGTCGGCGAACGGGTTCACCGGGATGATCCGCCACCCGTGTCGCATCATCTGCAACGGCACGGAGTGCGCCGGCTTCCAGGACTCGCGCGAAGCGCCCACCACGGCGATGACCTCGGCGTCCCGAAGGATCTGTTCGGCGCTGCGCATGACTCGACTCTAGCGACGCCGCGCATCCCTTCCGGGTGCGGAGCGTCACAACGGCGCCGCCCGACCAAAACGCCCCGCCGCAAGAGAAGGACCGGAGGCGGCGCCCCCGAAGGACGCGGCGCCCCCGAAGGACGCGGCGCCCCCGAAGGACGCGGCGCCCCCGAAGGACGCGGCGCCCCCGAAGGACGCGGCGCCCCCGAAGGACGCGGCGCCCCCGAAGGACTCAGCGCCCCCGAAGGACGCGGCGCCCCCGAAGGACGCGGCGCCCCCGAAGGAACTCCGCGCCCCCGAAGGAACTCAGCGCCCCCGAAGGACGCGGC
>NZ_JBICSP010000025.1:0-128328 GCF_043197135.1 Actinoplanes sp. NPDC049265 | reverse complement strand
CGGATCACGCACCGCGGCCAGTGCGGCGGGCAACCCAGCAGCGGTTTCCGGCACGGTCAGAGCCGGTGCATCGGACAGAGACGAGATCAGCGATGGTGGCAGTGCGGGCATGACTCACTTCGGATAGATCATCGTGGCGTAGGAACCTTGATGATCTTCTGAACCGGTCATGCCCGTCTTGCTGCCGCCAACCGAGGCGCCTCTACCTTGATCCACTCAAGTCGGACACCATCACGACTTTGCCGGGGCCCTGGCCGCACGGCGAAGACTGCCGGCAACCGGCGCGACGCCGGCATCCGACTGCGTCACGCGGGCGCTGCGTGGACTCGAATCGGGACGCGCCGTCGTGACCACCACCCTCGCCGCACGCGTGCTCGCTCGGATGCCGGCCCGCTCCACTCAGCGAATTCTGGGGCGCATCATGGCGGACGCCGCGAACGCGCCGCAGTCGGCGGACTGAGCGGGCCCACCGAGCCGCCGAGGCTCGGTGCCCACTTTGGACTACTGTGCGAGTGTGACGTTCTGACGGCTCACCATCGACGCGAACGATCCGTCGCGGCCGGCCCGGTTCTGGGCGCGGTCACGTTGTCGCCCGGATGCTCGTCGGCTCATTGCGGACTCCGAATTGGACGAAAAAACGGGGGCCGGCTTTTGCGTCGGCCGGCGAACGGCAAGGTACGTCGCCTCCGAATCTCGAAGCATCTTCCGGCCCTGCCGCCTTTCAGTGAACCCCTTTACCGCGAGGCAGCGGACGCTTCAACAGCGTCGTGTCCAATCGATTCGGCCAGTTCGAGCTCGACGCCCACTTTTTGTATCTCTGCCTTCAGATACTTGATCGCCGATTGAGCTGAACCAGAGACGGCCTGTGGACTCGCTTTCTCCCACTCCAGCACCTGCTGGGCCGCGAAGACGTAGGCGATCAACCTGCCGGCGAGTACGAGACCGCCCTGATCAAGGGGCTTGTCGAGGAAGCTCGTGTCGAGTTCGAGGTTTTGCATCGCCAACGAGGTCAACGGCCAGGCAGCCAGGATGGGAGTGAGCGTCTTGCCCTCTTCGCGCTTCAGGCACCACTGGGCGAGTTGTTGACTCAGCAGGTCATTGTTGCCGTCGAAGATGGTGAAAACCCGAGTGTCCAAGAACGCCTGCGAGGCCAAAGTCTTGGGCGATCCGTGCCGGTAACCTTCTCCGCCGGAGATCTGGATATAGTGGTTGGCGGCGCTGATCATGTTTTCCGTGGCGACTGTCTTGAGTGCTTGCACCTGCGGGTAGTCGTCGATCATCGTGCCTTGCATGTCGAGCTGTTTTGTGGCATAGAAGTGAAGTGCCTCGCAAATTGTGCTGGACGCCTTGATGGAATCCAGCCGGTATTTGACGAAGGGGATCTCGGCCAGCGTTTTGCGGCCATAGGGCCGCTTGGTCGCATAGCTCAGTGCTTCTCTTTCCACGCGTCGCAGGAAACCGGCTCCCATCGCCGGCATCAGGGATCGTGGCGCCATGAGGACCTCGACGGCCGCGCTCAGATCTTTGTCGTATGCGTTGAGCCGCCTGTACTCGGGCACAAACGCATCGATCTCGTTGAGTCCGTAGTCGAGCACCTTCATGCCCAGCGAATCGTACTTCTCAATGGTTTCGAACCCTTCGTCACGTCTAATGACGAAATAGCCGAAGGTGTTGCCGCCTTCTTCCCTCGCGCAGACGATCCACCATCGAGCTGTCGTGCTGAACCCTTGCCAGTGCTTGCGCCCCTTTATCCGATAACCCCCGTCGACCTTTGAGAATGTGGTCGTCATCCCGGCCAGGGCGGAACCGCCTCCGGGTTCGGTCATGGCCAACCCGCAGGTGATGGGCTCGCCCGACGCAAATTGGGGGAGTACTTCCTGCTGAACTTCACGCGTTCCCCACGCGATGATGGGACGGAGCGCAACCGCGGTGGTGACCTTGGCGTAGAAAGCGAGGGGCAAATTGTATTCGGCGATAGATTCGAGGACCAGAGTCATCTCTTCGTGACTGTCGCGTCCACCGAACTCTTTGGTCAGCACGGGCAGGAAGACGCCCGCCTCGACCAGCTCTTTCCAATCCTCGGCGGGGAGCGTCTGCTGTGGGTAGAACGACCAGTCGAATCTGCTCCGCGCCACCTCCTTGATATTATTTATGAAATCCTCAGTCGAAAGCTTCGCAACGTCATTCATAGCTTCTCGAATCGTAGTAGGGGGCAGGTATCGCTTGACCTGTGGCCAGCCGTATTACGACGCTATTTTTATGAAGATCGAGACGGCATGGTTTCGAAGAGATAGAACAGCCACATTCAGGCTGGCCGATGAATATGAAACTCTTGACAAGAGTTGTGGGCAAGGGCCGCGCCAGTCACATTCCCGGATGCACCCAGAAAGACTGCCCCCGAAGCGCGTGTTCGTTTGGCCCACGTGCGGTAATGCGGCTCCGGGCCGCCAGTCTTGTGAGTCCGGCCGCGGTCGGTTGGCGGCAAGGCGTTTCTGGCCCCGAAATCGATGGCCTCGCGGCTGACGCCGTCTGCTTCGTGGTCATGAACGACCCAGAGGGCAACGAGTTCTGCGTCAGCTGACCGCGCCCGTGACCTGACCGCGTCCGTGACCTGACCGCGCCCGTGACCTGACCGCGCCCGCGTCCTGACCGCGCCCGCGTCCGTCTGCGGCTCGCGCCCGTCGGCTGGTCGCGTCCGGGGCTATCCGCTGTTACGTCGGCGTTCGCCTGCGCGTCAGCCGACGTTCCCTCCCGGCCTCCTGAGAGTCCACATAGTTCAGGCTTCAATCTGGGTGGAGGCCTTACAAATGCGGACGTGGCGGCGAGGCGATGGGCTCACCGAGGCAATTCGGGTGGCGCCCGGGGAACGCGGTGCCGCACCGACCATCGACGCGGCCCTGCGGTCGGCCGGCGCGGGGCAGACCGTGCTGGTGTCACCCGGCGTCTACCGTGAGGACCTTCTCATCGACCGGGAGGTCCGGCTCGTCGCCGAGCTCGGGCGCGGCACGGTCTGGCTGGTCGCGGCCGCACCGGTCCGGCTGACCGCGTCGGCGACGCTGTCGGGGCTGGTGCTGACCGGCGTCGACCCGGGCGAGGCGGTGCTGGCCGTCGCCGCGGGAGAGGCCGGCATCGAGGGGTGCGAGTTCCGGGACGGGCGGGTCGAGGTCACCGCGTCGGGGGCGCCGGCGCTGCGTGACTGCCGCTTCGTCGGCGGGCGCCTGGCCGGACTGTACGCCCTCGGCGACAGCGCGGTCACGCTGGAGGACTGTGTGGTCGGCGGCGTCGACGGCATCGGCGTCGTGGCCGGTGGCTCGGCCCGGGTCACGATGCGGAATACCTGGATCACGTCGGTCAGCGGCTCGGGCGTCCGGGCCCGGGGCGGCGCGCGGGTCGAGATCGTCCAGGGTGGACTGAGCGGAGCCGGCCGGCATGGCGTGCTGGCCGAGGAGAGCTCCGTACTCACCGCCATTGACGCCGCGATCGACGGCAGTGCCGCCGACGGCGTCATGGTCAGCGGATCGGCCAGGGTGGAACTGAGCGCCTGCCGCATCGCCAACGCCGGTGGGGCGGGTGCCGTCGCCACCGGCAACGCCGAGCTGACCCTGGCCCGGACGGCGGTCGACCGGGCCGCCACGACCGGCGTGGTGGCCCGGGGCGACGCCCAGGTGCGGGTCAGCGGTGGTTCGGTGCGGCGCTCGGGTGGGAACGGGATCTTCGCGACCGACCGCAGCGCGGCCGCGCTCGACGACACCGCGGTCGGCGACTCGGCGTACAGCTGCGTCCATGTCGGAGGGTCGGCACGGGTGACCGCCGGCCAGGTCTGGTTCGGGCCGTCGCCCGAGCACGGCCTGCATCTGACCGGCGCCGGCACCGCCGAGCTGACCGGCGGCCGCGTGCACGACTGCGCGCTGGCCGCGGTGAGCCTGGAGGAACAGGCCACGGTGACCTTGACCGATCTCGTCATCGACGGCAACCGCAACGGCGTGATGCACAGCTCCGACCGGCCGATCACCCTCACCGGTTGTGTGGTCGGCGGCAGCGAGCGGGCCGGCGTACAGGTCGGCGAGAACGCCACGATCGCGATGACCGGCTGCCGGATCGAACGCACCGGCACCGCCGGCATCGTCTTCGAGCAGTTCAGTGGCGGGTCGGTGGAGAACTGCGCGGTGCACGGCACCGGCGGGTCCGGCATCGTGATCTGGACCGGCGCGACCCCGGAGGTCAAGGACAGCTCGGTCACGGCCGCGGCCAAGAACGCCTTGTTCGTCGGCGTGGGCGGCGGCGGTTCGTACACCGGCTGTGTCTTCACCGGCAGCGCGTTCCCGGCCGTACACGTCGCGGCGGACGCCACACCCCGGCTGACCCGATGCCGGATCCGTGACACCGAGGTCGACGTCGCGCTGGACGAGGCGGCCAAGCCGGTCTTCGCCGACATCAAGCTGACCGACGTGGCGAAATCCCTGCTGCCGGCGGAGGGGGTGGCGGCGGTGGCCGGCGGTGCGGGCGCGGTGCCGTCAGCGGCCGGGCGGTCCGACGGCGAGGACCCGCCGGGCGAGGCCGACCTGCCCGAACTGCTGGCCGAGCTGAACGCGCTGGTCGGGCTGAGCCGGGTCAAGCAGGATGTGGAGGCCCAGGTCAAACTCATGCAGACGGTACGCCGCCGGCAGGACGCCGGCCTGGCCGCACCGCCGCTGAGCCGGCACCTGGTGTTCGCCGGCAACCCGGGAACGGGCAAGACCACTGTGGCCCGGCTGTACGGCAAGCTGCTGGCCGCTCTGGGCATGCTCGAGCGGGGACACCTGATCGAGGCCGACCGCACCGCCATGGTCGGCGAGTACGTCGGGCACACCGGACCGCGTACCCAGGCGATCTTCCGCCGGGCCCTCGGCGGGGTGCTGTTCATCGACGAGGCGTACTCGCTGGTGCCGCCGGGCAACCCGCAGGACTTCGGCCAGGAGGCGATCGCCACGCTGGTCAAGCTCATGGAGGACCACCGCGACAACGTTGTCGTGATCGTGGCCGGCTACCCCTTGGAGATGAGCCGGTTCGTCGCCTCCAACCCCGGTCTGGCCTCACGGTTCTCCCGGACGCTGACCTTCGAGGACTACGGACCGGCCGAGCTCACCTCGATCGTCGAGGCGCAGTGCCACAACCACGAGTACCAGCTGGCCGAGGACGCGGAGGCGGCGCTGCACGCGTTCTTCGCGACGCTGGACCACGGGCACGGCTTCGGCAACGGCCGGGCGGCCCGCCAGGTGTTCCAGCGGATGACCGAACATCAGGCCCAGCGAGTGGCCGACCTCGAGAACCCGTCGACCGAGGACCTGCTCCGGCTCACCGTGTCCGACCTGCCGAGTGGAGACGCCGCTGCATGACGCCCGGCGCCGGGCTTCCGCAGGCCGAACGTGATCGGAATGGGGGTGTGGTTCGATGGCGGCTCCACCGGCCGGTGAACGATCACCGGACGTGAACACCGTGGCCTGGTTCGAGCACGTGCTGGTTCCGGACTGCACGCCCGCGCTGCGCCGCTATGTCCGCCGGCTGCTGCCCGGCGACGAGCACCGGGCCGACGACATCGTCCAGGAGACGCTGCTGCGTGCCTGGCGGAACGTCGCGGTGCTGGCCGAGGCCCGCTCGCCCCAGGCGTGGCTCTCCCGGGTGGCCCGCAACCTGGTCATCGACTGGGTCCGGCGGCACGCGGCACGGCCGCACGAGGTGGACGAGGACCTGTGGGCGGTGGAGCAGCCGGCCGACGAGCGGTACGATACCGCACTCGACCGGGCGGTGCTGGTCGGGGCGTTGCAGCGGCTGCCACCGATCCAGCGGGAGATTCTGATCCTGGTGCACTACCAGGACCGTACGCACACCGATGTGGCCAGCGCGCTGGGCGTACCGGCGGGCACCGTGAAGTCGCGGGTCCACTACGCGACCCGTGAGCTGCGCCGCGTGCTCGGTGACGCCGGCGTGACCGGCCTGCGGTTCTGACGTCTCAGCTCGGGTCGGCCAGCAGGGCCAGAGCGCGGTCGACGGTGTCGTCGCCCTCGGCGGGCCGCACGGTCACCGCCCGGACCTCGGCGCCGAGCCGGGCCCGCAGGCGCCGGACGACGTTGCCCAGCCAACGCTCGACGTCGCCCGGTGTGAGGCCGGCCCGGATTTCGGCCGGCAGGTGACCGCTGTATTCGTCGGTGACCGTCCAGACGCCGGTCTCCGGGTCGCGGCTGAGCCCGCCGTTGATCCGGGCCGGTCCGGGCCGCGCGTGCCCGTCCTCGGTGAACCGCGGGCCGATCGTGGCGTGGCTCTGCTCGCCCAACGCGACGCGCAACTGGTGCATGGTGAGCGTCGGGTCCTTCGCGTGCATCTTCACGAAGAGATCGTCGATCTGTCGCCCGGAGACCACCGTGGACATCTGCCGGCTGCCGATCCAGACCTGGCCGTCCTCGGCGACCACATAGTGCCACTGCGCGTCCGGGCGGCCGGCCCAGACGAACTCCTCGAAGTCGGACAGCAGCATGAGGGCCGGGTTGACGCGTACGTCGTGCGACGGATCGAGCTCGTGCGGCTGGATCCCCTCCGGGTACGCCGGTGGGCCGTACTCGTGGTTCAGATCGAGGGGAGAGGTGACTCCGCTCCGGATCTCGCGCGGCGCCCAGACCAGCGAGACCGGTCGGCCGGCGGCGAACCGGATGAGCGGTTCACCGCCCCCGTCCTTCTGGTGGCCGTGCACGATGTGGTTGAACATGGCGGCGTCGGCCGGATCGGCGAACGTGGCCGCGCTGGTCGGGTCGGCCCGGTTCCAGCGCATGTGTGCGCCGTGCATGACGCCCATGTCCCGGGCCACCATCAGGTCGACGACCGCCTGGTAGCTCGGCCCGTCCAGTTCGGACTCGACCAGGCCGCGCTCGGCGCCGTCGGCCAGCCGGATGTCGAAGAGGTCGTGGTCCCCGGTGATGGGCGCGTAGGAGCCGTGGGCGTCGCGCGTTCCGATCACGCCGTGGTGCAGCCCGAGTTCCCCCTTCTGGATCAGTTCGGCGGCCTCGGGGGCGAGCCGGTTGAACTCGGCCGCGCGTTGCCGCAACCGTGACTCCAGGGCCGGGCGTTCGGCCGCGGTGGCGTCCTCGGGCATCCGCAGGATCAACGTGTCCTTGAGCCCGTGATCGGGTGCCCGTTCCGGACGCATCAGGCCGACTAGGCCGATGGTGTGCTCGCTGGCTCCCAGCCGTACGTCGAGCTGGTTGATCGTCTTGGCCTTGATCTTCACCGGTTTGGGCCCGGCCAGGCCGTCGGCCCACCGGATGCCGGCCGGGTTGGTCGGGCGTACGTAGACGGCCAGGCCGTGTTCGTCCACGAAGGCCTGAAGCTTCCGGGCCGAGCTCTCCGGCATGCCGTAGCGGTCGCGCAGGACGTTCCGGTTCGGGTTGGGCAGGGTGCTCGGCTCGGCCGCCAGCCGCCGGGGGCCGGCGGTCAGGACGACGTCCGAGCCGGCCGGGGAAGCGGGCGCCGGCACCGGATTGGCGAACTTCTGCTTCTGATACCAGGTACGCAGCTGCTGCTGAAAGTCGCCCGCGGCGGTCGTTTGGGACGGGAACATCCGGGTCATCTTGTGCGCGATGCTGCGGGAGAAGGTCTTGATCCGGGCCGGTGGGGCCGGCGGCGGTGCGGTGGTCCGCTCCATCGCCTGGTAATGGTCACCCTGGCGGAAGAGGTCGATGGTCTCGGCGCCGTCCCGGCCGACGCGGGCCACCGCCTTTCCGGGCTGGTGCACCCGGAACTGCACGTCCAGGGTCGACGCGAGCAGCGGGAGAAACGTCTCGCCGAGCGGGGCGCCGGAGGTGGTTTCCCAGGTCCGGACCGCCTCGGTGAGCCCGGCGAACTCCTCCGCGCTCAGCGCCCGGCCCTCGTCCAGGTAGTGGAAAGCGGCCATGGCGCGCAGCCTGTCGGCGGTCAGCGGGCGGAGGTCGAAGTGCCGCCCGTGCTCGTGTATGCGGTCGAGCATCTGCTGCGGGGTGGGCGCACTGTGGGCCAGGCCGCCCTTCGCGTTCATTCTGACCTCGCGCCGGGCCAGCACCGGGGCCGCCGTCGCGGACGTGCCGCCCGCGACCAGTCGTTCGGTGCGGACCGCGACGTAACTGTTCACGAGATCGTCGAGGGGAAGCAGGTGGCCGTGCTGCACGCGGTCGATGCCATAGTCGTGCAGCCGCGCGATCAGGGCGCCGTGATCCATGCCGTCGATTTCCACCTGCACCTGGCGGGTGAGCATGTGCCGGCGGTACGGGCCGGTCACCTGGGCCGGCACGCGTTCCCGGCCGAGCGCCGCCAGGTGGTCGCCGACCAGTTGGCGGAGCTGTTCGGCGGCGCGGCCCAACTCGGACTGGAGCGGCACCAGCCCGGCGGCGTTGCGGATCCCGTTGGTCCGCCAGCGGGCCAGGTCGTCCCGGACCAGTTGCGGGTTGCCCAGCCAGTCGCGGATCCGGGTGGTGTCGACGCCGGCCGCCGTGAGCCGCTCGCCGACCCGGCCGGGGTCGCCGCCCAGCACCGAGTAGAGCTGGCCCCGGCCCTCGGCCGGTACGTCGTGCACGATGCCGCCCGGAACCGTGCGGGGCGGCTCGGCCGGGACGGCCTTGATGCTCATCGTCCGGACCGGCGTCTTGGCGGCTTTGGTCTTCGCGCGGGCCTGTGACTCGATGGCCCGGCCGCCGTCGTAGTGGTCGCCGGTGCGATGGACCTGGATCAGAGGGGCGCCGTCGCGGCCGAGCGTGAACGGCGACCGCCCCGGGGCGTGCACCTGGACCCGGGCCTCCAGCACACGGGCCAGCAACGGCAGGAAGGTCTCGCCGGCGTCGGCCGACCACTCCCGCTCCCAGGTGCCGACCGCGGCCACGATCTGCGCGAACTCCAGGTCGTCGAGCGGCCGCTCAGTGCTCAGGTAACGCTCCAGGGCGACGTCTCGCAGCAGGTCGTCGCCCAGGTTGTTGAGCGAGAACCGCTGGCCGTGGGCTCGTACGTAGTCGAGCAGTTCCTGTTTGCTCAGCGTCCCGCCGGTCGCTTCGGCCGAGGCGGTCACCCGGGCCGCGTCCGGTCCCTGGCCACCGCCCACGAGTTCCTCGGTACGCAGATTCCGGTACGCCCCGCGCAACTGGTCGGTCGAGATGAGTTCCCCGTTGCGGATCTCGGTCAGGCCGTACTCGCGTAGCTGGTCCAGAAGCTGAGCACGGTTCATCGCGTTGACCTCGGCGCGCTGCGTCGTGAAATGGAAGTTGCGGAACGTCTGGACCGCCAGCGACGGCACCGCGTTCGATCCGTGCTCGTGCAGGTTCCGCTCGACCAGCAGCCGCAGATTCTCGGCGGCGTCGGCCAGCTCGACGTGGGCCGGGACCAGGCCACGGTCGTCGCGCATCGGGGTCGCGGCCAGGTCGCGGAGCTGAGTCCGTACGTCGGCCGCCTTGGCCAGCCACGCGTGCAGGTGGGGCGAGCCGAGACCGGCCTCGGCCAGCTTGTCGCCGACCCGGCCCGGATTGCTGGCGATCATCGCGTAGAGCTGGCAGCGGCCGTCGGCCGGCACGGTGACCGGCAGGCTGGTCGGCTTGGGCGGGGGAGGCACCACGCGGGTCCGTTTGATGGGCAACGTCGCCGCGTTCTTCAACGATGGTTCGGCCGCGTCCAGCGTCTGTTGCCGGATGTGGCCGCTCAGCTCGCCCCTCCGGGCGTCGGTGGCCGACGCCGTCACCCCGAGGTGGTCGTGCCGGAAGTCGTCGAGCATCTGGTAGTGCTGCTGCTCCAGGCTCCACCACTTCTCGCCGGCCGCCTCCCACTCCTGGTGCAGGCCGGGGATGGTCTGCTCGTGCTCCGCCCGGGCGGCGCTGTTCTCGGCGGCGGCGTAGGCCTCGAACCGGGCCGTGTCCAGCTTCTCGGCCGCCGCGATGAACTCGTCGGCCGCTTTGGCGAGAGTTGCCTCATGCGCGGCGATGTCGGTGAAGGACTGGAGCCGGAGGGCGGCGTCGTCGGCCAGCGTGCCGACGTCGCCGCCCAGGCCCAGCGCCGCGCGCCCGTCGTGCAGACCCATGCGTAGCGTGACGACGTGCAGGCCGGCCGAGTCCGGGCTGATCAGCTTGATCGGCTTGACGAACCGGCTCAGAACGTGGTCCAGGTGGATGGTCACCTCGATCCGGGTGAGGTAGTCCAGCGCGGCCGAGCGGCTTTCCGGCTTGGTGTTGCCCAGCGATCCGGTGGCGCCGCTGCCGGTCTCGGCCGCGACGTGGGAGTCGCCGGCCACGGCCCCCGAACCGCCGTGCTCCAGGCCCTGTTCCGGAGTGTCGGTGAACCCGCGGCCCATCACCGGAAGGCGGATCTGCCGCAGCCACTGGACAAGCTTGTTCGAACCCGCGGAGTAGCCGGCCGTGGATTGCGGTGCGTGCTCGCGGAACACGCCCGAGCTGACGCCGTTGAGCGACACCGCCTCCGGAATCTGCCTGATGTTGATCCGGGCCCGCTGGCCGAAGATCTGCGCGCTGACCGCCGGCGGCAGGTCCAGCCCGGTCTCCTGGAGCATCTTGCCGGAGCCCGGCAGCAGGATGTGCGGGGTCAGGCCCTGCCGGATCGTGTGCGCGCCGGCATAGCCGGGTTTGGCCAGCCGTTTGGCCGCGTCGACAAGCATGCCCTCGACGGTCTTCTGCAGCCGGGCGAGCTGGGTCAGATCCTCGGCCGCGAACCGTGGCGGGATCGGCAGACCGTTCGAGGTGGTCCAGCCGGGGCCGAATTCTTCCGGCTCCCTGATCGGGTACGCCGTCGGCGCCTTGACGTCGGGAAGTTTGTCGTCGGCCGTACGCTCGCGCGGAAGTCGCAGGTCGTCGGCCCACCGGTCCTGCTGGACCACGTCGTGCACGACCAGCAGCGGCTCGTCGATCGGTTTCCCCTGGTCGAAGATGACCAGCGAGAACTTCACCCCGAACTCCATCCGGGCCTTGACACCGCGGCCCGAGCTGAGGTCGGTCTGCACCGTCGTCGTGCCGCTGGACTGGGTGTTCGACTTCTGCGACGAGCGGCCGACGTTGTCGCCGTAGCCCATCGCGAAGTTCTCGCCATGGTGGTTGGACACGCCGGTGGCGGTGAGGCCGGCCGTCTCCGCGTGACCGTGCGTGCGCTGAACCGTGGTCGAGACGTCGCCGGCCAGGGTGGTCTTGATGTCCAGGTCGTCGTGGCTGGCCACGAAACCCCGGAACTTCGGCCGGGTGGTCGGCTCGGCGATCAGGCGCACGTCGCGGGAGTGCTGGGTCAGCTTGGCGGGCTTGGTGTGCAGCACCGACACCCCGCCGTCGACCATGGCCGGCCAGTGCTGCTCGACCCCGTCCGGAGTGAAGAGGTAGAGCAGCCGGCGCCGGTTGAGCATCGGGTCGGCCAGTCCCATGCCGCCGACCGAGTCCGAGATCTTCGTCACCGACCGGTTCTCGACCTTGTTCGCGATCTTGTCGAGCAGGTTGTCGACCCAGCTCTTGTCTTCCTGGTAGTGCGCCGCCGCCCGCCTCAGCGCCTGGGTCATCGCGGCCGTCAGGGTGGGCACCTCATGGAACATGTAGAGGCCGAGCCCGGGGCCGTGGCCGGGCGGGAGCCGCAGCTCGGTGGCGAGTTTCGGGAGCCACGGCTGGGCGATCGCACCCGGGTCGGCCGGCAGCTTGGGCAGCAGGCCCAGCTTGTCCACCACGTCGGCGGAGAGCCGCAGATACAGCGCGTTGGTGATGGTGCCGTCGCGCTGGATCGACTTGAAGTGGTGCAGCCACTCGCCAGTCCGCAGGGCGGACGGGATGATCCCGAATTTGGCCGGGTTGGTGGTGAGCTCGACCGCGACCGAGAGCCGGAGATCGAACTTCACGATGTACGAGCGGGTTTTGCCCTTGCGGTTGTTGGCGTTCCGCTCGATGAAGCCGGCCAGGCTCTCGCCCTGGCGCTCGGTCTTCGCGTACAGGATCTTCTCGTAGGCGACCTGCAGCAGCCCGCCGCCTCCGCTGGTGCTCGCCGCCGTCCCCGGCTTGCGTATGTTGCCGCCGACGTTGGCCCGCGCGACGACCTGCTGCTCGAGGCTTTTCGAGGCGTCCGCCTCGACGCCGCCGATCGCGGCCTTCTCCACGGTGATCAGCCCGTGCGCCGGCAGCAGTTCGGGGTTGGTCAGCGAGGCCACGACGGCCATGTCGACCTGGGCACCGGCCTCGTCGGTCATCAGCTTGTCGACCGTCCACTGGTCGTTCATCATCGACCGCAACGCGCTGACCTGGTCGGTGTCGTTGAGCCGGCTGATCAGACCGGCCCACAGCGGCATGCCCTCGTCGAGCGACTCGACGCCGTACAACCCGCCGATCTTGGTTTGTGAGAAAAGGTCGTCGGCGTACTTCTGGGCCGCGGTGAGCGCGTCGCGGGCCAGGTCGAGGACGAACTTGTTGCCGGGCATGGCCTCGACCGACAGCCAGTCGCGCACCGGGTACCTGAGCTGCTCGCCGTCCGGCACCGCGTCGATCCAGTCGCGCAGCGAATCCAGGTCGAGCCGGGTGCGCCGGTTGACGCTCATCGGGTCCGGGCGCGGGGTGAAGACGGGTTCCTGGACGACCCGGCGCGGCATGACGGTGCTGGTGTCGTAGAGCTTGCGCACCAGCTTGGTCTCGACCATGCGGTACCGCGCGAACTCGGTGCCGCCCGTATGCGGGACCATCTCCCTGGTCGTCGGCGTGGCGTGGGGCGCGGGTGGCGTGCCGGTGACGTCGCGGGGCAGCCGCTGCTCGATCGTCCGGCCGAACCGCAGGTGGGCCCGCGGGTCGTAGGTGATCCGCCGGGTGTAGGCGTAGATGTCCACGGTGATCTCGAGGTGGTTGCCGAATACGTGCGAATCGGGCGTGCCGCCGTTCAGCCGGCTCTGGTTGCCGATCAGCTGCGCGCCGCTCTGCCGGGTGAACCGCCCGCGGTACTCCAGGGCGAGGCCCGGTGTCGCGGCGACCGACGCCAGATCGGTCCGGTACCGGAGGATGGCGGCGCCCTCGAAGGTGACGTTGCCCCGCCACTGGCCGCCGGCCGCGATCTTTTGCTGCGAACCGTCCGACCGGAGGACGCGGACGGCCTGACCCGGCTCCCGGCCCAGATGGTCGAAGTCGTTCACGTACCGGCCGGTGACGTGCACGATGAGGTGGCGGGTGCCGATCTTCCGGGTGCGGGTCAGCTCGGCGATCAGGCCCAGCTTCAGCAGTGCCTCCTCGCCCTGCCGGAGCCCGGCCGGGGAGATCACCCGGTCCAGCGCCGTCTGGTTGGCCGCCCGTTCCAGCGCGGCCCGGCTCGACCCCATCCGGAGGACCTTGGTCTGGTCGGCGAACCGGGGGAGGAAGCCGCCCTCGTACCGGCGGATCACCTCGGTCACGTCGGCCTGGTACTTGGTGAACTGGGTGAGGCCGTAGGTGACCGAGCGCCCGCCGGTCTTCGCGTACGGCGGCACGAACCACGGCTGCCGGGTCAGCGCCAGCGATCCCGCCTCGCCGGCCAGCTCGAGCGCCTTGGTCAGCGGCAGCCGGCCGAACACCACCAGGTCGATGGTCATGGTCGGGACCGCGCCGCTGGTGAACGGCATCCGGGAGCCTGGCACCTCCTGCAGGACCGGCGTGAACCGAAGCCGGACGTGGGTCTCGACCCCGACGTTCTTGATGTCCTTGAACTCGGTGCCGATGCGGGACACACTGCTCCCCGAGTGCGACGCGTTCATCGATCGGAAGAAGCCGCCGGACAACCGCACCTGCAGGTAGGCCGGCCCGAACGACCACCGGACCGGCACCGCCGTGAGGGCGCCACCGACCCGGCTGCTCTGCTGCGCCTTGTGGCTGAAGCTCAAGCCTGGCATCCAACGGAACGACGACTTGTCGATCCGCATCAGCGCGGAGAACTCGGACATGACCGCGTTCAGCTCGACCGACAGCGCGTGCGCGCTGTGCGGGCTGGAGATCACCGGCGGGTGCACCGGACCGTCCAGTGCCGGGATCAGGTGCGAGATGAACGACGGCTCGCTGAGCAGGTCGCGGGCGGCGTCGGCCCCCACCGAACCCGGATTGACGGTCTTGGTCGGATGGAGCCGGACCAGCATCTCCTCGCTGACGTCGTGCCACGAGCGTGTCGGCCGCTGCCCGTCGGCCAGGTCGAGACCGGCCCGCAGGATCCGGACCGGGGTGAAGTGCTCGACGATCTCCGACATCACCCGTTCGTCCAGCCGGATGGGTGTGATCTCGGAACTGGCCTCGGCCTTGGCGATGTCGTCGACCGCCCGGAACGTCACCGGACTCTCGATCGGCGGGGCGGTTCCGCGGGTGGAGCCGGCGCCGCCGATCGGGCCGCGTGGTTCCTCGGCCGTGACCTGGAATCGCGTCGGGGCGCCGACCAGGTGTGATCCGGATCCGGATCGGGTGTTGTGCGAGTCGGTGAGCTTGCCGGCGTCCTCGACCGCGTCGGTCGGCCGGGACAGCGCCCCCTCGAACCCGCCGCCGCCACCGTAGCCGAGCCGGTTGGGGAGGTTGACGATGACGCCGAGCGAGCCGTTGTTGCCGCCCGATCTCGCCGCCTTGGTGCCGGAGGAGAAGTCGGTCCGGGTGTCGAACTTGGCCTTGTCGTCGACCTGGCTGAGGAACGTGGTGTCCTTCGCCTCCCATTCCGGATTGACAGTGACGCGGTGCCAGTCGCCCAGCCCGTCCTCGATGTCGAAGCTGCGGCCGCCTTTGGTGAAGAACGACTGCTGGTCGTCGCGCAGCGCGGCGGCGATCTTCGCGGTCTTGGCCGGGCGGCCGGCCAGGACCGGGACGTTGCCCTTCCAGGTGGCGTTGATCCGCTGTTGGACGGCGGTGGTCGCGCCGGCCTCGATGTCGGCGATCAGCCGCTCGATGTCGTCGATGGAGTCGACCTCGTACAGCAGCTCGGGTCGCTCCCGGTACAGGCCGGGCAGCTCACCGGCCGGCGTCTCGGCCGGCGGAGCCTCCACGACGTCCTGGGCCGCGGCGCGGGTGATGGGGACCATCGGGATTTCCTCGCCGGCCGGCGCGACCTCCTTGCCCTTGCCGGTGACCGCCGGGGCGACGTCCGCACCGGACGCCCACAGGTTGTCCGGGCCGTGTGCCACCATCGCCGCCGCCGTCGAGCCGAGCGAACCGGAGAAGTGCGGGGACAGCACGGCGGTGATGTCGTCCAGGGCGGCCGGGGACAGCACGAACATCTCGTCGTGGCCGTGCGTACCCATCAGGTCGTGCGGCACCGGATCGGCCGGCCGGACCGGCCGCAGCAGCGCGTCCGGCCGCCGCAGGCCGTCCCGTACGCCGAGGTGGTGCACTGCCTCGTGGGCGTACGTGCCCGGGCTCTGACCGACCCTCCAGGCGCCCTGGTTCGTCTGCATCAGATCGTGCGAGAGCGGGATGCTGTTGTGGGCCAGCGCCGGGTCGTCGACGAACTCGACGGTCATCCGCATCTGCCTGTCGTAGCCGGACAGGACGTATCCGGGCTCGTTGACGTAGCGCCGGATGCCCTCGTGGGTGGCGGCCTTGGTCGCGGCCAGCTCGGCCGGGCTGACCCCCGAGTCGGCGTCGAGGTGCAGCCTCAGCGTGAAGTGCATGTCGTGCTCGGTCACGTCGAGCCGGTAGCGGACCCCGATCCGCTCGCCCCCGGCGGGCGGGCGGCTGACCGCGAACGGGTGCTCGCCGCCGGCCGTCGTCTCGAACCGGAACGGCTCCCGCAGAGCGCTGAACCGGTCGGTGTCGACCTCGATGACGCGGCCGGGCCCCGGGACCGCTCGCAGCTCCAGCTCGGTGCCGCCCGGGAGGTGACCGGCCGGGCCGAGTTCTCCGGCCATGTCGGGCTCGATCCGTACGCCGTCGCCGGTGCGCTGGACGAGTGACTCGGCGATCCGGACGTCCTTCTCGGCGCGCGCGGCGGCGAGCGGGTCGCCCGAGGCCTCGGCCAGCGCGTCCTGCGCCCGGCGGAGCTGGTCCAGCGCCCGCAGGTGGCCGGCCTGGGCCTGGGTGACGAGACCGGCCTCATCGGGGCGGATGGCGGCGGCGTCCTTCCCCAGCGCCGGCCGTCCGCCGCCCGGTGCCGGTTCGGCCAGCAGGTCCATCGCCTGGTTGACCGGCGGCGGGTGCGGCGCCGGGCCGGCCGGTGTGGTGATCGCGTTGGTGCCGCCCGGCTGGCCCGTGGTGGTCGAGTCGATCGCGCGGCTCGGTGTGGTGATCGCGTTGGTGCCGCCCGGTTGACCCGTGGTGGTCGAGTCGATCGCGCGGCTCGGTGTGGTGATCGCGTTGGTGCCGCCCGGTTGACCCGTGGTGGTCAGGTCGATCGCGCGCGAGGTGAACGCGGTCTCCGGCGCGCCCAGGTTGAACGCGACGCCGGTGTCGGAGACGCGCACCGCTGTCACGTCCCCGGTGTTCAGGTTGCGCATCTCCGGGCGGCCGAAAGCAGTCAGCCCGTCGATGCCGTGCGCGAACTTGTTCAGCCCGGCGCTGAGGTCGCTGAGCTGTATCTGGGGCATTGTCGCCGCGCCGAGGGACCCCATCGCCGGCATGTTCAGGTTGTCGGTCGAGCCGGTGAGCGCGGCGAGCCGGCCGAGATTCCCCTGACCGAGCGCGTTGAGTTGCGCCCCGGACAGATCCAGGGCGGCGGGCAGCGCGTGGGTCTCGAGGTGCAGCGTGTTCATCGCGGGCAGGTCGAAGCCGGTGCCGTTGGCCAGCTGGCTGAAACCGGCCAGGTCGTGGGTGGCGGGACTGTTCAGGCCGGCGACCTCGATGCCGTGCGCCGAGAAGCCGGTCTCGGTCGCGTGCACGCCGGCCATCGGATGCTCGGTCATGTCGGGCAGGAGCAGGCCGGACGAGCTGAAGTTGACCGAGCCGCCGCCCCCGGCGTGCGGCACGCTGCCCGGCTTGACGATGTTGACCGCGGTCAGCCCCTCGGCGAGCCGGAAGCCGGTGCCGACCGTACCCAGCGCGGTGAATCTCTCGATGCCCAGACCACGACCGAGTACGCCGATCTTGAACGCGCCGAGCACACCGAACTGGCCGATCTCGTGCGCCGCGAGCGGGGTGAACAGCCGCAGCGCCTTCCAGCCGCCGAACTCGCTCGCGATGAACCGGCCCGTACCGAGGGCACCCGCCTTCAGCAGGTGGCCCAGGTCGACGGCGAAGCCCTTCATCGCGCCGAGGCCGGCCGACAGCGCGGCCGGGAAGTGGATGATCATCGCCCGCGGGAGTTGCTGCAGGACGAAGCCCTTCAACGTCGCGAATCCCCTGACGGCCAGCAGGTCCAGCGAACTGACCGTCTTCGGGATGTTCAGCAGGCCGACCTTGACCGCGTTGGCCATGACCACGCTGATGTCGCCGATGCCCCGCAGCACCTCGGTGAAGCTGAAGGTCTGGGCCATGTGCCAGAAGTCGGTCAGACCCTTGGCCAGGGTGGTGGCGCCGGACTTCGCGACCTTGGTGATGGCCGCCGTGCTGGCCTTGACCAGCTTGGTCAGGTCGGTCAGCCCGATCAGCGGTCTGGTGCTCGGCCCGAGCACACCGAGCAGCCCGAGGACCAGCCCGAGCACGTTGGTCTTGCCCTCGGCGAAGTCGACCACCGCCTTGATCGCGAGGGCCACACCCATGCCGAAGGCGATCAGGCCGAGCGGGCCCCCGACGAAGATCGCGACGATGGAGATGATCAGCGTGAGCCAGCCGAAGATCTCCCAGAAGATGTCGCAGGCCGACTTGGGGGTGGTCGGCGATTTGATGTACGCCGTGGCGTCGTGGATGGCCGTCTTCGCCGTCTCGGCCGCGGTCTTCAGGTCGCTGCCGGCCGCCTCCGCGTCGGCTTTCAGCGTGGCCAGGCGGTTCTCGTCCGCACCGGCCGCCTGGTTCAGCGCGGCGTCCGCCTTGGACTGTGCCTCGCGCAGGGCGGTGACGTAGGTCCGGATCGCCGGGCCGGTCGCCGAGAAGGCCTGTTTGACGCCGGCGATGAAACCCTGCATCTCGTTGGTGACCTGCTCGCGCAGCCAGTCGGCGGTCTTCCCGACGAACGCGCCCTCGCCGCTGGTCTTGAGTACCTGGCCCAGCCCGGTGTCCGCGGTCTGCGCGTTGGTCGCCATCGCGTCCATGTAGTCGGCCACGCTGAGCAGGATGTCCGGGTCGCCGGGCGTGGGGTCGCCGGAGAGCTTGAGCGCCGACCAGTCACCGGGGCGTGCCACCGAGATGCCTCCCAAGGCCGAACCTGTACCCATTCGGTCTGACGCATCGGTGGACCCGGACGGTTCACGTGAACCGTTTGCGGGCGTCGTTGCGTCAGGAAAGACAGGGACCGGACCGTGAGGAGCGTGCCGAGTGGCTGACCTCGTGCTCGATTACGCCTTGCTGCACCAGCTGGCGGTCAGCATGCGCGACCTCAAAGCCAAGATCAAGACCGATGTGGACGCCGGATCGCGCCGGGCGGTGGTGACCCGCAACGGCACCGTGGTCAGCTCGGACGAGGTCGGCGACAGCGGCTTCTACGCCGCGCTGAGCGCGTTCTTCTACGCCTGCAACGCGCCGTTCAACGACGCGATGGAGCTGCTGGACAAGCTGGCCGACAACTTCGACGGGATCGCCAAGGCGTTCTTCGACGTGGACGCGGATTTCGCCGGCAAGGTGAACACCGCCCGGCTGCAGGCGAGCATTGCGCAGTGGCAGGCCGACACGGCCGCGTACAACCACTACCTCGATATCAAGGACAAGTCGGTCAGCTATCAGTACTACGACCAGGACGGTCACCTGCAGACCGCGACCATCCCGCTGTGGGACGCCAAGTCGCCGCCGCCGCATCAGCCGGGCGCCATGCCCACGTCGATCGCCGGAACCGCGCCGGTGGGCACCAACGACACCACGGCCACCAAGACCGACGCCAACGGCAACATCCTGTCCGAGACGACCACCGTCAACTCGGGCGACGGCCTGGCCTACACCGAGACCACGAACTACACGTACCACGACACGAACGGCGACGGCCGGCCCGACTACGTCGACTACTCCACCACTGTCACCCACTCGGACGGCTCGTCCGAGACGATCAGCAAGCAGACCAACACGGCCGACGGCTCGTACGTCATCACCGACACGACCGACAAGGGTACGAGCACCAGCACCGTCACCCTCAAGCCCAACGGCGGTTCGCACGACATCACGGTGACCAGCGACGGCCACACCACCACGACCGACATCGACGTCAGCGAGCCGGGCAAGGCGACCAAGACGGTCGTCGGGCCCAAGGGCACGGACGTCTACACCGGTAACCCCGACACCGGCAAGTGGACGCTCCAGTCACACGAAGACCCGCCGAGCGACGACGACACCCCGGTTTTCACCACCGTCACCATCTGAGGCGTGTTCATGATCCGGCCGGGTCAGAACACGCCTCGCGGCCCCGACAGAGGAGAGAAGATGGCCAACATCACCGTCGACTACGGCAAGGTCGAGGCGGCGTCCACCGCGCTGACCGGCGCGGTGAACACCACCGTGCCCCGGCTGACCGCCCTGCAGACGGCCGTCACCAACCTGCTGACCGGCGACGGCGGTCTCTGGCTGAAGAAGTCGAGCCCGACCCTGAGCAGCCAGTACGTCGAGTTCAACAACTCGGTGACCGCGGCCGTGCAGAACATCACCAGCTTCGCCCAGCAGTTCCAGAACATCGTCGCGCAGCTCAACGCCATGGACGACGCGATCACCCAGTCCAGCTCCAGCAAGTGAGCGCCGGCCGCCCGAACGAGGAGGGTTCCCCATGCCCGAGGTAAATGTCGACTACAAGATGGTCGACGATGTCGCCGCCAAGCTGACGTCGGAGGGCACCGACATCGTCAACGAACTACGCATCCTCCAGACCACTGTGACCAGCCTGCTGACCAGCCAGGGCGGTCTCTGGTTGCAGCAGTCCAGCCCGGTCATGAGCGACCAGTACATCCAGTTCAACACTTCGCTGAGCAACGCGATCGGTCAGATCTCCAGCTTCGCGGCGAGCTTCCAGCAGATCGTCAAGAACCTGACCGACCTGGACACCGGGCTGGCCAAGCCGGCACCGTCGGGCGGCTGAGAGCGCGGTGAACGCCTCCTCGGAGGGGCGTTCACCGCAACTCGGTGTGCGGGATGACGATCGCCGACAGCGTGCCCGACCGGGGATCCGGCAGGAAACCCCGGCCGGGACGGCTGCCCGACCGCAGCAGGGCCTGAGGCACCCGTACGCCGAGCAGGTCACCCTCCAGGGCAGACTGTGGTGCGAGCAGGATGCCCTGCCGCGAGCGCCGCGCCTCGGAGATCCAGCCGCTGAGCGTCTGCAGCAACGTCTCGGCCGTGCCGGCGTAGGCCAGCCCGACCCGCCGGTCGCGGCCGGTCGACACGATCGGGCGCAGCGCCTGGTCGACCGGGCTGGTGAAGCCGAGCAGATCGACATCGTCGACAAGCACCACGACCGGCCGGTCGGCCCGCTCGACCGACGCCGAGATCTGGGCCGGATCGGGCGCCACGCCCTCGAAGACCGTGACCTCGGTGTGGGCCGCGAGCTTACGCAGCGGCGACTCCCGCGGGGTCAGCACGACCAGCGCGGTGCCGGTGGCCAGCAGCGACACCGCCAGGGTGGCCAGGGTGTTGCTGCGGCCGGACCCGGGCGGGCCGGCCACCAGGAACGTGTTCTGCTGCCCGGTGAAATCGACCAGCACCGGCGCGGCGGCATCACCACCGAGCCCGGCCAGCCCGGTCATCGGCCGCCGGTCCGGCTCGGGCACCAGTGCGAACGCCTCGGCGAAGGTCGCCGCCGCCGGCAGCCCGGCCACCGGGAACGGACGACGCCCGGCCGGCACCGCGGCGTCCCGGGCGGCCGCCCGTACGCCGATCTTCCGCATCGCCTCGGCCTGGGCCGGCCCCGACGGATCCGGCGCCAGCAACGCCACCTGGATCTCGGAATGGTCGAGCGAGTTCCACGCCCGGCCCGGCGGGACCACCTCGGGCACCCGCTTGGGGTTGATGCCGGCCCCGGCATAGTCGGTGCGGTCGGTCATCCGCATCAGGATCCGGTTGTCGTTCAGGCCGGCCGCGCGCCCGCTGATCAGGCTGCGCTCCGAAGTCATGATCATGTGCAGGCCGGCCGCCGGGCCCTCCCGCAGCAGACCGAGCACCTGGTCGTGGAGCCGGCCGCCGTCGTGCTCGGTCAGCACCGCGGCCAGCGAGTCCCAGCCGTCCACCATGCACACCAGGTGGGCCGGACGCTGGTCGGGCGGCAGCAACGCGCGCAGTTCGTCGATGCCGGCGCAGGAGTGCCGGGCCAGCAGCTGATGCCGTAGTGCGAGCTCGGCCGCGAGCCGGGAGAGCAGTCGTTCCAGCCGCTCCAGGTCGGCCCGCGGCACCACCGCGCCGCAGTGCGGCAGCTCGGTCAGCACCGCCAGCGAACCACCGGCCGCGTCCACCCCGTAGAAGTGCACGTCGGCGCAGGAGTGCGTCCGGGCCAGCGAACCGGCCAGGGTCCGCAGCAGCTGGGACCGGCCGGACCGCGACGTACCCAGCACGTAGAGGTGGCCCAGCGTGGCCAGATCGCAGCCGACGACCTGCTGGGCCTGCCGCGCCGGGAGGTCGGCCAGCGCGTACGGCACCGGGCGCAACCGGCCCGGCGGCGTACGCCCGGGCGCCTCGGCCAAGTCGTCGAGCAGCACGACCGGGGCCAGCGCGGGCAGCCACGGGCTGGGCTGAGGCTCGCACCCGAGCTCCGCGGCCGCCGCCGTGATCGCGTCGACCAGGACGTCCAGATCGGTCGCGGCCAGCTCGTCCGGATCGTCCACGGCGACCGCCTCGGCCACCGGTGGCGGCAGCGAGCGGCCCAGGTGCGGCCACGGCAGCATGACCCCGTGGATCGGCGCGACCGGACGATCGGCCTCGTCCCGGGGCTCGCCGGCCCGGTGCACCGCCCCGACGTACGCGGTCTGGAACGGCACCGTCGACCGGTGGGCGAGCCGGGCCAGCGCCCGGCCGGGCACGACCACCGGGATCGTCGCCGCGTCGGGCACGTCGATGACGTCGGTGCTCTCCATCGGGTCGGTCACCCGCAACGCGATCCGCAGGTTGGTGTTGGCCCGGATGTCGCCGGTCACCACCCCGCCCGGGCGCTGGGTGGCCAGCACCAGGTGGATGCCCAGGGACCGCCCCCGCTGGGCGATGCTGACCAGGCCGGGAATGAAGTCGGGCACCTCCCGGGCCAGCGTGGCGAACTCGTCGATGACCAGCACCAGCCGCGGCACGGCGGGAAGCTCGGGATCCCGGGCCCGCATCGCGCGGTACCTCGGCAGATCCTTGGCCGCCACCCGGGCCAGGATCTCCTCCCGCCGGCGCAGTTCCGCCGCGAGCGAGTCGAGCGCCCGGGTGACCAGCGCGCTGTCCAGGTCGGTGACCATGCCCAGCGTGTGCGGGAGCCGGACGCAGCTGTGGAACGCGCTGCCGCCCTTGTAGTCGACGAGGACGAAGGTCAGCTCGTCCGGCCGGTTCACCGCGGCCAGCGACACGACCATGGTCTGCAGCAGCTCCGACTTGCCGGCGCCGGTGGTGCCCGCGACCAGCGCGTGCGGCCCGTCGCGGACCAGGTCGAGGGCGATCGGTCCGTCGAAACCGGCGCCGACGACGAACTGGGTCGAGGCGGGCCGCGCGGTCCAGGCCCGGACCAGCGCCCCCGGGTCGGGCCGGGCCGCGTCCAGGAGCGTGAGCAGATCGGTACGGTCGGGCAGCCCGGCCGTCTCGTCGGGGGTGACATCGCGCAGCGGCGCCATCGCCCGCGCGATCCGGTCACACCACCGCGGGGTGACCGAGTCGGGGCGTACCGCGGTCGCCTCCGGCATGCCGGTCTGCCGCACCGTGAGCCCGTCCGCGTCGGCCCGGATCACGGCGGTGCACTCCTCGGGCAGCAGGCGCTCCTCGGCGTCCAGGCAGACGACGTACACCCGGACCGGCGGCCCCTCGGTCAGCACCTGCACCATGCCGGGAACGTCGCGCAGCCGGCGGGCACCGTCCATGACCAGCAGGACGTCCGGCTCGCGGAACATCACCTGGCCCAGTTGCGAGCCGCGCGCCTTGGTCCGCGCGGTGATCATCTGGACCAGCTCGGAGACCCGGTTGGCCACCGTCTCCGGGTCGTTGCCGATCAGAGTGTACGGCCGGCCGGCGACCGCCTCCCGGTCCGGTGGGTGGGTGTGCGGCAGCCAGCGGATCCAGCTCCAGCGGTCCTCCGCGGACGCCTCGGTGAGCACGTGGATACGCAGATCGCGCGGGCTGTGCAGGGCGGCCGCCTGGGCCACCAACCAGCGGGCGACCGCGTATGTCGTCTCCGGCTCACCGGCCAGCCCGAGCACCCCGCGGTCGACCAGATCCAGGGTGAGCGGCACGTCGGCCACCGTCCAGCGGATGTGCCGCTCGCCGTCGGGCAGCGCCGGATCCTCGATCTCGATCAATGACGGCTGGTCGATCGTACCCATCCGGAGAACCAGGTGGTCGGGGTCGCGCCGGCGCCGCTCCCACAGCCGCCGGCCCGGGCCGATCACGGTGATGCCAACGGTCGCGGGATCGGGCGACGCCTCGCACCGGGCCCGCCGCTCACCGTCCACATCGGCGGCCAGCCGGCGCTGAGCCTCGCCGCGCCGGCGACGATAGGCGGCCCGGTCCCGGCGGTACTTCTTCCGCCCGCCCCGCCGGTCGGTGAACCAGCTGACCAGGGCCAGGATCGGGCTGAAGACCATGATGACCAGGTAGAACAGCGAGTGGAAGAAGACCACGAAGGCCAGCCCCATCACCATCGGGGACAGGGTGATCAGGATCGGGATGGGCCGGCGGCTGGGCTTGGTCGGCGGGACCGGCAGCCGCTTGCGCGAGAACAGCAACGGCGGAACGATTCGCGGCGGCCGGTTGAAGTCCAGCATCGGCACGTCCACCGCCGGGGTGACAGCGGCGTCCGGTTCGGTCCGCCGGACCAGGCGCAGCAGGCTTTCGCCGACGGCCAGATCCACATCGGGCGGCCACTCCCGCGGCGCGTCCGGGTCGGGTGGGATCTCCGGCTCGTCGTCGCGATCCGGTTCGTCGTCGCGATCCGGCGGCTCCGGCGGTGGTGTGGCCACGGCCAGCCGCGCCGAGCCGCGGCCGCCCACGCTCACCCAGGCCCGGCCCTCGTGGTCGACGGTCAGCCGGGCGCCGTGCGCGGGCAGGCCGGGGCCGCCCGGATCGATCGCCGAGCCGGGTGCCGAACCGATGTCGTGACTGCCGAGACCGACCGGCCAGATCCGCCCGGCGTCCGGGCCGCCGACCGTGTGCACCTCGAGCCAGTGCCGGCCGGGGTCGCCGGGGAGCTCCCGGATCGGACCGTGCCGAGCCGGCGAACCCAGCCCGACCCGGACACCCGCGTGGATCCCGGCCTCGTTCAGGGTCGCGGCCGGATCGAGCGCCCGCCCGTCCAGGTAACAGTCGGCCGGGTCGGGCGTCTCGTCGGCCAAGGTCGCCATCTTGTCGCCGAGCGCGCCGACCGGGGTGCCCGGCTCGACGTCCATGGCCACATCGCGATCCGGGCGGCCGGCCAGCGTGAACAGTGTGCGCATCATCGCTCTCCGGGCCGGGGTGAGGTGGTGTCGGCGCCGGACCGGGCCACCGGCACGGGGCCGGCGGCCGGCTCGATCAGGTCGTCGAGGGCGACCGCCGGCGTCGGAGGTGGCGGCTCGACCGGCGCCGGGTCCGGCTCGACCGCCGGGATCTCCTCGTCGGCCCAGATCGGGCGGGCACGCGGCGGCTCCGGCGCGGCGGCGGACCGGCCGGTCAGCACCTGCTCCAGGCCCGCCCGCAGTGGTGCACCGTCGGCGTCGAGCCCCAGCTCGGGCGAGATCACCCGGCCGGCCGAGGTGACCCGCAGCCGCCAGCGGGAACCGGGCACGTATCCGGCCACCAGCACGAGCAGCCCGGGATCCCGCCCGGCCAGCTCGGCGAGGCGGACGACGTCGCCCTCGGCGGGACGCGAGCAGATCAGGACGGTACGGGGATGCCGGCCGGCCGGTCGCTGTTCGAGTTCCGCGGTCAGCTCGGGCAGCGGTCGCCCTGCCACCGGACCGAGCACCGCGTCGTGCACGAGCAGCTTCTCCGCCACCACGACCAGCCCGGCGCTCAGCTGGACGGCCAGCGCCGACACCAGCCGGTCGACCGAAGTCGCGGCGCCGTGCACCGAAACGATGCCGGGGGCCCGGCCGAAGTCGAGGAACACCAGGTCATCGCCGCTCAGGCCGACGGCCAGGGGCACTGGCTCGTACCCGTCGCCCGCGGTCTGGCCGCCGGAAAGCGGAGGTGGCGGCACGGGCCTTGACGTGCTCCAGCGCCGGCCGGATCGTTGCTCCCAGGCCTCCGTCTCCGGCTCCGGCCGCGGGTCGGGACCGGCGATGCCGACGGTGACCTCCCGGGGCCCGATCAGCACCAGGTACGGCCACGCGTCGGCCCGCCCGGCCAGCTCGGCCCGGGCCGAGGACAGAGCATCGCCTACGCCGGCGGCCGGATCGGACTCGGTCAGCCGGGCGGCGATCCTTCGCACTCCCCGCCGGAACCGGATCGCCTCGGCGATCGGGGCGACCAGGTCCCGTACCGCGTCGCCGATCGCCCGCCGTGCCCGCCGCCCGGCGCGGCGCAGTCCGTACCGCCGGTCGTACCAGCGGGCGAACACGGCCAGCAGAATCAGCAGTTCCAGCACGGCCAGGACGATCAGCACGGCCTGCCGGTGGGCGGAGAGGAACTGACCGATGCCCCGCGGGGAGAACACGCTGTCGCTCACCGGCTAGCGTTTCTCGGCGCTGCCGACAAGTTCCGTGCCGTCCTTCCCGGTGAACGGGTCGTCCTGGCTGTCGGTCGCGCGCTCGCGTTCCCGCCGGGCCGCGCGGATCGACCGCAGTCGCCGCACCGCGAGGACGAGGATCAGCAGGACCACCGACACGATGAGTACGACCAGGACGATCGTGCCGAGCACTCGGTCGCCGCGGTCGTCCCCGCCTCGGCCGCTCGCGGTCAGGTCGAGGGAACGCCGCACGCCGGCCGGAAGCGGGCGGCTGACCGCATCGGACGGGCTGACCAGGCCGGCGCCGTACCGGTCGGGCTGCTGCCACGACGTGGCCGTCCGCAGCACCTGCCGAGCCGCCTCGGCCGCACCCAGATCGGGGTGGTTCGAGCGGACCAGCGCGACGGTTCCGGCGACGTACGCGGCCGCGTACGGTGCGGAGCCCGGACCGACCAGATCGACCGCACCGCCCGGACGGTCGGCGGCCGTGCGCTTGTCCTGTTCCACCCCACCCACCCGGAGCAGGCCGTCCGCGGGACCGGCGGCCGTTCTGGCCGCCGGCATCACCACGACCACGTTGCGCGCGATCGCGTTGTCGACCGACTCGCGCACGCCCGGGTCGGACACGTCGACGTAGGAGCCGAGGGTGATCACGTTGGCACCGGACGACACGGCGACCTGGATGGCGGTGGCGGCGCGTTCGGCCGGCACGCCCGCGTCCCGGTCGACGAGCCGGATCGGCACGACGGTGGCCTTCGGGGCGATGCCGTACTTCTGACCGCCGGCGCCGTCGTCGGCCGCCGCGAACAACGCGATGGCGGTGCCGGTGCCCAGACAGTCGGCGTCGCCGCGACCGGAGCCGCCGACGATGTCGGCTCCCGCGGCCACCCGGCCGGCCAGACCGATCCGGGTCGCGTCGACGCCCGAGTCGACCACCGCGATGCGAACGCCGGCGCCGTCGGCCCACTGCCAGATCTGACTCGGATTGAGCTGTCGCTGGCCCCAGGTCAGGTCGGGCAGGCTGATCGGACGGCAGGACTGGACCGTGGGCCGGGTTCCGGTGTCCGGTTTTCGGCTGACGGTTTGCCCCGGGGCTTTCGCCGGAGGCGTTGCCCGCGCTTCTCCCTGCGTTTTTCCCGGAGCCCTGCCCGGCGGTGTTGCTTTCGCCACGGGCTTTTTGGGCGCGGCCGGCTCGGTCGGCAGCACTCCGTAATGCAGGTCCGGGCCGATGGCGTCCCAGGGCAGCATCAGGTTCCAGCCGGCGTGGACCGTGCCGGGATCGGTCAGGCGCGCGCCATCCGGTTGCGTACGGCTGGAATTGAGACTGAGGATCTCGCCGGCCCGGTCGGCGTCGCCCAGGAACCGGGTGGCGATCGTCCACAGTGTCTCGTTCCCGGTCACGGTGTAGTAGAGAACGTAGGCCTGGGCCGGTGGCGCCCCGACAGCCGCCGGCGGCGCGAACCCGGGCGCCGCGATCACGGTCAGCGACAGGACGACCGCCGCGGCCCGGCCCCCGACCTTCACCACTGGGATTTCCGCACCATCGTCCAGTCCTGGTCGTCGTTGTGCACGCAGTGCCAGAGCTCCAGCCGCAGAGTCACGGTCGGGTCCCGGACGCCCGGCACGTCGACGCACAGTCCGGACGCCGAGTTGACCAGCCAGTAGTACTGGAAGCCGCCGGCCTTGAACGTCGGCTCCAGGCGGAAGTACTGGTTGTCGCGATCGAGGCAGCTGGAGTACGAGAGCTGGGCCAGGGGCGCCGCCGAGCCGGCACCGGGCGGATCGACGCAGAAGCCGGCCGAGACGTTACGGATCCAGTACAGCTCCCGCCCGCTGCCGTCCTTGCCTCGGGGTACGAAGGTGAACTCCTGATTGTCGGCCGCGGTCTTGATGCACATGTTCTGGTCGATCCGGCCGCCCTTCGGGCCGGCGCCCACGCCCGGCGGGTCGACGCACAGGCCGGTGCCGTAGTTGAAGACGAAGTACGGCCCCAAGGTCTTGCCCTTGCCGTTCGTGCTCGTCGTCTTGGCCGGGGGCTTGGCCTTCTTCGTCGTCGTCTTCTTCTTTTTCGGGGCCGGATGCTTGGCCTTCGTGGGCGCTTTGTGCTTGCCGGTGACCGGGTGGCCGGCCGTGGTGCCGTGACTGTGGCCGGTGCCGTGGCGAGTCAGCTCGGTGAGATCGGGGCCCTTCGTGGGCGGGGCCGGCGGAGTCACGACCGGTGGGAGCTGCAGGCGGGCGTCCTTGGCGTACTCGGCCGTGTCGCGGTCGACCACTCCGACCAGCGGGCCGACGTTTCCGCCCCCGGCGTACGCGGCCAGCGCTTCCGGATACGACTTCGTGCTCTTGACCAGCGCGCACATCGTCGTTCCGAGGGCCGGCAGCGCGCTCCTCGCGTCCCACGGGGAACTGCTGTCCGACGGCGGCACGTACTTGGTCCAGGTCTGCGGCAGGAACTGAGCGATGCCCTGCTCACCGGCCGGCCCCAGCTTCTGCTCGTCGAAGCCGGAGGTGGCCATGACCTGGGCTGCGATCTTGGCCGGTGGCAGTTCGGGGCACACCTTCCCGGCCGCCAGCACACCGGGCACCAGGTGGTCCGGCACCGGGACCACCGGCGCGTCGTTCACCTGCGGGTCGGCGGTGTCGGCGGGCGCCGCCTGACCGCTGCCGCCGAACTCCGGCTGCAGCGCGTACCAGCTGGCGTAGCGCTCGACCGTGCCCACGTACTCCTTGGCCCCGGCCGGGACGTCGCCCGCGCTGACCACGGCCTCCATGCCGACGCGGTGCGCGGCCAAGGCCAGCTGCCACTGGTCGCCGTCGATCTTCACCACCCGGATCTGACCGACCAGCTGGCACATGTCATGAGCCAGCGCGGTGATGCTGGCCTCCCGATCGGTCGGCCGGGCGCCCGCCCACGGCGCCCACTTGTCCCACACCTGCGGGGTGAGCGCGGCCGGGCCCTTGGCGCCCACCGCCCGCATCGCCTCGACCGGTGTCGAGCTGAACTGGGAGGCGGCCATCACCTGACCGGCCAGCCGGGCCGGGCTGAGGGCCGGGCACGAGCCGGCCGCCGCGTTCAGCGTACGCAGATCGGCCCCGGACACCCGGCTGCCGGCCAGCGGCTCGGCCGCGTCAGCGGTCTTCTGGGCGACCGACGTCGACAGGGTGACCAGCACGGCCAGCACCAGCGCCGCCCCGGCGATCGTTCGCCGGCGGGACAGGATCCGTCTGAACATTACGGGGGGTCCCTTCAACCGACCGGGAGTCGCGTGAAGGTCCACCGGTCGCGCGACGTCGCTTGCCCGAACAGTACGAAGTGGACAGTAATCGGCGGCTCACAAGAGCAGAAGGTGGCTGGATGCGTACTGCTGGTAAACAGTTAATGAACCAGTCCACTTCCGTCCGATGTGGAGCATCAGCGGCGAGGGCGGTTGGTGCGGGACGTCGGCTCGGCCGTCGTAGGGTCCTCGGGCCAGGGGTGGCGGGGGTAGCGGCCGCGCAGCTCCGCGCGTACCTGGGGATAGCCGTTCTTCCAGAAGGACGCCAGATCGGCGGTCACGGCCACCGGGCGCCCGGCCGGCGAAAGCAGGTGGAGCAGCACCGGAATGCGGCCGTCGGCCAGGCGCGGCGCGTCCCGCCAGCCGAACGTCTCCTGCAACTTCACCGCCAGCACCGGGGCGGCCGGGTCGGCATAGGACAGCCGGACGCGCGAACCGCTCGGAACCGGGAGGCGTTCCGGGGCCACGTCGTCCAGGCGGCCGGCCACCGACCACGGCAGCAGGCGGCGCAGGGCGGGGGCCACGTCGATCCGGGCCAGGTCGGCGCGGCGGCGGGCGGTGGTCAGGTCCGGGCCCAGCCAGTCCTCGGCCGCGGCCAGCAGGGACTCGTCGTCGACAGCCGGCCATGGGTCGCCCAGGGCGGCGTGGGCGAAGGCCAGCCGTTCGCGCAGTTCGGTCGCGGTGCGGGACCAGGTCAGCAGGGTCAGGCCGTGCCGGCGCAGGCCGTCGAGGAGCGCGGCCCGGAGTGCGGCCGGGTCCGGGCGGTCGAGGCGGCGTTCGGTCAGAACGATCGCGCCCAGCCGGTCGATCGACCGGGCGACCACGTCGCCGTCGGCCCAGGCGATCTCGGTGGCCGAGGTGAGCAGGGTGGCGGCGGCTTCGCGGGCGGTGACTTCGTCGATGGGTACGGCCGACCGGATCCGCGCGCTCCGTGCTCCCGGATCCCGATCGGCGGCGGCGACGGCCAGCCACGCCGAACCGGCGAGCGGGCTGCCCGCCCCGATCTCCGCCGCCGTGCCCCCGGCCATCAGATAGGTCCGGCCGCCGGCCTCCCGCACCCGGGCTACCCGCTCCGGGAAGGCCAGCCCCACCACCAGTCCCGCCGCCAGATCGTCGGGAATGCTCCGCCCCGGCCCGCCGTCGGCGGGGGTGACGGCGGTGGTCAGGCGCCGGACTTCGGAGCGGAAGGCGGGGGAGTTGTCGCGGCGGGACTGGCGCCATGCCGTCAGGAAATCGTCGGCTGAGGTGCGGTCCTCGTCCAGGACGGCGACCACCTCGGCGGCGCGGCGGGTGCCGACCAGCGACGCGCCGTCGATCAGGGCACGGGCCAGCCGAGGGTGGATGCCGGCCCGGGCCAAGGACTGGCCGCGCGCCGTTGGGCGGCCGTCGGCGTCGACGGCGCCCAGGTCACGCAAGGTCTCGACGGCGGACCGCAGGGCGCCGGCGGGCGGCTGGTCGGGCAGGGACAGGCCGGCGCCGGTCGGGTGGCCCCACAGGGCCAGGTCGAGGGCGAACGAGGTCAGGTCGGCGGTCGCGATCTCCGGCTCGGGCTGGGCCGGCAGGCGGTGGTGCTGCGACTCGGACCAGCAGCGGTAGACCACGCCCGGGGCCTCGCGGCCGGCCCGGCCCGCCCGCTGCTCGGCCGAGGCCTGGCTGACCGGCACGGTGACCAGGGCACCGAGGCCGCGGGAATGGTCCATGCGCGGGACCCGGGCCAGGCCGGCGTCGACGACCACGCGTACGCCGGGAACCGTCAGGCTGCTCTCCGCCACCGCCGTGGCCAGCACGATCCGCCGGCGTGGGCCCGGGCGCAGCGCCGCGTCCTGGTCGCTGCCGGACTGGCGGCCGTGCAGTGGGACCACGTCCGCGTCGACGGTGCCGCGGAGCAGGCCGGCGACGGTGTTGATCTCGCGTACGCCCGGCAGGAACACCAGCACGTCACCGGGCGCCGTGACGCCGCGCACGACCGTGGCGACGTGGTCGAGGAGGCGGGACGATCCGGGTGGCGTCCACCGGGTTTCCACGGGGAACATTCGGGTCGTTGCGGTGATGACCGGCGCCGACAGCAGGTCGGACAGACGGGCGGTGGCGGCGGTCGCCGACGTGGCGATCAGCCGCAGGTCCGGGCGGAGCGTCTCGCGTACCTCGGCCAGGAAGGCCAGGGCCAGGTCGGCGTCGAGATGCCGTTCGTGGCACTCGTCGAGCATGACGGTGGCCGTACCCGTCAACTCGGGGTCTCGCTGCAGCCGCCGCACCAGAACGCCGGTGGTGACCACCTCGATCCGGGTCGCGGCCGAGACCCGCCGGTCGCCGCGCACCGCATAACCCACCTCGTCGCCGACCGCGCTCCCGAGCAGCGAGGCCATCCGTCGCGCGGCGGCCCGGGCCGCGACCCGCCGCGGTTCGGCGACGATGATCTTTCCGGGGATCGTGAGCGGCACGACTGTGGTCTTGCCGGTGCCGGGCGGCGCCACCAGGACGGCCGCGCCGCGCGCGGACAAGGCGTCGGTCAGCGCGGGCAGGGCGGAGCGGATCGGCAGGTCGGGCAGGTCGAGTGGCACCGGACCAGTCTGTCGCACGCGATAGTGCGCGCGCGCAGGAAGGACGCGCGCTCGGAAAGGTGCGCGCTCATGAAATGGCGGGGAAAGTTTGCTTTGATCGGAGCCGGGGTCGTAGCGGTGGCGGGAGGCATGGGTGCGAGAGGTGACCGAGCAGGATCTGTCGGCATGCTGCGCGTCGCCCGCCTGGGTCGCGGCGATCGCGGTCGGTCGCCCGTACCCGGACCGAACCGCTCTGGAAACCGCGGCCGCGGCCGCCTTCGACGGCCTGAGCTGGGACGACATAGCGCAGGCGATGGCCGCACACCCGCGGATCGGCGAGCCGCCGAAGGGTGACGGCCGGGAGGCGGCCTGGTCGCGGCGCGAGCAGAGTGGCGCCGGCCGGAGTCCGGAGCTGGTCGAGGCCAACCGGAGGTACGAGGACAGGTTCGGCCACGTCTTCCTGATCTTCGCGAGCGGGCGCACCGAGGCCGAGATCGTCGCCGCCGCGCGGGAGCGGCTGGGCAACGACGACGCCACCGAGCGCGGGATCGTGCGGGACGAGTTGCGGAAAATTGTGATGCTGCGCTTGGGGAGGCTGCTGGATGCCCTCGGATGACGGGACCGAACCGGAGGTCCACGCGCGGATCTCCACACACATCCTGGACACCGTGGCCGGCGAACCGGCGCGCGGCGTCTACGTACGGCTGGAGCGCCGCGACCACGACGGGTGGCGGACGATCGACGAGGGCGACACTGACGGTGACGGTCGGCTGCGGTTCCGGGTGCCGCTGCACGACTGGCAGGCCGGCGGTTACCGGCTGTTGTTCTATGTGGAGCCGTACCTGAAGGGTGAGTCGTTCTTCCCGGAGATCACTGTGGCCTTCCACGTGCACGACCCGGAGCGTCACTACCACGTGCCGTTGCTGCTCAGCCGCTACGGCTACACCACCTATCGAGGGAGTTGACGCGTGGCGATCAGGCTCGGACCGAACCGGTACGGCAAGGCGGAGGTGCGCCTGGTCCACGTCGATCGGGGCGCTGCCACGCATTCCCTCACCGACTGGAACGTCAGCGTCGCCCTGTCCGGCGATCTTGCGGGCACGCATCTTTCCGGTGATAACAGCGGCGTGCTACCGACGGACACGATGAAGAACACGGTGTACGCCTTCGCCCGCCGCCATGGCGTCGGTTCGCCGTCCGAGTTCGGGCTGCGGCTGGCCCGCCATTTCATCGACACGCAGCCACAGATCGAGAGCGCCAAAATCACCATCCAGGGGTACGGGTGGGAAGGTCGCGGCCCGCACTCCTTCCAGCGGCGTGGCGACCACACCGAACTGACCGTGGTGACCGTGCGCGGCGACGAGGTCCAGCTGGTGGCCGGCGTCGAGGGGCTGGTCCTGATGAACACGACCGACTCGGAGTTCCACGGCTTCACCAAGGACCGCTACACGACGCTGCCCGAGACCACCGACCGCATCCTCGCGACCGAAGTAAACGCCCGCTGGCGCTACGCCGGCGGTGCTGTGCCTTCCGGCGGTGCTGCGTCTTCCGAGGCTGCTGCCCCTTCCGGCGGTGCTGCGTCTTCCGAGGCTGCTGCCCCTTCCGGCGGTGCTGCGTCTTCCGGCTTTGCTGTTCCATCCGGACTTGCTGTCCCATCCGGACTTGCTGTCGCCTCCGGCGGTGCTGTCGCAGCGGTGACGGACGTGCTCGTCGATGCTTTCGTTAGCTGCTACAGCTACTCGCTCCAGCAGACCCTGTTTGCTATGGCAAAAGCGGTACTCGAACAGCACGAGCAGATCGCCGAGATCCGGCTGGCTTTGCCGAACAAGCATCACTATCTGGTCGACCTGAGTCCCTTCGAGCTGGACAACCCGGGCGAGGTGTTCATCGCCGGTGACCGGCCGTACGGGCTGATCGAAGGAACCGTGACCCGCGACGAAGCGCAACCGGCGCTCGATGAGTGGTGGCACTAGTGATCGTCATCGAGAACGTCGCCGTGGCCACTGTCGACGCCGACGACACCGAATACTCCGACGGTCACGTGGTGGTCGGCGACGACGGCCGCATCGTCGCCGTCGGAGCCGGTCACGCGGGCCGCTACCAGGGCAAACAGCGCCACGTGGACGGGGCCGGGTGCCTGGTCACCCCGGGTCTGGTCAACACGCACCACCACCTCTACCAGTGGGCCACCCGCGGCCTCGCGCTCGACGACACGCTGTTCGGCTGGCTGAAGACGCTCTACCCGATCTGGGGGCGGCTCGACGCCGAGGTGGTAGGGGCCGCAGCCGGTGCGGGACTGGGCTGGCTGGCGCTGTCCGGCTGCACCACCAGCATGGACCACCACTACGTCTTCCCCCGGGGCGGCGGCGATGTGCTGGCCGCCGAGATCGAGGCGGCCCGGCTGATCGGGCTGCGGTTCCACCCGACCCGCGGCTCGATGGACCTGAGCGAGAAGGACGGCGGGCTGCCGCCGGACAACGTGGTCGAGGACACCGACGAGGCGCTCGCCGCCACCGAGGAGGCCATCGACACCTGGCACGACCCGTCGGACGAGTCGATGCTGCGGATCGCGGTGGCGCCGTGCTCGCCGTTCTCGGTCACCGAGCGGCTGATGAGCGAGGCGGCCACGCTGGCCCGGCGCAAGGGCGTACGTTTGCACACCCACCTGGCCGAGACCGACGACGAGGAAGCGTTCTGCCGGGAGCGGTTCGGCTGCACCCCGGTCGAGTACGCCGAACGCCTCGGCTGGCTGGGCGACGACGTCTGGCTGGCCCACGGCGTACACCTCGACGACCGGGCGATCGAGCGGCTCGGCGCGACCGGCACCGGGGTGGCCCACTGCCCGTCGTCGAACGCCCGGCTCGGTGCGGGCATGGCCCGGGTCCGCGACCTGCTCGACCACCGGGTGCCGGTCGGGCTGGGCGTGGACGGCGCCGCCTCGCAGGAGGTCTCGCACCTAGGCGCCGAGCTGCGGCAGGCCCTCTACACGGCCCGGCTGCGGGGCGGCCCGGCCGCGCTGACCGCCCGCGAGGCGCTGCGCCTGGGGACCATGGGCGGGGCGCGCTGCCTGGGGCGGTCCGGCCAGATCGGTTCGCTGGAGCGCGGCAAGCTGGCCGACCTGGTGCTGTGGCGGCTGGACGACCTCGGGCACGACGGGATCGAGGACAAGGTGGCGGCGCTAGTCTTCGGGCCGCCGGCCGAGGTCGAGCTGGCGCTGGTGGGTGGCCGCCCGGTGGTCGAGCGTGGCAATCTGGTGCACGCCGACGCTTCGGCCCTGGCCCGCGAGGCCCGTCGTGCCGCTCGCAAGTTAAGGAAGACTTAAACCACTTACTTGTTATCGAATGGCTTTATCGCGGCCACCTGCGGTGCGGGAAAGTGTTATTCCTAAGTCTTTCTCCGTGGCTGGATAAAACTGGCTGCAAGAAGCAAACTCCCTGGTGAAGACCACTGGTTCGAGTTCGGCGCTGCCGCCGGCTTGATCCGCCAACTCCGCCATTAACGCGCGGGGAGACCTTGCTGTAGGGATTCCGCCGGCGTAGTTGAGCGCGGAGCGCGCGGCCGCCCGTCTGAACAGGTGAGCGGGGCGGTTGCGCAAAGACCTCCGTTCCCCGGGAGGGCAGCGGCCTCCGTATCCCCAGGAACTTCGGTTCCGCGGAGGCCGCTGCGGGGTTTTCCACAGGCCTCTGCCGGCGCTCGGTTCTGCCACTACGGTGGTGAGGGAAAGCCGGAAGTCAGCAGGGAGGCGCCGATCGTGACCGAGATCCTGTCCGCCGAGGCCGTGGCGTTCGTCGAGGACCTGAACCGCCGGTTCCGGCCGCGCCGCGACGAGTTGCTCGCCGTCCGGGCCGAGCGCCGCGCCGCGATCGCCGCCGGGGCCCAGCTCGACTTCCTGCCCGAGACGGCGGAGATCCGGGCCGGCGACTGGACTGTGCCGGCCGCGCCGCCCGCGCTCACCGACCGGCGGGTCGAGATCACCGGCCCGACCGAGCGCAAAATGACTGTCAACGCGCTCAACTCCGGGGCCAAGGTGTGGCTGGCCGATCTGGAGGACGCGAATACCCCGCACTGGGCCAATGTGGTCGACGGGCAGCAAAACCTGTATGACGCCATCCGGCGCACGGTGACGCTCGAGACCGACAAGAAGACGTACGAGCTGGGCGACGGCCCGTACCCCACGATCGTCATGCGGCCCCGCGGCTGGCATCTCGACGAGCGCCACCTGACCGTGGACGGCGCACCGGCGGTGGGCGCGCTGGTCGACTTCGGGCTCTACTTCTTCCACAACGCGGCCGAGCTGGTCGAGCGCGGCGCCGGCCCGTATTTCTACCTGCCCAAGATGGAGTCGCATCGCGAGGCGGCGCTGTGGAACGACGTGTTCACGCACGCGCAGGAGGCGCTCGGCATCCCGGTCGGCACGATCCGGGCGACAGTGCTGATCGAGACGATCCCGGCCGCGTTCGAGATGGACGAGATCCTGCACGCGTTGCGGCCGCACATCTCGGGGCTGAACGCCGGCCGCTGGGACTACCTGTTCAGCATCATCAAGTACTTCCGGGACAACCCGTCGATGGTGCTGCCCGACCGCGCCTCGGTGACGATGACCGCGCCGTTCATGCGGGCGTACACGGAGCTGCTGGTCTCGACCTGCCACAAGCGGGGCGCGTTCGCGATGGGGGGCATGGCCGCGTTCATCCCGTCCCGGCGCGACCCGGCGGTGAACGAGGTGGCGCTGGGCAAGGTGCGCGAGGACAAGGAACGCGAGGCGGGCGACGGGTTCGACGGGTCCTGGGTGGCGCACCCTGACCTCGTACCCCTCTGCGCCGAGATCTTCGACAGCGTCCTCGGTGACCGGCCCAACCAGGTCGAACGCCGCCGCGACGACGTGTCGGTGACCGCCGCCCAGCTGCTCGACGTGGCCGCCACCCCCGGCTCGGTAACCGAGGACGGGCTGCGTAACAACGTGTCGGTCGGCCTGCAATACCTGGAGTCGTGGCTGCGCGGCAACGGCGCCGTGGCGATCAACAACCTGATGGAGGACGCCGCCACCGCCGAGATCTCCCGATCGCAGATCTGGCAGTGGATCCACAACGCTGTCACGCTGCCCGACGGCACCCCGATCACCGCCGAGCTGGTCCAGCGCATCGAGGACGAGGAACTGGCCAAGATCGCGCCGGGCCCGGGTAACCGCTTCGACGACGCCCGCAAGCTGTTCGAACGGGTCGCGCTGGCCGACGACTTCGCCGACTTCCTCACCACCGCGGCGTACGACAGCATCGACTGATGCGCCTCACCGACGGCGACTACTCCGCGATCGACGCGCTGCTCGTCGACCACGACGCGTTCCTGCGGGCGCGTTACCCGGGGGAGCGGGCCGGTCGGCAGCCCGTACACACCGTCTACGTGCCGGCCGATCAGGTCACGCCCGACCTGATCGACGTGTGGCGGGCCGACGCGTTGGCCGCGCTGCACGGGCAGGACTGGCCGTTCGGGCACTTCGAGCAGGTCGAGGCCAAGCTGCGGGCGGAGCCCATCGAGGATCTGCGGATCGACCTGGAGGACGGGTACGGGGTCCGCGACGACGCCGAGGAGGACGCGGCGGTCAAGGCGGCGGCGGCCGCGCTCAACGAGGGCATCCGGGTGCCGTTCGCGGGCCTCCGGATCAAGTCGCTGGAGGCGGCCACACGGCGCCGCGCGTTGCGTACCCTCGACCTCTTCCTGACCGCCTACGGCGAGCCCTTCACGATCACGTTGCCCAAGGTCAGCGGTCCGGCGCAGGTTTCGGCGATGGTCGCGCTCTGTGCACGGCTCGACCGGGTGTACGGGACCTCGCTGCACTTCGAGATCCAGGTCGAGCTGCCGGCGGCGGTGCTCGGGGCCGACGGGGCGGCCACCGTCGCGCGGCTGATCACGGCGGCCGAGGGGCGTTGCACGGGATTGCACTTCGGCACGTACGACTACAGCGCGGCGGCCGGCGTCGCGGCGGCGTACCAGTCGATGGACCATCCGGCCGCCGACCATGCGAAGGCGGTCATGCAGGCGGCCGCCGCCCAGACCGGCGTGCACCTGAGCGACGGCTCGACCAACGTGCTTCCGGTCGGGTCGCCGCCCGAGATCCGCGCGGCCTGGGAGGTGCACCACCGGCTCGTCCGGCGGTCCCTGGAACGCGGCTTCTACCAGGGCTGGGACCTGCACCCGGCGCAGCTGCCGACCCGGTACGCGGCGGTCTACGGTTTCTACGCCGACGGCCGCGAGGCGGCGATCACCCGGCTGCGCTGCTACGTCGACCGCCAGTCCGGCGGCATCGCCGACGAGCCCGCCACGGCCCGCGCCCTGGCGGCGTTCCTGCTGCGCGGCCTCGACTGCGGCGCCCTGACCGACGTCGACCCGGCGGGCGGTGCGGGCTCGGGGCGGGGCGACGCCGGCTTTAGTCGCGATGAGCTTGTGGCTCTCGCCCAGGCCGCGTCTCGGTCGGCGGGCGGCTGACACCGCGGCGGGATTCGGGAGGTTACTCGACGGCAGGGCGGGACTGGGCGCGGCGCCGGGCGGTGGGGGTTTCGCCGAAGTGGCGGCGGTAGGCCCTGATCAGGTGGCTCTCGTCGGTGAAGTGCCAGCGGGCGGCGAGCTCGGAGACGGTCCAGGTGGTGGAGAGCAGTTCCGCGCCGGCGCGTTCGAGGCGTCGCTGCCGCACGTAGCCCATCACCGACGTGCTCTCGCGCGCGAAGGCCCGGTGCAGGGTTCGGACGGACACGTGCAGCGCTGAGGCGATCGCGGCCGGGTCGATGTCGGGGTCGGTGAGCAGCCGCTGGTCGATACACTCCCGCGCGGCGGCGACCAGCGCCGGGGACTGGTGTTCGTCGTCCACCACCTGCTGGTCCAGCAAGCCGCGGAACAGCTCGAGAGCGGCGTTGCGGGCCGCAGTGCCCAGGGCGGGGTTGCGGGCGGGGCCGCCCAGGTCGAGGTTGCGGGCTGTGGCGCCCAGGGCGGGGCCGCTCAGGTCGAGGTTGCGGGCCGGGGCGCCCAGGGCGGGGCCGCCCAGGTCGAGGTTGCGGGCCGGGGCGCCCAGGACGCCGGCGCGGGTTGCGGTGCTCGGGGCGTCGGCCAGGTCCAGGCACGTTCGCAGGTGGGCCAGGAGCAGGCGGGCGGCGGGTGAGTCGCGGTCAGCCGGAATGGCGGTCCGGTGCGCCCGCGCACCCGCCTCCTCGATCGGCACCGACAGCATGAGCGCGCGGGTGCCCCGGCTCACCTCGAAATCCCACGGCTCGTCGTTGCGACGGATGTAGGCCCGCCCCGGCCCGACCACCGCGGAGCGCCGCGCCGACCGGAAACGCCACTCGCCCTGGAACGTGAAGTGGCTGACCATCCGGTCGGGCAGGTGATCGTGCGAGCCGCCGGTCCGGCCCGCCACCGCGTCGCTGTACTGGTCCTCGACGGCCAGATCGAGGATGTCCAGGCGGCGGATCCGCACCCGGTACGAGCCCTCGCTGCGCCGCGGCAACGTCAACGGCGGAGGGGGTACGAGATCACCGGCCTGCCGCTGCCACTCGGCCCGCAGCACGTCGTCGCGGCGGTCGTCCGCATACCCCACGTCGATGTCGACAGCGAACCGCCCCCGACCGCCATCTCGTGGCATCCCCACTCCTCACCGCCGCCCGGTTGCCCGGCCGTTCCCCGGTCGCCCGGCCGCAGCATCCGTCGCCCGGTGGCTCCACGGTCGCCGGTCGCTCCGCCGCCCGACCGCTCCTCTGCCGCCCGGTCGCCGGTCGCTTCGCCGTCCGTCCGGTCGCCGCCCGACCGCCCGACCGACCGACCGACCGACCGACCACATTAATCAGCGGCCGGCCCCCGGAAGGCCGCTTGGTGTGTCCGGACATGCCGGACTGCCCTCCCGGATCAGGACACCCGGAATGGCGCGCGGATACCGCTGACGTGGCACCGGCGTACCGGTGCCGGTCCGACACCGCGCCCTAGCGTGGCGGCGTGTCCGAATCCCTCACCTCAGCATTCGACCGGCTTGTCGACGCGCGACCACCGGCCCG
Source organism: Actinoplanes sp. NPDC049265 (assembly GCF_043197135.1). Lineage (NCBI taxonomy): Bacteria > Bacillati > Actinomycetota > Actinomycetes > Micromonosporales > Micromonosporaceae > Actinoplanes > Actinoplanes sp. NPDC049265. The sequence goes on along the minus strand of NZ_JBICSP010000025.1, from coordinate 88,656 downwards.
GCCCACCATCCTGTTCGACACCGCCACGGTGCTCGGCGGCAGCATCGCGGGGCTGCTGGCGGCCCGAGTGCTCGCCGACCACGCCGGCGAGGTCGTCATCGTGGAGCGCGACGAACTGCCGGCGAAACCGCGGCCCCGGCCGGGCACACCCCAGGACCAGCAGGTGCACACGCTGCTGCCGGCGGGACACCAGTGGATCGAGCGGTGGCTGCCGGGGTTCACGGCGGACGCGCTGGAGCGGGGCGCCCTCCTGTCCGGGCCGGACACCACGTCCACCGCCTTCGACGGCCACCGGCAGGTGCGCGCCGACACCGACTTCCGGCTGTTCGTGGCCGGGCGCCCGCTGATCGAAACCGTACTGCGGGAGCACGTCATCGCTCGGCCCAACGTGTCCGTCGTCCGTGGCCGGGTGACCGGCCTGCGGTTCGCGGACGGCGCGGTCAGCGGGGTCGCTTATTACGACGGAAACGAGAACGGGAACGGGGAGCGGGTCCTGGCGACCGACTTCACCGTGGACGCGACCGGCCGCGCGAGCCGGGTGCCGGCCTGGCTCAGCGAGCACGGCTACGACGAGCCCGAGCTCGAGCGGCTGGCCGCGCCGATCAACTACGCGACCGCCCTCTTCCACCGCGACGAGCCCGCGTCCGAGCTGGAGGTCGCCTGCGCGCTGGGCCTCTTCGCGCCGGGGCAGGGAGTGGGCGGCGTGTCCGTCGCGGCCGCCAACGCGGTCGAGGACGATCAGTGGATCGTCATGCTGATGGGCTACGACGACGCCCGGCCGGGTCGCACGCTCGACCAGTTCCGGGAGATCACGGCGGGGCTGCCGGGTGTCTTCGGTCGGGCCGCGGCCGGAGCGGTCACCCGGGAGATCGTCACCTACCATCAGGCCGAGAGCCGGCGGCGGGACTTCACGGGGGTACGGCGCTTCCCGGCCGGGCTGGTCAGCGTGGGCGACGCCGTCGCGTCGTTCAACCCGGTGTACGGGCAAGGCATGAGTTCGGCGGCCCTGCACGCGTCGTGTCTGTCCGCCCACCTGACCGATGGTCCCGACCTGGCCGCCCCGGCCACCGGCTTCTTCGAGCGGCAGCGGCTGGTGGTGGACGCGGCCTGGGCGATCTCGGCCGGCGGGGACGCCGAGCGCCTCGACGCGGTGACCGGCGCCGCCGTCCCGGAGGAGGTCAGCCGTCAGCGGCAGGTCCTCCGGCAGATCGTCGGCGCCACCCTGGTCGACCCGGCGGTGGCCACGGCCTTCAACAACGTCTCCTACATGCTGCGGCACCCCGCCACCCTGGCCGATCCGGCGATCGTGGAACGCGCCGCCGCCGCGACCGGCTGAGGTCCGCGTCATAGCCTGCGTCGGGTAATCGGCCGTTAGGCTCTGAGTCATGTTGGATCTCGTCGTCCGGTCGCGCCGGGTGGTTACCGCCGAGGGGGAGCGGGCCGCCGCCGTGGGGGTGCGGGACGGCGTGATCGTCGAGGTGGCGGGCTACGACGCGGTGCTCGAGGCGGCCGCCGAGCGAGACCTGGGGGACGACGCGCTGCTGCCCGGCCTGGTCGACACGCATGTGCACGTCAACGAGCCGGGGCGTACCCCATGGGAAGGGTTTGCCACCGCCACCCGGGCCGCGGCGGCCGGCGGCGTGACCACGATCGTCGACATGCCGCTCAACAGCCTGCCGCCGACCGTGGACGTCGACGCCCTGCGGGTCAAGCTGGCCGCAGCGGCGGGGCAGTGCCACGTCGACGTCGGCTTCTGGGGTGGCGCGATCCCGGGTAACGCCGGTGAGCTGCCCGCCCTGAACGAGGCGGGCGTGTTCGGGTTCAAGGCGTTCCTGGCCGACTCCGGCGTGCCCGAGTTCCCGCCGCTGACCTCGGCCGAGCTGGTGATCGCGCTGTCCGCTGTGGACGCCCGCTTCGTCGTCCATGCCGAGGACCCGCACCACCTGCACGAGGCGGCGTCGTCGGCCGCGTACACCGATTTTCTGGCCTCGCGCCCGCCCGAATCCGAACACGCCGCCGTGCGAACCGCGATCGAAGCGGCGCGGAAGACCGGCTCGCGCGTCCACATCCTGCACCTGTCGGCCGCGAGCGCGGTGCCGCTGATCCGTCAGGCCCGCGCCGACGGCGTACGCGTCACCGCCGAAACCTGCCCGCACTACCTGACCCTGGCGGCCGAGCGGATCCCGGCCGGCGCCACCGAGTTCAAGTGCTGCCCGCCCATCCGGGAAGCGGCCAACGCCGACGAACTGTGGGCGGCCCTGGCCGAAGGCGTCATCTCGTGCGTGGTGAGCGACCACTCGCCGTGCACGCCCGACCTGAAACGTCAGGACACCGGTGACTTCGCGGCGGCCTGGGGTGGCATCGCGTCGGTGCAGCTGGGACTCCCGGTGATCTGGACGGCGGCCCGCGCGCGAGGGCACACGCTGGCCGACGTGATCTCGTGGATGGCCCGCCGCCCGGCCGACCTGGCCGGGCTGGCCGGCAAGGGGCGGCTGGCCGTCGGCGCCGACGCCGACCTGGTCGCCTTCGCGCCGGACGAGTCCTTCGTCGTCGACCCGGCCGCGCTGCACCACCGGAACCCGATCACCCCGTACGCCGGACAGACCCTTACGGGTGTGGTGCGGGCGACCTGGCTGCGCGGGCGCCCCGTCACCGGCGACACTCCACACGGCCAGTTCCTCACCCGGGAGCACACCTGATGGATGACAACCAGCACATCGACCTGGCGTCGCGGGCGTTCGGCGGCGGCGTGGTCGCGGTCAACGACGAGTTCTTCGCCGCCGCCGACCACCTGCTCTCCCCGGGACGGCCCACGCACGCGCCGCGGACGTTCGACCACCGCGGGCAGGTGTACGACGGCTGGGAGACCCGGCGGCGCCGCGAACCGGGGCACGACTGGGTGATCATCCGGCTCGGCACGCCGGGAATCATCCGGGCCATCGACATCGACACGTCGTTCTTCACCGGCAACTACCCGCCGCACGCGTCGGTCGACGGGTGCTCGCTGCCCGGACACCCCGACGCCACGCAACTGAAGAAGGCCACCTGGACCCCGCTGGTCTACCGGACCGCGCTCAGTGGCGACACCCAGAACCTGTTCACCGTGGACAACGCGCGGCGCTTCACCCACGTGCGGCTGACCATCTATCCGGACGGTGGCGTGGCCCGGCTGCGCGTACACGGCGAAGTGGTCCCTGATCCGGACCTGCTGCCCGACGTCTTCGACGTGGCCGCGGCCCAGCACGGCGGGCGGGTCACCGGATGCAGCAACATGTTCTACGGCCACCCCGGCAACATGCTGATGCCCGGCCTGGCCGCCTCCATGGGCGACGGCTGGGAGACCTCGCGGCGCCGCGACGACGGCAACGACTGGGTGATCGTGCAGCTGGCCGCGCCGGCCGTGCTGGCCCTGGCCGACCTGGACACCAGCCACTTCAAGGGCAACGCGCCCGGGCGGGCGTCACTGCGCGGGGTGGACACGCGCAGCGGCTCGGCCGACGACCCGACCGACTGGTTCGACCTGCTCGAACCGATGCCGCTGGCGCCGGACACCCCGCACCGGTTCCGGGTGTCGGCGGAGCGGGCGGCCACCCATGTGCGCCTCGACATCTTCCCGGACGGCGGCATGGCCCGGCTGCGACTGCACGGCCGCCCGGACGAAGCCGGGGCGACCGCCCTCCGGGCCCGCTACGAAACCTTGCGCTGAGCCGAACTCGCGCGGGCCCACAGGGCGGGCCAGCCGTGCGGCATCCACTGCGGTGGTACGAGCAACCGGCCGCGCGGCACCGGCCGGTCGGTCAGCTCGGCCACCGCGAGCGCCGCCGCCCGCCACGGCTCACCGCCCACCCGGGCCGGCACCGTGACCCCCACGTTCAAGGCCGTCGCGGCCAGGGCGAGCGCGCACAGCGTCGGCACGTCCGGGTCGGCCCCGACACCACGGGCGAGCGCCGGATCCGACGCCGCGACCAGCCGGCCCAGCGACGCCCGGACCCGCAGCGAGGCGACGTCGACAGTACGGGCCACCCGCACCTCGGGCAGCCGGGCCAGCGGCCGCAACGCCCCGGGCAACGGCTCGTCCCGGGCCAGCGCGGCCAGCCGCCCGTCCATCCGCCGCAGCGCCGCCCGCAGCGGCCGCCCGGCCGTCCCGTGCCACAGCTCCCGCGCCGTCACCCCGTCGTCCAGCTCCCGCCGGCACGCCGCGTCGAGCTCGGCCGCCGACGCGCGGCGCAGAGCGGTGACGGCCTCGGTGCCGCGGGTCCGGGGCGGATCGGGCAGGGCGTGCGCCAGGCGTACGAGAACCGGCGCCTCGACCCCGGCCAGCCGCCGCCGCAGCACCGGCCCCACCTCCTTGACCACCCGCTCGGCCGGCGTCGCCCGGCGCACCGTCCGCATCGGACGCGGGCCCGGCGGCGGCAGGTCGGGATCCTCCGGCGCCGGCGGCCGTGCCGAGGGCAACGTGGCCACCCACGCCCGGACCGCCCTGTCCAGCTCCGGATCGGGGTCGACGTTGAAGCGCGCCTTGAACTCGCCGATCCGCCAGCCCTTGGTGCGCTGCTGGAGTTCGACGTTGAGCACGATGCGACGGTCGGGCCCGCGCAACGCCAGCAGCACGCACGAACCCCGCTCGGCCTCCCGGGTGTAGTAGCTGCCGTTGAGGCAGTTGCCCATGAACTCGCTCCACGCGGCCAGATGCCGCGGCGTGGTGGCGACCTCGACCCGCAGCCCCGTGCCCGGCACCGGCGTGCCGTCCCGGCCGAGCAGCACCTCAGGCACCGGGTAGCGGCCGGTCAGCGCCTGCGAGACGTCGGCCGAGCCGTAGAGCGCCTCGACCAGCCCGGTCCAGCCGCGCGGCTTGGCCGGGACGACCCCGCCCAGCTCGGCCAGATGCGCGGCGCCGGTCAGGGCGGCCGAGATCGACGAGCACGGCGGGTACATCGGCTGGTCCTCGGCCCCGAACACGTCGACCTCGGGCATCGACTCGTCGAAGTCGACCTCGGCCCGGGCCCGCCCGTGCAGCCGGGCCACCTGGTCACCCAGCTCGGCCAGCCACAGGTAGTCGTCGACCTGCTCGTCGCCGGGGCCGCGGTCGGCCAGCGGGGTGCGGCCCGGCCCCGGCTGGCCCCAGTTCGCCCGGCGTTCCGGGGACAGATAGCCGAACACCGCCCGCCACTCGGTCATCGGCTCGGCGCCCCACGTGCGGATCTCCTCGGCGGCGAACTCGCCCAGCGACCGGATCGACTGGCCGAACTCGGTCAGCTCCTCGAGCACGATCGTGCCCCAGTCCCGAGTGCGGGCCAGCCGCTGTTCGACGTGGGCCGGCCGCCGCGAGGTGAGCAGCTCGCGCACCCAGACAGCTGGGCGGGCCGGTGTGCCGCCACCCCGCCGGGCCAGCCGCAGCGCCTGCTCCGACGGCAGCTTGGCGACCAGCCGGATCGCGGCCTCGTTGGCGGCCAGCGCGGCCGGCAGACCGTCGGCCTGCGCGGTCTCGGCGATCCGGCCCATCAGGGTCACCGCGAGGGCGTCCTGGAACAGACGGCGGGCGTGCGACGACCAGCCGTACGGGGCGAACGAGTGCCGGATCAGCTGCGCCGCCCGTGGTGGGCCGTCGAAATGCGGAGCCGCCCACAGCAGCGCCGACTCGTCGTCCAACCGGTGGTAGAGCTCGCGCAGATCGTCCGGGCCGGTGCCGTCCTGCGACGCGCGCAGCCGTTCGGTCCGGCCGGTGCGCACACGGTCGGCGCAGACGAGGTGCCACAGATCGGTCAGCAGGGCCAGGCGGCGCGGGCCGGGCAGGTGGGCGGTCAGCCGGGCCAGGTGGGCGGCGGCGTCGGACGCGAGACCCGTACCGAACGGATCGATGTTTTCCGGGGTGTCCAGGGACAGCAGCTGTTCGAGCTGTTCCGGGCCGAGCACGTCGCTCGCGGCCGCGGCCAGCTTGACCGCCGCGTGGCGCCCCTCGGCCACCGCCGCGGCCGCCGCCGCACCGACCCGGCGGGTCGCCCGCGGGCCGAACAGCGCGGTCACGATCGCCTCGCGGGCCCCCAGCGCCGACGCGGCGGTGGTCAGCGCGGCCAGCATGGCGTCCCGACGGTCGCCGCGGCCGCCCTCCAGCAGCGCTGACCGGAACCCGTGGCCCAGATCGACGTCGGCGCCGGCCGCCAGCCGGCCGCCCGCGCGAACCAGGTTGGTCAGGGCGGTGACGGCCGCGCGGACCTGGTTCGGCGGCGCCCCGGCCACGCCGAGCGCGACCGGGGCGCCGGGCGGGGTGCGACCGGTCGCGCCCGCGTGGAGCGCGACGGGATCACCGGCCGGCCCGGCGAGCCAGAGCTCGCAGCCGGCCGGTGGCACCACACCGCCGGCCAGACGTACACCCACCCGCACGATGATGACCGCCGCTGTCCACCGGCCCAACCGAATTCCCGCCGCTGGGCTGTTTCCAGAACTGGATGTCGTAGCTGGGTGGGTGGTGCGGACCGTCGCTCCCGCCGAGGTCGCTTCGCTCCACCCGCGTGAGTGGTCGCCGTCCCCATGGGCTTGACCCGTTTTGGTGGACAGGTGTGGTGTGGTGGTTGGTCAGGTTGCTAGGTCGGTGGGTGGACTGGTTCTGGGGGTGGTAGCCCGGATGACGCTCGGGGCCACCACTGGGTTTGGGGGTGGTAGGGCTGGGCGGTGGTGGGGGCTCGGATGCCGCCCGGGGCTACCACTGGGTTTGGGGGTGGTAGGGCTGGGCGGTGGTGGGGGCTCGGATGCCGCCCGGGGCTACCACTGGGCTAGAGGCTCCAGTTGGCGGGGACCCAGATGGGGGCGTCGGAGCGCCCGGCCAGGGCCAGGGTGACCCGCCACGCTCGCATCGGCGGGCGGCCCTCGGCGTCCCAGCGGCGCAGAATGTCGGCGGCGTCCTGGGCCAGGGCCGGTTCGCCGGTGGACAGCACGCTGCCGTCGGGCGGGATGGCGGCGCCCTGGGCCCGGTCCTCGGCCAGCAGGACCAGGCAGGAGTGCTCGGCGCCGGGGACGGCGGCGTGGGTGGCGCGGCGGTGCCAGACGCCGGCCGCGTACCACAGGTCGCGGTAGGCCAGGGCGCCCAGCGGCGGGTCGAATCGGGCCGGCGCCGTCACCGTCAGCGGGGCCAGCTCGCCGGGGGCGGCCGGCGCCGGATGCGCGAACTGATGTGTCGCAGTCAGCGGGCCGGCCGCGCTCATGAAGCCGGACGGGCAGATCACCTCGGCGGTGACCGGGCCGGCGGCCGGACCGCGGACGGTCAGCACCGGGTGGGTGCCGGCGTGCTCGACCGGCACCACGGCCACGCCGCCGGGGTCGAGCTGGTTGAGCCACCGCGGGGACAGCCCGGCCACGCCGACCGTGACGATCACCCGGTCGAAGCGGTGACCGGGCGCTCCGGCGTACCCGTCACCGGTCTGCACCTGAACCCGCTCGACGCCGGCGGCCGACAACGCGGCCGACGCCCGCGCCGCGACATCGGCCTGCACGTCCACGCTGACCACGGTCGCGCCCAGCGCCGACAGCAACGCGGCGTTGTAGCCGGTGCCGGCGCCGATCTCGAGGACCCGGTGGCCGGGGCGCACGTCCAGCGCGGCCAGCATGATCGCCATCAGGGACGGCTGGCTCGACGAGCTGACCGGCATCCGGCCGTCGACCTTGGTGACCAGCACGTCGTCGCGGTGCACGAGGTCGAGGAAGTCGCGGTCGCCGGGCCCGGCCCAGCCGCCGCCGTGACGTTGGAAACCGCCGGGTACGAACGCCTCGCGCGGCACGGCGGCGAACGCGGCGGCCAGCTCGGCGGACATCGGCGCGCCGGCCGCGCGCATGTCGTCGACGAGCCGCGCCCGCCTGTCGCTCGCGTTCACCGTGCGGCGCCGGGCGGCGGGTATCTCATCTGCTCACCGTACGGCGCTGGGCGGCGGGTATCTCATCCGCTCACCGTACGGTGGCGACCGCCGCGGCGAGTCCGGCCGTTACGTCGTCCGCGTGATAGGGGTGCTCGGCCGGTTCGATGCGGGCCAGGAAGTCCGCGTAGATCACCGCCCGGCGCAGGTGGAAGATCGGCTCCATCAGGTCGGCGGCGCGTTGCGGGTCGCTGTCCGGCCGGGCCGCCCGCCAGCGCATGGCCCAGGCCGAGGTCAGCGACGCCTTCTCGGCCGGCGGCAGGCCCTCGGTCAGCCGCAGGACGTCGTCGGCGGGATGCCCGGCGGTGGCGTCGCCCCAGTCCATGATCACCGGTGCGGCGCCGCCGCCGATCCGGGCGTTGCCGGGGTGCAGGTCGCCGTGCACGATCGTGTCGGGCATGCGGCAGGCGGCGATCTGGTCCAGCCGCCGGGGCAGGTCGTCGATCAGCTCGCGCAGGCCGTCGATGCGGTCCAGGTGGGCGGCGGCGACCCGGGCGAACGGTTCCACGGCCAGCCGGGCGTCGGGCATGCCCACGGCGAGCAGGTCGTTCACCCGGCCGGCGAAGTGCTCCTGGACCGGGTGCCATTCGGCGGCGATCTCCGCGCGTACCCGTGCATCCGCGCCGAAGCCGTCCTCGCCGGGCACGTGGGCGAGCAGCATGCGCCCCTGCGAACCGGCGGCGAGCAGCGGCGGGACCAGGCCCGGGGCGACGCCGGCGACCAGCCCGAGCACGGCCGGCTCGTGGGCGAAGAACTCCGGCACCTGCTTGAGCCAGGCGACCGGGGCGCCGGCCACGTCCAGCCGCCAGACCGCGGACAGGTTCCACGTCTTGCGCTGCGTGGCCACGGCGTTGGGGGTGCCCAGGGCGGCCAGGGCGGAGACGGCCCAGCGGGTGGAGGCGGAGGGGCCGCCCGGTTCCGCGTACGGGGCCCGTAGCGGCTCGGGCGACAGGTCGGGGTCGGCGGGCTCGACGGCGATCTGCGGTGACCCGGCCAGCTGGGCCAGATAGGTGACAGTGCCGCCGCCGGTCGCCGCCGTCGCACCGGAGACCGTGAGCAGCCGCAGCACCTGCACCTCGACGCCGTAGCGGGAACGGGCGCCGGCCACCACCTCTTCGACCTCCGGCCACCACGGCACCGACACGTCGAACGACGGCAGCGCGCCGAGCGGGACACCGAGGGTGTCGAGGAGAACCAGTTTCACTGTGCGACCCACGCCGAGACCGTAGCGTGCCCGTGGCACTTTCGTATGATCGGCGCCGGTATCAGGATCGGTCGTAGGTCCGTCGCATCGCCGCGTCCGCTGCGCGACCGTGAAGGCATGCGTAAAGTATTTGTGATCATCGCTGTGGTCGCCGTCGTCCTGTGCGGCGTGGGTGGCTGGTTCGCCGTCCGTGCGTTCCAGGTCGGCAACGAGATCAACAAGTCGTCGATAACGCAGCAGGAGTTCGACGCGCAGCGGATCGGCGGGGAGGAGACCGCGGTGCGCGACGCGTTGCCGGTGCCGTTCGACGACTCGGATTCCGACGAGGGCGAGCTGTATGGCTCGGACCCGACCAAGCAGGGCAAGCCGGCCGGGTCGAACTGCATCTACTACGCCGTCAAGCCGCTGACCAAGGGCGGGGACCGGCCGCTGTTCCGGTTCTGTTTCGCCGGCGGCAAGCTGACCGAGAAGAAACAGATCCGGGTCGCGAGTTCATGAGGCCGGGATTCCTCGCGTACGAGATCGGGCTGGCCGCCGCGCTGTCGGCGGCCTGCGCCGCGTTGTCCGCCGTGGCCGGCATGCCCGCCTGGCTGGTGGCTGTCCTCGTGGTCGCCGACCTGGCCCTGGTCGCGTTGCGGCGGCGGTTCCCGGCACCCGTCCTGATCGTGGCGGCCGTGCTCACCGTCATCCCGGACCGCTCCGATTTCCCGCTCGCGGTCGGGCTGGCCTATGCGGCCGGCTATCGGATCCGTGGCCCGTGGCGGCTGACCGCGGCGCTCGGGGCCGCCCTGCTCGCCCAGGTCGGCGGTACGGCGTTGCGGGAACGTCCCGCCGGTCCGCTGACCCTGCTCTTCGCGGTCGGCATCTTCCTGGTCGTGACCGTGTTCCCGGCGACGCTGGCGCAGCTGTCGGCCCAGCGCCGCCGGATCCTCACGCTGATGCACGAGCGGACGGTGTTCCTGGGCGAGCAGCAGCGGATCATCGCCGAGCGGGCCCGGACCCGGGAGGCCAACCGGATCGCCCGGGAGATGCACGACTCGCTCGGTCACCGGCTCACGCTGATCTCGCTCTACGCGGGGGCGCTGCGCTCGGCGCCGACGGCCGACACGGTCAAACTGCTGCACGCCACCTCGGTGTCGGCGATGGACGAACTGCGGCAGATCCTGGCCGTGCTGCGGGCCGAACCGGACGCCGAGAACGACGGCGACCACGACATGGACCAGCTGGTCGCCGAGGCGCAGGCGGCCGGGGCGCAGATCAAGCTGGAACGGTCCGGGGACGCGGTCGAGGTGCCGGCGATGATCGAGCACGCGGCGTACCGGACGCTGCAGGAGGGCATCACCAACGCGTTGCGGCACGCCCAGGGTGGTGAGATCCGGGCCGCCGTGCGGTTCGAGGAGGGCGCGCTGGTGGTCGAGGTGGAGAACGAGCCCGGGCGCGGGCAGGACGGCACCACCGGCGGTCAGGGGTTGTACGGCCTGGCCGAGCGGGTCCGGCTCGCCGGTGGCGTGCTCTATCACGGGCCGCGGCCGGGCGGCGGGTTCCGGCTGGCCGCGACGCTGCCGCTGACCCGGGTCGAGCCGACCCCCGCCGACGACCAGCGGACACCATCCGAGGACGCCGGGGTCGACGACGAGTTCGGTGAGGACCTGCGGCGGGCCGATCGGCGGCGCCGGATCTGGACCGCCACCGTGACCTTGAGCGCGCTGCTGGTGGTCGCGCTCTGCTCCGGCGGGTTGTGGATCGCGATGCGGCAGCAGACCGTCTCCGGCGCGACCTTCGACCGGGTCCGGGTGGGGGAGACGGCTGATCGCGTACGGAAGGAGCTGCCCGACCCGGACACGGCGCTCGACCCCGGCAAGACCCTTCCCGCGCCACCGCCCGGCGGCGACTGCGTGGCCTACCGTGCCGCGCCGACCCTGAAGCCGGCCGACGTCGAGGGTTACCGGTTCTGTTTCGGCGACGGGACCCTGATCTCGAAGGAGGAGCTGGCCGATGTCGGCTGACCGGCAGCGGGTGATGATCGCGGACGACGACGACCTGACCCGGGGTGGCATCAAGCTGATCCTCGCCGCCATCCCCGGCGTCGAGATCGTCGCCGAGGCGCACAACGGTGTGGAGGCCCGCGATCTGGCCATCCGCCATCGCCCCGACGTGCTGCTGCTGGACATCAAGATGCCCGGCATGGACGGTCTGGCCGCGCTCCGCGAGATCGCCCGCAGTTCGTCGGTGTCGGTGCTGATGCTGACCACGTTCGGCGACGACCAGTACATCGACGAGGCACTGGCGGCCGGCGCGGCCGGTTTCGTGCTGAAGAGCTCGGCCGCCGACGAGTTGGAGCCGGCGTTGCGGGCGGTGGCGGCGGGCGAGATGTTCCTGTCCCCTCCGGTGACCCGCCAGGCGGTGACCCAGTTGCGGCGGTTGCGTCCGGTCCCGCCGGGCGACGACGTGCTGGCCCAGCTGTCGCAGCTGAGCGAGCGTGAGGTCGAGGTGCTCAAACTGCTGGCCCAGGGGTTGTCGAACACCGCGATCTGCGAGCGGCTGGTCATCTCCGAGAGCACGGTGAAGACGCATGTGAGCCGGATCCTGCAGAAGCTGGCCTGCGAGAACCGCGTCCAGGCGGCGCTGCTGGCCCATCGGGCCGGCCTGATCGGCTGAAACCACTCGCCAGCCGGAGCCAGTAGGTAGGCCTGGGCGGTATTCGCGCGCCCGACACCGCCGTGGGCCACGACTGGCGGTTTGGGGAGCGCGACCAATCACGCACGTGGAGCGGGCTCGCTGGGCGGCCGACGAGATCTTGCGGGCGACCGGCGTCAGCTGATCATCAGGAGCATCCCGGCCACGCCGGCCAGGACCAGGACGGCCATCGCGATCAGGAGGCCGCTCTCGGAGGATGCGGCGGCGGGCTGGGTGGTGGCGATCGGCTCGGAGCTCATGGTGATCTTCTCCAGGAGGGGGAGGGCCGACGTGCGGAACGGCCGAGGTCGGCTTAGGGTCTGGGCGTGCCGCTTACTGATTGGTTCCTCACCAGCGAGGAGCGCGGCAACCCTGACAGCTCCATACCCACCTGGACCGCGGGAAACACCGCCGAGCCACTGATACACGGTAAGACGTATTTCGACCGTTTGGTGGCGGAAGTGGAAACGCTCGGCGCCGGCGACATGCTGTTCTTCACCGACTGGCGGGGCGACCCCGACGAGCGGTTGCGGGACGACGGGCCGACCATCGCCGAGCTGTTCGCGGCGGCGGCCAAGCGTGGGGTCATCGTCAAGGGGTTGCTGTGGCGCTCCCACCTCGACAAGTTCCAGTACTCCGAGGAGGAGAACCGGTCGCTGGCCGACGACGTGGCCGAGGCTGGCGGCGAGGTGCTGCTCGACCAGCGGGTCCGGCGGGGCGGCTCGCACCACCAGAAGCTGGTCGTCATCCGCCGCAAGGACGGCGACGACCTGGCCTTCGCCGGCGGCATCGACCTGTGCCACAGCCGGCGCGACGACGAAGATCACGCCGGGGACCCACAGGCGGTGGCCATGGCCGAGGCCTACGGCGACCACCCGCCCTGGCACGACGTGCAGTTGCTGCTGCGCGGGCCGGTCGTCGGGGCGCTCGACCTGACCTTCCGGGAACGCTGGACCGACCCGGCGCCACTCGACCAGCACGGCCCGATCTCTACCATCAAGGACAAGCTGGACGGCGCCGACCTCAGCCCCGACCGCCTGCCCGAGCAGCCGCCCGACCCGCCCGAGCAGGGGCCGCTGGCGATCCAGGTCAACCGGACCTATCCGGCGATGCGGCCGGCCTACTCGTTCGCGCCGCTGGGCGAGCAGACGATCGCGCGCGGCTACACCAAGGCCATCAAACGGGCCCGGCGGCTGATCTACCTCGAGGACCAGTACCTGTGGTCGCGCGAGGTGGCCGAACTGTTCGCCGAGTCCATGCGCCAGCACAGCGAACTGCACCTGATCGCCGTGGTGCCGCGCCACCCCGACGTCGACGGCCGGTTCGCACTGCCGCCCAACCAGGTCGGCCGCGAGCACGCCATCTCGCTGTGCAAGAAGGCCGCCCCCGAGCGCGTGCACGTCTTCGACGTCGAGAACCATCAGGGCACGCCGGTGTACGTGCACGCCAAGGTGTGCGTGATCGACGACGTCTGGGTCTCCGTCGGATCGGACAACTTCAACCGCCGGTCCTGGACCCACGACAGCGAGTTGTCGTGCGCGATCCTGGACGAGACCGTCGACGGCCGCTCGCCCGCCGACCCGGCCGGAATGGGGGACGGCGCCCGGCGTTTCGCGCGCGACCTCCGGCTGCGGTTGCTCCGCGAGCATCTCGACGCGTCCGACATTTCGGATCTGTTGGATCCGGAGGAGACGGTACGCCGGGTGAACGACTCCGCCAACCGGCTGCGCGACTGGCATCGGGGCGGCCGCCGCGGCGAACGCCCACCGGGACGCCTGGTCCCGCACGAGACCGGCAAACTCTCCTGGTTCACCAAGGCCTGGGCCACGCCCTTCTACCAGCTCGTCTACGACCCCGACGGGCGTCCGTGGCGAGACCGCCGCAACGGCAACTGGTAGGGCTGGGCCTACCCTCACCGCTAGCGCTGGACGGCTCGTGGCGGCGGCGCCGGTTGCCTACCGTCATGGGCATGTCCAGCATCTGGCCGGCCCTGCGAACCCGGCGCTTCCTGCTCTCCGCCTGGCCCTGGCGGTCCCTGCTCTACGTGGTCACGACCGTGATCGTGGCCACCCCGGTCGCGTTGTTCGCCTGGATCCTGGCCATCCCTTGGCTGGCCACCCTCAACGCGCTGCGCGACGGCCGGGTGCCGGACGCCCGGAACTACCTCCTGATGGCCGTCTCGCTGGTGATCATCGCGATGACCGGGCCGCTGGTGGCGGTGCCGCTGGCCGCGATCGAACGGCGGCGGCTGGCGCTGGTCGACACGCGCGAGGTCCGCACCGCCCACCGCCCGGTGCGCGGCGGCGACCCGATCGCTTGGATCCGGACCCGGTACGCCGAAGCCGCGACCTGGCTCGAAGTGCTCTACGGGCTGCTGTTCACGCTGGTCGTACCGGTCGTCTACGGATTCCTGTTCCTGCTCGCCGGCATCGAACTCGCGCTGCTCAGCGCACCCCTGCTGGCCGGCTTCGGATCCTCCGCGGTGCAACTGGCCAACATCACCATCGACACGCCCGGCGAGTCGGCCATTGCCGCGCTCACCGCCCTGGCCCTGATCCCGCCGCTGGTCTACCTGTTCAGCGGGGTGACCGCCGCGCAGGCCGCCGCCGCCCGGGCCCTGCTCGGCTCGGACCGCGCGGCCGGCGCCCTGCGCGAGGTGGCCCGCTCCCGGGCCCGGCTGGTCGACGCATTCGAGGCGGAACGCCGGCGCATCCAACGCGACCTGCACGACGGCGCCCAGCACCAACTGACCAGCCTCACCCTGCAACTGGGCATGGCCCGGCTCGACCTGCCGGCCGGATCGCCCGCCGCCGAGCCGCTGAACCGGGCCCACGAGCAGGCCAAGGACCTGATGGTGATGCTCCGTGACCTCGTGCACGGGATTCGCCCGCAGGTGCTCGGCGATCTCGGCCTGATGCCGGCCATCCGCGAGCTGGCCGACCGTACCCCCCTGCCGGTCATGGTGATCGGCCCCGACGTGGTCACCCGCCCACCCGAGCACGTGGAGACCACGGCCTGGTTCGTCGCCTCCGAGGCGCTGGGCAACGTCACCAAGCACGCGGCCGCCCGCCACGCCGAGGTGCGCGTCATCTGGGACGGAGAAAATCTCGTTCTGGAGGTACGCGATGACGGCGCCGGCGGCGCCGACCCGGCCGCCGGCAGTGGCCTGACCGGGCTGGCCGACCGGGTCGCGGCGGCCGGCGGGAGGCTGCTGCTGGCCTCGCCGGCCGGTAGTGGCACGCTGGTGCGGGTGGAGTTGCCGTGCCGATGAGAGTGGTCCTCGCCGAGGACGGCGTGCTGCTGCGCGAGGGCCTCGCCGGCCTACTGACCCGCTTCGACTTCCAGATCGTCGCCGCCGTCGGTGACGCCGCCTCGCTGGTCGCGGCCGCCTCCGCCGAGGTGCCCGACCTGGTCGTCACCGACATCCGCATGCCGCCCGACCACACCGACGACGGCCTGCGCGCGGCGGTGCGGCTGCGCACCTCCCGGCCGACGCTGCCGGTGGTGGTGCTCAGCCAGTACGTGCAGGAGGAATACGCGTCGGCCCTGCTCGACACCGGCGCCGGCCTGGGCGTCGGCTACCTGCTCAAGGACCGCGTGGTCGACGTCGAGGACTTCATCACGGCGTTGCGTACGGTGGCGGCCGGCGGCACCGTCATCGACCCCGAGGTGGTGCGCCGCCTCCTGAACCGCCCCCGCGACCCGCTGAGCCGCCTGTCCGCCCGTGAACGCGAGGTGCTGGCCTTGATCGCCGAGGGCCACTCCAACTCGGCCATAGGCGCCCGCCTCTTCGTAACCGAGGCCGCCGTCGGCAAGCACGTCGGCAACATCCTGACCAAGCTCGACCTTCCGCCCGCCGAGGACACCAACCGCCGCGTCCTGGCCGTCCTCGCCTACCTCCGCTCCGCCACGCCGTGAATCTGTCCGCCCAGCGTCCTACGCCTACGCCGCCGGCCCCGACCCTGCTCGCCCGCGCAAACGGCCGAGTTCGGCGGGGACCACAGTGGACGCGCGGAATCTGAAGAACCGCGACGTCGGGCCGGCGCCGGCGGCCATGGCACCGAAACGAGCCTCACCGCAACTGGCTCGCCGCCACCAAGCCGATCGTTGCCGACATCCCGCGCGCAAACTGGAAGTACCCGCAAGGAGCTCGTGGTCGTGGCGAATGCCCCGCAGCGTGACCCGCGGCGCCCGGCACTCGTCCGATGCGCGGATCTGCCGATGTGTATCGCTCTCGCTGCGAGCCGTGATGAGGCGGACTTCGCTCTTTTCCGGTTTCAGCAATTGCCGGCCGATGACAGCAATACACGCCGCCCGACGCCGGCCGGCGGATTCCGGTTGTCAGATCGTTTCTGTAATTTCGGACGGGTCCAGTTCGACGTTTGACGCGGTTCCGGATACACGAAACAGCTCTTCTCCGAGACAGGCCGGTGGGGGTTCGTCCTGTGCGGGCGGGTAAGACATTTGCGTCGCCGCCGGATTTTGCGATCGTCGCAGGTGACGTCGCTGGAGTCGGCACGGCGACGTCCGGCACTGCGGGTCCAGCCCCAGCAACGCTAGGCGCGGCCGCCGGGTCGGTCATCGCGAGGTGGGGCGTGGCCGCCGGGTGGGTCAGGGCGAGGTGGGGCGCGGCCGCCGGGTCAATCACGGCGACGTGGGGCGCGGCCGCCGGGTCAATCACGGGGACGCTGGCAGTGGCTGACGGTTCGGTCACGGCGGCGGTTGCCGCCGTCGGCGCATCCTCGCACGCGGCCTTTTGCTCCGACGCCCCCACTCCCATCGGCGCCGCGACGTGTGCGGTCAGGTCCGGCGACCCCGCCGCCGCCCGGTGTCGAGCCGGCGGTGCTGGGTCCGGCACCCGCGGCGACTGATCTGTGTCTGCTCCAGACCGCAACCGGCGCAGCTTCGTGGCATGCCTCTGTGACAAGCCCCAGACCCGATGACGAGCATGCTCCCGGCGAAATTCCTCGCCCCCGACAGAATAGCGACGCGACGCAGCCCGATCACGCATGGCGGCCAATCCCGCCGACGTGAACAATTGAAGCTGCCGCATACCAAAAATTGTTCCGCACGCCACCCGAACCATCACACTGAACGATCACCCAGAAAGAGCGACGATTCTCACCTCCACACAGACTCGGCCGCCACAGGGGCCGCGTTCGTGTGAAGAAGGGCGCCCTCATCTGCCGTGATCCGCGCGAACGCGACGGGACGATTTTGCGCTGCGAGCCGCACTCGCGTGCCGCCGATAGTGCGCGGTAGCGGCGCTGGGCGGTGGCGGTGTGCGTCTGGTCAGCTGAGTGACGGGCGGTAGAGAACCTCGACGTACATGATCTGACCCTTGACCACGTCGAGGATCAGATAGCCCGGCTTTGATGGGCTCAAGCCGACGTTCCGATGGCCGGGACCATACGCTCCAGCCGGCTCTGGAGCGGTGTAGAAGCTCTGGCAGAAGTCGTCGTCGCAGCCGCATCGCTGCAGCACGTGTAGGGCGGTGACCTGGTTCGCCAAGTCGTCTTCGCCTTCCTCGCGGAGTGCGGTAATAAGCTCAGCCGCGAGGTGTGGCCATTGGCTGCTCACCAGTGGTGGTTCATCGGGTGTCATCGCTGACGACCGTAGTCTTCAGGCGGTCGGCCGTCGTCGTCATTCGCCGCGTTCCGCTTGTCCTTGCCGCCGGTCTCACGCACCGCCGGTGTTGGGCCGGTCGTAACCGAGCAATTTCATCGCGGCTTGGTTGTCGGGCCGGGACCAGAACAACTGGTGCAAGTCGGCGGGCAGTTCGTCTTGGTGGCTTCCGACACGACCTCGGCGGAAAAACCGGTGGTCGTGTCGTCGCAACTCATCGAGAGACGGGATGGTCGCGCTCGGCAGCATAGCTAGGGCGGGAGCGACCCTGGTAACGGCGTGTTCAACGGCGGCACGCGGATCCCGAATCAGGTCTTCGTATCGCAGCATGACGCGGTGCTGTGCCGGCGGTCGCAGCCAGCTGAGTACGTTGCTTCCCCAGCTGCCGGCACTGACGGCGCCGACTCGAAGAATTTTCGCGCGCAGTTCGGCCTCGTAAGTGCTCGGGTCGTCTTCGCTCGCCTGCCTCGCCCACGAAACCAAAGCGTCTCGGCCGTCGCGGACTAGGCAGATCGCCGGGTCGTGCTCGTCGATGTCGGCGTCTCGCTGCCGGTGAGTCTTGATGAAGTGGATCGCGTCGGACGCCCGCACGTCCGCGACGCTTCCCGGTCGGTCGGTGTACCCGATCAGCTCTTCACCAAGGCGTTCGGCGACACCGTCAACGTCATAGACAGTCGAGGCACGGATGCCGTATAGGCGGTGAAGGATGATGCGCAGAAAGGTGTTGCCGGAGCGAGGGAACGATGCGACCCATACAAGCATGTCGGCACTGTAGTAAGTCGCAGACGGCGGTATCGAGCAGCGCGGCACAAATGGCCCCGGGCCGCCTGCGGCATCTCCGGCATCCTCATCTGCCGCGCCAAGTGCGCGCCGCTGTCACGCTCAGTTGACGCGACGGACAGGACTTTCGACGACGCGAACGGACTCGGCAAGGCCATGAAGCGTCGCTCGGCGCCAGCCTGTTGAGCTACGTAGTGGTCTCGAAGGCCGCAGATCGCCGGACCAGGTCGGCCAACAGCGCACGCTCGGTGGCGCCCGCCACGCCTTCTATGCGTAGGTGTCGGTGGTCAGGTACGACTCCAGCCACGTCAGGTGCTCGCAGGTCTCGTCCTTCAGCGCGTACTGGGGCGGTTGGCCGGCCAGGGTGAGACGGATCGTCATCACCAGCGCATCCAAGGATTGCTGGGCACCACCACCTCGGACCGCCTGGTGGACGCCGCCGGTTTACTCAGACGATCAACGGCAGGAACTCGACGCAGACCGGCTCGCCTATCGGGCCGTCACCCGGTCGCCGGAGCATGAGCTCGCCCAGACCCCCGCAGCGGCGTCCATCGGGGCGCTCACACTCCTGGGCAGCCTGCCGCCATACTCGCCGTGCATCGCACCGAACGAGCGCAGTTCGTCCGCCTCGGGCACAGCCATCCACCCGCGAGAACCAGAGCGGCCCTGATCCTCGGCCACAGCGGCGAACAGGAGCAGAACCTGGCCCGGATGTTTCTGGGCAACCTTCTAACCGCCACCGATGCGGCGTCAGACTTCACACGTTCGACGCGCACCGATTCGCCGTCGACCCGGCCGTACAGACCTCGCAGCCGGCTGAATACCTACGCACGATCGAGGTGCTGGACACCCTGCAGTGCCGGTCGCCGTCCACGCTCGTCGAGGACTTCGCCAGAGTGAAGCCATCCTTCGAGCGGGGCGCGCAGCACGCGGCTCACGGCCGGCTCCACGATGCCCTATCCACGTGGGGCGTCGACGAGACCACGGCCGACCGGCTGTGCGAAGACCATCGGGCGTTGACCTTCCATTCGCTGCTCGAGACGCTGCGTCGCAGCCTCGCGGAGCGGGATGCCCCCAGCGAAGACCTGCTATGGGCTTCCGTCTCCGCCGCAAGGCTGGCCGAGGCCGCGATGGCTGGCCCTGGATCGCCTACGACGTCCGAGTGATTCCTCGTCGGTTACGGGCTGAGATCGCGGGTCGGGTGGCGTGCCGCGCTCGGGAGGACGGATCAGCCAGGCGCTCGAACGGGTGCGAATGCTCAGGCTCCTCCGGGCAAGGCACCGTGGTCGCCCTGTGACAGCGAGCCCCCATTCGAAGGGTCCCGCTGGCGGCTCGATGACCGACAGGCTGGCCTCGACGCTGCCGCCGCGGCCCACCACATCACCGACGGCCGCACCGCGCCCACGCCTGTGCCGCTTCATGTCCCCGGGCGGCGAGCCTGCCCAGCGTGACGCGCCGCGGTGCCGGAAAATCGGCCCGTGACGACGACACCTCTCGCTTGGCAAGCGGTCGATGCCTCACCCTCGCTGCACTACTACCTGGTCGGCGACCGTGGTGGCGAACCGGACGGGTTGCTGGTGGAGGAGTTTCTGCTGGCGGTGGACTACTCCTCCGCGGGGCTGTTGAGCGCCTTCTGGAGCCGGCGCGAGGGACGCTGGCGCGACGGCGCGGACACCAGTCGGCGACTGCGCCTCGATGCCGGTTTGCGGGCCCGGGTGGTCCCGACCGGCCGGGCGGGGGCAGCGGAGTTCTATCGCGACCTGTGTGGTGTCGAACTGCCGGATGAGGCCGCGCTGCGGGCGGGCTTCGGTGCCCTTCCCGACCCGCCTGCGCCCCTGCTGCGTCTGGGCCGGCCCGAGGCCACTCCGGGATTCCGTGAGACGCGGGTCTACCGGATCTTGTTTGTCGACGAGTTGACCCAGGACGGCCTCGATGCGCTCAGCGATGCGTGGCAGATGCCGATCACCGGTGACCTTGCCGATCCCGACGTTCGGGTCTTGGGCGCGGTACGCCGGCAGGTGTCCGGTGACGCCTTCCGGTGGGATCTGCGCCGGGTCGCCGCCGGTGCCGCCTGGGGTCTGGACGTGACCTGCGACCTGGCCGGCGAGCGCGCCGAGGCGATCGGTGTGCTGCTGCGCGGCCTGACGACGCAGATGCGGCAGCAGGGGCTGATTCCCGTCACCATCGACCGGTTCCGCTGAACCCTCAGCCGACCGGGTTCCCCAAACTAAGTCTCCGGACGCCTCCCCTAAAGTCGGCGGCGGCCGGCGAAGCCCAGGTCGGCGCGGTGGTACCAGCCCAGCTCGGTGTCGCCCTCCAGCCAGCACAGCAGGATCGGCACGCCGTCGCGGTCGGCGGGGAAGTCGACCAGCAGCGGGGCGACGCCCTTGAGCTCGGCGCCGGTCTGCTGGACCTCGGTCATCAGCTCGTTGAGCCGCGCCTCGGCCGCCTTCCGCTCCGGCAGCCCGCCCAGCGGCGTCGGCGTCCCCGAGGCCAGTTCCACCATGTCGGCACGCACCGTGACGATCTCGTCGAGCACTGGCCTCAACCGGGCGAGCTCGTGCCGCGCCTCGTCAACCGTGAACAACCCCATGCCGCCCATCCTGTCACTCCAGCCGGAGCACTCGTTCGTCGATCTCGGCGCGGCGCGCGTTGGCGTAGCCCCGGCCCGCCCCTACATCCTCGAATCCGGCCTTGGCCAGCACCCGCAGCGACGCCACATTGTCGGCGGCGGCCCGCGCGACGATCGGCCGCGTCGTCACCTCGTCCAGCATCAGCCGCACGGCGCGCCCCGCGATCCCCCGCCCCCAGTAGGCCCGATCGACCCAGTAGGTGATCTCGGTGTCGCCTTCGATCTCGAACGTGGCAATGCTCCCGACCAGCTCGCCGTCCAGCGTGATCGCCCGCTCGACCACATCGGGGCGCGCCCGCACCCGCCGCCGATGCGCGTCGAACGCCTCCCGATCATCCGGATCGGCCGCGGTGAACGCCGCCATCCACACCGCCTCGGGATCCCGCTTGTGCGCGAAGAACGCATCCTCATCCGCGTCGGTGATCTCCCGCAACGCCACGTCCATGCCGCCCCCTCGTCGTGTCCCAGCATGATGTCGCAGCCCACGCCATCCCGCTGGCCCGATCTTCGACTTCACGATCAAGAGCATGATGTCGTAGCTGGGTGAGTGGTGCTGACCGCAGCTCCCGCCGGGCCGGGCGCGCGGCTCCAAGGCCGCGGGGCGGCCAGAACAGAGCCGCGCACCCTTCACTCTGCGTAAGTGGTCACCCTCCAGGCGCTACGCGACGTCGGAGTCCGCGCGAGCCGTCGAGGGTCTCGCGGATGATGTCGGCGTGCCCGGCATGGCGAGCGGTCTCCTCGATCATGTGCAGCATGATGATCACCTGAAACCAGCGCTGCTCGCACGTCGCGGCGTGTTTGTACAGGCCGAGCTCCATGAGGCCGGAGCCGGATCTCGTCAGGCTTCCGAAATCTCAGCGTCGCGACGTTCGAGCTGTCCACCGCCACGAGCAGCTTGAAGTATTTCATCGGCTTTGAGGCCGCCTGTCGGCGTACGGTTAAGAGTGGCTCTGGCAAGATTTTCGTAGCATGGGTTGTGGAGTTCCGGTCCATCAGTCGGCGGCCGACTTTTCAATGGGCACCAGGACCGGCGCGGTCTTGCCGGCCGGCCACCAACGTGCGCCGACTGCCGCGATGACCAGCGTCAGTAGCCCCGCGGCGGACACGATCAAGAAGCCGACTGTTCCGCCCCGGTAGGTGGCGAGCGCGCCAGCGGCGGACAACCCGATGGCCTGACCGCCCATGAGGCTGCCGTCCACGACGGACATGCCTTCGTTCATGCGTTCCTCCGGGGTCAGCTCCTGCAACAGACCCAGAGTCGTGATCACGGTCGGCGCGCTGGCCGCGCCGACGAGGATCGTCCACATTCCGAACAGCACCAGGTTGCCGCCGATGAGCAGGGGGGCGGGCAACAGGCAGGCGCACTGGATGGCCGTGACCGTGAGGGTGCGACGGCGGATGTCGCCCTTGAGCTTGAGCGTGCCGTAGAACAGGCCGGATAGGCAGGAGCCGAACGCAATCAGGGCCAGGAAGATGCCGGAGTACGACCGGGAACTGTGCATGGAGACGTAGGTAACCGTGGCCAGTTCCATGGCGCCTACACCGAGGCCCACGATGGGGAAAAAGGCCATGGTGGAAGCGATGTGGGGCACCATCAGCCGGCCGCGCTTCTGGCCCTCCTTGATCGCGACCGGGACTGGTTCGGTCGTGCGCTGCGCGGCGAACAGCAGGGTTCCGATCAGGAGCAGGGCGTTCGCGGCGTACATCCCTGCGGCCGGGCCAATCGCCCCGCACAGCAGTCCGGCCGCAGCGGGCCCGGAGACGAAGACGACCTCGTCCACGATGCGCTCGAACGAGTTCGCGGTGTGCATCATGTCCGGTTGATCGCGGTAGATGCGAAGCCACCGGGCCCGCGCCATGGTCGACACGAACGGGCAGGTGGCCGAGAAGGCGTAGGTGACGTAGATCGCCCATGCCGGTGCTTCGTACTGAGCGCAGAGCACGGTGCCGGTGCACGCGGCGACCGATATCACCGTGGCCGGCACGGCGACCCGTGCCTGCCCGTAACGGTCCACGAGCCGTCCCACGAGAGGTGTGCAGACGGCCATAGCGATGAGGCCGACCGCCGCCACCCGGCCGGCTGTGGAATAGGACCCGTTGGTATGAACAATGAGAAGCAGAATGCTTACCCCGTACATACCCATGGGGTACCGGGCGACAATTCCGGCGAGGGTGAATGCCGCACTGCCTTTCGCCGAGAACAGTTGGCGGTATTGGCCCAGCATTGAAAGTACTCCTATTGACAGGTGCGTTATCTGCGGTCGAGAGGGCGTGTTCAGACTTATAGCCCTCTGAGATCTCTGAGCGACCTGCGGTGTGGCGAGGGATGAACAAGTCCGCTCAAGCCCTCATGTCGTGATCGCGGGGTGACGGCGGCGCAGAGACTCGGCTCGGTGCATCAGGTCACGGCGGGTGAGTACCTCGCTTCTCCGGCCGATCGAGTCACGGTGCACGCACATGCCAAGTTGAAGACTTCACCGGGTTAGCCCAGGAGGCGCTTGCCGTTACTGGTCTGTAGGGGGCATGTGCTTTGTCCGGACCGTGCCGGGGCCGTTGTCTGTCGAACCCACGCCGATCATGGTGTCCGGTGCCTCAAGAACTTGTCCACCCGATTTGCTCGCCTCTGATCAGCCGGCGTCTCGTTCGAGCACAGAGGGAAAGGAGCAAAGTTAGGCACCCGTTCACTCATTGGTAGCCGCAGATAGCGTGCGGTCGGTGGACACCGCCGCCGACCAAGCGGGAGGGGTGGCTACGCTCAGCGATCAGCGGTAACAATGACTCGCTGCGCTGGCACAACGTTATGGTGCCCGCCTGAGGCTCAGATCGTTTGTTTCATCCACCGGCTTGCCGGCGTAGGGGGGGCCGCTAGGGGTTCGGAATCGGCGGTGTCGAACATGGCGGCGAAGGCGCGGACCAGGGTGTGGGCTAGGTCGAGTTCGGGGCAGTGCATGAGTAGCCGCTGCAAGCGTTCGACCGTGTCGAGGGTCCGGTTCGGCGGGCCGGTGGTGATCCAGCGGGCGACTTCGCGGGGTGATAGGCGACGCTGGTGGGCTGGTTGATCGGCAGGCCGCGGCGCAGTGGCGCGACGGCCAGCTTCACCCGCTGGTAGTGGCCGAGGTAGCCCTTGGCTTTGATCTCCTCGTGCAGCACCTTCGCGTTGTGCTCGCCCTCGCCCCAGCGTTGCCGCAGATATTCCAGGTGACGGTCGAGCGGGGACGGGATCCTCGGTCGTCGGCGTACGCAGTCCTGCCATCTGGTGGCGGTCGCGTATCTGCGGACGGTGCGCCAGTTGAGGCCCAGTTCGCGGGCGACGGAGTTGTAGGAGCGGCCGGTGTCGGTCAGCGCGTGGACGGCCTCGAACAAACGCTGAGCGTGATCGGCCGCGGGGCTGTTGGCGGGACTGTCGATGTCCTGAGGCTCGGTGTCAGCGGGCGGCCCAGGATCGGGATCGTGGGCCGCGGCGGTCAGACAGTCGCGGTGCGCGGCGGCGATCTGCTGTATTCGCCGTGATAGGCCCTGCCAGAGGTGGGATCTGTCGCTGACCTGGATGGCGTCCGGGGCGCCGTTGGTGAGACCTTGACGGTAGATCGGTGAGCCGTCCCGGCAGGCGATCTGCACGCCCGGGTGCTCGAGCAGCCAGTCCCGAAGCGTTTCGGCGTCGCGGCCTTCCCGCAAAGTGATCGGGAGCCGGGTTTCCTCGTCAACCAGCAGCGTGCCGTAGATACGGCCGTAGAGAGCGAAGTCGTCGACGCCCAGGACCCGGGGTGCGGTGGGCTTGGGTGGCATCTTCATCAGTTGTGCCAGGACGCTGGTGCGTGACAGGCCGGCGTTCAGCAGGCGTAGCAGCCGGGCACCGCCGCGTCCGGCGAGTAGGACACCGGCGATCTCGACCAGGCGCTGTAGCAGCGGGGTGCGGCGTTGATACCGGACGGTCAGCCCGTCGACCTGTTCGGCGAAGGTTGCCTTCGGGCACACCGGGTTTTCGCAGTACAGGCGCCGGACCTGCAGTTCGATGCGAACCGGGCGACCGCCGATCGCGGTGTCGGCCAGGCGGCGCGTGTATCGACTGTGGACCCGGTTGCTCAGTTCGCGGCATCCGGTACAGGCTGACGACTCCTCGAATCGTGTACGGGCCTGCAAGACCACGACAGGCCCAGCCGTATCGACCGAGGTGACCACTACGGTCGCCGGGTGAGGCAGGAGCTCGGAAACTTCAACACCACATATCGAAAGGATCGCCTAAAAGCCGTACTCGCCTCAATTCCTCGTTCAAGTGATCTCTGGCCACGAAAATCTTGCCAGAGCCACTCTGGCGAGTACCCCGACAGCGCCAGGCGAATGCAATACTCGACCGTCGATCCCGGGCTGAGCGCGATGGCATTCCGGGCCCAGCGGGTAGCTCTTTTGCATTGGCCTTTACTGGGTACGGGCGCGAAATCGGTGCTGCTGCTCGATTGAACCGAACCCGGCCCTGACCGCGGATCGGCGCGAATGTCTCCGTGTGGATTCTCCGGCGCAACCCCGATCGGCCGAGTCGTGAGGAAGATGTAATTGCTTGCCGGCCAGCTCGTCCTTCAGCACGATCTCGCCGTCGAGGCCTTCCTCAGCCGCGCAGGTGGCAGACTCCGTGATCCAGTTCGGGGCGCCGTTCAGGGGGTAGACGCTGTCTGGGCCCACGCTGTAGTCGCTCGGCTGTAGTCGTTCCCGCTCGGTGGCAACAGATGCCATGCTGTCGCTGCCTTGATGGAACTCTTCCCTCATGCGTCGTTCGGTGACAGCCAGGTAGAGCAGCCGCGCAAGGCTGCGGTTCAGCGACGACTGGCGTCGGCTGTGGCGAGACATTGGGCGTCCGCGCAACGCCCATAGCAGCGGGGCCGGAAAGCCGTCCTTGGTCATGGAAGCCCTCGCGCTCCTTGCCGTAGACGAATTGCCACACACACCGTCCGTCAATTCACGTAATTCCACAATGTGAAGCGCACCGCGAGTCCGTGGCCTGACATCATCTTCCTTTGTCACGCGGAGTGCTGACAGAATCACGTTGTGAAGTTGAGGTGGTCCCGGCGACGTGGTCGAGTCGCGGTCATCGCCGCGGTCGCGGCGCTGGCGGCGGCCGGGGTGATCTTGCTGGCCCGATGTGGCCTGGCCGACCGTCTCGATGGTTTCGACTCGCTGGTCTGGGACTGGCTGGAGCGGGCCAGCTGGGTAGCCGGACTGCTGGCCGTGCTCATAGCCGTACTGTCGGCCCGAAGAACCGCCGGGCCCCTTCGTGCGCCCGAGCCGCCGGCCCCGCCCAAGTCCGAGCGGGAGCCGGGATCGCTGCCACCACTGTGGAACGCCCCCGGCCGTAACATCTCCTTCGTCGGTCGCGAGACGATCCTGACCGATCTGAGGAAACGCCTGGCCTCCGACGGTGCCGCGGTGGTCATGGCCCTGCACGGATGGGGCGGAGTCGGCAAGACGCAACTCGCGGCCGAGTACGCCCACCGGTATTCCGCGGACTACGAGCTGGTGTGGTGGATCGCCGCAGAGCAGACAGAGCTTCTCGGCGAGCAGTTCGCCGCGCTGGCCGCCGCTCTCGGGCTGGTCAGTGACGACAGCGATGCCAGCGACGCCGAACGCGAAGCCCGCGCCTACCTGCGACGGCACGGCCACTGGCTGGTGGTCTTCGACAACGCGGAGGACCCCGGTGCGTTGTGGCCCGCGGTTCCGGCCGGCCCCGGTCACACGATCATCACGTCACGCAACCCGGCATGGAGTCAGGTCGCGGCGCCGGTGCCCATCGACGTCTTCGACCGAGCCGAGTCGACGGCACTACTCAAGAAGCAGGTGCCGGCCCTGTCCGACTCGGCGGCCGACCAGATGGCCGGCGTACTCGGTGACCTGCCCCTGGCCATCGCGCAAGCCGGCGGAATGCTCGCCGAGACCGGAATGCCGGCCGAAACCTATCTCGCCGAACTGGCGGGACGGGCGCACATCCTGATGGCCGAATCGCCGTCGCCGTCCTACCCGGTGCCGTTGGCCGCCACCCTGCACATATCCCGCGACCGCCTGCTGACCGAGGACCTCGCCGCGGTCCAACTGTTCCACCTGTGCTGCTGGCTCGGACCGGAACTGATCCCGGTCACGCTCTTCACGCCGGACCCGAGCCTGCCCCAGGAACTGCGGGACTCTCTGCGGACGCCCCTCGGCCAGCACCGCCTCTTCAGGAAACTGTCCAGGTTCGGCCTCATCAAGATGGACGGCGACACCCTGCAACTGCACCGTCTGGTGCAGGCCATCCAACGCGACGCCAGCCACCCGGACGATCACATCGCGGCCCGGCGGATGATCGCCGATCTGCTCCACGACGCCCGCCCGGACGACGGTCGCGACCCTCGTAAGTGGACCGAGTGGGCGATGCTGGCACCCCACATCCTGGCCCAGGATCCCGAGAACTCGCCCGACCTCGAGCTGCGGATCCTCGCGACCGACATGATCTGGTACTTCCTGGCCCGTGGAGACAACCGCACCGCGGAATCGCTCGCCCTGCAATGGCTGGCCGCATGGACGCCAAGTTTTGGGCCGGACGACGAAGCGGTGCTGCACTGCACCAATCATCTCGGCCAGCTGTCCCGGATTCGGGGAGACTACGTGCGGGCGCGACGCTACGACGAAAGCGCCCATCAGCGTTTCCGGCGACTCTTCGGCGAGAACGACCGGCGCACGCTCACCTCGGCCTGCAACCTGGCCCAGGACATGCACCGGCTCGGACACCTGGAGGTCGCCCGCGAACAGCACGAGGACATCCTCCGGCGCCGCCGGGAGACCTTCGGCGAAGACTACGAAGGAGTCCTGGTCTCGGCCAGTGAGCTGGCCAGCACCCTGCGGGACCTGGGCGAACGAGAGGCCGCTCATGAACTGCACCGGCAAACCTACTCGGGCTACCAGCGAACCCTGGGCCCGGATCATCCGGACACCCTGAGCTCCGCCATGAACGTCGCCCTGGACCTTCAGGCCCTGGGCCGTCTGACCGAGTCCCGGAGGCTGCACGCCCTGGCCCTGGCCGACTTCGAGCGCGTCCTCGGCCGCAATCATCCCGACACCATCCGGTCGGCCGAGAACCTGGCCAAGACACTCCGCGAACTCGGGCGACGACGTGCCGCCCGGCGACTCGAAGCCGACATCGCGGCCCGTCGAGACGGCAGGCAGAAGTAGGCCGGCGGGCGAGCAGATCACCGGCTCGCCGCTGGGTGATGTCCGGGTCGACGCCCATCGCCGCGACCTCACGCGGGACTTGTGGGTTGCCGACCGCCGTCGTGGGACCACACTGACCTCAACGAACTCGAGTCACACCGATGTCCGGGGCGGCGCGAACGACCAGCGAAGTGCGTCGGGGAGCAGGACACCGGTGTGGTTGGGGCTGTGGCCGCCGTCGCCGAGGACGAGGCGGAAGTCGTAGCCGGCTTCGGCCAGGGCGGCGGCGACGCGCAGGTTGGCGGCGAGCCAGTTGCGGTCGGGCTCGTTCCAGCCCAGGTCGCGGTGGCCGGCCTGCATGAAGATGCGTAGCGGCTTGCGGGGGACGCTGGGGATCAGCTCCGGGTAGGGGTTTCCGGCGGGCATCTGCACGAAGCTGGACAGGAAACAGATCGCCCGCCCGAACCGGTCGGGGCGGAGCCACGCGGCGGTGAAGGCGCCGTTCCCGCCGCTGCTCCCGCCGCAGATGGCCCACCGCGTGGGGTCGTCAGTGATCGCGTAGCGCTGGGTGACCCGCGGGATGATCTCGGTCAGCAGGAAGGTGGCCAGGCGGTCGTCGAAGGCGTCGTACTCGATGTTGCGGTTCTTCGGGTTCCGCGTGTCGGCGAGGAGGCCGGGGTCGACGAAAACGCCGATGGTGGCCGGGATGTCGCCGCTGTGGATCAGGTTGTCGAGCACTGTCGAACCGCGGACCTCGCCGGAGGGATCGAGGTACCACTGGCCGTCGAGGAAGACGATCAGCGACGCGGGGTGCGACGGGTCGTGCCGGGCCGGCACATGCACCCAGAACCGGCGCGACGTACCCGGATAAGCAGCGCTGTCGTTCCAGCTGAACTCGACCGTCCGGCCCACCGGCACGCCCGCCCGGCGGCGGGAGTCGGGACCGTGGACGTAGCGGACGTCAGTCTGGTCGACGACGAGCGGACGGAACGGCACCTCGGCGGTCACCCGGGAAAGCTATGCGCCGGCCCTCGGCCCGGCAACCAGATTCCCCGGCTCTGGATTGAGGGGCAGGTGGAAGGGGGCTGGGTGTGGTGACCGCGTTCGACGAGTACGAACGGGAGCAGCGGGCCCGCGGAGGCGTTCCGGGCCGGGAACGCCGCCCTGTGCGGGCATCTCGGGCCGGCGATTCTCGACGCGGTCGGCGTGACCGCGGGGGCCCGGATGCCGGCGCGGGAACGGGGACGGTGACGGCGCCCGGGCGTCTGCGAGGGGCCTTCGACGCCCAGGCGAGCATGGTCGACGTGATGCGGAGGCAGGCGCATGCGGTCGACGTACGACAGGCGGTCGGTGTCGCTGGCCAACCCACGGGTCTGAACGGTTGGCCGGGCGCGCTCAGTCAGTGTGCGGGATGACGCCCAGGCGTCCCTTCTGGAAGTCCTCGAACGCCTGCTTGAGTTCCTCGCGCGTGTTCATCACGAACGGCCCGTAGTGGGCCACCGGCTCACGCAGCGGGCGCCCGCCCATGATGAACAGGTCGACCTCCGACGACGAGGCGGCGCCGACCCGGATCGCGTCGCCGGCGCCGTAGGTGGCCAGCTGCCCGACGGAGATCGGCCGGGCCTCGGCGCCGACCGTGCCGTGGCCGGCCATCACGTAGACCAGCGCGTTGTAGTCGACCGGCCAGGGCAGGTCGAGCCGCGCGCCGGGCTGCAGCGTCACGTGGGCCAGCGTGATCGGCGTGTGCGTGGAGCCGGGACCCTCGTGGCCGGCCACCCCGCCGGCGATCACCCGGATCAGGCCGCCGCCGTCGGGGGTGGTCAGCAGCACCGACTCGCGGCCGCGGATGTCCTGGTACTTGGGTGAGATCATCTTGGCGACCCGCGGCAGGTTCACCCACAGCTGCATGCCGTGGAAGAGGCCGCCGCTCATCACCAGGTGCTCCGGCGGCGCCTCGATGTGCAGGATGCCACCACCGGCGGTCATCCACTGCGTGTCGCCGTCGGTGATCGTGCCGCCGCCACCGTTGGAGTCCTGGTGGTCCATGACGCCGTCGATCATGTAGGTGACGGTTTCGAACCCGCGGTGCGGGTGCCACGGTGTGCCCTTGGGCTCGCCCGGCGCGTAGTCGACCTCACCCATCTGGTCGAGGTGGATGAACGGGTCGAGTTCGTCGACGGGTACGCCGGCGAAGGCCCGCCGCACCGGGAAGCCCTCGCCCTCGTAGCCGCTCGGCGCGGTGGTGAGCCGGCGGACCGGCCGCTGCCGCACGGAGGCGTCGAGCTGGGGGAGGCGGGGCAGGACGAGGACGTCGTCGACGGTGATGGCGGGCATGGGTCAAGCCTTCCTGATCCGGGCGAACACGCGGCCGACGACGGCGAGTTCCTCGTCGTCGAGGAGGTCGATGAAGCTGTCACGAACGGTCTTGAGGTGCAGTGGCGCGGCCGCCTCGAGCTGGGCCAGGCCGGCGTCGGTGAGCACGGCCTCGCTGCCGCGGCCGTCGTCGGCGCAGGGCTGCTTGCGGACCAGGCCGCGCTTGACCATGGTGGTGATCTGGTAGGTGACCCGGCTGGGCGAGAACACCAGCCGGCCGGCCAGCTCGCCCATCCGCAGCCGTCGCCCGGGCGCCTCGGAGAGCACCACGAGCACGTGGTAGTCGGCCATGCTGAGGCCGGTGGCCGCGCGCAGGTCGTCCTCGAGCCGGGTGTGCAGCGCCCACGACGACTCGACGAAGGCGCGCCACGACGTCTGCTGGTCGGGGCTCAACGGGGCGGTCACACCGTCGACGATAACTCTTTCAAATTTGAAAAACCAGACCTGTGGGGTACGCCTCCGTTAGCGTGCGTCGTCGTGGACCCCATCCGTACCGCCCGCCTTCCGTCCGGGGTGGCCCGCTGATGCCCCGGACCCTGGTCACCGGGGCCGGCGGGATGATCGGGCGCGCCACCGTCGATCATCTGCTCGCTCGGGGCGTACCCGTGACCGGCTTGTCGAACGTGCCTTTCGCCGCCCCTGTTGGGGCGCGAGTGGTCATCGGGGACGCGCGCGACCCCGCCGTGGTGGCCGGCGCGCTCGATGACGTGGACGCCGTGATCCACCTGGCCGCGATCCCGTCCCCGCTGGCCGACCCGCCCGAGGTCGTCTTCGCGCTGAACACGCAGGCCACGTTCACCGTGCTCGACCAGGCCGGCCGGGCCGGGGTGCGGCGGGTGGCCCTGGCCAGCAGCTACGCGATCTGCGGGCTGCCGTTCGCGCCGCACCGGCTGTCCATGCCCTACCTCCCGGTCGACCCGGCGCTGCCGTTGCAGATCCACGACGCGTACGCCCTGTCGAAACGCGTCGACGAGGAGACGGCCGCGATGGCGCACCGCCGCTACGGCATGACCGTGGTGGCGATGCGCCTGCCGTTCGTCGGCGATACCGGCCGCCTCACCGCGGCCGCCGAGCGTTTCCGCACCGAGCCGGAGGCCGGCGCCAACGACGTCTGGTCCTATCTGGACGCCCGGGACGCCGGCCGGGCCATGGTGGCGGCGCTGAGCCCGGCCGAGCCCGGCCGCCACGTGGTCTACGTGGCCGCTCCCGAGACCCTGGCCCCGTACCCGACCGACGACCTGCTGGCCCGCTTCCACCCCGGCACGCCGCGCCCGTCCTTCCCCGGCCGCATGGCGCCCATCGACCTGACCCTCGCCCGCGACCTGCTCGCCTTCACCGCCACCCACATCTTCGAGGTGCGCTCCGCGTGACGGTCACCGCCGGACCTCAGCGGCCCGGTCGTCGCCGGTCGCGCACGGCGAAGTGCAGGTCCATGTCCTCGTGACGGGCGTTTCCTGCTCGACCCGGACGCCGTCCAGATCTTGATCTTCGGTCGGCCCTCAGGAGGCGTCCGTGTAGTAAAGCCTCAACCGTTCGTGGGACAGCGACACGTCGGTCACCCGGATCACCGACGCGCGGGAGCTCAGCCAGCTGGTGGCGGCCGCGAACACCTCGGCCGCGGTCGGGCCGGTGAACGACACCGCGCGGACCCAGCCGTCGGTGTCCCGGGCGGGATGCTGCGGCGCCGCCACCGAGGACACCATCGGCTCCGGGCCGGAGATCACCGCGGTGGGGCCAACCGGTTCGCCGTGCCGGACGCCCTGCACGAACCAGTCGTTGATGGTCTCGTCGTGCTCGACACTCCAGCCGCTGACCGGGCCCAGGTCGGCGGCGATCGCGTTCTTCGCGTTGTCCAGCGCGGCGTCCAGCGTCGTCACCTCGAGGTCGGCGCCGTTGTACTCCACCCGGTAATTCATGGGCGCCCCAGTACCCGTCCCGGGCGCCCGGCAACCTTCAGGCCCCCGGGATCTGGAAGCTGAGTGACCGGGTGAGTGTCTCGCGCAGCCGCACCAGGTCGACGCCGCGCTCGGTCAGGATCTGCACGGCCAGCCCCTCGCCCTCGCGGATCATGCCGAGCGCGATGTGCTCGGGAGCGATGTGGTCGTGCTTCAACCGGATCGCCTCGCGCAGGCTGAGTTCGAGCACCTTCTTGTTCCGCGGGGTGAACGGGATGTGCCCGGACGCGTAGAACCGCCCGAACAGCCCCCGCCGCTTCGGTGTCGTCGACCGGGGCAGGTGCAGCGCGCCGGGGCCGAAGCTCTCCTCGATCGCCTTGCGTACCTTGTCGAGATCGATGCCGATGGCCTTGAGCGCCTCGCGGTCCTCGGCGTCGCGGTCGGCGACGGCGGCGTTGTCCGGTGCGGCGTCGGCGGGCACCCGGCGCACGATCTCGGCCCGGACGAACGCGTGGTCGACGCCGTCCGCGGCCAGCGCCCGGGCCAGGGCCGAGTCGCGGTCGGCCAGCAGCGACAGCAGCACGTGCTGGGTGCCGATCGGGGCCTGCCCCAGCTCGCGCGCCTCGTGCTGGGCGCCGACCACGGCCTCGCGTGCGGCGTGGGTGAATCGTTCGAACATCGTTCAGTCCTCCCGTGGGTCGTTCATCGGCATCAGGCGGGCGTGCTTCTTGTGCACTCCCTGGCGGGTCACCTCGAGCGCGTCGGCGATCTCCTGCCAGCTCCACCCCTTACGGCGGGCGTTGGCGACCTGCACGTGCTCCAGGCCCTCGAGCAGGCGGCGGAGGGCGACCACGGCGCGCAGGCCGACCCGGGGGTCAGCACTGCCGGCGGCGGCGGCCAGGTCGGTGGCTTCGGTCATGCTGTCAACCTACGTTGACGGGAGGAGTGTGTCAACTTTGGTTGACGGTGCTGAAGATCAAGAGCCGGATGTCGTAGCGGGGTGGGTGGTGCTGACCGTCGCTCACGCCGAGGGTCGCTTCGCTCCACGTGCGTGAGTTGGTCGCGCCCTTACCGCGAGGTCGGTGGGGTGGGGGCGTTGGGTGCGGCGGCTTCCGGTGGGGGTGTGGGCCCGCGGGGTCGCCAGACGGCCGGGCTGCCCGCTCCATCTCCGCGCGGCCGGGTCCCGCGCGCACAGTGGTAGGCCCCGGGCGCTGTCGAGGCCGCGTGAGCCGCTCAGGGCTACCACTCTGGTTTTCAGTGGTAGCCCTGAGCGGTATCGAGGGGGCGGGATGGCGCTCGGGGCTACCTACTGGAAAGCACGGTGGGCAGGGGAAGGGCCACCCCCGCTGCAGTGGGGGTGGCCCTTGGCGGAACCGAGCCAGGTCAGCGGCCGCGGCCGGTTTTCTCCTGGAGTTCGTCGATCTTCTGCGACGCCTCGGCCTTGGTCAGCCCGGACGGCGCGTCCTCGTGGGCCTCACCGGCCAGCGTCTGCAGGTACGACTCCTGTGCCCCGGTGGCCGGCTCGTCGCCGGTGGTCCAGTCGTCCGGGTCCTTGATGGTGTTGTCTCCCGAGGGAGCAGCCATGACCGCGCCTTCTTCCATGGGTGTAGTTCTCGTACACCCGTGCTACCTACCCAGGGAAGGTCAGCTCCATGCCGGCCATCGCGCTGAAGGTCAGCATCAGGTCGACCGGGCGGGAGGTGGGGGCGGTCACCGCGAACGGCGTACCCCACGGGTCGCGCAGTTCGGCGATCAGCCCGAGTCCCATGTCGGTCGGCGCGATCACCACCTCGGCCCCCAGGTCGGCCGCCGCGGCCACGGTCGCCGCGCAGTCGTCGACCTGGAACGCCGCCCGCCAACTGGCCACCCGGCCGCCGGGGGCGAGGCCGGCCACCGCGTCGTGCCCGGGGGTGAGCCACTCGATGCCGTCGCGGAGCAGCCAGCCGAACGCCGCGCCGTAGAACCGCTCGGCCTGCGCCGGGTCGTCGGTCATCAGCTCGGGCCAGGCCATGGTGCCCGCCTCGCCGGCCATCTCGGCGCCGGCGAAGTCGGCGGCCTGCCACAGCCCGAGGGTCGCGCCGGACGGGTCGGAGACGACCGCGCCGTGTCCGCCGCGCCCGGCAGTGGGGCCGCTCAGGCAGCGACCACCGGCGCCGGCGAACCGGTGCACGGCCCGGCCGAGGTCCTCGGCGGCGAAGTAGGTGAGCCAGCCGGCGGGGCGGCCGGGTCTGGTCCGGGTGAGCCCGGCGACGGCGCGCCCGCGCAACTTGAAGCGATCACCGGCGGGGTCCCAGCCGAACAGACTGGCGTAGAACTCTTGAGCCCGCCCCGGCTCCTCACTGGCCAGTTCGACCCAGCAAGGGGTCGCCGGCGCGAAACCTCTGATCCGCATTGACTCGCTCCATCGTGGACGTCGCCGTGTGCCGACCACCATACGCCAATCAATACGCTCCGCCACCATCTGAGGGTTCAATGTCGGAAATTATCGAGTTTCAGTTACGCTCTGTGTTCTCAACTTCGACTGATCCAATAGGCGCATCACCGGAGTGACGGCCACGCCGTGCAAAACCACCGACACGAGTACGACGAAGCCAACCGTCGCCCACAGCAGATCGGTCTGCGGGAACTTTGCGTGCGTCAGCGCGTACGCCAGGTAATAGAACGAACCGATTCCCCGGACGCCGAAGACGGCGATCACCCCGCGCTCGGCGTGTCGGCCCGGTGTGCCCCACAGCGAGAGATAACCGATCAGCGGGCGGACCACCGCGATCAGCGCCAGACCGACCAGGGCGGCCGGCCAGGTCAGCGGGGTCAGCAGCCCGGTCACCACGGCCCCGCCGAAGAGCAGCAGCAGGAGTACGGTCAGCAGCCGCTCGGTCTGCTCGGCGAAGTCGTGCAGCACCTGGTGGTACTCGTGCGACCGCTCGGCCGACCGGATGCCCCGGGCCGCCACGAACACGGCCAGGAACCCGTACCCGCCGGCCACCTCGACCAGCCCGTAGGCCAGGAACGTCGCGGCCAGCGCCAGGAAGCCCTCGGAATGCTTGGACAGGCGCAGCGAGTCGCGTTTGGCCCGGAAGAACAACCGGCCCAGCAGCCGGCCGACGACCAGCCCGCCGAAGACCGCGACAAGGATCTTGAAGAGGACGTCGCGTAGCGCCCACTCGCCGGTCCAGGCCAGGCCACCGGCACCGGCCAGCGCGATCGCCGCGTACACGAAGGGGAAGGCCAGACCGTCGTTGAGGCCGGCCTCCGAGGTCAGCGCGAACCGCACCTCGTCCTCGGAGTCCTCCTCGTCGGTGGGCTCGCCGACCTGCACGTCCGACGCCAGCACCGGGTCGGTGGGTGCGAGCGCCGCGCCCAGCAGCAGCGCCGCCGCCGGCACCAGACCGGCCCACCACCAGCCCATCAGCGCCACCGCGGCGATGGTCAGCGGCATCGCGACGGCCAGCAGTCGCCAGGTCGAGCGCCAGCCACGGCGGCTGAGCGGACGGTCGATCTTGAGGCCGGCGCCCATCAGCGCCACGATGACGCCGATCTCGGTGAGGTGCTCGGCC
The DNA here is from genome assembly GCF_043197135.1 of Actinoplanes sp. NPDC049265. Lineage (NCBI taxonomy): Bacteria > Bacillati > Actinomycetota > Actinomycetes > Micromonosporales > Micromonosporaceae > Actinoplanes > Actinoplanes sp. NPDC049265. The sequence continues at coordinate 52,837 of NZ_JBICSP010000025.1, read as the reverse complement.
AGCTTCGGGTGCGCCATCGGGTCGGGTTCGGGCAGGCCCAGCGGCAGCGCGAAGACGGCCATGCCGAGCAGCAGGAACACGATCGGCATGGACAGCGGGCGGCGTTCCAGCACGCGGGGGAGGATGCCGGCCAGCAGGGCGCCCACCCCGATCAGGGCGAACAGGAGATCAGAGAGTTGCACCCACGCTGGTTATCCCGGGATCAGCATCTCGAACCACACGGTCGAGCCGCGAACCGTCGGATCGGTGCCCCAGCTGTCGCTGAGCTCCTCGATCAGGCCCAGGCCACGGCCGCGGCTGCTGAGCGCGTCGATGTGCGCGCGGGTCACGCTGCCGCGGGTGCCGGTGTCGGCCACGGCGACGAGCAGGCGTTCGGCGGTCAGATCGACGCGTACCGACGCCGGGGTGCCCGCGTGCAGCAGCGCGTTGGTGGTCAGCTCGCTGGTGCACAGCACCGCGGCGCCCACCACCGGTTCGGGCACCTGCCACTCGCGCAGCTTGGCGCCCATCCATGCGCGGACCCGGCTCGGGCCGGTCGGCTCGGCCGCCACCTGCATCGTCGCCGACCGGCTCAGCGCCAGCGCCCGTTCGACCGCGAGCACCGCCACGTCGTCGTCGGTCGGCCCGGCCACCGCCGAGGTGGCCAGCGAGCACAGGTTGCGCGGGTCGCCGCCGATCGCGCCGGCCGCGGCCTCGACCAGGTCGTCCAGCCCGTCGGTGAGGGGACGGCCGCGGCGCTCGACCACGCCGTCGCTGAACATCAGGATGGTGTCACCCGGCTCCAGCGTCACCACGCCGGTCTGCCAGCGCCCGCCCAGCCCCAGCGGCGCGCCCGGCGGCACCTTGACCAGTTCGGCCGTGGGCGGGCCGCCGTGGACGCCGGCCCGGCGCAGCACCGGCGGCGGGTGACCGGCACTGGCCAGGGTGATCGTGCCGTTGTCGGTGTCGAGCAGGCCGTAGACCACCGTCACGAAGATCTCTTCGTTGCGCGACTCGGCCCCGAGTGACCCGACCAGCCGGTCGAGCCCCGCCAGCACGCTCGGCGGCGCCGGGTCGGTCAGGGCCAGCGCCCGCAGCGCCGCCCGCACCTGGCCCATCACCGCGGCCGCGCGCACGTCATGCCCGGCGACGTCGCCCAGCACCATGGCCAGGCGGCCGTCGGCCAGCTCGAACGCGTCGTAGAAGTCGCCGCCGGCCGCGTTGCCGTCCACGCCCACGTCGTAGCGGGCGGCGATTCGGAAGGTGGCCAGCTCGGGCAGGTGCTCGGGCAGCATGCTGCGCTGCAGGAGCTGGGCGGTGCCGTGCTGGGCCTCGAACCGGCGGGCCCGCTCGGCCGCCTGCGCGACCAGCTCGGCGATGGCCGTCAGCAGCGCCCGCTCGGCCGGCAGCCACGGGTGCGGTCCGATGTAGCCCATGGTCAGGGCGCCGCGCAGGCTGGCCGTGCCCAACGGCAGCACGGCCAGGGCGCGGATCCGCCGCTCGTGCCGGTCGGAGGCCACCTCGGCCAGCGGCTTCCCGTCGGCCACGAACGTCGCCTGCCCGGTCTCGGCGGCCACCACGATCGGCGCGCCCGGCTCGGTCAGCCGTTTCCAGACCGGGGGCAGCCGCTCGTCGGCCTCGTCGAGCATCTCGCCGCGTACCCGCCGCACGTAACGGTAGGCGGTGCTCCCGTCGTCAACCGCGAAAACACAATGATCAACATCAAAGGCCCGCATCGCGTACGAGAGGACGACGCGAGCCACATCGTCGATGGTCATCGCTCCCGCCAGCCGCGCGGTCAGGTCACCGAGGCTCTGCAGCCGCCGGGTCACCTGGGTGGTCTCGGCGGCGACGGTCAGCACCCCGGCCACGTCGCCGTTCTTGTCCCGGACGACCGAGTGCCCCCGGGTGAACCATGCCTGCTCGCCCCGCGGCAGGTTCACCTGTGTTTCCGCCTCGAGGAAGGGCTGCCCACTGCGGTAGACGCCGTCGACCACCCCGCCGAAGCTGGGCGCCTGCCACAGCTCGCCGAACACCTTGCCGGCCGGGCGGCCCAGCGCCCGCGGATGCCTGGTGCCGAGCAGGGCGGCGTAGGCGTCGTTGTAGAGCAGCAGGTAGTCGTCACCCCAGGTGAAGGCCATCGGCACGGGCGAGGCGAGCATCACCTCGACGGTGGCGCGGACCACCGGGTCCCAGGTGTCGATGGGGCCGAGCGGGGTACTCACCCAATCGTGCGCCGCGATCAGAGCGGCGCACGTGTCCCCGGCCATGGAGCAAGACTATCCCGGCTCGTCCGTTTGGACGATGCCCCTCTGCCCGATAGTCCGATTCCTGACCGTACGACTGTCTCGGCCGTTTGGGTACGCCCTGCCCATTCTGCGGACAGTGCGGAGTGGCCCTAAGGTCGGTGTCGACTTTCTCGACGACCTTTGGAGGGGCGATGACCGGTGACGGCCTTGGCCGGGGGCTGAGCGACATGTGGCGCTCGGTGCTGTTGTTCCTGCCGGCTCTGCTGGCATTCATCCTCATCCTGGTCATCGGGTACGTGGTGGCCCGCCTGCTGCGTACCGCGGTCGGCAAGGGTCTGCACCGCGTCGGCTTCGACCGCGCCGTCGAGAAGGGCCCGGTCGGCCGGGCCCTGCGCGGCGGCAAGATCACCGCGAGCGACCTCTGCGCGAAGATCGTCTTCTACGGCGTGCTGCTCTTCGCCCTGCAACTGGCCTTCGGCGTCTGGGGCCCCAACCCGGTCAGCGACCTGCTCTCGGCGCTGATCGCCTGGCTGCCCCGGGCCCTCGTGGCCATCGTCATCATCGTGGTCGCGGCGGCCATCGCCAACGCCGTGCACGACGTCATCAGCAGCGTCCTCGGCGCCCTGCCGTACGGCCGCCTCCTGGCCCGCATCGCCTCGGTGCTGATCATCACCCTGGGCGTGATCGCCGCCCTGGAACAGGTCCAGATCGCCACCGCCGTCACCGGCCCCGTGCTGATCGCCGTCCTGGCCACCATCGCCGGCGTCATCGTCGTCGGCGTCGGTGGCGGGCTGATCCGCCCGATGCAGTCCCGCTGGGACCTTTGGCTGAGCCGGATGACCACCGAGTCGGCCGTGATCCGCGAGCGGGCGCAGGCCTACCAGGAAGAGAAGCGGCTGGCCGAGGAGGCTCGCCAGGCCGAGGAGGCGCGGCTCGCGGAGGAGGCCCGCCTGGCCGAGGAGGCTCGGCGCGCCGAAGAGGCCCGTAAGGCCGAGGAGGCGCGTAAGGCTGAGGAGGCGCGGCGCGCCGAAGAGGCCCGTAAGGCCGAGGAGGCGCGTAAGGCCGAGGAGGCTCGCCGCGCCGAAGAGGCTCTCAAGGCCGAGGAAGCCCGGAAGGCCGAGGAAGCCCGGAAAGCTGAGGAAGCACGGAAGGCCGAGGAGGCTCGGAAGGCTGAGGAGGCTCGGAAGGCCGAGGAAGCCCGGAAGGCCGAGGAGGCTCGGAAGGCTGAGGAGGCCAAGCGCGCCGAGGAGGCGCGTAAGGCTGAAGAGGCCCGGCTGGCCGCCGAGCGGACCGAGGAGACGCAGGTCATCCCGCCGTCGGTGGTGGACGACCGTCCGTCGCTGATTCCCGGGTTCGACCGTGACGACGACTCCACGGCCGAGGTAGTCCAGCCCGACGAGACCGAGAAGACGCAGGTGCTGCCGCCGCTCGGCTCCGGGCCGGCCGAAACGCAGGTGCTGCCGCCCGCACCGGACGACGACACGCCCGGTTCCGGCCGCAAGCGCCGCTGACCCTGGCCGATCCGGTCCCGTGGCGGCTCGCCACGGGACCGGATTTCGTCGACGGTCAGCGGTTGTCACGGAAGTCGATCTGCTCCTTGCGGACCTCCAGCCGCTCGCCCTGGTAACCGCCGCCGTGCTCGCCCTCGTAGCCCGTGGACATCGGCAAGACTGGTCGGATGAACCTCGACGATGTGCCGCAGCCCGAGAATTCCACCGCTCGTGCCGCGTTGGAGATCGCGACGGCGTTCTGTTCCCCTGCCTTGATCAACCATTGTCTGCGCTCCTACGTCTGGGGAGCCTCGTATGGGATGAGGCACGGCATCGGCTTCGACGCGGAGCTGCTGTACGTGTCGGCGATGCTGCATGACATCGGCTTGGTGAAGGAATTCGACAGCCACACGGTTCCGTTCGAAGAGGCCGGTGGCCATGTCGCCTGGGTCTTCGGTGCGGGGGCAGGCTGGCCTGTCGAACGGCGCGTCCGGGCCGCGGAAGTCATCGTTCGACACATGTGGGACGAGGTGGACGTCACCGTGGATCCCGAGGGGCATCTGCTGGGTATCGCCACCGGTCTCGATATCTCCGGACGGGATCCGGACAGGTGGCCGGCTGACTTCCGCGCCGAGGTCGTCCGGCGGATTCCTCGATTGACGCTGGGCGAAGAGTTCCTTCCCTGCTTCGAAGACCAGGCCCGGCGCAAGCCCACCAGTTCAGCGGCGGCTGCCGTGGAGAGCGGGATCGCGGCCCGTATCGCAGCCAACGTTCTCGACCGGGCAAGCCCGGACCAACGTTAGCGGTGGCCAGAAACGCTCGGACCGAGTGCACTGATCTGCCGTCGACCATGCGCGGCGGGCGACGGTTTCAGCAATAGATGCCCTTGTGTCTTGAGGGTGACCAATTTTCGCGGAATGAAGGGTGTACGGCTCTGGTTTGGCCGCCCCGCGGCCTTGGAGTCGTGCGCCCGGCCCGGCGGGAGCTGCGGTCTGGACCACCCGCTCAGGCACGACATCCTGCACTTGATCTTGAAGTCACGCCCGCTCGGTCTAGGAGTCGCGTTCGCGGACGGTGAACGAGCCCACTCCCGAGGTGAGCCGGATCGTGTACCGGTCTCTGGTGCGCGCCCAGCCCGGAGCCGTCAGCGTGGTCGCCGCCGGCGTGTCGGTGCTGTTCGTCCACGGGGTGGTGACCACGCCCGCGCCGTCCGGGAGCGTGATGCGGACCTTCGTCGCCTGGGGCGTGGACATTTCGACGGTGCCGGCGCCGCTGCGGAGCAGGACCGGGACTGTGCCCCACGGCCGGGGCAGGCTCAGTTCGACCAGGCCGGACGGGCCGAGCTCGACCCGCGTGACCCGGCCGGCCGACAGGTCGAGGCGTTGCTCGCCGGCGCCCGCGGGCAGCCGGACGTCCCAGCGAACCCGGCGATTCAGGATGATGCGGACGATATCGGGCCCGGTTCCGGCGGTGGGCCGCAGCGCCAGGCGGTAGACGCCGCGCTGGACCGTCACGTCGGGGGTCAGCCCGGAATCGCCCGGTGTGGTGACCCGGTAGAGCATGCCGGGCATCTCGGCCAGCCCCACCTCGACCCGTGACGCGGCGTCGCCGACCAGTAGCGCCGCGCCCGCACTTCCACGCAGCGCGCCAACCACCACACGCTCGGTAGCCGGTGGATCTGGGGCCGCCGGCCGGGGCGGCGCCGGCGTGCAAGCGCCGGCCCCCAGGGCGGTGACCAGCGCCAATGCGGCCGTCACTCGTCTGGTTGAGTTGCCTTGACTCAGCGCGGGGGGCACCAACGGTCAACGCAGAATCGGCCGAACGGGTGACGGCGAAGCGCCCGGATCACGCCAGACTGTCCGAATGCGTTCCGAAGGCTTCCTGTCCCCGCGTCACCGCCGCCTCGCCTGGATCGGCTTCCTCGTCGCCGCTTTCCAGGCCCCGCTCGCGGCCCGCCTGGTCGATGACGCCTCCTGGCTGTTCGCCGTGGTCGTGGCCATGGTCGTGGCCACCGTGATCCTGGCCGACGACGTCGCCCGCCGCCGCCCGGAGCCCGCGGAATAGCTTCAACCGACCTGCACCGGTCGGGAGAACCGTCGGCAACCCCTGGCTCCCTACCGTTCTTACTCATGAATGGCCTGTTCAGCGGCGCTGCCGCCCGCGCTGCCCTGCGCTCCGCCCACGCGTCCCTCGACGAGCTGTCGGCCACGGTCGGAGCCACCGGCCTGCCCGCCGCGGCCGCCTTCCCGGCCCTGCTGGCCGCCATCGACCAGCACGCCGCCGGCGTCCGCGACAGCCTGTCCGCGGACGTCCGCCCGCTGACCCCGGTGATCCTGGCCGCCTACGCCGAGGGTGTCCGCGACGCCGCCTTCAAGCACGGCTGGACGCCCCCGTCCGGCGAGATCGACTGGACCGCCAACGACTGGGTCCTCCGCCGCCTGCTCGCAGTGGTCACCCTGGCCACAACGCTGACCGGCCGCTGACCCAGGTCCCGCCGCACCGACAGGCCCGTTCCGCTTCCCCGGCCGGCGCTCCCCGCGAGCGCCGGCCCTTTTCGTCCGGGCGATGTGACCATGGTGGTTCGGCGGGCGGGTCAGGGCTTGCGGGGCTCGCCGCGGTAGGTGCCGAAACTCCAGCGGTTGCCCTCGGGGTCGAGGATGGCGAAACCGTACGAACCGTAGTCCGTGCGGTGGGGCTCCTCGATGATCTGCGCGCCGGCGGCGGTGACGCGGGCGTGGATGTCATCAATGTCGTCCGCTACCACGTAGCAGCCGAACGAGCCGGGCCGCAGGGCCCACTTGTCGTCGGCGCCCCGGTTGCCGGCTGAGCCGAGCATGACGCCGCCGCCGAGGGGCCAGCTCAGCTGACAATGCCGCACGGTGTGGTCGTCGCCGTAGACGGCGGTCTCCTCGAAGCCGACCACGTCGACCAGGAAACGGATCAGGGCGCGGGCGTCGGTCGCTCGGAGGGAAGGCCACACGGTCGGTGGCGGCGTCAGATCAGTCATGGCACCCATCGTGGGCGACAGGGAAGGGCGACGGCTTGGAAAAATGCGATCGGGGTACGAGAAGCCGCCACGAGGCGACACAAATCCGGAAGCCACGGCATGGCGTGTGCAAGAGCTGGTGCCACGGCGCGGCGTGCGCGAGAGCTGGTGCCACGGCGTGGCGTGCGCGAAGACCGACTCCACGGCGCGGCCGGCGGGAAACCGGGGCTCCGGCCGGATGGACCGCATCCAGGGCGCGGACATACCGACCGGCGATCTATTCGGCGGGGGGTTGGACCGGACCGATCTCGTCGGCCAGCCAGCGGCTCGGGGGGACGCCTGCGAAAGCGTGGAAGTCGCGGGCCAGATGCGCCTGGTCGAAATAGCCGGTGGCGGCGGCCAGGTCGCTGAGTTTGACGCCGGGGCGCAGGTGGCGACGGGCCCGGTCGAAGCGGGTCACGCGGGCCGCCTCCTTCAGGCCGAGGCCCGTTTCGGCGCGGAAGCGGCTGGTCAGGTGGCGGGTGCTCCAGCCGACCTCGGCGGCCAGCCGGCGGACGGTCACGAGGCCGCCGGTGGACAGGATGCGCTCGTACGCGTAGCCCAGATCGGGGTGTGGATCCTGGTGGTCGCGGCGGAGGTGGAGGAGCGCGGCGTCGAGGGCGGCGAACCGGGCGGCCCAGGTGTCGTTCGACTGGACGGCGGATCGCAGCGCGGCGGCGGGGCGGTTGCCGATGGCGGCGGCCAGGTCGACGTCGAGGCCGCCGAGTTCGCCGGCGGGCAGGCCGAGCAGGGCGCGGCAGCCGAGCGGGCGGATGGAGATCTGCACGCCCGACTGGGCGCCGTCGTGGGTGATCAGCGCGGGGGTCAGGTGCAGGCCGCCGAGCAGCGTGTCGTAGCGGCCGGGGGACTGGGCGAGATCGGGATGGGCGCGGACGACGAGCGGTTCATCGAGGGTCAGGATCAGGGTGAGGTACGGGGAGGGCAGGCCACGGTGCAGGGCTGGCGGGAGGCCGCGCTGGCGGTAGCCGGAATAGCGGGCGACGTACGGCCGCAGGCCCGGCGCGGGCCGGGCCTGCACGTACTGGTCAACCGCCATACTGCCGTTCTATCAGCTCAGGGCCTTGCCGAGGTCGTCCCGGAACGCGCGCTCACGGTCGGTGACCGGCTCGCCGCCGATGCCGAGGACGCCGCCGGTGCTGGCCGCGCCCACCACCGTGTCGGTGATCTCGACCAGCCAGTGCTTGTACGTCTCGGCGTCGGCCGGGGCCGCCTTCGCCGCCAGGACCGCCGACGCCTCCGCGGCCCGGGCGATCACGTCCTGCCCGTAGCCCACCGGGTCGGCCGGCTCGATCACCGGCGGGTCCTCGCCGAGTTCGGGGTCGCCGGCCGCGACCAGGGCGGCCTGCGCGACCGCGGACACCAGCGTGCTGACCGAGGCCCGGGCTTCGGAGATCTTGTCCAGTCCGGCCTGGTTCTCGGCGCGGGTCTTGCGGGCGGAGTCGTGCGTGGCGGCGCTGGCGGCGGTCAGGACACCCTGCGGCAGCCCGACCAGCAGGCCCCACTCGGCGTCGGTGAAGCCCCACTCGGCGTACAACGGTTCGTCGGTCATGCCGCCTTCTTACCCGACGCCCGGACCGGCCACGCGCGCCGGGCGGGTGACCACTCACGCAGGTGGAGCGGAGCGACCTCGGCGGGAGCGACGGTCTGTACCACCCACCCAGCTACGACCTCATGCTCTTTATCTCAGGGTTTCGCGCCGTGGCGGGTCTGGGCGGTAGCAGTGGTGGTATGTGCGGGCGGAACCCCCGCTCTGGGCTACCACCGGTCTGGCGCGGCGGCGGGAGCACCGCCGGTCCAGTGCGGCGGCGGGCCACCAGCGGTGCGGTGCGGCGGCTGGGACGAGGGGAAAGCGGGGAAGAGGCGGGGGCAGGGAAGAGGCGGCGGGTCAGGGGCGGCCGAGGAGTCCTCGTTCGAAGGCCGCCGCCACCGCCGCGGCGCGGTCGCGGACGCCCAGTTTGGCGTACACGTGGAGCAGGTGGGTTTTGACCGTGGCCTCGGAGATGAAGAGGCGCTGGGCGGTCTCGCGGTTGGTGCAGCCCTGCGCGGTCAGCGTGAGAACCTCGAGTTCGCGCTGGCTGAGGGGCTCGGCGGCGGGGGAGCGCAAGCGGCCGATCAGGCGGCCGGCGACCGCGGGGGAGAGGACCGACTCGCCGCGGTGGGCCGCCGACACCGCCCGGAAGAGGTCCTCGCGCGGGGTGTCCTTGAGGAGGTAGCCGGTGGCCCCGGCCTCGATCGCGGGCAGCACGTCGCGGTCGGTGTCGTATGTGGTCAGGACCAGGACGCGCGCGGCCGAACCCTCCTTCTTGAGCGCGCCGATCGTGGTCACGCCGTCCATGCCGGGCATGCGCAGGTCCATGAGTACGACGTCGGGCCGCACCGAGCGGGCCACGGCGAGCGCCTCGCGCCCGTCGCCGGCCTCGCCGACCACCTCGAAGCGGTCGTCGCCGGCGAACATGCCGCGCAGGCCGTCGCGCACCACCGGGTGGTCGTCGACGATGAGCAGCCGGATCACGCGGCCGCCCGGACGCACGCCGAGATCGCCGTGCCGGCGCCGGGTTCGGACTCGACCTCCAGGGTGCCGGCGATGCGGCGCAGGCGTTCCCGCATGGCGGCCAGGCCGTGCCCGCCGGACTCGGTCGCCGGCCGGGGTGCCGCCGGGTCGAAGCCGGCGCCGTCGTCGCGCACGTCCAGCGAAACCACGTCTTCCATATAGGACAGCGTGAGCGCGACCCGGGTCGCGCCGGCGTGCCGGGCCACGTTGGCCAGCGCCTCCTGCGCGGCCCGGAGCAGGGTGGTCTCGACCTCGGCGGTCAGCGGCCGGACCGTGCCGGTGGTGATCAATTCGGCGGGTACGCCGTTCAGCGCGGCCCAGTCGTCCACCACCTCGGTCAGTGCGTCGGGCAGGGCGGCCGCCGCCAGCTGCTGCGGGCGCAGCGCCTGGACCGAGCGACGCGCCTCGGTCAGGCCGTCCCGGGCCAGTCGTCGGGCCTGGTCCAGGTGCCGGCGATGGTCGGCGGGGCGGCCGGTGGCGGCGTCGGCCGCCTCGAGCTGGGTCACGATGCCGGTCAGGCCCTGGGCCAGTACGTCGTGGATCTCGCCGGCGAGGCGCTGACGTTCGTCGAGGACGCCGGCCTCGCGGGCCTGGGCGAGCAGCTGCGCATGCAGGCCCGCGTTCTCGCGCATGGCCGCGGCCAGCTTCGCGTTCGCCTCCTCCAGTGCGATCACGGCCCGGCGGCGGCGTTCCGACTCGGCGTCGTTGGTCATCGCCAGCCGGGTCATCGACACGCCCACACCGACGTTGAACAGCATCAGCACGAAGAAGCCGGGTAGCGCGCCCGGGTCGGTCAGCACCACGAACCCGCCGATCTGCGAGACAGCGCTGAGCACGGCGACCGCTCCGGCGCCGGCCAGGGCCGACCGGCCGGGCAGGGCGGGCACCACGAACATGTAGCCGGTCCAGATGAACAGGCCGAACAGCGGACTGCAGAAGACCAGTACGACGAAGATGACGAGCAGGCCGCCGATGAACACCCGCATGATCGGCGGGCGGTCGATCCACTGCGGATGCAACGTGATGAACCAGAGCAGCCACAGGCCGGCGACGGCGGTCATGGCCAGGCCGACCGGGATGGGCAGCACCCGCGGGATGTCGGTGATCAGCATCAGGACGGCCGAGCCGCCGAGTGCCGCGTACGGCAGCCAGCGGATCGCCCGCCGGCCGAACCCGTGGCGCGTATCCATGGCTTCGAGCCTGTCACGCGGTTCCCGCGGGCGTATCAACCAGATGGTGGATCAGGCCTGGGCGACGGCTTCTTCCTCGATCGGCTTGCCCCGGCCGGTCACTGTGGCGTAGACCGACCCGACCTGGGCGGCGACCCGCTTCCACGAGTACGCCTGCCGGGCCCGGTCGAGCGCGGCCGTGGCGTACGCGAACCGGCGTACCTTGTCGTTGATCAGTCGCCGCAAGGCGCCACCGAGCGCGCGCGGATCGCGGGCCGGGACCAGATCGCCGGTCAGGCCGTCCACGACGGTCTCGGTCAGGCCACCCACGGCGGTGCCGACGACGGGTACGCCGCACGCCATCGCTTCCAGCGGCGACAGCTCGAAGTGCTCCTGCCAGGGCGCGGCGACCAGCAGATCGGCCGACCGGTACCAGGCCGGCATGTCCTTGGCCGGCACGCCGCCGATCAGCCGGACCCGGTCGGCCACCTGGTATCGCTCGGCCAGCGCCCGCAGCGACTCGGCGCCCGGGTCGCCGGCCAGCTGCTCCGGCGGCGGTCCGCCGACCACGACACATTCGGCGCCCGGCACGTACCGCATCGCCTGGATCACGTCGCCCAAGCCTTTGTGCTCGACCAGCCGCCCGACCGACAGGATCCGCGGCCGCGCCGGGTCACGGTCGGCGGCCGGCCCGTCCGGGGTGAACCGTTCGCTGTCGACGCCGGCCGGCACGATGGTCAGCCGGGCCCGTGGCACACCGATCCGGACCAGGCCCTGCACTTCGTCCTGGCTCTGCGCGACGACCCGGTCGACGGCCCGGCCCAGCGCCCGCTCGTAACCCGACCGGGACGCGCCCGAGTCGGGCTTGGCGGTGATGTCGGCGAGCTCGTGGAACGACTGCACCACCGGAATGCCCAGGTGCCGGGCGGCGGTGACGGCGGCGAGCCCGCTGGTCCAGAAGTGCGCGTGAACGACGTCGGGCCGCCAGCCGTCGGTCCAGGTTTCGCGCAGCCACCGGGCGAAGTCACCCATGTGCTCCAGGAGGAGGTCCGGAGGGAGGGGTTCGGCCGGTCCGGCGGTCACATGCACGACGCGTACGCCGGACGCCATCGTCACCACGTCGTCGAGCCCGGCACGGTCCCGCCGCGTGTAGACCCGCACCTCATGCTCGGAGCCGGCGAGTGCGGCGGACAGGTCGGCCACATGCCGCAGCTGAGCGCCGCCACCGTCAGTGAGCGGGCTGAATTGCTCCGAGATCATCGCGATGCGCAACAGGGCCCTCCTCCAGCGATTACGCGGTGCAGATGCCCGGAGCCCAAATCCGTAAACATGAGGCCCGTCGCGCCGCGCCTTTCCGCAGCGTATCCCCTGATCACGGGGCGGATGACCGGTACCGTCCCGCGTAGTCCTCCAGGATCGGCCCCAGGTCATCGGTGGCGGCCATCCAAAGCTCCTCGAACTCTTTGACGTAGTGGCGGATGGTTTCGCGGTCCTGATAGATCATCGAATCGTCGAGGTGGTCGATCAGTAGCCACTTCTCATCGATCAACTCGAACCCGTGGAGCGGTGGCCGTGGCAGCTGTCGCGCGAACGGCAGGATCTTGATGGTGAACCGGCCGCCGCCCGCGATCTCGCGCACCAGTTCGATCTGCCGGAGCATCTCGCGGTCGTCGACGACCCGATTGGCCAGCGCTGCCTCCGAGAGCAGGATCTGGACGGTGGTCGGCCGGTCCAGCATCGTTTCCCGGCGGCGTAGCCGGGCGGCCACTCCGGCGATCAGCTCCGACTCGGGCGGCGTCTTCCCCCGCTTGGTCAACGCCTGCTGGGACGGCGCCATCATCGCCTTGGCGTAGACATCGGTCTGCAGCAGCCCGACGACGATGGTGGGGCTCAGCACTCGGATGATCTTGCTGCGGCGCTCGAAGTCCCCGGTCGTGATCTGCCGACCGGCCAGCCCCCCGCGCCCCGGTCGTTGGTACACGTGACGCTCACGTTCGCTGTCCGCGTCGTCGACCAGTTGCTCGACCACGGTCGCCGGTGCGTTCAGTTCCTCGGCGATCCGTCGCACGTCCGCCGGGTTGGGCAGGACGTGTCCGGTTTCTATGCGAGAGACCTTGGACTGGGTCATGCCGACCCGGTCGGCGAGGTCCTGGCCGGTCACTCCCGCACGCCGGCGCAGGCCGGCGAGCCGTGCACCGACCGGCGCGGGTTCGGCTGTGTTGGGCGAGCCCGGCCCGATCGCTCTCACGGACTCGCCCCCTTTGCCTGCTAGTCGATGCTGCTTACCGCTGTCCGAAGGAGGTCGAGTGGAATCTCGACGAGCTTCTCGCCCTCGGGTACGGAGATCCCGGCGACTTCGGGCTCCACGACATAGCCCTGAACGATGATGGTGCCGCGGTCTGTGTTGTAAATGGTGGGGCAGGTGTTGCTGGCGCAGGAGACCGCCACGGTTCCCACGATCTTGGGGCCCGGACCGCCAGTGGCCCTATTTGTCGGATTCTCTCGGATCACTCCGGGATTATCTAGGGCGTCCCCTGGCTATGCAAGCTCATTCCGCTCCAATGACTCTCTTCATGAGGATTCATTCACCATATTGGGAACCGCTGTCACGCGCCAGATCTTCTTCACGTTCGATTGATCCCCGCATATGAGCTGCGCAGGGGAGGTTGTTGCGCATGGTGAATATGCATTGATATGCAGCACACCTTTCGGTGATATTCGATCCTCGAGCACTGATCGCCCTGCCTGAGCGGAGGTTCCTCGAGATGAACGAGTTCACCGTGCTGTGCGCTGTGGTTGCCCTGGTCGGCCTGTTCGTGACCATGGAGATCGTGTCGGCGGTGCTGCCGCTGGTTCTGGTCATCACGTTGGTACCGCCGGGGGACCGGGCCGGGTTGGCCCAGGTGATCGCGGCCGCGGACAGTTCCCGCAAGCTGCGTCTGTGGTCCGCTCTCCGGGTGGCGGTGGCAGCCCGGGGCCGGACGCGTTCAGGTGGGGCGGACACCGCCACCCCACGACCCGGCTTCGCTCCCGGGCGTCACTCGGAAGGTCACGCTTGGAATGGCCGCGCTTTCGAGGCCAGCGCGTGGGACGACCAGACGGTGGGCGGACACGCTCCGCACGGCCGTACGGGGGACGTCACGATCGGCGCCGGCGTCAGCGGTAGATGGCCCGGTTGGCGGCGCTGATCGCCGCGCGGTAGGCGCTGCCGGTCAGGCCGTTGTCGCGGGCCAGGGCGGCCCGGGCGGCGTTCGCGCCCGGTGCGCCGTGCACGCCGCCGCCGGGGTGGGCCGACGAACTGGCCAGGAACAAGCGGTCGACCGGTGTGTCGGGGCGGCCCAGGCCGGGGATCGGGCGGAAGAACAGCTGCTGGTACGCGGCCGCCGTGCCGCCGCCGAGGGCGCCGCCGACCAGGGACGGGTTCTGGTGTTGCAGGTCGGCGGGGCCGAACACGTTGCGGCCGACGACCTTGGACCGGAAGCCGGGGGCCTGCGACTCGATCACCGACTCCATGCGGGTCACGTGCTCGGCGATCTGGTCGGGATGCCAGGACTGGCGGAACGGCAGGTGGGTGTACGCCCACAGCGACTCGGTGCCGGCCGGTGAATGCGAGGGCTCGGCCGTGGTCATCTGGCCCAGCAGCATGAACGGATCGTCGGGGATCTCGTCGGCGGCCAGCGCGGCGGCATAGTGGGTGAGGCCGTTCATGTCGGCGGCCAGGTGCACCACGCCGGATGTCGTGGCGGCCGGATTGGACCAGGGCACCCGGCCGTCGACCGCCCAGTCGACCTTGACCGTGGCGCCGTCCCACCGGAAGTGCTCAAGGTCCTGCACGGCGCGTGCGGGCAGGTGGGTCGCGCCGACCAGGTCGAGGAACAGGGCGGGTGCGGGTACGTCGGCGAGCACTGCCCGCCGCGCCCGATGGTTGGTGCCGTCCTCCGTGCGTACCCCCATCGCCTTGCCTTGTGCGATCAGCACCTTGGTCACGGGGGCGTGGTAGACGATCCGCCCGCCCCGCGCCCGCAGCCGGCTGACCAGGGCGTCGGTGATCCGCTGGGCGCCGCCCTCGGGGACCGGCCAGCCGCTCTCCTGGGCGAGCATCGCCAGCAGCCAGCCCAGCAGCCCGCCGCCGGCCTCGTCGACCGACAGGTCGGTGTGCAGCGTGCAGCCGGCTAGCGCCATCCGGGCCCCTTCGCCTTGGAAGAGTTCCGCCCCCAGCTTGCGCGCCGGCAGCATCAGGCGCCGGGCCAGCCGCAGCCCGCGGCTCAGCCCGACCTGCCCGGCCAGTGCCGCCCCGTGCCGCACCGGGGGGAAAGGCCCGAGGAGGGTGCCGACCAGGTGGTGGGAGAGCTCACTCCATTCCGTGTACGCGGCCCGCCAGCGTTCGCCGTCCCCCGCGGCGAACGTCTCCATGGACGCCATCGTCCGGGTCACGTCGCGGGAGACGGTGGCGGCCCGGCCGTCGGGCAGCAGATGGGTCAGCGCGTCCGGGGCGGTCACCCAGCGCAGGCCATGTTCGTGCAGGTCGAGGCCTTTCAGCACCGGTGAGGCGTACCCGAGGGGGTAGAAGGAACTGAAGAGGTCGCTGAGGTAGCCCGGCGCGGTCACGTGACCGGACCGCACCGCCCCGCCCGGCTGCCCGGTGGCCTCGACGACCAGCACGTCCCAGCCGGCGTCGGCGAGCAGGTTGGCGGCGACCAGGCCGTTGTGGCCGGCTCCGATGACTATCGCGTCCGTTGTCACACCCCGGACCGTACCCGCGGTTGTTTGGGACATTCCCGCTCGGGCAGTGGAAGAGGAGAAGGAGGGATTCACATGAGCACGGTTACCGAGTACATCGATGTCGACGTCCCGGTGCGGGCGGCCTACAACCAGTGGACGCAGTTCGAGGAGTTCCCCCAGTTCATGAGTGGTGTGACGGAGATCCGCCAGCTCGACCCGACGACGACCCGTTGGAAGACGGATGTCGACGGCGTCAAGCGCGAGTTCGACGCCAAGATCACCGAGCAGCTTCCGGACGAGCGCGTGGCCTGGTCCGCCACCGAGGGCACGAAGCAGGCCGGCGTCGTCACGTTCCACCGTCTCGAGGACACCCGCACCCGGGTGACCGTCCAGATGGACTTCGAGCCGGAGGGCGTGGTCGAGCAGGCCGGCGACAAGCTCGGCTTCCTGGACCGCCAGGTCAAGGGCGACCTGAAGAGGTTCAAGGAGTTCATCGAGCAGCGCGGCGGCGTGGAGAGCGGTGCGTGGCGCGGCCAGGTCGACCGCCCCGGCGCCTGACGGTTGTTTTCACTTGGGGGGCCGCCGGTGTGTTCCGGCGGCCTTTCCCGGGTATCCGGGCTTCATGACCGACCAACCAGACGGCGTGTGGCGCGACGAAGACAAGCTGAGCGTGGAGTCGTTGTCCGAGGCGATGGCCACCTGGGACACCGACGGCCAGAACGACCCGACCGACAACGACGCGGGCGAGGAGCAGGCCTTCGGCCACGACGCCCACCCTCACGACACGGAGTCGAACGCCACCGACCCCGACCGCGAGTACCGTCCCAGCACCACCGGCCGCAGCGGCCCCCACTGACATTCCAGGGGCCGACCCGGCCTACCAACACGTCGCCGCCCACCACCCGGGCGGCGACGTAGTCATCTCTAGGTCCGCCGTCTCCGCATCATCAGCACCACAACCACAATCCCGACGATCAGCACGACCAGCCCCGCCCCCACCCCGAGCACGACCGGCACAACCTTCCGCAGCGGCAACGCCCGCGGCAGATCGTCGTCCCCTTCCGGCCCCGCCGCCCCGGCATCCCCCGCGGAACCGGTCGGCGCAGCCGTGGCAGCGGCCGCATCAGCCGGCGCCAGCGGCACATCAGCGGTCAGCGCCTTCATCAGATTGAGCCGACCATAGCCGTAGCTGTCGTCCCGCCCCTTGGGCCCGGCATCCGTCGCGGTCGCGGTAAGCCGATGAACAACATCCGCCGCCGACAGATCCGGGTACTTGGCCCGGATCAACGCCGCCGCCCCACTCACGATCGCGGTCGCGTCACTCGTCCCGGTGCCCAGGTTGTATCCGCTGGCGGCCCGGTTGCTGGTCGAGAGGATGTCGACGCCGGGAGCGACGATGTCGACACCCTCGTTGGCGACGGAGACGTCCGCGATCTTGCCCTTGCGGTCGATCGCCCCGACGCTGAGCACCTCGTGGTAGAGAGCGGGGAAGGCTCCGTCGCCGAGTTGGTTCTTGTTTCCGGCGCCGGCAACGAGGACGACATCAGCAGCCCGGGCCCGTCGAACGGCGTCCTGCAGTTCAGGGCTCGACGGCATGGTGAAAGACATGTTGATCACCTTGGCGCCGTGCTTCACCGCGAAGTCGAGGCCTTTCACCGCGTCGCTCGAGTCGGTGAGGCCGTTGAGCGTGATGCTGACCGGAAGAAGCTCGGCCGAAGGCGCGATGCCCAGGACACCGCTGCCGCCGTCGTGCCCTCGGCCGGCGATGACCCCCGCCATCTGGGTGCCGTGGCCGTCGTAGTCGGAGCGACCGTCGCCTCCCGATGTTCCGGTGTCGAGTCCCGGAAGAACGGCCTGCTTGAGGTCGCGATGCTTCACGTTGACGCCGGTGTCGATCAGACCGACTGTGATTCCCTGGCCAGTGCTGATCTTGTGAGCGTCGACGATGTCCAATGCCGCGAGGTGCCACTGATCATCGCGAACAGCGTCCGCCGACGCGGAGGAAGCCGGGGCCGCGGCCAGATAAAGCCCGATCGCGGTCGCGGCCAGGATGTGGGCCGGCCAAAGCGGACGGATCACGGGCGACGACCGATGACGCCCGGACCCGGGTCGTGCCGGGCCACGCTGTTGTCCGGGGTGATGATCGGCGCAACACCCTTGTCGACGCCCCAGAGCTGGTCCGCCTCGCCGCCCGGCAGCAGTTCTTCTTCGGAATCGCCGCTCGCGCTCCGGCCGTTCTGTCCCGGCATCAGTTGACCGGGGGTGCCACGGCCCCCGGGCTGGCCTCCGATGACCGCACCCGAAGGCATGCCCTGCCGCATCGGAACGGGCCCGCGGCCGACGCCGGCACCGGCTCGACCGGTCGGCCCCATGAGCGGCATGCCGGCCCCGGCGCCGAGTCCCGGCATCATGCCGAGCGCTCCCGAGCCGAGCGGCATCCCCGTCGAGCCGCCACCCAGTGTCGCCGGGGTCGCCAGCCCGGGGGCACCGATCGTGTTGGGCGGCAGGCCGGTGCTCCCAGGAGTGATGACGCCGGCCAAGTCGACACCGCTGTTTGAAGGAGGCAGCGTCCCGGGCGGCGTCACCGTTCCGACGGAACTGGGAACATCGCCGGGCCTGCCCTCGATGTAGGGAGGATCGTTCGGCACGGTCACCGGGATCGGGTGGGCCTGCAGGGCAGCGCCGCTCGATCCCATCCCGCTGCCGGAGCCCGATCCGGAGCCGTTGTCGGAGCCCTCGTCGGTGTCCGGGTTCCAGTCGCGTTCGTCGTCGACCGAGCCGCCCATCGTGAAGATCTGGGGCGTCTGGATCTGATGGAGATGTTCGCCGATCGTCTTCTCGGCCTCAGCCATCGCCTGCTGGGCCTTTTCGTCGTACTCGTCCTCGGCGTGATCGACGAATCTCGGGACGATGTCGTCCGCGACCGCCGCACGTTGTTCGAGGAGCGGACGGATGGTGGTCTGGGCCTTGGCGATCGCCTCGATCACGCCATGCAGGCCGACCCGGGTCGTCTCGGCGCGGATGAGGGTGTCGTCCATGGACGAGGCCAGCTTGTCGAGGTACTGGAAGAAGACGGTGGCGGACTCGTTGGTGCCGGGTGGCCAGGCCGCGGCCAGTTCCTCGCGGGATTTCAGTAGACGGCGGTGCTGGTCGCGCACCGACTGGGCAAGGTTCTGCCAGTCGAGGACGCGGTCGGCGCCGGTGCAGGAATTCTCGTGCTGGATCATGTTCCAGAGGGCCGGCAGGTTGTAATTGCCCCAGTTCGACATCACACCGCCCCCGGTCCGGACGAGTTCGCCCCAGCGATGATCTCGTTGGCCTTGGCGATGGCGTCGTTCATCATCGCCGAGACGCGGCCGGCCGCTTCCGCCGAGGTCTGATCGGATGCCTTGAATTCGCGCGCGATGCCTTCGGCGACGCCAGCGAAAAGCTCGGCCGCTTCCTGGTAAGCGCGCAGGTTGGCCTCGGTGTTCGCCACCGCGACGGCATAGCGCCCCTTCGCCTGCTGGACGATCAGGCTGCCCTCGATCTGTGCCCCGAACGGCACGCCGTGAGCGTGCAGTCTCGTGCCGCGATTGGCGGCCTGGCTGAAACCGGTGACCGCTTCCGAGCGCATTCCCTTGGCGAAATCGCCCACCTGTCCGGTGTCGATCTCCACGCCGTCTGCCATGCCGCTGCCTCCCCGTGTTGCTACCTCGGCGCTCACCAGCATATCGACCCTCGCCGACATTTCTGTGCCCGTCCCCAGGCCCGCGAAGAACGAACCCATAACGGATCGCGAGGTCTCGGATGCCAGTACGCGCGGCCGGGGCGCGGCGGTTCGCCCCAGGCGTGTCTCATGACCCGGCCACGCCTCGCACTTGCCGGGTCACCTAGCACGCCCTAGCAGTGGCTCGTTTCGGGGGCAAGGGATCTGGGGTTTATTGGCTGTAAAGTCACGCTTGGTTGCCTGGTCCGCACTCGAGGCATAAAACGGGGATATTCGTCCGGATTCGAGGAGGACTGTCGTGTGTGGAATCGTCGGCTGGATCAGCTTCGAGCGGGATCTGCGGCGGGAGGGCGCCGTGCTGCGGGCCATGACCGCGACCATGACTCTGCGCGGGCCGGATGCCGAAGGGGTCTGGCTCGACGAGCACGTGGGGCTGGGGCATCGGCGCCTGGCGGTGATCGACCTCGAGACCGGCGCTCAGCCGATGTCAGTCGAGCACGACGGGCGGACGCTGGTCACCGTCACCTACAGCGGAGAGATCTACAACTACCGCGAGCTGCGCGACGAACTGCGCGGGCTCGGCCACGACTTCCGCACGACCAGTGACACCGAGGTGTTGCTCCACGCGTACCTGGAATGGGGTGAGGGGTTCGCGGAGCGGCTGAACGGCATGTACGCCTTCGGGCTGTGGGATGCCCGGGAGCAGTCCCTTCTCCTGGTGCGCGACCGGATGGGGATCAAGCCGCTGTACTACCGGGCGATGACCGACGGCGTGGTGTTCGCCTCCGAGCCCAAGGGGGTGCTGGCGCATCCGCAGGTGCCGGCCGTGGTGGACAGCGACGGGCTGCGCGAGCTGTTGTCGTTCGTCAAGACGCCGGGCACCGCCGTCTTCCGCGATCTGCGTGAGGTGCGGCCGGGCGAGATCGTGCGGGTGGATCGTGCGGGGCTGCGTACGCACCACTACTGGCGCCTCAGCGCAAGGGAGCACACCGACGATCTGGGTACGACCGTCCGCACCGTCCGCGAGCTGTTGGACGACATCGTCGAGCGGCAGCTGATCGCCGACGTCCCACTGTGTGTGCTGCTGTCGGGTGGGCTCGACTCGTCCGCGATCACCGCGCTGGCCCAGAAGGCGTTGCGTGCGGGCAGCGGCGGGCCGGTGCGCTCGTTCGCCGTCGACTTTCCCGGGCAGACCGAGAAGTTCCAGGCCGACGCCATGCGGGACACCCCGGACGCGCCGTTCGTGCACGACGTGGCCGAGCACGTCCTGTCCGAGCACACCGACATCATGCTCGACCCGGCGGCGCTGATGGATCCGCTCTACCGCTCGGGTGTGCTCGACGCGGCCGATGTGCCGGTGTTCGGCGGTGACATCTTCACGTCGCTCTACCTTCTGTTCCGCGCCGTGCGGGAACGCTCGACGGTGGCGTTGTCGGGCGAGTCGGCCGACGAGGTGTTCGGTGGCTACCGCTGGTTCCACGTGCCGGAGATCGTCAACGCCGACACCTTCCCGTGGCTGGCGGCGGTCCGGTTGATGGGCGGGAACCGGGAGAACGAGGGGATCCTGGCGCCCGACCTGATGAAGCAGCTCGACCTGCCGGGCTACCAGGACGCGGCCTACCGGTCGGCGTTGACCGAGGTCGAGCATCTCGACGGGGTTTCCGGCCAGGAGCGGCGGATGCGAGAGGTGTGCTATCTGCACCTCACCCGTTTCGTGCAGATCCTGCTCGACCGCAAGGACCGGATGAGCATGGCCCATGGGCTGGAGGTCCGGGTGCCGTTCTGCGATCACCGGCTGGTCGAGTACGTGTACAACACCCCGTGGTCGATGAAGACCTTCGACGGGTACGAGAAGAGCCTGCTCCGGGCGGCCACCGCCGACGTGTTGCCGCGTTCGGTGGTCGAGCGGCGCAAGAGCCCGTACCCGTCGACCCAGGATCCGGCGTACGACCAGACCCTGCGCGAGCGCGTGCAGACGATGCTCGCCGACCGGGACGCGCCACTGCGTCCGCTGCTCAACGAGAAGGCGGTCCGGGCTCCGGGCGACGACATGTTCGGCGGCCGGATGCGGATGGAGCTGGCCCTGAATCTGAACGAGTGGCTGACCCGTCACCCGGTCAGCCTCAGGCTGGGGTGAGCAGTTCGTTCTCGGTGACCACGCCGACCGAGAGGGTCTTGTAGCCGACGGAGTCGAAGAGGACTGTCATGCGGTCCTCTTCGTACCCCATCACCATGCCCTCGCCCCACTCCTGGTGCCGCACCTTGGCGTGTACCGCGAAGGGGTGATCTTCGGAGGACGGAGGAGATGGCGCGGGCCCGGTCAGGCAGTTGTCGCAGTGGCCGCACGGCTTCTTGAGGTTCTCGCCGAAGTAGGCGAGCAGGAATTGGGTACGGCAGGACTGCGCCTCGGCGAAGCCGCGCATCATGTCGGTGCGGGACCGCTCGATCGTCTGCTGCCGCTCGTACTCGTCCAGGGCGGCCCGCGCGGCCGCGGCCGGCAGCGGTGCGAATACCGGGACCGTCCACTTGTTGCGGTCGCCGGCGGTCGCCGCGCCGACCTGTTCCAGCAGGCCGAGCAGCGACCCGAGCTTGCGTGGTCCCAGGCCGGTCTTCTCCTTGAGCGCGGTCTTGCTTCGCGCCCCGTCGCGCAGCGCGGCCGCCAGTTCGCGCACCTCGACCAGGTCGGGCTTGCCGCCGGTGAAGAACCGCTGGATGCCCTCGTCCTCGGCCCGCCACAGCAGCAACGCCCGGGAGTCCAGGCCGTCCCGGCCGGCCCGCCCGATCTCCTGGAAGTAGGCGTCCGGTGACCCGGGCAGCGCCACGTGTGCGACCCACCGGATGTTCGGTTTGTCGATGCCCATCCCGAACGCCGACGTGGCCACCATGATGTCCACTTTGTCGTTGGAGAAGGCGGTGTGCCGGGTCGTCCGCTCCGAGGCGGACAGGCCGCCGTGGTAGTAGGTCGCGTTGTACCCGGCCGACTCCAGCGACGACGCGAGCTCTTCCGCGGCCCGTCGCGTGGCGACGTAGATGATGCCGGGCGGGGGAGCGGAGTCGAGCAGGGCGTGCAGCTTGCGGGTGCGGTACGACTCGTCCGGGCAGTACGCCACCTCGAGGAAGAGGTTGCGCCGGTCGAGCCCGGAGACGTGTACCTCGGGCCTGCGCAGTTGCAGCCGGTCGATGATGTCGTCGCGGACCGGCGGCGAGGCGGTGGCCGTGAGGGCCAGCACCGGCGGCCGCCCGATCCCCTTGATCAGGTGGCCGATGGACAGGTAGTCGGGCCGGAAGTCGTGGCCCCAGGCCGAGATGCAGTGCGCCTCGTCCACCGCGACCAGGCCGGGTTTGAGGGCGCGGACCTCGGACATCCGGTCCGGGTCGCTCAGCTGCTCGGGTGTGATGAAGAGGAACTCGGCCCGGCCGTCGCGGATCTCCGCGATCGCCTCGCGCTGCTGCGCCGGCGTCTCGGCCGAGCTCACCCGGACCGCGCGGGTCTCGGGGTGTCCGAGTGCGTTGAGCGCGAGGATCTGGTCCTGTTGCAGGGCCAGCAGCGGCGAGATCACCACTGTCGGCCCGGGCAGCAGGACGGCCGGGATCTGGTAGATCGCCGACTTGCCGGCGCCGGTCGGGAGCACCACCAGGGCGTCCTTGCGGCGCAGCACGGCGCGCATCGGCTTGAACTGGCCCGGGCGCAGCGACGGCCAGCCGAAGAACTTGCGGGCGGCGCGGCGCAGGCGGGGTCCATAGACGGGAAGCTTCATCATGGCGCGTGCCGGATACCCCCGCGGGGGGTCACTTGAACATCCGCCGGATCGCCCAGAACAGGATCAGCACGGCGAGCGCGATGCCGAGCAGCTTGACCGCGTGCACCTGGGACCAGTCGACCCCGGAGGCGGCAAGTGGAGTAACCACGTGAACACTCTAAGACCTGTCTCAAATCCTCTCCCAGTCGAAGCGCCCCGAGGCGGGATTCGAGACAGGTCTTACTTGCCCATTCGTACACGGCTAATAGGAAGGTTTGTTGACTAAATCGACACGGGATGTTTCCATGGGTCCCGACCACGATCCGTGAGGTACGGGGGACACATGCCGCGCTCCAGCGACGAACTGACCGAACTCGCCGCGACCGTGCTGCAGCCGGGCTTCACCGGGACCACGGCGCCCGACTGGGTCCGGCGCATGCTGGCCGACGGGCTCGGCGGCGTGGCTCTGTTCGCCCGCAACGTGGAATCGCCGGCCCAGGTGGCCGCGCTGACCGCCCAGCTGCGGGCCGAGCGCCCTGAGGTGATCGTGGCGATCGACGAGGAGGCCGGCGACGTCACCCGCTTCGAGTCGCGGCAGGGCAGCTCCCGGCCCGGCAACCTGGCGCTGGGCGCGATCGACGACCCCGCGCTGACCGAGGCGGTCGCCCGTGACCTGGGCCGCGACCTGGCCCACGCCGGCATCACGTTCGACTACGCCCCGGACGTCGACGTCAACAGCAACCCCCGAAACCCGATCATCGGGGTACGCGCGTTCGGCGCCGACCCCACCCTGGTCGCCCGGCACTCCGCCGCCTTCGTCACCGGCCTGCAGTCCGCCGGTGTGGCCGCCTGCGCCAAGCACTTCCCCGGCCACGGCGACACGGCCGTCGATTCGCACCACGCCGTCCCGCTGATCGACCGCGGCCGGGCCGAGCTCGAGTCGGTCGAGCTGGTTCCGTTCCGGGCCGCGGTGGCGGCCGGCGTGCAGGCCGTGATGACCGGCCACCTGCTCGTGCCCGCGTACGACGCCGAGCTCCCGGCCACCCTCAGCGCGCGGATCCTCACCGGACTGCTGCGCGAGGAACTGGGCTACGACGGACTGATCGTCACCGACGGCATCGAGATGCAGGGCGTGGCCCGGGCGTACGGGCTGGCCGGCGCGACCGTGCGGGCCATCGCCGCCGGCGCCGACGCGATCTGCGTGGGCGGCGACCACGCCGACGAGGGTGACGCGATCGCCCTGCGCGACGCGATCGTGGCCGCCGTCCGCAGTGGAGAGCTGCCCGAGGCGCGGCTGCGGGACGCGGCCGCCCGGGTCCGCCGCCTCGCCGCCTGGACCACCGAGACGCAGACCCGGACCGGTGCCCGGGCGGTGGCCGACGCGCTGTCCATCGGCGCGGTGGCCGCCTCGGTCGTCGGTCTGGACGCGGCCCGCCGGGCGGTGCGGGTGACCGGCGCCGAGAACATGCTGCCGCTGAACCGGGCCGCGCACGTGGTCGAGTTCGCGCCGCCCCGCAACATCGCGATCGGCGCGGAGACCCCGTGGGGACTGGGCGCGCCGCTGCACGACCTGCTGCCCGGCACCACGTCGGTGCGGCTGAGTGAGGACGACCTGGGCGGGCTGGCCGAGCCGGAGGGCCGGGTGCTGGCCGGGCTGGCCGACCGCCCGCTCGTGCTCGTCGTCCGCGACCTGCACCGCCACCCCTGGGTGGCCACCGCGGTGGCCCGCACGCTGGCGGTCTGCCCGAGCGCCGTGGTGGTCGAGATGGGGCTGCCCGAGCAGGTGACCGGGGCGGTGCACCTGGCGACCTACGGCGCCACGCGCGCCTGCGGCCAGGCCGCCGCCGAGATCATCGCGGGCACGAGCATCCCCGCGACGCCCCAGCCGGTCGCCGCCTGAGCAATCAGTGGTAGGACCGGGCGGTATTCGCCGCCGGGATGGCGCTCCGCGCTACCACTAGTTTTCGAGGATGTCGTCGTAGTCGTGGTGCTCGGACACGTACTTGGCGAAGAACGGGCAGGCCGGGACCACCCGGGCGCCCGTCGACCGCAGGTGGTCGAGGGTCAGGCGGGCCAGGTCGTTGCCCAGGCCCTTGCCGCGGAAGGCCGGGTCTATCTCGCTGTGCGTGATGATCGTGACGCCATCGCGCACACGGTAGGCCGCGATGCCGGCCTGTGCGCCGTCGGCGATCAACTCGTAGCGGTGCTCGGATGCGTTGTCACGCACGCTCACGTCCATCTTCCGAGCATAGGGTCGCTCTGACCTCGTACCGTGGGATGGGTGTTGAAGACCACGGCCTCGCGCCGCGCCGCCTTGCTCACGACCGCCATCCTCGCGCTCGGACCCCTCGCCGCCTGCAGCAACGACAACGTCGACTGCGGCCTCAACCAGTGCACGGTCACGATCCAGCGGAAGACCGACGCCTCGGCCAGCGTGCTCGGGGTCGAGGCCAAGTTCGTCAGCGCCGACCAGAACACGGTCACGCTCGAGGTGGCCGGTGAGCAGGTCCAACTGACCAAGGGGCAGCAGGCGGTCGAGGTGGCCGGGCTGCAGGTGGCGCTCAACACGGTGACCCAGGACGACGTGTCATTCCAGGTCAGCCGTCCGTGAAACAGGTTTGGCGGAAGTGGCGCCGGGTGACTTAAGGCGGCATGTCAGCCACTGCTCAAGCACGTAGTACGGCCTCGCGCGCGGCCAACAGCAAACCGCTGGAGATGCTCGCGCGCGGCGGCTTCATCGCCTACGGCGTCATCCACATCTTGTTCGCGTGGCTGGCGCTGCAGGTCGCGTTCGGCAACTCGTCCAACGAGACCGACCAGTCCGGGGCCCTGCAGACCATCGCGCAGGGCCCGGGCGGCAAGTTCCTGCTGGTCCTGATCGCCATCGGGATGATCGCGCTCGCCCTCTGGCAGGCTTTCGAGGCCGCCGTCGGGGAGAGCGGCGAGCAGAACAAGCAGGCCCTCGCCGAACGCGTCGTCTCCGGCTGCCGGGCCATCCTGTACGGCTACTTCGCCGTCCTCGCGATCAAGACGATCACCGGCGGGCAGACCTCGCAGGCGCAGAGCCAGCAGTCGTCGGCCTCCTCACTGATGGACAACGGCTTCGGCCGGTTCCTGGTCGGCCTGGCCGGCGTGGTCGTGGTCGGCGTGGGTGTCGGCCTGGTCGTCTACGGCCTCAAGAAGAAGTTCGAGGAGCACCTGAAGACCGGGCAGATGAGCCCGAAGGTGCGCCAGACCGTCCGCCGGCTCGGCATGGCGGGCTACTCCAGCAAGGGCGTCGCGTACGGCATCGTCGGTGTCCTGCTGGCCTCGGCCGCCATCTCGTACGACCCGGAGAAGGCCCGCGGCCTCGACGGCGCCCTCAAGACGCTGGCCGGCACCGCCTGGGGCCCGTGGCTGCTCGGCCTGATCGCCCTCGGCATCGCCTGCTTCGGCGTCTACTGCTTCTTCCAGGCCAAGTACCGCGACGTCTGAACCTGTGATGTGATGCCGCAGTGAACGGCGTCCTCACCGCGCTGCTGGCGGTCGTCGTGGCCGCCGGGGCGGCGCTGGTGCTGGTCGAGGCCATTCACCTGCTCGCACAGCGGCTCGGACGGAACTCGGTCCTCTGGGCCGACCTGGCCCGGACGGCACACTCGCCGTTCCGGGCCCTCGTCGTGCTCCTCGCGGTCCGCCTGGTCCTGACCGTCGGCGTGGACGACTTCGGCGGGCGCCGGACCGTGCTGCACATCCTGCTGCTGGCCGTGATCGCCGCCGGCGCCTGGCTGATCGGCGCGCTGCTGCTGGTCGTCGAGGACACCGCCCTCACCCGCTGGCGCACCGACGTACCCGACAACCTGCGCGCGCGGCGGCTCAAGACCCAGGTCGTGATGCTGCGGCGGGTCACCGTGGCGGCGGTCGTGGTCATCACCATCGGCGTGATGCTGATGACCTTCCCGGGGGTACGCGCCCTCGGCGCCAGCGTCCTGGCCTCGGCCGGCCTGATCAGTGTGGTGGCCGCCCTGGCCGCCCAGAGCACGCTCGGGAACGTCTTCGCGGGGCTGCAACTCGCGTTCAGCGACGCGGTGCGGGTCGACGACGTGGTGGTGGTCGAGAACGAGTGGGGCCGGATCGAGGAGCTGACCCTCACGTACGTGGCCGTGCAGATCTGGGACGATCGCCGGCTGATCCTGCCCACCTCGTACTTCACCACCAAGCCGTTCCAGAACTGGACCCGGACCGGCTCGGCCGTGCTCGGCACGGCCGAGGTCGACGTCGACTGGTCAGCGCCGGTCGAGGAATTGCGGACCGAGCTCCGCCGGGTGGTCGGGCTGTCCGAATTGTGGGACGGGCGCGTGTGCGTCCTGCAGGTCACGGACGCGACCGGCGGGATGATCCGGCTACGGGCGCTGGTCAGCGCGGCCGATGCGGGCGCGTTGTGGGATTTGCGGTGCCTGGTCCGCGAGCGTCTGGTGAGCTGGGTGTGGGAGCGCCGGCCGGGCGCGCTGCCTCGGCTGCGGGCCGACACCGACCCACCCCGCGCTGCCATGCCGTCCGTCGCCCGGGCCGACGGCGGCACCACGCACGACGACCAGGTCTTCGCCGGCGGCACGGACGGCGACCGGCGGGGCGCCGCGTTCGGCGGTGCGGCCTCTGCCGAGAGCGGTGCGGCCGCCGAGAGCGGTGCGGCCGCCGAGAGCGGTGCGGCCGCCGGCGGAAGCAGTGCCGCCTCCGCCGAAAGCGGTGGTGGCGGTGAACCGCGGTGAGCAGGAGGGTTGCTTCTTCGCACGGCGGGGCATACACCCGACACAGGGAAAGGAGGACAGCATGGCGGATGTCCTGAACGGCAGTGCGGCCCGCAAGGCAGGCGACCAGTCCACGTCCGAGCTGGTGCAGCGAGCCAGCGAGCAGATCACGACGCTCGTCCGCGACGAGCTCGCGCTGGCCAAGGCCGAGTTGGCCGAGAAGGGCAAGCACGCCGGGGTCGGCATCGGGCTCTTCGGCGGCGGCGGGGTGCTCGCGCTCTACGGCGTGGGCGCGCTCATCGCCACCGGGATCATCGCGCTCAGCCTCGTCCTGCCGCTGTGGCTGGCCGCCCTCATCGTGACGGTGCTGCTGTTCGCGGTGGCGGGCATCCTGGCCCTGCTGGGCAAGAAGCAGGTAACCCAGGCGGTGCCGCCGGAACCGAGTGCGGCCATCGAGAGCGTGAAGGCGGACGTGGACGAAGTGAAACATGCGGTGAAGGACAGGAGCCGGGCATGAGCGACAAGAACGGCACGTCCGGGTCGAACGGAAAGCCCGACGTGGCGGCGCTGCGCGCGGAGATCGCCCAGACCCGTGCCGAGCTCGGCGAGACGGTGCAGGCCCTGGCGGCCAAGGCGGACGTCAAGGCACGGGCCAAGGAGCAGGTCGAGCAGACCAAGCAGCGGGTCAAGGCGCAGGCGGCCGAGGCCGGGCAGAAGGCGCTCGACGCGGTGCACCTGGCCGGCACCAAGGCCAAGGCCGCGGCCGGTCAGGCGGGCGACAAGGCCCGCGAGACGGTCGCGCAGGTGCAGGAATCGGATCCGGCGGAGCAGGTACGCCGCCGGCCCATCCCGATCGTGGCCATCGCGGCCGGGGTGGCCGCCGTGATCGGCGTGATCCTGGTGATCCGGGGGAGTCGCCGATGAGCGGGAAACTGAACAAGATCGCGTACAAGCCGGTGGGCCTGTTGCTGGGCATCGCCGCCGGTTCGATCGCCGGGTTCGCCTTCAAGCAGGTGTGGAAGGCGATCGAGGGCGAGGGCGACGCGCCCAACGCGACCGACGAGGACCGCGGCTGGGGAGAGATCCTGGCCGCCGCGGCCATTCAGGGCCTCATCTTCTCGGTGGTGAAAGCGGCCGTGGACCGCGGCGGGGCCATTGGCGTCCGGCGGCTGACGGGCAACTGGCCCGACTGATGAATACGTAGGGTGATTGACAGTGGTCAAGGTCCTCCGCGACGTTCCGTCGATGTGGGGGACCTTTTCCGTATCTGCCATGGTTTCTTCGAATGTCGCTTGGGGGAGCTTCCACGCCCGATTTTCGGGTACAGTGTGCCCAGTTTTTGCGTACGTGGTGTGCTGCTCCGCACGCCTCCGAGGCGCCAGCCAGGCGCCGTCGGCGGTCGGGTGGATGGGACGTCCTCTGGAAAGGCCGCCTCACTGGCGCCGCTGCTCGAAAACGGACATCGGCTCCTCGCATCACGGAGTCGGCATTTTCAGAAGGAGAACAGCATGGCGACAGGTTCCGTGAAGTGGTTCAACGCAGACAAGGGCTTCGGCTTCATCACCGTCGACGGCGGGGGTGCTGACGTCTTCGTCCACTTCTCGGCCATCCAGACTTCGGGTTACCGGACTCTGGAGGAGAACCAGCGGGTCGAGTTCGAGATCGCCCAGGGCCAGAAGGGCCCGCAGGCGGAGCAGGTTCGCCCGATCTGAGACCACTAGCCGGCGGCGACGCCGGCTGCCGACTCCAGCGCGCGGAGCCGGCCGACACACACAGACACCCCGCGTCCCAGGGCTGGGACGCGGGGTTTCTGCGTTGTCATACCGACGGCGCGGTGGGGCCCGTCAGCGTCCGGGTGCCCGTCGGCGTCCTCGGCGGCCCGTCTAGCGCCTCGGCGGCCCGTCAGTGTTCCCTGTGGCCCGTCAGCGTCCCGGCGGCCCTGAGTACCCGGGCGGTCCGGATTGCCCTGGGTGCTGTGGCGGTCCGGATTGCCCTGGGTGCTGTGGCGGTCCGGATTGCCCTGGGCGCTGTGGCGGCCCCGATTGCCCCGGGTCTGCCGGCGGCGTTGCCGACCGGGCGAGCTCGGCCCGCTTGGCCGCGTTGCGGCGGCGGGTGCCCAGCACCAGCAGCACCAGACCGATCACCACCACCACCGGTCCGACGATGGCCCAGACGGTTACTCCGCTCATCACGCTGCCGCCGACGATGTCGAGCCCCTGCAGCGTCCACAGGCCACCGAGGACCACGCACAACAGGCCCAGGGTCATCGGGGTCCAGCCGGTCAGCTTCGGCCTCGTCTCGCCTACCACCGGTCGTGCACCTGCGGCCGGACCAGGTCGTCGTAGGCCGTCCGTACGGCCTGCAACACCTCGGGGCTGAGCGGGGCCAGGCCGGCCACCGAGGCGTTGGCCCGGGCCTGCTCGGGGTTGCGGGCGCCGGGAATGACCACCGTGACGCCGGGCTGGTCGATGACCCAGCGCAGCGCGAACTGCGCCATCGTCTCGCCCTCGCGGACCAGCGGGCGCAGCCGCTCGACTGCCGCCAGCCCGGTCTCGTAGTCGACGCCGGAGAAGGTCTCGCCGACGTCGAACGCCTCGCCGTGCCGGTTGAAGTTGCGGTGGTCGTCGGCGGCGAAGGTGGTGTTCGCGTCGTACCGGCCGGTGAGCATCCCGCTGGCCAGCGGAACCCGGGCGATGACACCGACGCCGGCCTCGCGGGCCGCGGGCAGCACCTGCTCGAGCGGCTTGAGCCGGAACGCGTTCAGGATGATCTGCACGCTGGCCGTGTTCGGCCGGGCGATGGCCGCGAGCGCCTCGTCGGCGGTTTCCACGCTGACCCCGTACGCCGCGATCCGCTTCTCGTGCACCAGCTGGTCGAGCGCGTCGTAGGTGGCGTCCATCGAGAACACCGGGGTCGGCGGGCAGTGCAGCTGGACCAGGTCGAGGGTGTCCACGCCGAGGTTGGCGCGGGACCGGTCGTTCCAGGCCCGGAAGTTGTCGAGCGAGTAGTTGGCGACCTCCTGGGCCATCCGCCGGCCCATCTTGGTCGCCACGAAGAGCCCCGGCCGCTGCTTCAGGAACGAGCCGATGATCTGCTCGCTGCGCCCGTCGCCGTACACGTCGGCGGTGTCGATGAAGGTGACCCCGGCGTCGACGGCCGCGGCCAGCGTGGCGTGCGCGTCCTCCTCGGTCACGTTGCCCCAGTCGGCGCCCAGCTGCCAGGCGCCGAGCCCGATCACCGAGGCGTCTCGTCCCATCCTGCGAAAGCTGCGATTCTCCACCGCGCGAGCCTATCGCCCGCGGTGCTAGGGTTTTGCAAGACGTACGTACGGTTTGGGGG
Organism: Actinoplanes sp. NPDC049265; assembly: GCF_043197135.1. Taxonomy (NCBI): domain Bacteria; kingdom Bacillati; phylum Actinomycetota; class Actinomycetes; order Micromonosporales; family Micromonosporaceae; genus Actinoplanes; species Actinoplanes sp. NPDC049265. Next base: position 22,119 of record NZ_JBICSP010000025.1, on the reverse strand, counting down.
TTGCGCTGTGTGGGACCCGGCGATCTATCAGCGGTACGGCGATGAGCGCTCCCGCCCGTTCTTCGATCTCGTGGCCCGGGTCGGCGCCGGGCGGCCGCGCGCGGTGGTGGATCTGGGCTGCGGCCCGGGCACGCTGACCGGTTCCCTGCGCGAGCGCTGGCCGGGGGCGCGGGTGACCGGCGTCGACTCCTCACCGGAGATGGTCGCCCGGGCGCGGGAGATCGTCGACGCCGCGCTGGGCGACGTGCGGGAGTGGCGGCCCGGGCCGGATGTCGACGTGCTGGTGACCAACGCGACGCTGCAGTGGGTGCCCGGGCATCCGGCCTTGCTGACCCGGTGGGCCGGCGAGCTGCCGGCCGGAGCGTGGATCGCGATGCAGGTGCCGGGCAACTTCGACGCGCCCTCGCACCGGGCGCTGCGCGAGGTCGGTGCCGGCTACGGCCTGGGCGACGTGCTGCGGGAGGCGCCGGTGCTCGACCCGGCCGGGTACGCCGCGCTCTTTCCCGGTCCCGTCGACGCGTGGGAGACGACCTACTTGCACCTGCTGCCGGTCGAGGGGCCGGAGCATCCGGTGTTGCGCTGGATGGAGGGCACCGCGCTCCGGCCGGTCCGGGCGCGGCTGGACGACGCGGCGTGGCAGGATTTCCGCGGTGACCTGGCCGCCCGGCTGGCCGACGCCTACCCGGCGCGCGACGGCCGCGTGGCCTTCCCGTTCCGCCGCGTCTTCGTGGTGGCCCAGACCCCGCAGAGGTAGCCCCGGGCGGTGTCCGGGCCCGGAACGCCGCCCCCGCCTACCACTGTCGTTCGTAGTGGTAGGCGGGGGCGGCATCCGGGCCCGGACACCGCGCGGGCCTGCCACTGAGTTGAGGAGACGTCGTGAGTGACCTGACCGCCTTCATCGCCGGTCTGCCCAAGGCCGAGCTGCACGTGCACCACGTCGGGTCGGCCTCGCCCCGGATCGTGGCCGAGCTGGCCGCCCGGCACGAGGGCTCCTCGCCCGTTCCGGCCGACCCGGCGGCACTGGCCGACTACTTCGCCTTCCGCGACTTCGGCCACTTCATCCAGGTCTACCTCAGCGTCGTCGACCTGATCCGGGACGCCGAGGACGTGCGGATGCTGACCTACGAGGTGGCCCGGGAACTGGGCCGAGGCCAGGTGCGCTACGCCGAGCTGACGATCACGCCGTATTCACACGTCCGCCGCGGCATCCCGGCGCCGGCGTTCTGCGAGGCGATCGAGGACGCCCGGTCCGCGGCCGCCAAGGAGTTCGGGGTCGAGCTGCGCTGGTGCTTCGACATCCCGGGCGAGGCCGGACTGCCCGCCGCCGAGGAGACGCTGCGCGTGGCGCTGGCGGAACAGCCCGACGGCCTGATCAGTTTCGGCCTCGGCGGGCCCGAGGTGGGCGTACCCCGGCCGCAGTTCAAGCCGTACTTCGACGAGGCCCGTGCGGCCGGGTTGCACAGCGTCCCGCACGCCGGCGAGACCACCGGTCCCGAGACCATCTGGGCTGCGCTGCGTGACCTCGGCGCCGAGCGGATCGGGCACGGCATCTCGGCCGCCCAGGACCCGGAACTGATGGCGTACCTGGCCGAGAACCGCATCCCGCTGGAGGTGTGCCCGACCTCCAACGTGCGGACCCGGGCGGTCGCCGACCTGGCCGAGCACCCGCTGCCGGCGCTGGTCGCGGCCGGTGTTCCGGTCACGGTCAACTCCGACGACCCGCCGATGTTCGGCACCACCATCGAGCAGGAGTACGCGGTGGCCGCCCGGCTGCTCGACCTGGACGAGTCCGGGGTGGCCGGGCTGGCCCGGGCCGCCGTCGAGGCGTCGTTCCTCCCCGCCGACGGCCGCGCCCGGCTGGCCGCCGAGATCGACGACTACACCGCTCAGTACTTGAGCGCGTAGAGCGGCTCCTGCCAGATCGCCAGCACCGCGAGGATGCCGAGGGTCAGCACGACGGCCCAGCGGATCAGCCGCCGCCGGTTGAATCGGGCCGGCGGCTCCTCCTCGTCGACCGGAGGCTCCACCCACACATCGGTCTTCATCTGCGTCCGTCTCCTTCCCCCGGCCGGCCGCCGGGTCCGAGGTGCCCGTGCCGGTCAGCCCGGCACGGCCGCCCAGCTCTGGTGCCGTGAGTCGTTGCCGTTCTGGAGCACCAGCACGCGTTGCGCGCCGAACCGCTGCCCGCCCACCCCGAGGACGAAGTCGCCGGAGACGCTGCGCAGCGAGAAACCGTACGCCGACTGGCGCAGCGTCCACAGGCCCGTGGCCGCCCCCGCACAATCGGACTGGACCACCGGAGCGCCGGCCACCGGGTTGCCGCCCAGCGGCATCGCGCACTTCTCGGTCGCCCGCGACTTCAACGAGAACGAGTTGCCACCGGCCGGCACGAGCATCCACTGCTGCTGGGCGTCGCCGTCCGAGCCACTCAGAGTGATGGCCGTGCCGTTGGCCGTACGCGCCGCGTAGAGGTCGGCGGCCCCGCCGGTCAGCGCGTTCTCCAGGACGAACCAGGAGTTCTGGGTCGGCCGGGCCACCGGCAGCGTCCGGGCCGACGCCTTGGCCTGATAGTTCTGCGCGGTGCTGCTGATCGCCACCTGGTACGCGGTGTCCGGGCGCAACCCGATCAGACCGGCCCGGGTCGCCTTCGTGGTCGCGATCGTCACGCCGTCCACGGCCACCTGGTACGTCGCGTCCGGTGCGGCCGCGCCCCAGGTCAGGCGGACCGAGTTGTTGGTCGCGTCGCGTACCTCGACGAACGCCTGGGCCGGAGCGGCCGCGGCCTGCACCGCCTTGGCCGGCGCGTTCTGCGCCGCACCGGAGGATGGAGGCGGCACCGCGTCCCCGCCACCGTCCGAGGCGTCGCCACCGCCCGGCGTGGACGGCCGTACCGTCGGGTCGTCCTCCGGCGCCGCCGGCTCGCCCGGCACCGAGCCCGGCGCGTCCGGCACGTCGTCGCCGCCGTCGCCGCGCAGCAGGAACTCGCTCTGGGCCACGTTCCAGTTCTTGGCCAGCCAGCTGTCCCGCGGCGGGTTGGTGCTGAAGTAGTCGTCGTGCCCGCAGTCCAGCCGGATCTCGTTCTTTCTGGGGCAGCGCTGGCGCAGCGGCGTCCCGGAGCGGTCGGCGTGGCAGAGCAGGTCGAAGTCGTCGGTGCAGCTGCCCCCGCCGGACGAGTTGGGCGAGTTCAGCAGGGTGGCACCGAACGCGCGGGTGAGCTGCTGCGCCGCCGCCACGGTGCTCCAGCAGCCCGAGTCGACCCGGGCGTACGACGGGCCGCCGTTGTTGCGGTTGCCCGAGCCGGCCCGGTCGTCGGCCACGAACGTGCTGATCCCGCAGTACCGGGTGGCGTCGGCGAACAGCAGGTACTTGCGGTCGGTGCGGTTGTAGCCGAGTTCCTTGAGCGCCTGGACGGTCTGCGGGAACGTGTCCAGCCCGTGCACCGGCACCTGCACCTCGGCCACGTCGACGCGGCAGGACGGCGTGGTCACGTACCGGATGTGCCGGGAACCGCCGGTCTCACCGGCCGACGAGTCGTAGATCGCGTCCACCCCGGCCGCCCAGACCCGGATCGAGCCGACGAAGTCGGTGTAGCGGCTGGGCGTGCCCAGCGCGTGCACGTAGACCACCTGGACGCGGTTGCCGTCCCGCCCGTCGCCGGCGCAGGCCACGTCATGGGTGCCCATCACGAAGTCGGCGTCGCCCGGAGCGGCGTCCGGCAGCAGCGCCGGCTTGCCCGCGGCGAGCAGGCTCCCGCCCAGGTCACGGACGATCTCGGCGTCCTGCGGGGTCTTGCTTTGCTCGCGGCTGGGAGAGACCGGCTCGGGCGCCTTGGCCGTCACCGGCGCCACCCCGCGGCGCACGGCCAGGCCGGCCGGTGCCGGGTCGGGGCCGTGCGTACACGTCAGCTCGTCCAGTGCGTACGCGCCGGCGCAGACCGACCCCTCGCCGGCCGGACGCAGATCCTTGTAGATCAGCCCTTGCGCCGGTTGGTCCCGCGGCAGGCTGGCCAGCCGGATCCGCTGCCCCTGGCCGGACCCGTCACCGGAGCGCCCGGCCTGGATCATGCTCGGTCCGGCGACCGCGGCCATGCCGATCACCGCCGCACCGACAGTGATCGGGAAGATGTGTTTGCGTATCCGCTTGGGCAACCACCGCAGGCTCGCACCGCGCAGCGCATTCCGTCGGTGCGCGGACAACGGGGCCTCTCCTCGGTGGGCGGCGGGTGCGCGGTGGGAGGAGGATATGGGGTTTCCGCCTCCCACCGCGCGGTGGCTACGCCGATCCTGACTGCGGGGACGTGATGCGTGCGACGGACCGGCGAGCCGGATGGGATCGGTGAGAAGCGTGTCAGCCCGCGAGCGCGAGCGGAACGCCTTTAATACAGACCTAAGCAAAAGATCTACCGTCCGAGTGCTGGGGGGTCACTGGGCCCGATCAATGCGACCGGCGCCTCCGGATGGTGTCGCGTTCGCGGGCCAGTCTTCCTATCAGACCGAAACGGCTCGCCTGTTTCGGGGGTGCCTCGGCATCGGCCAGCAACATCACCACGCTGGCCCCGCCCAGCGCCGCCCGGTCCAGGCTGACCGAGCCGCCGGTGGACTGGGCCGCCCGCCGTGCGATGTCCAGCCCCAGGCCGGTCGAGCCCTGGTCGCTCTCGCCGCGCCGCATCGCCCGTTCCGGGTCCGGGATGCCCGGGCCGGCGTCGTCCACCCGCAGCGCCACCCAGCCGTCCCGCCGGGACAGCCCGATCTCGAACGCGGTGCCCTGCGGGGTGTAGCGGAAGACGTTGCCCAGCACCGCGTCCAGCGCGGCGGCCAGCTCGGGCCGGGCCACCGGCACCGGCACCCGGGTGCTGGCCCCGACCACCTGGAACTGACGGTTCTGGTCGCCGGCCAGGGCCGACCAGAACGACATGCGCTCGCGGACCACCTCGGCGGCGTCGCACATGCCCACCTCGGGTGCGGACGCCACCTGCTTGGCGACCGCCTTACGGGTGGTGGTGATCAGATCGTCGACCTCGCCCTCGAGCGTGGCGATGGCCACCCGGATCCGCCGGATGCCGCGCCGGCGGTCCAGCTCGGCCGCGGAGAACTGGCCGATCTGGGTGTCGTCCGGGTCGAGCGCCTCGGCGTCCAGGCGAAGCGCGGTCAGTGGCGTCCGCAGCCGGTGGGACAGGTCGGCGACCATCTCGCGCTCGCTGGTGCGCGAGGTGACCAGGCGGTCGGCCATCCGGTTGAAGGCGTACCCGGCCTCGGCCAGTTCGCGTGGACCGGACGGCTGGATGCGTACGCCCAGATCGCCGCCGCCGACCCGGAGCGCAGCCTGGACCAGGTTGCGGGCCGACGACACCGCGCCCCGGGCCAGCCGGTCGACCACGATCACCGAGCCGGCCACCAGGATCAAAGCGATGCCGAGCAGGGTCCACAGATCACGCGCGGTGCCCGCCGACAGCTCGCTCCGCGGGACGAAGACCTCGACCACGGCGGTACGCTTCGCCACCGGCACCGGGCGCAGGTGGACCAGCCCGTCGTCGGTCTCGACCAGCAGCGGCTCGGTGCCCGCGGCGGCCCGGGTCACGTCGGCCGGGGTCGCCCTGGTGCCGGCCGTGGTGTTCGGCGCGTGCACGGTCAGCTGCCCGCCGGCCGCCTGCACGGCCGCGTTGACGCCGCCGCGGTTGGAACCGGCGATGAGCGCGCCCGCCACCGTGGCACTCCGCCGTTCCGCGGTGGCGATGGCGTTGTCTCGGTGATCGGAGCGGAGCTCCCAGCCGAGTGGAGTGAGGAAGGCGAGGGCGGCGACGCCCGTGGTGGCGGCGGTGACCCAGGCCAGGCGGGCCCTTAGTCCGGCGCCACCAACCGGAATCCGACTCCCCGCACGGTGCGCAGGTAGCGAGGCTTCGCGGCTGATTCGCCCAGTTTCCTCCGCAGCCAGTACAGATGTACGTCGATCGTCTGGTCCTCGCCGACTGACGGCTGTCGCCATACCTCCTCCAGCAGCTCCCGACGCGACACCACCCGGCCGGGCCGGGCGGCGAGGTACGCCAGCAGGTCGAACTCCTTGCGGGTCAGGGCCAGGGCGGTGTCGCCCAGGCTGGCGCTGCGCTCGCCGATGTCGACGCGCAGCTCACCCACTTCGTGTACGGCCGGCTGCGCGGTGCGGCTGGCCCGGCCGACCCGGCGCAGCACGGTGGTGATCCGGGCGTCCAGGTGCGCGCCGGTGAACGGCTTGACCATGTAGTCGTCGGCCCCGGAACGCAGCAGCCGCACCACGGTCTGCTCGTCGTCGCGGGCAGTGGCGATGATGATCGGGACGTCGGTGATGCCGCGCAACATCCGCAGCGCGTCCGAGCCGTCCAGGTCGGGCAGCCCGAGATCGAGCACCACCAGGTCCGGGGTTTCGGCGGCGACCCGGCGCAGAGCGTCGAGCGCCGTGCCGACGGCGTGCACGGCGTGCCCCCGGTCGGCCAGCGACCGCAGCATCGCACCGCGCACGACGTGATCGTCTTCGACGAGCAACACCGTGGCCATGCGAAGACCGTAGCGCCCAAGGCAAGCAACGCCTAAACCGTGATGCTTCGGAATCTGTTGATGACTGAGAGTGATGGATTTCCCTCCGTTCGCGGTCTTGACAGACCTTCACCGGATCTCCGCACGACCGGCACCGGCGCTCCGCGGGGCGTCACTACGGTCGCGATCATGCCGCTGACGATTCCGACGCATCCGATCGCCGTCGTCCCGTTGAAGCTGTGGCGACCGCGCTGGTTCGACGGGGTGGCCCTGGTGACCGGGTCGGTCGCACCGGATCTGGCCTACGCCCTGTACGGCCTGGGCGTCTCCCCGCGTACCCACAATCTCGCCGCCCTGGTGTGGTGGTCGTTGCCGGTGACGCTGGTGCTGACCCGCCTGGTCCGCTGGGCCGCGCCGGCCGTCGCCGTGCACGTGCGAGTGGCCGATCTGGGCGTGCTCGGCACGGTGCGGCACCGGTTGATCGTGACCGTTCTGTCGGCGCTGATCGGCGCGGCCAGCCACCTGGGCTGGGACGCGGTCACGCATCCACGTCGTGTCGCGGCGCTCGACGCCGAGATCTGGCCGGGTACGCCGTGGTGGGGGCTGCTGTCCGACGCGTCCAACGTGGCCGGGTTCGCCGTCGGCGCGTACCTTATCGTCCGGATCGTCCGGACGAGACGGCTGCGGGAATGGCACGGCCCACCACCGGCCGGCGCCCCGCACCATGCGATCTTCTGGCCGGCCACCCTGATCGTGCTGGCCGCGGGGGTGGTCGTGGTGCTGGCCTGGCCGGTCGACTGGTTCGCCGGCCAGGCGATCCGGCTTCTGCTGGTGACCGGGGTGGCCCTGCTCGCCGGCGCGGTCGGCTGTTTTGGCGTTGACCATGTCTTTCACTCGGTTGGTGGATTCCCGCCGGGCCCTCGCGGTCGACGGCATCCCGGCCGGGCTGACCACCCGCGAGCCCTTGCCCGGCCGGGTTCTTCAGAGCGCGTAGCGGACGCCGGTCAGGTCCTCGGCGGCAGCCCAGAGCCGGCGCCCGACGGCCGGGTCGGCGGCCTCCCGGCTGAGCCGCGCCTCGCCGACCCGCCCGCGCGTCTCGCCGAGCCCGGTCGGCCCGAAGAACTGGCCACCGCGGACGCCCGGCGCGGTCGCGGCGCGCAGCTGCGGCTCCGTGCCCCGCTCGACCGACTGGGTGACGAGCAGGCCGGCCCAGGCCGCCAGCCGCCCGATCCGGGGCCGGTGCTCCCAGGCCCGCGGGGTCAGGTTGGTGCGGGTCAGGCCGGGGTGGGCCAGCACGCTCAGCACCGCCGACCCGGCGGCCCGCAGCCGGCGGTCCAGCTCGACGCCGAAGACGGTGGTGGCGAGCTTGGACCGGCCGTAGGCGGCGCTGGCCCGGTAGTCCCGCTCGTACATCAGATCGTCGAAGTCCAGGTGGGCGGACTTGTGGGTGATCGAGCTGAGGCTGACCACCCGTGCGGTCGGTGCGAGGGCGCCGAGCAGCCGGCCGGTCAGCGCGAAATGCCCCAGCATGTTGGTGCCGAGCTGCATCTCGAAGCCGTCGGCGGTGGTCCGGCGGGGGCCGAGCAGGACCAGGCCGGCGTTGTTGACCAGCAGGTCGATCACCGGGTGGTCGACGGCCAGCTTGGTGGCGAAGTCGCGTACCGAGTCCAGTGAGGCCAGATCGAGCTCACGCACCTCGACGTCACCGCCGATGGCCCGGGCCGCCTCGGCCCCGGCGGCCAGGTTGCGGACGGCCAGCACGACGTGCGCGCCGTGCCGGGCCAGCTCGGTCGCGGTGACCCGGCCGAGGCCCGAGTTGGCGCCGGTCACGACCGCCACGCGGCCGTGCTGATCAGGGATTTCGTAGGTCATGGGGGTGACGCTAGGCCGGTTCCGGCCCGCTCCACTCGTGCCCGCTTCCCTAGGAATACGAGACCTACCCACCCGGTCCGGCCCGGCGGCACACTGGTGGCATGACCCATCCGTACGCCCGTGAGCTCGGCGATTTCCTGCGTGCCCGCCGCGACCGGCTGCGTCCGGAGGACGTCGGCCTGGAACCGGGCGGCCGGCGCAAGGTGGCCGGGCTGCGCCGCGAGGAACTGGCCCTGCTGGCCGGTCTGAGCACCGACTACTACCAGCGGATGGAGCAGGGCCGGGAGGTACGCCCGTCCGACGACGTCCTGGACGCGCTGGCCGGCGCCCTCGCCCTGGACGAGGAGGAACGCCGCCACCTGTTCACGCTGGCCCAGGCCGCCCGCCGCCCGGTGCCGGCCCACCTGGACCGCGGCCCGGAAACAGTGCCCGAGCGGACCCGGCGCATGCTGCGGGTGCTGAACACCCCGGCCGTCGTCCTCGGCCGCCACCTCGACCTGCTGGCCTGGAACCCGATGGCCGAGGTGCTGCTGGGCGACCCGGGTGACTACCCGGCCGATCGGCTCAACATGCTGCTGCTGATGTTCGACGACTCGCTGACCAACCAGCGCAGTTGCGTCGACTGGGAGCGGCAGGCGCTGGAGTACATCGGCATGATGCGGAGCGCGGTCGCGACCGACCCGACGCATCCGCGGGCGACCGCGATCGTCGGCGAGCTGAGCATCCGCAGCGCGGAGTTCCGCCGGCTGTGGGAACGGCACGATGTGCGCGCGTCGGTCAGCGGCACCAAGACCTTCCGCATCCCGGAGGTCGGCGACATCGTGCTGGGCTGGGACACCTACCCGCTGCCGGGCGGCCCCGGCCCGGTGATGCTGGTCTACACGGTCGAGCCGGGCAGCCCGGACGCCGACCGGCTGCAGCTCCTGGCCGCCCTGCAGGCGACCCGCGGCCGGATGCGAGCCGCTCCCCGGGACGACGCGGCCGACGGATAGCATCGGGGACGATTCCACGCGTCCCGCCGAAGGAGAACCACCGTGTCAGCTCCACTCGTCGTTCCGGCCGGTACTACCGCGGGCGACGCGGTGACTACGGCGGGGCTCCCAGCGAACGGGCCCAAGGCGATCGTCGTGGTCCGCGACCCGGGCGGGCGGCTGCGCGACCTCGACTGGGTGCCCGAGCTCGACACCGAGGTCACGCCGGTGGCCCTGGACGAACCGGACGGGCTCAACGTGCTGCGCCACTCGGCCGCGCACGTGCTCGCCCAGGCCGTACAGGACACGTTCCCCGAGGCCAAGCTGGGCATCGGCCCGCCCATCGAGAACGGGTTCTACTACGACTTCGACGTCGCCAAGCCGTTCGTACCCGAAGATCTCGCGAAGCTCGAGAAGCGCATGCTGGAGATCATCAAGCAGGGCCAGACCTTCAAGCGCCGGGTGTACGGGAGCCTCGACGAGGCCAAGGTCGAGCTGGCCGACGAGCCCTACAAGCTCGAGCTGGTCGACATCAAGGGAGAGGTCGACCCGGCCGAGGTCATGGAGGTCGGCGGGGGTGAGCTGACCACCTACGACAACCTCGACCCCAAGGACGGCCACCGCATCTGGGGCGACCTGTGCCGCGGCCCGCACTTGCCGTCGACCCGGCTCATCCCGGCGGTCAAGCTGATGCGCAGCGCCGCCGCCTACTGGCGCGGCAGCGAGAAGAACCCGCAGCTGCAGCGGATCTACGGCACCGCCTGGCCGACCCGCGACGCGCAGAAGGAATACCTGCGCCTGCTCGAGGAGGCGGCCAAGCGCGACCACCGCAAGCTCGGCGCGGACCTCGACCTGTTCTCCTTCCCGGACGAGATCGGCTCGGGCCTGGCTGTCTTCCATCCCAAGGGCGGCATCATCCGCCGCGAGATGGAGAACTACTCGCGCCTCAAGCACGAGCAGGCGGGCTACTCGTTCGTCAACACCCCGCACATCACCAAGGCGGACCTGTTCGAGACCTCCGGCCACCTCGGCTGGTACGCGGACGGCATGTTCCCGCCCATGGAGATGGAAGGGGCCACGTATTACCTCAAGCCGATGAACTGCCCGTTCCACGACCTGATCTTCCGGTCCCGCGGACGCTCCTACCGCGAGCTGCCGCTGCGGATGTTCGAGTTCGGCACGGTCTACCGCTACGAGAAGTCCGGCGTGGTGCACGGGCTGACCCGGGTCCGCGGCATGACGCAGGACGACGCCCACATCTTCTGCACCGAGGAGCAGATGGCGGGCGAGCTCAAGTCGCTGCTGCAGTTCGTGCTCGACCTGCTCCGCGACTACGGCCTGCCCGACTTCTACCTGGAGCTGTCCACCCGCAACCCCGAGAAGTCGGTCGGTACCGACGAGAACTGGGAGAAGGCCACCGAGGCGCTGCGGTCGGCGGCCGAGGACTCCGGGCTCGAGCTGGTGCCCGACCCGGGCGGCGCGGCGTTCTACGGCCCCAAGATCAGCGTGCAGGCCAAGGACGCGATCGGCCGCACCTGGCAGATGTCGACCATCCAGGTCGACTTCAACCTGCCCGAGCGGTTCGGCCTGGAATACAGCGCGGCCAGCGGCGGCCGGGAGCGCCCGGTGATGATCCACCGCGCGCTGTTCGGCTCGATCGAGCGGTTCTTCGGCGTGCTCACCGAGCACTACGCGGGCGCGTTCCCGGCCTGGCTGGCCCCGGTGCAGGTGGTCGGCATCCCGATCCGCGACGACCACGCCGACTACCTGACGTCGTTCGTCACCGATCTCAAGAAGGAGGGCATCCGGGCCGAGGTCGACTACTCCGACGACCGGATGCAAAAGAAGATCCGCACCGCCCAGCAGCAGAAGATCCCGTTCATGGTGATCGCCGGCGACGACGACGTGGCCGCCGGCACGGTGTCGTTCCGCTACCGCGACGGGTCACAGCGCAACGGGGTCCCGCTGGCCGAGGCGATCGCGCACGTCACCGAGGTCGTCCGCAGCCGGGTGAACACCGGTCCGTCGGCGTCATGACCGAACCGGACGGTCTCGAGCGGCTGTGGACCCCGCACCGGATGGCCTATGTCACCGGCTCGGGCCAGCCGCCGGGCTGTCCGTTCTGCGACGCGCCGGCGCACCCCGACGAGGACAACCACATCGTCGCGCGCGGCACGACCGTGTACGCGATCCTCAACCTGTACCCGTACAACCCGGGCCACCTGCTGATCTGCCCCTACCGGCACGTGGCCGACTACACCGAGCTGACCGACGAGGAGACGGCCGAGCTGGCTGCCTTCACCCGCAAGGCGATGGTGACGATCCGCGCGGCGAGCAGCCCGCACGGCTTCAACCTGGGCATGAACCAGGGTGCGGTGGCCGGTGCGGGCATCGCCGCTCATCTGCACCAGCACGTGGTGCCGCGGTGGGGCGGCGACAGCAATTTCATGCCGGTCATCGGCCGCACCAAGACGATGGTCATGCTGCTCAGCGACACCCGCGACCTGCTGGCTAAGGCTTGGTCGACGCCAGCGCCCTGATCCCGGCGACCACCTGCTCGGCCGTCGGCGCGTTGGCCGGGTCGGTCATGTGCTGGATGAGCACGCCCGACATCAGCGCCATCTGCACCGACCCGAGCGTCCCGATCGTCTCGGCGTCGAGCGTCTCCTCGGGCTGCTGAAGGATCATCGCCGCCATTCCGGAGCGGCCCTGCTGGATGCCGCCGGCCATCTGCTCCCGCAGCTCCGGCGCGTGTTCCGCCTGGACCATGGCCTCGACCGTGGCCATGAAGAGCTCCCGGTCGGCCCGGGCTGTGCTGATGATCCGCCGCCACAGCCGGACCAGCTGATCGTCGCCGGAGTCGCTCAGGTCGTCGATCAGGGCGGCGGTGATCTTCTGCCCCCACTCGTCGACCGCGCTCAGCATGGCCGCGTTCATCAGGGCCTTGGTCGACCCGTAGTGGTAGCCGATCGAGCCCAGGTTGGTGCCGGAGACGGCCACGATGTCGCGCGCGGTGGTGCGGGCGTAGCCCTTCTCGTACAGGCACTGGCGCGCGCCGGCCAGCAGATCCTCGCGATGCCCCATGGTCGCCATCCTCGCATCTATACAAGCGTGTAAGACGTTTGTATAGTAAGCCGCATGAGGAACCGAGAGGTGCTGATCTCGGGGGCCGGCGTGGCGGGTCCCCTCCTGGCGTACTGGCTGGGCCGGCACGGCCTGCGGCCGACGATCGTCGAGCGGGCCCCCGCGCTGCGCGAGGGCGGGTACAAGGTGGACGTCCGCGGGACGGCGATCGAGGTGCTCAAGCGAACCGGCGTCTACTGCGCGGCCCGGGCCCGGGACACCGGCATGCGGCAGGTCACCTACGTGACAAAGAGCGGCGGCAAGGTGGCCGCCGTCGACGCCGACCTGCTGATGGGCCGGCGCGGCGACGACATCGAGGTGATGCGCGGCGACCTGGTCCGGATCCTGGCCGACGCGGCGGCGCCGGTGACCGAGTTCATCTACGGCGACGCCATCGCCTCGATCTCGTCCTCCGGGGAGGTGACCTTCGAGAGTGGGCTGAGCCGCCGATTCGACGTGATCGTGGGGGCCGACGGGCTGCACTCGGCGACCCGGCGGATGGCCGGGCTGGACGCGCCGCTACGGCACCTGGGCGCCTACCTGTCGTTCGCGACCATGCCCAACGACCTGCGGCTGGACCGCGAAGAGGTGTTCTGGGCCGTGCCCGGGCGGATGGCGTTCCTATACAGCACCGGGCCGGACGACCCGGCCAAGGTGGGGCTGGTGTTCGCGTCGCCGGAACTGCCGCGGGCCGAGGTCACGCGTGAGCGGGTGGCGGCCGAGTTCGCCGGGGACGGCTGGCAGATCCCGCGGATCCTGGAGTCGATGGCCGACGACTTCTTCGTCGACAGTCTCAGCCAGGTCGACCTGCCCCGCTGGTCGGCCGGTCGCGTGGTGCTGCTCGGGGACGCCGCGTTCTGCCCGTCGCCGGCCTCGGGGCAGGGCACCAGCACGGCTCTGTGCGGGGCGTACGTGCTGGCCCGGGCGCTGGCGCGGCACGAGGACACCGCCGCCGCCTTCGCCGAGTACGAGGGCACGCTGCGGCCGTACACCGACCGCAACATCGAGGTCGGCCGGAAGATGGCCGGTCAGATGGTGCCGGGCGGCCGGTTCAGCATCGCCATGCGGAACTACGCGATGCGCACCCTGCACCTCAACCCCTGGAACAAGCAGATCATCGCGTCCGCCACCAAGCCCATCTTCGTGGCGGCCAACGCTCTGAAACTGCCGGCCGAGGACCAGCCGGTCGCGGCCTGACCGATGCCGGCCGTCGTCAGGCCCGCGCGAAACGAAACAGTTTCGTTCACCTGGCGGCTGGCGGCTCGTGGTTGGGTGATCGGGCCGGCTGCCGTCAAGCCTGCACGAAACGAAACAGTTTCGTTCACCCAAACGGCCGGACGGCGCGGGCTACCGGGCGGCGTGCTCCTTACGGATCGTGTCGGCCAGATGGGACGGCATCGGCTCATGGCGGGCGTACGTGCGGCTGAAGGTCCCGGCGCCGGAGGAGAGGGCGCGCAGCTCCACCGCGTACCGGATCAGCTCAGTGGCCGGCACCTCGGCCCGCACCAGGCTGTATTCCCCGCTCTCGTCCGCCTCCGACCCGAGCGGCCGGCCCCGCCGGCCGGAAAGGTCGCTCATCACCGCGCCGACGTATTCGTCCGGGACCCGGACCACGACCTCGTCGACCGGCTCGAGCAGCACGACCTCGGCCGCCGCGGCCGCCTCCTTGAGGGCCAGCGCCCCGGCGGTCTGGAACGCGGCGTCGGACGAGTCGACGCTGTGCGCCTTGCCGTCGTAGAGCGTCACCTTGAGGTCGACCACCGGGTAGCCGGCGACGATGCCCCTCTCCAGCTGGGCCCGGACACCCTTTTCGACCGACGGGATGTAGTTGTGCGGTACCGAGCCGCCGACCACCTTGTCGGCGAACTGGAAGCCGGACCCGCGGGGAAGCGGCTCGACCTCGATGTCGCAGACCGCGTATTGGCCGTGGCCGCCGCTCTGCTTGACGTGCCGGCCGTGGCCCTTGGCGCCGCTGCCGAACGTCTCGCGCAGGGAGACCTTGACCGGCTCGGTGTCCAGCTCGACACCGCCGGCCCGGAGCCGGTCGAGGACCACCTCGGCGTGCGACTCGCCCATGCACCAGAGGACCAGCTGGTGGGTGTCGGCGTTGCGTTCCAGCCGCAGCGTGGGGTCGCCGGCGACCAGCCGGGCCAGGTTCTTGGCCAGGGCGTCCTCGTCGGAGCGGGACTTGGCCACGACCGCGATGGGCAGCAACGGCTCGGGCATCCGCCACGGCTCCATCAGCATCGGCTCGTCCTTGCCGGAGAGCGTGTCGCCGGTCTCGGCGCTGCCCGACTTGGTGATCGCGCAGAGGTCACCGGCGATGCAGGACGGAATCTCGCGCAGCTGCGCGCCCAGCGGGGAGTAGATGTGGGCGACCCGCTCGTCGGCGTCGTGGTCGGGGTGGCCGCGTTCGGCCATGCCGTGGCCGGACACGTGCACCACGGTCTCGGGGGTCAGCGTGCCGGAGAAGACCCGGACCAGCGAGACCCGGCCGACGTGGCGGTCGATGGTGGTCTTGACGACCTCGGCGACCAGCGGGCCGTCCGGGTCGCAGGTGAGCGGTGGCTTGGGTGAGCCGTCGACGCCGGTGACGGTGGGCAGGTCGTGTTCCAGCGGTGAGGGCGCGCCGGAGACCAGGCCGTCGAGCAGCGCGTCGAGGCCGACACCGGTGGCCGCGCAGACCGGGATGACCGGGTAGAAGTGGCCGCGGGCCACGGCCTTTTCCAGGTCGGGGACCAGCACCTCGGGGCCGACCGGATCGCCGCCGAGGTAACGGTCCATCAGGGACTCGTCCTCGCTCTCGGCGATGATGCCCTCGATCAGCTGGTTGCGGTCCTCTTCGACCGGCGCGAGATGGGCCTGCTCGGCCTGGCCCTCGGTGGGCGGGTAACCGGCCGAGTAGTCGAGCACCCGCATCGTGACCAGCCCGAGCAGGCCGGCGATGGAGGCGCCGTCGTCGCCCAGCATCGGGCGGTAGATCGTCATCACGTTCTCGCCGAACGCGTCCTGGCAGTCGGCCAGCGTCTGGTCGAAGTCGGCCCGTGGGTGGTCGAGCCGGGTGATCGCCACCGCGCGGGGCAGGCCGACGGCGGCGCACTCGGACCAGAGCGCGGTGGTGGCGGCGTCCACCCCGTCGACGGCCGAGACGACGAAGAGCGCGGCGTCCGCGGCCCGCAGGCCGGCGCGCAGCTCACCGACGAAGTCGGCGTACCCGGGGGTGTCGAGGAGGTTGATCTTGACACCGTTGTGTACGAGCGGAGCACACGACAGTGCCACCGACCGTTGCTGCCGCACGGCTGCCGGGTCGTGGTCGGTGACAGTGGTGCCGTCGGCCACCGTGCCGGCCCGGGGGATCGTCGACGTGGCCGCCAGCAGGGCCTCGACCAGTGTCGTCTTCCCGGAACCGGAATGGCCCACCAGCACCACGTTGCGAACCCTGCCGGGCTCGGTCACCACCGGCGCAGCGGCGCCGGTGACCCCCTTGTCCGAAGTCTTCTGCGCCATGCGAGCGCACCTCCGTTTCCCGGGTGTTACGACGGTATTGTGAGATCCCACACCCCCCGGTACGCGGCCCGCAACCCCCTGTAGTCATCAGACCCAGGGCCGATGCGCCCTGTTCGGTGCGCCGATACAGTGGTGTCCGCCATGGCAAAGATCTTCAGCGTCCCCGCCCGCCTCGTTCTCGCGCATGCCGCCGACCCGATCGCCCGCTTCCTCCTGCGTTCCGGGGTCTCGCCCAACGCGGTCACCGTAGCGGGCACCGTCGGCGCGGTCGTGGGGGCTCTGGCGCTCGGCGCCCGCGGCCATCTGGTAGCGGGTGCGTTGGTCGTCACCTTCTTCGCGCTCACCGACGTGCTCGACGGCACCATGGCGCGGATGCGCGGGCCGGCCGGCACGTTCGGGGCGCTCCTCGACTCGTCGATGGACCGGCTCGCCGACGCGGCCGTGTTCGGCGCCGTCTTCTGGTACCTGTTCGGTGAGCACAACCCATACAACGGCATGGTCGCCGCGGTCATCAGCCTGGCCCTGGGCCAGGTCGTGTCGTACGTGAAGGCCCGCGCCCAGAGCCTGGGCCTGGATGCCGACGTCGGCCTGGCCGAGCGGGCCGAGCGGCTGATCCTGGTCGGCGTCGGCGGCCTGCTGAGCGGCTTCGGGCTCGACTGGGGGCTGCCGGCGGCGCTCTGGCTGCTGGCCGTGCTCAGCGCCGTCACCGTGTTCCAGCGGCTGATCCACGCCGCCCGGTCGGACACCAAGGCGCCCGCCGCGTGAGCGACAGGCTGACCGGGCTGGGCTTCGCCGCGGGCTGGCGGCTGGTCCGGGCGCTGCCCCGGCCGGTGGCGGCGCGGCTGTTCACGGTGGCCGCCGACCGCGTCTGGCGCAAGAACGGGCGGGGGACCCAGCGGCTGCGTCGCAACCTTCAGCAGGTGGCGGGTCCGGCCTTCGACGAGACGTTGGTACGCGACGGACTCCGCTCGTACGCCCGATATTGGCTAGAGGCCTTCCGCCTCCCCTCCCGCAGCCAGGCCGAGCACCTGGCCGGTTTCCACCTGGAACCGGCCGGTGAGCTGGAAAAGGTGCTGGACGAGGGCAACGGGGCGATCCTGGCGCTGCCGCACCTGGCCAACTGGGACGCCGCCGCGGCCTGGGTCACAGCCCGGGGCTACCGGCTGGTCACGGTGGCCGAGCGGCTCAAGCCGGAAGCGGTGTTCGAGCAGTTCGTGGTCTATCGCGAGGCGCTCGGCATGGAGGTCATCCCGCTCACCGGCGCGGCCCGGGCGCCGATCGACGTGCTGGCCGAGCGGGCCGAGCAGGGCTGGGCGGTGGCGCTGCTCAGCGACCGCGACCTGTCCGCGCGTGGCATCGAGGTGGAGTTCTTCGGCGGGCGGGCCCGGATGCCGGCCGGTCCGGCGCTGCTCGCGCTCCGCACCAGGGCCCCGCTGTACGCCGCCGACCTCTGGTTCGAGCCGGGGCGGGTGATGGGTGAACTGCGGCGCATCGAGCTGCCCGGCCCGGCCGAGGGCACCCTGGCCGAACGCGTCATGCTGGTCACCCAGCGGCTGGCCGACGCCTATGCGATCGGGATCGCGGCCCACCCGCAGGATTGGCACATGCTGCAGAAGCTGTGGTTGTGAGGGGTGTGGCGTGCGTATCGGGATCGTCTCGCCGTACTCGTTCGACGTGCCCGGCGGCGTGCAGAACCACATCGTCGACCTGGCCGAGGCGCTGATCGGGCTGGGCCACGAGGTGTCGGTGCTGGCCCCGGCGGACGAGGACGCCGACCACCCGCCATACGTGGTGCCGGCCGGCCGGGCGCTCCCGTTCCCGTACAACGGGTCGGTGGCCCGCATCTCGTTCGGCCCGGTGTCGTCGGCGCGGGTGCGGCGCTGGCTGTCCCGCGGCGACTTCGACGTGCTGCACGTGCACGAGCCGTTCGCGCTCAGCCTGTCCATGCTGGCCGTGCTGCACACCCGCGGCCCGGTGGTGGCTACCTTCCACACCGCGATCATCCGGTCCCGGGCGATGTCGGCCGCTCAGGGCATGTTGCAGCTGGTGATGGAAAAGATCACCGCGCGCATCGCGGTCAGTGAGCTCGCCCGCAAGGTGCAGGTGGAACATCTGGGCGGCGGCGCGGTGGAGATCCCCAACGGCGTGGCGGTGGCCAAGTTCAACCGGGCCGAGCCGCTGCCCGGCTGGCCCGGCACCGGCGGCGCGCTCGGTTTCCTGGGCCGGTTCACCGAGTCCCGCAAGGGCTTCCCGATCCTGCGTACGGCGTTCGTCCGCCTGGCCCGGGAACGGCCGGAGCTGCGGCTGCTGGTGGCCGGCCCCGGTGACCGCTCCGACCTGTACGACCTGTTCCCGGCCGACCTGCGCGACCGGGTGACGTTCCTCGGCCTGGTCAGCGAGGCAGACAAGGCCCGGATGTTACGCAGCGTAGACATCTATGTGGCGCCGAACACGGGCGGTGAGTCCTTCGGGATGATCCTGACCGAGGCCATGGCCGCCGGGGCTGCGATCGCCGCGAGTGACCTGGACGCCTTCCGCCGGGTGCTGGACGGCGGCCGGGCCGGCGAGCTCTTCCCGACCGGGGACGCGGACGCGCTCACCGAGCGGCTGGGCGCGCTCCTCGACGATCCGGCGCGACGCGACCGGCTGGCGGCGGCCGCGGCCACGGCGGTGGCGGCGTTCGACTGGCCGAGCGTAGCCGGACGGGTACTCGAGGTGTATGCCGCGGCGATCGAGGCCACCGACGGCCGGGTGATGGACGTGGAGTGGTCGGAACCACGCCCCGGCATGTGACTCTCCGAAACCAATCGGCACTACCATTCCCGCATGCGTGAAGTGCTGGGTGTGCTGGTCGTGGTCGTGGTGCTGGCCGCGTACCTCTGGTGGACCGCCCACCGCGTCCAGCGGGTGCACATCCGCGCCGCCTCGGCCGGCCGGGCCCTCGACCAGCATCTGCTCCGCCGGGCGGCCGCCGCCGCGGTGGTCGCCGAGCACGCCGGTCACGTCGAGCTCTACGCCGCCGCGCGCCTGGCCCTCGACGCGGCACCGGACGACCGGGAGGAGGCCGAGAACGACCTGTCCCGGCAACTGGCCTCCGTCCCGCTGACCGCCGCCGACCCGGCCACCCGCGCGCTGGTGGCCACCAGCCGCCGGGTCACCCTGGCCCGGCAGGTGCACACCGACACCGTCCGGGACGCCCTGCGTGCCCGCCGTCGTCCCGTCGTCCGGGTGTTCGGCCTGGCCCGGCGCTATCCGCGACCGGCGTACTTCGACATCGTCGAGCCGGCCCTGCCCGAGCTGACCGAGCTGCTGATCGCCCAGCGCAGCGAGCCCGCCGCCGTCGAAGCGGCCTGATCATCGCAGGCCACCTGCCCCTCGATTGGCCCTCGCTGGACCCCGCTCGCCGCTCATAAGCTCCATCACGCAGACCGACGAGCGTGAGGAGCGGCACCAGTGTCCGAGAGCGCAGCATCCACGACGCAGCAGCCGGCCGTGGGCACCGCCCGGGTCAAGCGCGGCATGGCCGAGATGCTCAAGGGCGGTGTGATCATGGACGTGGTCACCCCGGAGCAGGCGAAGATCGCCGAGGACGCCGGGGCGGTCGCCGTGATGGCCCTGGAACGGGTTCCCGCCGACATCCGCGCCCAGGGCGGGGTGTCCCGGATGAGCGACCCCGACATGATCGACGGCATCATCGCCGCCGTCTCCATCCCGGTGATGGCCAAGGCCCGGATCGGCCACTTCGTCGAGGCCCAGGTGCTGCAGTCGCTCGGCGTCGACTACGTGGACGAGTCCGAGGTGCTGACCCCGGCCGACTACGCCAACCACATCGACAAGTGGGCGTTCACCGTCCCGTTCGTGTGCGGGGCGACCAACCTGGGCGAGGCGCTGCGCCGGATCACCGAGGGCGCGGCCATGATCCGCTCGAAGGGTGAGGCCGGCACCGGCGACGTCTCCAACGCCACCACCCACATGCGCCAGATCCGGCAGGAGATCCGCCGCCTGCAGAACCTGCCGGAAGACGAGCTCTACGTCGCGGCCAAGGAGCTGCAGGCGCCGTACGAGCTGGTCAAGGAGGTCGCCGAGGCCGGTCGGCTGCCGGTCGTGCTGTTCACCGCGGGCGGCATCGCCACGCCGGCCGACGCGGCCATGATGATGCAGCTCGGCGCCGAGGGCGTCTTCGTCGGCTCGGGCATCTTCAAGTCCGGCAATCCGGCCCAGCGCGCCGCCGCGATCGTCAAGGCCACCACGTTCCACGACGACCCCGAGATGATCGCCAAGGTGTCCCGCGGGCTCGGCGAGGCCATGGTCGGCATCAACGTCGAGGACGTGCCGCAGCCGCACCGGCTGGCCGAACGCGGCTGGTGACTATTCGGGTTTCTCGACCAGGACGACCCACGCGCCGGTGTTGTCGCGCATCACGCCTGGTCGAGGCAATAGAGCGGCACCAGGGAAACATTCAAGATCATGGGCCGACGGTGCGACCGGAGTCCGCGTCCGTGCTTCTCCGGAATCGCGGTATCACGCCGTGCGTGCAGAGGTAGCGGCGTGCACCCTGCGCAGCGCGATCACCGGATGAGCATGGGCGGGATGACGTTGAAGATCGGAGTGCTGGCGCTGCAGGGTTCCTTCCGGGAGCACATCCGGGCGCTGACGGCGGACGATGTGGCCGCAGGCCCGGTGCGCCGGCCGGAGGAGCTGGCCGCGGTCGACGCGCTGGTGATACCCGGCGGCGAGTCGACCGTGATGAGCAAGCTGGCGATCGAGTTCGGGCTGCTGGAGCCGATCCGCAAGCGCATCGCCGACGGGATGCCGGTGTACGGTTCCTGCGCCGGGATGATCATGCTGGCGTCCCGCGTCCTGGACGGGCGGCCCGATCAGGAGACCTTCGACGGCATCGACATGACGGTGCGCCGTAACGCGTTCGGCCGGCAGGTCGAGTCGTTCGAGGGCCAGGTCAACATTTCCGACATTTCGGGCGGGCCATTCGAGGCGGTCTTCATCCGGGCGCCCTGGGTCGAGCAGGTGGGGCCAGAGGTGCGAGTGATGGGGCGCGTCACGTCCGGCCCGGCCGCCGGTAGGATTGTCGCCGTCCGGCAGGGCAACCTGCTCGCCACGGCTTTCCACCCGGAGTTGACCGGAGACCTTCGCGTGCACCGGTACTTCGTCGAGATGGCGGTTTCTCAATAACGCGGAGGTTTTGCATGTCCGGCCACTCCAAGTGGGCGACGACCAAGCACAAGAAGGCCGTCATCGACGCCAAGCGCGGCAAGATGTTCGCCAAGCTGATCAAGAACGTCGAGGTCGCGGCCCGGGTCGGCGGCGGAGACCCGGCCGGCAACCCCACCCTCTACGACGCCATCCAAAAGGCGAAGAAGAGCTCGGTCCCCAACGACAACATCAACAACGCGGTCAAGCGCGGCTCCGGCCTCGAAGCCGGCGGGGCCGACTGGCAGACGATCATGTATGAGGGCTACGGCCCCAACGGCGTCGCCCTGCTGATCGAGTGCCTGACCGACAACCGCAACCGCGCCGCCACCGAGGTCCGCACCGCCCTGACCCGCAACGGCGGCACCTTCGCCGACGCCGGCAGCGTGTCCTACCTGTTCAACCGCAAGGGCGTGGTGCTCGTGCCCAAGGGCTCGAACACCGAGGACGACCTGATGCTGGCCGTCCTCGACGCCGGCGCCGAGGAGATCAACGACCTGGGCGACTCGTTCGAGGTGGTCAGCGAGCCGACCGACCTGGTCGCGGTGCGCACGGCCCTGCAGGACGCCGGCATCGACTACGACTCGGCCGAGTCCTCCCTGGTCCCGACCATGACGGTCGAGGTCGACGAGGACGCGGCGCGCAAGGTCCTCAAGCTGATCGACGTCCTCGAGGACTGCGACGACGTCCAGAACATCTTCGCCAACTTCGACGTCTCCGACGAGGTCATGGCCAAGATCGACGCGTAGTTCCGGCGACGCCGGCGCCGAGGGTTCGTACCGACCAGGATCAAGAGCTTCAAAGTCAGAACCTGGTCGTAGCCGAGTGGGTGGTGCCGACCGCTGCTCATTGGTGGACCCTTGTTGTTGTCCGGCTCGTTAGGGCCGGAGGCATCTGGATCCGTCGGGTCATCGCCCACCGTTGCTGCCCCC
>NZ_JBICSP010000024.1:15677-129301 GCF_043197135.1 Actinoplanes sp. NPDC049265 | reverse complement strand
CGAACGCATGATGCGCGACGCCAAAATCACCCAAATCTACGAAGGCACCAACCAGGTCCAACGCATCGTCATGGCCCGCCAACTCCTCAAGGACTAGCCGTAGATCCCAGCCAAGCAGCCACGTTCGCCAACCAACGTGGCAGCTCTCGCTGAAAGAGCGCACTCCTCTCGATGATGGCGGCCTGTGGGGCGTGGACCGGACGGCGCTGGCACTTGCTTCAGAACGCCAGCACGATGCGCCGGTGGTCGTCTCGGGTGAGGAGCGCACGGTACGCGTCAGCCGCCCGGTTCGCGGGAAAGACTTCTCCGAGCCGGGCCGTCAGGACCCCGTCCTGCACGAGATCGACGACGGCTTCGAGGATTGCCTGGTCAGGCTCGACCCAGGTGGGGCGCAACTCGATCGACCGCTCGCGTTCGAGCTCGCCGGCCATCGTCGTGGCAACACCCCCGTCGCGTACGGCAGCCAACGCCCGCTGGTCGGCCGGACCGGCCGCCACCAGACCGTCAACCCCGTGCGGATAGATCTTGCGGATCTCGCCGGCGACGTCGGCGTCGCGGTCGATGACGTGCCTGGCACCGAGTCGGCGCAGGCGATCCACGTCACCGGACCGGCCGACCGTGACCACCTCCACGCCACGACTGGCCGCGATCTGTACGGTGAACCCACCGATCGCACCGGTGCCACCGGTGACCAGCAGCACCTGCCCCATCTGGACGGGCGCGCGTTCAAGCGCCCACACGGCAGTGAGACCGTTCAGCCCAAAAGTCGTCAGTTCGGTCGCCTCGATCTGGTCCTTGACCTGAACCACGGAGGAGCGGGCCAGACGGACGAGTTCGGCCTGGGTGCCGTTCGCCGCGTGGAACCACTGCGAGAAGCCAAGCACACGTGCGCCGACCAGATCCGGCCCGACGTTGTGGCCAACGCTCTCGACCCGACCCGCAAGATCCCACCCGGGCGTGTACGGAGCGGAGGAACCCTTGGGCAGCAGCGCCGACAGGTGGCCGGCGATCAGTGCACCGTCCACCGGATTGACGGTGGCGGCCTCAACCCGTACGACGACCTCGCCCTCCCCCGCCTGGGGCTCGGGACGCTCGGTGAACGTGATTTCGTCGGGTGATCCGAAGTCTGAGATCGTTACGGCTCGCACGGGAGTCGCCCTTCTGGAGATGGTTGAGATAGGGATTGCGTTGATCAGGGAAGGGCGAGAATCGCCTCTTGACGGCCGAGTTCGGTGCGCGCCGCGTCGAGCAGCCCTCGCTCCCCGGCGGCCGCCCAGCGGGCAGCGGCCACCCCGGCGGCCTGGCCGGTCGCGAAACACGTGCCCATGACACGCACCGACGCGCCGGCACGCATGCCGCCGCCCATCACCCGGCCGGCGCCGAAAAGGTTCCTGGTGTCGGCGCTGCGCAGCTGGTCGAGGACGACACCGTAGGCTCCCTCGCCGCCGATCCGCGTCCAGTCGGAGGCAAGGCCCCTCCCGCCGTGGTGCTCGGCCGGCCAAGCCGCGAGAGCGACCGAATCCGCCGGGACGATGCCCCCGGTCAGCCAGTCGTCCTTCAGCGGCTGGACGGTGACGAGGTGCCGCGACTCGCGGATCCCGAGTTCGGGGCCGGTCGACGCGATGAAAGCGCCATCGGCCCCTGGAAGGCTCCGGATCACCTCCAGATAGCTCCACGCCTGCGCCCGCGCGTCAACGGTCGCGGTCGCGTAGGCAATCGGGTCCAGCGCGTCGACATCCTCGTCGGCCAGATAGGTGACCAGGTCTCCAGAAGTGGGAAGCCGGAAGAGATATCCCACGCTGGAGGTGAGTCGCAGTGTCGGGCAGTCACGGCGTGCCGCCTCCACCGCGGCCTGAACAGTCGCTGGCGACACGTCGGCGTCCGGAGAGATCCCGCCGTACCGTACCCCCAGGGTCGCGGTCTGGGTTCGGCCGCCATTGCCACCGGTCACCGCGGCGCCGGACAGGGCGGCGAGATTCGCGTCCCCGGTCGCGTCGACATAGGCTCCCGCCGTCACGTCGCTCATGCGGCCGCCGAAGTCGAGGATGGTCACAGTCGCGAGTTCGTCGCGATCGCGGTGCGCCGCGCTGACCATGGCACCGAGGAGCACGTCCACGCCTGCCTCCCGCACGATCTCGTCCAGGGTGACCTTCACCGCCTCGGGATCGACATAGACGACCGCCAGATCGTGCTCGGTGGTGATCTCCCGGTTGCTCACACCGGCGCGCTCGCGCAACCGGCGCAGCACCTGGGATGCGATGCCGCCGACCGCCTGCACCGGATCGGGGCGGCAGGTGAACAGCCCGCAATAGCCGGCGACGTTGCGCTGAGTCGCGGCACCACCGAGAGCGGGCGTCCGCTCGACGAGCAGCACACTCGCGCCGGCCGCGGCGGCGGCGGCCGCGGCGGCGATGCCAGCCGCACCGCCGCCGGCGACGACCACGTCGTACGGGCCGGGCCAGTTCTTCGCTGCCATGATCGTCCTCGGGGGTCGGCCGGTAGAGCTGCGTCAGCTAAACACCGCCTGAGGGCCGCTTCTCGGTCGATACGGGAACCGGCGAATCGTCATGCGCTTCGGTTATCGTCCGGCCCGCTCGGCCATGTCCTCGATCCCGCGCGCATATGCCGGGACTACTGACGCCAGCACCTTGAGGAAGGAACGGAGCGCTGGATTGCGCAGCGGCGGCTGGATGACGACGACCAGGTCCGGCAGCGGTATCGCCGGGATCAGATCAGCCATCCACACGTCACCGTGGCCCAATGACCGCAACGAATTCGGGCCCAACCCGACCCCCAGGCCGGAAGCCGCGAGGGTGATGATGGAGTGCACTCCCCGGCCCTCGATCGGTTCGTCGTCGGGTGGGCGCGTGGCCAGAAGGTCACGAATAGCCGCGCCGGTCCGGGGTTCGTCAGCCGTCGGCGACAGGATCAGCGGCCAGGCGGTGATCTGCTGGGCGGTGACCTGTTTCTGCCCCGCCAACGGATGCCCGCGATGCACAACGGCGATCATGTGGTTGCGCTCCACCGGAGCCGACAGCAGAGCGGCGGCGTGATCCCCAGGTGGCATGCCACGTCCGATAGCGACGTCGATGTCGCCTTGAGCCACCGCCTCGGTTCCTTCCGACGTCGGCATCTGCTCGAGACGTACGTGTATCGCCGGAAAATCGGCCGTGAAACGAGGCAGCACTCGAGGCAGCAATTCCAGCAATGCCGAGGCTATGACCCCAATTCGAAGACTGCCCGTCTCACCGCGGCCCGAGTTGCGCGCCGCGCGTACGGCGTTGTCAAGTTCTTCGATTCCACGACGCGCGAAGCGCAGAAAATCGGCGCCGGCGGCGGTCGGCACCACCCGGACGCGATCCCGGTGGAACAAGACGGCGGCCACTTGGCTCTCGAGCTGAGCGATTCCTCGCGACAGGGCCGGCTGGCTGACCCCAAGCGACCGAGCGGCCCGGCCGAAGTGTCCCTCCTCAGCCAAAGCGACGGCATAACGCACCAAACGCGTCGAGATGTCGACAAGCATCACTACTCGGCAACGGGGCAGCGTGAAGGCGAAAGCCGGCCAATGGACACCGGGTGAAACTCCCCCTCAATCCGAACTTCGGCCCAGCACACCAACAGCGAGATGCACCCGGCCGGGCTAAGCCTAGTACGGCGACCATCATTTGTGATCATGGATGGAGTCTTGAAGGCGACCGAGGCGATAGCGCCGAGAAGAGATCGGGAGCACGTGACCCGCCTACCTGGCCGCGGCCGGCGACCGCCCTCCCGTCGGGGCAGGCTGGTAGTTTCCGGGCCAGGCTGGAGCGGCGGCGGTAGGTGATCATTCTTGGGTGATCCCCGGAAACGATCTCGGAGGGGCGCTCCGGCGCTGGCGTGAGCGGGCGACCGCGCCGCCGGGCGAGGCCGGCTCGCCCACGCGCCGGCGTACGCCCGGGATGCGACGGGACGAGCTGGCCGCCGCGGCGGGAGTCTCCGCCGAGTATGTCAAGCGTCTCGAACAGGGGCAGGGGCGCCCGTCCGCCCAGGTGCTGTACGCGCTGGCCCGGGCCCTGCGCCTGTCCAGCACCGAGTACGAGTATCTCTGCTCGCTGGCCGGACACGTGCCGTCCCGGGCCGGCCGGGTGCCGCACGAGGTCGGCCCGGGCCCACGGCACCTGCTCGACCGGCTCGGCGACGTGCCGATCTGTGTCCTGGACGCCGCCTGGACGCTGCTGGCCTGGAACGCGGCCTGCGAGGCGATGTGCTCCGTCTCGATGCTGGCCGACGGCCGGCAGCGGAACCTGGCCTGGCGTGCCTTCACCGGCGCGGAGGGATGGGCCCGGGCCGGGTCCGCGGCCGAACTGCGGTTTCAGCACGCGATCGTCGCCGATCTGCGAGCCACCGCCCTGCGTTATCCGGGCGACGACTGGTTGACCGATCTGGTCGCCGACCTGCGGGCGGTGAGCGAACCGTTCGCCGCCATGTGGGAGTCGCGGGTCGAGTACGACGACCGGCCGCATCGGCTCACCACGCGCCATCCGGTGGTCGGGGAGATCACGCTGGACTGCGACATCATGACGATCCACGAGGGCGACCTCCGTGCGGTCGTGTACACGGCCGAGCCCGGCTCGATCGACGCCGAGCGCCTGGCCGCCACCCGTTCGTAAACACGAAGGACGAATCCACTGCCATGAACGAAGAGTTGCTGAACGCTGCCCGCAAGACGGTGCCGACGCTGCTGGCGAACGCGGCGCGGACCGAAGCCGAGTTGACGCCGGCGCCGGACAGCGTGGCGGCGGTGCGGGAGGCCGGACTGTTCGCGCTCGCGGTGCCGCGCGCGGCCGGCGGTCAGGAGGCTGATCTGCGTACGCTCGTGGAGACGCTCGCCGAGCTCGGCCGCGGCTGCCCGTCCACCGCCTGGGTCACCGGCCTGAACGCCTCGAACAAAGGCGTGACCCGGCTGCTGACGGCGGATGCGGCCCAGGACGCGATTCTGGCCGACCCGGACGCGGTGGTCTGCGCCTCGGCCGTGGTCGCCCGGGGCAGCAGCGGGGTTCGGGTGCCCGGCGGCCTGCGGATCTCTGGGCGGTGGGCGATGGCGTCCGGTTCCGAGCTGGCGTCCTTCGCCATCGTCGGGGCGCCGCTTCCGGACAACGGGACGCCGGCGCCGGCGATGGTCCTGGTGCCGCTGGCCGACCTGGCGGTGGAGCGGACCTGGAAGGCGGCCGGCCTGGCCGGTACGAGCAGCCACACCGTGGTGGCCGAGGACGTCTTCGTGCCGGAGAGGTTCGTGAGTTTCCCGGACGCGGGCCGGGCGATCGCGCCGGAACTGTTCTTCACCGGCGGCCTGGCCGCGCTCGCCCCGATGATCGGGGCCACCCGCGGGGCCCAGGACCTGGTCGCCGCCGCGATCGCCGGCGGCCGGGCGCCCTACATGACGACGTACGCCCGGATCGCTGACTCTCCGCTCGGGCGTTACTGGTTCACCGAGGCGAAGCGGCGTACCGATGAGGCGATGCGGCGTGCGGTCCGGGTGGCCGGGGTGCTCGACGATCGGCCGGCGGGCGAGGGGCTGCCGGTGGCCGAGCGGATCGAGCTGCGCGTCGAGTTGTCGACGGCCGCCCGGGAGTGCCGTGAGGCGATGGAGTTGCTGCTCGATCTGCACGGAGCGAGCGGGTTCGCGGACGACAACCCGCTGCAGCGGTTCTGGCGGGACGTCGCCGTCGGAACCCGGCATCCGTTCTTCTCGCCGTACATCCTGGCCGAGGACCACGGCCGGCTGGCGTTCGACGTGCAGCCGCTCGTGTCGCTGGCACTCTAGGACCTGTCTCGAATTCAGTCCCGGTTGAAGCGCCCCGGCGGCGAATCTGCGACCGGTCCTGGCGGCCGGCGTACGACTCAGGTCGTACGCGACGGTTCATCATCTGGGTGGACGCCGGCGCCCCAGCCGCTCCCTAGCGTCGTGGATGTCCTCGATCGTCCACCTCGCCGGGAGTCGCCCGTGTCCTCTCCACCCCTGCTCGTCGCCGACGGCGTGAGCAAGTCGTTCGGCGCCACCCAGGCCCTCAACGGCGCGTCGCTGCAGGTCTACCCGGGCGAGGTGCTCGCGTTGACCGGGCCGTCGGGCTCGGGCAAGTCGACGCTGCTGCACTGCCTGTCCGGGATCCTCGACCCGGACTCGGGGCGGGTGAGCTTCGACGGGCGGGATCTGGGCGGGCTGAAGGACCGGGAGCGCAGCGCGTTGCGGCGGGGCGCGTTCGGGTTCGTGTTCCAGTTCGGGCAGCTCGTCCCCGAGCTGACCTGCCTGGAGAACGTCGCGCTGCCACTACGGCTGGCCGGCGTACGGCGGAGGAAGGCCGAGCGGCGGGCCGGTGACCTGCTCGACCGGCTCGAGGTGACCGAGGTGGCCGGCAAACGGCCCGGTCAGGCCTCGGGCGGGCAGGGTCAGCGGGTCGCGGTGGCGCGGGCGCTGGTCACCGGGCCTCGGGTGATCTTCGCCGACGAGCCGACCGGTGCGCTCGACACGCGCAACGGTGAGCAGGTGATGCGGATGCTGGTCGCCGCGGTCCGGGAACGAGGCACGGCGGTGGTGCTGGTCACCCACGAGGAGCAGATCGCGGCGTACGCCGACCGCAAGGTCACCTGCCGCGACGGGGTGGCCCGATGAACGACCTGGCCATCGGCGTACGGCTGAGCGTGGCCGGCGGAAAGCTGCGTCTGCTCCTGATCGCCGCCGGGGTCGGTCTGGGCGTGGGCATGCTGCTGCTCCTGGCGGCCGCCCCGACCGCCGTCTCGGCCCGGGAACAGCGCCGCAACGACCGCGTGTCGGGGCCCTCGGTGGACCGGGCGGCACCGAACACGCTGCTGTCCCTCGCGGTCGAGACCCGTTTCGGCGACGAGCCCGTACGCGGAAAGATCCTGCGCCCGGACGGTGACCGCCCGCCCGTACCGCCCGGACTCCCCCGGGTTCCCCGAGCCGGCGAGCTGTTCGTCTCCCCGGCGCTGAGCCGCCTCATCGACGGCCCGGGCGGCGCGGTCCTGGCCGAGCGCTGGTCGGCCCGGGTGGCCGGCACGATCGCGCCGCAGGGGTTGTCCGGGCCGGACGAGGTGTACTTCTACGCCGGCTCCAACACGCTCAGCATCGACGACGGCGCGCAACGGATCGCCTCGATCGGCGGCGGCGGCCCGTCCGAGACCGACCCGATGATCGTGGTGCTGGTCGTCATCGGGGCGGCCATCATGCTGCTGCCGGTGCTGGTCTTCGTGACCACGGCCGTGCGGTTCGGCAGCGCGAGCCGGGAACGGCAGCTCGCCGCGATCCGCCTGGTCGGCGCCGACGGCCGGATGACGCGTCGGATCGCCGCCGGTGACGCCCTGGTCGGCGCGCTCCTCGGGCTGGCCGTCGGCGGTGCCGTCTTCGCCGGCCTGCGCGGGGCGGTCGGCGGTCTGCTGCCGCATGACTTCAGCCCGTACGCCGCCGATCTGCGTCCGGTCCCGGCCCTGCTCGCCGCGATCCTGCTGGTCGTGCCGGCCGGCGCTGTCCTGGTCGCGCTGGCCGCGCTGCGCCGGGTCGTCATCGAGCCCCTGGGTGTGGTCCGGCAGAGCGGCGGCCGGCGCCGGCGGCTGTGGTGGCGGATCATCCCGCCGGGCCTGGGCCTGGTGCTGCTCTATCCGCTGCTCGGCGGGCTGTCCGGCCCGGTCGGCGACGGCACCCGGGCTCAGCTCGCGGCGGGCGCGATCCTGCTGCTGACCGGGGTGGTCGTGCTGCTGCCGTGGCTCGTGCAGGTCGTGGTCCGCCACCTCGGCCGGGGCGGCGTGGGCTGGCTGCTCGGCATCCGGCGGCAGCAGCTGGACAGCGACGCCGCCGTCCGCTCGGTGTCCGGCATCGCCGTGTCGGTGGCCGGCATCATCGCCGTCCAGGGGCTGCTCGGCGCGTCCATCGCCGCGTCCAGTGGCAGTCAGCCACCGGCCGACCAGTTCCAGGCCGTCGTCTACACCAACGGCGCCGACGGGACCGGCTGGGACAAGGCTCTGACGGGTACGCCGGGAGTCGAGGCGATGCGCACCGCCGGTTACGGCTACCTGCGGGCGGACTCGAACGACAAGGCCGGCGTGACGGTACGGGTCGGTGACTGTGCCGTGCTGCGGCAGTACGCGAAGCTGCCGTCCTGCTCCGACGGGGCCAGTTTCGCCGCCGTGCAGCAGGGCTGGCAGGGCACCGCGCTGCGGCCGGGCAGCACCGCTCCTCTGTTCGGCACCGACGACGCGGCGCCCCTCGCGCGCTGGGTCGTACCCGGCGATCTGCCGACCGTGTCGCTGTATCCGGGCGACGGCTTCCCGGTGTCGTACCTGGCCACACCGGGCGCGCTCCGGGTCCGGCCCGACCTGCGCGGCCTGTTCGTCGACGCGTACCTGCTGCGTTTGACGGCCGGGCGACCGGATGCCGTCGAGCGGGTCCGCAACACGATGACCGCGCTCGCCCCGGCCGCGCCGCTGCAGGTGTTCGGCGACGACCGGATCGGCGACCAGTTCGCCGGCGCCCGTCAGGTGACCCAGGCCTGCGCCGTTCTCCTGCTGCTCTTCATCGGGGCCAGCATGCTGGTCAACGTGGTCGAGCAGCTGCGCGAACGCCGGCGGCTGCTGGCCGTGCTGGCCGCCTTCGGCACCCGCCGCCGCACCCTGTCGGCGTCCGTGCTCTACCAGGTCGCGGTGCCGGCCTCGATCGGGCTGCTGCTGGCCGTCGTGGTCGGAAGCAGCCTGTCGGCGGCCCTGCTGGCGGCCACCCGCGCGCCGGTCGAGCTCGACTGGCCGGCCATCGCCGCGGTCACCGCCGCCGTCGCTGTGATGATCATGGGGGTCACGGCCGCCGGGCTCCCGCTATTGTTCCGTTTTCAGCAGATCCAGGAGCTGCGCAGTGAATAGGATCTCGCCCGCCGACCTGCTGGTGTCCGGTGCCGTGGCCGTCCTGTCGACGTGGTGGTGGCACCAGTTCCGGCTCGGCGGGCTGCTGTTCGGCGTACTGGCCGGGGTGGTGCTGTTGTGGCGGCGGCGGTATCCGTCCGGCGTACTCGCCGCCGTCTCGGCCTTGACCCTCGTGACCGCGACGATCGAGGTCAACGAGACCAAGCTGCACGACGGCATGCTGCTGCTGACGCTGGCGGTCGCGATGCACGCCGTCATCGCGCACGCGGCGACGCTGCGCCGCGCGATCGCCGGTGGGCTGGCCGCCTGGCTGGTCTCCACGCTGATCATGCCGCTGCAGAACAACTACGGCACCGAGTCGTGGTCGAGGATCTCCCTCGGATCGTTCACCCCCGGCCTGGTGGCCCTGCTCGGGTACGGCGGCCTGGTCTGGGCGGCCGCCCTCACCGAGCGGTACATCGGCCAGCTTCGGATCAGCGCCGGCGAGCGCCGGCACAGCGCTGAACGTGAACGGCAGCAGGTGGCCCAGATCGCCGTGGCCGAGGAGCGCACCCGGATCGCCCGCGAGCTGCACGACATCGTCGCGCACTCCCTGTCGGTGATCATCTTGCAGGCCAACGGCGCCGCGTACGCCTTCGACCGCGACCAGCAGCGGGCCCGGGACGCCCTCCGGACCATCGGTACGACCGGTGTGAACGCCCTGGACGAGATCCGGCAGCTGGTCGACCTGCTCCGCGGCGACGGCGACAGCGCCTCCAGCCGCCTCCCGGCCGCCCTCGACCAGGTCGAGGCCGTGGTCCAGCGGGCCCGCGACGCCGGGCTGATGGCTGAGCTGACCGTGCACGGTCCACCGCCCGAGGTGCCGGCCGGGGTGGCCCTGGCGGTCTGCCGGATCGTGCAGGAGTCCCTGACCAACGCCCTGAAGCACGCCGGTACCGACCCGGTCGCCCAGGTGACCATCAGCTACCGGCCGGCGGTCATCGACATCGAGGTGACCGACACCGGCACCGGCAGCGGGCCCACCTGGTCCGGTGGGCACGGCCTGGCCGGCATGCGCGAACGCATCGCCCTGTACGGCGGGACGTTCGAGGCCGGACCCGGCCCGGCCGGCGGCTGGCGGGTGCACGCCGGCATCCCGCTGGCCGGCGCCCGCGCGGTGCCGGCGTGATCCGCGTCGTCCTGGTCGACGACCAGCATCTGGTCCGGGCCGGGTTCCGGATGGTCCTGGACTACCAGGACGACATGACGGTGGTCGGCGAGGCCGGCGACGGCGCCGAGGCCCTGCGCCTGCTCCGCGCCACCCCCGCCGACGTAGTCGTGATGGACCTGCGGATGCCGGTGCTCGACGGGGTGGCCGCCACCCGGCGGATCTGCGCCGCCGGCCCGTCCCCGCGGGTCCTGGTCCTGACCACCTTCGACACCGACGCCGAGGCGTTCGCGGCGCTGCAGGCCGGGGCCAGCGGATTCCTGCTCAAGAGCGTGCCGCCGGACGAGCTGCTGACCGCGATCCGGGTGGTGGCCGGCGGCGACGCGGTGGTGGCGCCCCGGGTGACCCGGCGTTTGCTGGACCGTTTCGCCGGCCGGCTCACCGCGAACGCCGCCGTCGCCACGCCGCCGGCGGACCTGACCGACCGGGAACGGGAGGTTCTGCTGCTGGTCGCCCGGGGCCTGTCCAACCTCGAGATCAGCGCGCGGTTGCAGGTGGCCGAGGCGACGGTGAAGACGCACGTCGGCCGGATCCTGAACAAGCTCGGCCTGCGGGACCGGGTGCAGGCCGTGGTCTTCGCCTACGAGGCCGGGCTGGTCCAGCCCGGCCGTTAGCCGTTCGTTTCGTCGTACTCGGCCTGATGGGCGGTGACCTCGTCGACGTGGTCCTGGGCCCAGATCTTCAGCCCGCGCATCATCCGGTGCAGGGAAAGCCCCAGGTCGGTCAGTTCGTAGGAGACCGTAACCGGCACCGTCGGGGTGACGGTGCGGCTGATCAGCCCGTCGCGTTCCAGGTTGCGCAACGTCTGGGTGAGCATCTTCTGGCTGACCCCGGCCAGCACCCGGGACAGCTCGGAGTAGCGCATCGGCCGCGGATCTCCGGTGCAGTCGGGCCCGCTGCCCAGCGCCGACAGAATGAGCATGACCCATTTGCCGGAGATCCGCTCCAGCATCTTGTGACTCGGGCACACCGCGAGGAAGGCGTTGTACTGAGCCTTGGCCTCGGCCCGCTGCTGAGCCGCCGTCGTCGTCACCATGACGGCGATAGTGACTCGCTATCACCTCAGACGCCAGTGCCGGCGATCCGATCCAGCTCGGCGACGTCCCCGGCCGCGAGGGCGAGACCGGCGCCGGCCACGTTCTCGCGCAGGTGCGCGGTCTTCGAGGTGCCGGGGATCAGCAGGATGTTGGGCGAGCGCCGCAGCAGCCAGGCCAGCGCGACGGCCATCGGGGTGCTGTGCCGCCGGGCCGCCACCGCCGTGAGCGCCTCGGACTGCAGCGGCGAGAAGCCGCCGAGCGGGAAGAACGGCACGTAGGCGATGTTCTCGGCGGCGAGCCGGTCGATCAGCGCGTCGTCGTGGCGGTGGGCCAGGTTGTACATGTTCTGCACGCTGACGATCGGCGCGATGGACTGCGCCTCGGCGACCTGCTCGGCGGTGACGTTGCTGACGCCCAGCCGGCCGATCAGGCCGTCCTTGTGCAGCTCGACCAACGTTCCGAAGGCTTCGGCGAGCGAACCGGGCCGGGGTCCCTGGGCGTCGCCCATGCGCATGTGCACCAGGTCCAGGCGTTCGACCCCGAGGGTTTCCAGGTTGGCGTGAATCTGTTTGCGCAGGTCCTCGGGGGTCCGGGCGGTCGGCCAGCCGCCCTGCGCGTCGCGGAACGCCCCGACCTTGGTGGCGATCACCAGCGATTCCGGGTACGGGTGCAGAGCCTCCCGGATCAGCTCGTTGGTCACTCGGGGCCCGTACGCATCACTGGTGTCGATGTGGGTGATGCCGAGCCCAACCGCCTCGCGCAGGACGGCCAGCGCCCCGTCGTGGTCGGCGGGCGGGCCCATCACCCAGGGGCCGGCCAGTTGCATGGCGCCGTAACCGAAGCGGGTGACAGTCGAGTCGCCCAGCCGCCAGGTGCCGCCGGGAAGGGAGAGAGAAGACATGCGCTCCACTCTGTGCCGGTAACTCTCCATCGGGAAGTACGCACCTGAAGGTTTGTAAGTCTCCGGGAAGGTCGGCACCACCCCGTTAAAGAAGGTCGAGGGTCACCTCGCCTTCTTCCCGAACGGCCGGCACGTCGCCTTCCGCAACGCCGACGGCCAGCACGCGCACCTGCTCGGCTGGTACTGACGGTTGCCGGCCTGGCGGCGGGAGCCGTCAGGCCATCAGCTTGGCGCGCAGCGCGGCGTCCTTCTCGGCGACCATCTGCTCGAGACCGGTCTGGAAGTCGGCCATCCGCTTGCGGATCACCGGGTCGGCGGCGCCGAGAATGCGGGCGGCCAGCAGGCCCGCGTTGCGCGCGCCGCCGATCGACACCGTCGCCACCGGCACGCCGGCCGGCATCTGGACGATCGACAGCAGCGAGTCCATGCCGTCGAGGTATTTCAGCGGCACCGGGACGCCGATCACCGGCAGCGGGGTCATCGACGCGACCATGCCCGGCAGGTGGGCCGCGCCGCCCGCTCCCGTGATGATGACCTTCAGCCCGCGGTCGGCCGCCGAGGTCGCGTAGTCGACCATTTTGCGTACCGTGCGGTGGGCCGACACGACGCCGACCTCGAACGGGATCTCGAACTCGGCCAGCGCCAGCGCGGCCGCCTCCATCGTGGACCAGTCCGAGTCGCTGCCCATGATGATGCCGACGACGGGAGCCATCACTCGCCCTCCTGCAACCAGCGGGCGGCCCGGGCGGCGCGCGCGCGTACCGAAGAAAGATCGTCACCCAGCACTGTCACATGGCCGATCTTGCGCCCAGGCCGGACCTGCTTGCCATAGAGGTGCACCCGCGCCCCCGGATCCTCGGCGAACAGATGGTGCAGCCGCTCGTCGATCGAGATGCCGCCCGCCGGCCCGCCGAGCACGTTGGCCATCACGACAACCGGGGCGGTCAGCGTCGTCTCGCCCATCGGATAGTCCAGGACGGCCCGCAGGTGCTGCTCGAACTGCGAGGTGCGGGCGCCCTCGATGGTCCAGTGGCCGGAGTTGTGCGGCCGCATCGCGAGCTCGTTGACGACCAGCCCCTCGTCGGTCTCGAACAGTTCCACCGCGAGCAGCCCGACGACGCCGAGCGCGGTGGCCAGGTCGATGGCCAGCTGCTGCGCCTCGAGCGCGCGCTCCTCGGGCAGTCCTGGGGCCGGGGCGATCACCTCGACACAGATGCCGTCGCGCTGCACTGTCTCGACCACCGGATAGGCCGCGACCTGCCCGAACGGCGACCGCGCGACCAGGGCGGCAAGCTCCCGGCGCAGCGGGACGCGCTGTTCGAGAATGATGTCCTTACCATCCAGCGCGGCGACGTCGGCCATGCTGGAGAGCATCCAGACGCCGCGCCCGTCGTACCCCCCGCGAGCGGCCTTGGCCACCACCGGCCACCCATACTCTTCCGACATTTCTGAAATGTCAGAAGGGGACGGTCGCCATCCCGGCATCGGCGCCCCCAGCGCCCCCAGCCGCTCCCTCATCCGCCGCTTGTCCTGCGCGAAAATCAGAGCGTCGGCCGGCGGGTAAACCTTGAACCCGTCTTTCTCCAGCGCCCGGATCAACTCCCCCGGCACATGCTCATGATCGAACGTGACCGCGTCACACCCGTCCGCGAACTCCCGCAACGCCGCGAGATCGAGATGCGACCCCAGTCGCACATCCGCAGCCACCAGAGCCGCACTGTCATCCGCCGACTCTGCCAACACGCGCAGCGACTGCCCCAGCGCCACGGCAGCCTGATGCGTCATGCGCGCCAGCTGCCCGCCACCAACCATGCCCACAACGGGCAACCCAGTTCGACCATCCATGACCCGACCAGCCTACCGAGCCCCCCGAAGATCAAATTCCTCAAGGGGTACGCCGAACAAAGCCCCCAACCGCAACACCTCGCCCCCGCTGCCGCCGCAAGGCCGTCTCTCCCGCCGCAGGCCGTCTCTCCCGCCGCAGGCCGTCTCTCCCGCCGCAGGCCGTCTCTCCCGCCGCAGGCCGTCTCTCCCGCCGCAGGCGCCTCTCCCGCCGCAGGCGCCTTTGCGAAACGAAACAGTTTCGTTCAGGCCGGGCCCCGCCCGAACCCATCGGCCCGCACCGGACGCCCGACAATTGCCTCCCCCTACGAAACAAAACAGTTTCGTACAGGACGGCGGCCCACGCACCACCCTGCCGCGCGACCCCACCGCCCAGCCTGAGCGAAACGAAACAGTTTCGTACAGACCAACCCGCGGTTGACGCCCAGCGGCACGATCCGGACGTTGGCATCGACGACGGGCACGGCCGGCCGATCTTCGCTCCGGCCGGACCGGCGAGATCGGCTCGTGACCGGACAGGTGTGAGACGGCCGACCCTGTCCGGAGGTGACATGACCGAGGAAGCGTTCCGCGATTTCTTCGCAGCGCAGTTCGAGGCCGTCTGGTATTTCGCGGTCCGGCGTACCCGCTCGGCCGCCGAGGCCGACGACGTCGCGAACGAGACGTTCGCGGTGGCCTGGCGCCGCCGTGCCGACATTCCCAGTGACGGCGGCGACCGGATGTGGATTTTCGGCGTCGCGCGCAACGTGCTGGCCAACCATCGCCGTGGCGCCAACCGGCGCGACCGGCTGCGCGATCGTATGGCCGCCGTGCACGAGCCGCCGCCGGCCGAACACGAGGGCGGCGACCCGGCCGTCTGGCAGGCCCTCGCCGCCCTGGCCGAAACGGACCGTGACCTGCTGCTCCTGCGTTTCTGGGACGGTCTCGACGTGGCCGGTATGGCGACCATGCTCGGCGTCCGGCCGGCGCTCGTGTCGTCGCGGCTGCACAAGGCCAAGGAAAAATTTCGGCGCGAACTCAGGCGGCGAGATCGCGACGCCGCGGGACAGGTGATCGATGAATCCCACCCGGAGAGGAGCACAAGGCCATGAACGATGACGAACTGGACCGCCTGGCGCGGCAGGACGTGGCTCTCCGGTTCGCGCCACCGGCGCCGGGATCGGACCGTTACCAGCGTCTCCTGGAGAGAGCCATGACGACGAACGTGATCGAACTCCCGAAGCCCCGCCGCCGGCGGCTGGTCTGGACCGTCGCCGCCGCGGGGGTGGCCGCGTCGGCGATCGTGGCCGCTACGGTCGTGCTGCGGGTTCCCGCGGCGCCCGCGCCGGCCGAGCCGGCGGCGGTCACCATGCGCCTGGCCGCGGACCGCATCACCGAGGTCAGCTCCGTACGCGTCAAGTCCGGGATCCCCGACCCGAAGCCCGGCCAGAGCTGGTGCGAGTCCGAGGTCAGCGGCGACCGGATCCACAGCGCCTGCTACGACTACGGCAAGACGACTCCGGGCAGCCAGTTCACCCGGATCGGGGACACCATCTGGGAAACCGACGAGCACGGCAAGGTCACCAAGCAGAGTGCCAGCCGTCCGAGCGATCCCGACCAGGAGCCCCGCGACACCACGCCGGCCCCGTTCACCCAGGCCGCCAACCACATGATCGCCGCCGCGGCCGGTGATCCTTCCCTGCGTGAACTGGGCCATCAGCCGCTGTCCGGCGTGGACACTCGACACTTCCAGATCACGGTCGAGGAGCGTTCCTCGGCCGCCGAGCCGGTGCCCGCCGTCGTGCGGCTCCCGAAGTCCGAACTGATGTGGTTCGACCTGGAGGGTCTGGACGGCTATCCCACCACCACGCTGGACTTCTGGGTGTCCGACGACCACCTGATCCGCCGGGTCGGCGTGACCGCACCGTGGGGCAACTCGACGACCGACTTCTACGACTTCAACGAGCCCGTCACGATCGAGGCGCCGAAGGTGTGACGAGCGGCCTGACGCAGTAGAAGTTCAGGTTGTCCGCTCGGTCCGCCAGCCGGTGAGGATGGCCTGGAGGGCGCGCTCGGCCAGGCGCTGGGCGCGCACTCCGCCGACGGTGTCGAGGTGGCCGAGGGAGGCGATGCCGTAGACCGTGCCCCAGACGATCTCGCTCGCTTCCTCGAGGTCGGTCAGCCGCACGCCGCGGGCGCCGGCCCAGGTGGTGAGCAGGTCTTTGAGGACGTCGACGGCCGGTTCGGCGGCCTGGCGGCGCCGGTGGGCGTCGACGCCGGCGCCGTTCATGATCTCGAAGAGGTGGGGGTGCTCGCCGGCGAACCGGACGTACTCGGCGGCGATCCGGAGCAGGCGCCGGTCGATGTCCGGTTCCTCGGCGGCCGTCCGGAACTCGTCCAGCATCAGCCGGTGGCCGTAGGCGACCAGTTCCAGCACGAGCGCCTCCTTGTTGGCGAAGTGCTGGTAGACGACGGGCGCGGTGTATTCGACGTCGGTGGCGATGCGCCGGATGGTCAGCGCGGCGGCGCCCTCGGTCTCGAGGACGTGCAGGGCGGCCTCGATGATCCGTTCCCGGGAGCTCGCCCGTTCGCGGCCCTGTCGTCTGCTGATCGGCATGTTCCCGGACCTTAGCCGTCGCCTTGACGGTCCCGCGCGGCGGAGCTAACTTAACAGCGTTAGGAATCTAACAACGTTAAGTTAGCGAGTGTGGTCATGTCTGAGCATGTCGTCGTCGGCGCCGGTTCGATCGGCACGAACGTCGCCCTCCGGCTCGCCGGGCGCGGTGAGACCGTACGGATCGTCACGCGCAGCGGCTCCGGGCCGGAACATCCGCTGATCGAGCGGGTCGCCGCCGACGCCTCCGACCCGGCCCGGCTGACCGAGCTGGCCCGCGGCGCCGCCGTCATCTACCACTGCGCGAACCCGCCCACGTACCCGACCTGGGAACGCCTGTTGCCACCCCTGCAGACAGCGATGATCGCCGCCGCCCGGGCCACCGATGCCGTCCTGGCCCTCACCGGCAGCCTCTACGCGTACGGCCCGCAGCCCGGCGGCCGGATGGACGAGCACACCCCGCCGGCCGCCACCGATCACAAGGGCCGGCTGCGGAAACGCCTGTGGGACCAGGCCCGCACGTCCGGCGTCCGGACCGTCGAGGTCCGCGGCTCCCACTTCATCGGCAATAACGCGGCCAGCTTCCACTCCCTGATAATCGCGCCGGCGCTGAAGAAGGGCGGCACCGCCTGGGTCCCGGCCGACCTGGACGCGCCGCACAGCTTCACCTTCAACGGCGACATGGCGCGGGCCCTCATCACGCTGGCCGGCGACGACCGCGCGTGGGGCCGGCCGTGGCACGTGCCGTCCCCGCCCGCCGTCAGCGTCCGCGAGCTGGTCCGCCGCTACGACACCGCCGCCGGCCGGCCACCGACCAGACTGATCCCGGTGCCGCGCTTCGTCATGCGTCTGGCCGGACTGGTTGTGCCCATCGCCCGCGAGACGGCCCAGATCGACTACCAGTGGTACGCGCCGTACGTCATGGACGCGACCGAAACGGCCGCCACCTTCGGCCTGACCGCCACCGACCTCGACACCGCCGTCAGCGACGAGGTCGGAGTAAAGGTGTAGGACCCACCGACAACGCACCCGTGTCGCAACTCACGTTCGGCTTGAAAAAGCGCGGAAGAGGCCGATGGCAGGCTCAGTCGAGAGGAGCAACCGTGCCCACCCTGAGCCCCGCCGCACCCGCCCCGCTGCGCCCGCCCACCGCCACCTGCATCGTCGTGGTCGACGACGACGAGGACATCCGGGAACTGGTCGCGTTCAAGCTGCGCGCCGCCGGCTACCGGACGCTGACCGCCGCGGACGGCGACGCCGGCCTCGAACTGGCCCTACGCGAACGCCCCGACCTGATGATCCTCGACGTGTCGATGCCGGGCATGGACGGGCTGGCCGTGTGCGGCCAGGTGCACCGCAAGGCCGAGATGGCCGACCTGCCGGTGCTGATCCTCAGCGCCCGGGCCATGCCCTACGACATCGACCTGGGCCTGGCCGTCGGCGCCGACGACTACATGACCAAGCCGTTCAGCCCGGCCGAACTCCTCAGCCGGGTCGACGCGCTGCTCGCCGGCAACCGCCGTTAGGCCAGTCCCGCCACTTCCCCAAAACCGGTGCTCATTCAAGCATCCTGTCCGGGACTCGACTCTTTCGTTGCCCCGGCCGCGCGAACCGGGCGAGAGTGAATGAAATCCATCGATTCAAGTGGGGAGGGTACGGCGATGAACGGCAACGGGCTGGGCGGTATCTGATCCGGAGGAGCGCCCGGCGGCGGACGGGCGCGCGACCGGGTCAGAACCGGGTGAGCAGTTCCTCGACCGTGGTGGCGGGACTGTCGCAGACGAATCCACGACACACGTACGCGGTGGTCACACCGCCCCGCAGCGGCCGATCGGCCAGCAGCGGGACGCCGGGACGATCCGGTTCGCCGGCCACGAGCACGGCACCGGGCGGGGCGTGTTTCAGCGCCGCGGCGAGCAGTTCCGCATCCTCGGACAAGGCGATGGCGATCTCGTACGGGCCGGAGAGGGCCGCCTCGGCCACCATGGCGGCGTACCCGGCGAACCGAGGGTGACCACCGATCAGCGGGCCCACCGTCTCGAGGGCCGCGTCGGCAGCGGCCCGGTATCGCTCCTCGCCACTGAGCGCGGCGTACGCGACCAGCGCCGCGCAGATCGCCGACAGCCCCGACGGGGTCGCGTTGTCGGTCGGGTCGGCGGGCCGGGTGACCAGGCGTTCGGCGTCGTCGGCGGTGTCGTAGAACCCGCCCTCGCCGGTGCCGAAGTGCTCCAGCGCCACGTCCAGCAGCGCCCGCGCCCGGGTCAGCCACACGCCGTCGCCGGTGAGCTGGTGCACCGCGCAGAACGCCTCGGCCACGCAGCCGTAGTCGTCCAGCACCCCCACCGGCGCGCCGGCGACACCGTCCCGGGAGGCCCGCCGCAGCCGCCCGTCGACCACAT
The DNA here is from genome assembly GCF_043197135.1 of Actinoplanes sp. NPDC049265. Lineage (NCBI taxonomy): Bacteria > Bacillati > Actinomycetota > Actinomycetes > Micromonosporales > Micromonosporaceae > Actinoplanes > Actinoplanes sp. NPDC049265. The sequence goes on along the minus strand of NZ_JBICSP010000024.1, from coordinate 110,418 downwards.
GCCGCTCGGCGAGCACCTCGGCCAGGGCGACCGCGGCATCAGTGTGATCGCCGGTGAGCTGCGCGTATTCGGCCAGCGCGGTGATCGCCAGGCCGTTCCAGGAGGCGACCACCTTGTCGTCGCGGGCCGGCTGGGGCCGCTCGCCCCGTTTGGCCAGCAGAACCCGCCGGACCGCCCGCCACCTCTCGACGACGGCCGGGTCGGCGTCGTCGACGTCCCGGGCCAGCACCAGCACACTCTGGCCGTGTTCGAACGTGCCGCCGGCCGTGACCCCGAACAGGTCGGCCGCCCAGGCGCCGTCGGCGTCGCCCAGCGCCTCGGTCAGCTGCGCCGGCGTCCACGCATAGGTCAGCCCCTCGACGCCGTCGGTGTCCGCGTCCAGCGCCGACGCCAGCCCACCGTGGGTCGTGGCCAGATCACGCAGGAGGAAGGCGGCGGTCTCATCCGCGACGCGCCGCGCCAGCTTGTCGTCGGTCAGGCGCCAGAGCTGGGTGTACGCGCGGAGCAGCAGCGCGTTGTCGTACAGCATCTTCTCGAAGTGCGGCACCGTCCACGTGGCGTCCACCGCGTACCGCGCGAACCCGCCGCCGAGCTGGTCGTAGATCCCACCGCGAGCCATCTGCTCGGCGGTGTGCCGGACCACCTCCAGCGTCCGCTCGTCGCCGGTCCGCTGATAGCCGCGCAGCAGGAACAGCATGTTCATGTGCGGCGGAAACTTGGGCGCCCCACCGAACCCGCCGCGCACCGTGTCATGGTCCATGACCAGCCGTTCCACCGCCTGATCGAGCAGTTCGACCGAGATCGGCGCGGTGGGCCCGCCGACCAGCTGTGCGCCCCCGATGGCCTCCACCACCGCCGCGCCCTGTTTGAGAACCTGCTCCCGCTGGTCCCGCCAGGCCGTCCCGACCGACTCCAGCAGCCGCACGAAGTTCGCCTTGGGGAAGTACGTCCCGCAGAAGAACGGCTCCCCTTCCGGGGTGGCGAACACGGTCATCGGCCAGCCACCCTGCCCGGTCATCGCCTGCGTGGCCGTCATGTAAACGGCGTCGACGTCGGGCCGCTCCTCCCGATCAACTTTGATCGCCACGAACCCGTCATTGATCACCTTGGCGACGCCGTCATCCTCGAACGACTCGTGAGCCATCACATGACACCAGTGACAGCTCGAATACCCCACCGACACCAGAACCGGGACGTCTCGCCGCCGCGCCTCCTCGAACGCTTCCGGGCACCACGGCCACCAGTCCACCGGGTTCTCGGCGTGCTGGAGCAGATACGGCGAGGTCACAGCACCCAGTCGGTTCACGTTGACCAGCCTTCCACATTCGGAACGGCCGCCCGATTCGCGTACGTCCTTCACTCATCGGCCGTCACGTGATCGATACGAATCACTTCTCTCTGGGTGCCACCGCGACCTTGAAGCGCTTGCCCGGGTTAGGGCCCGGTGTCGCGGTGATCCGCAGCGGCTGCCCGGGGCGCGGTAGCTTGACGGTCAGCTGTCTGACCAGCGTCGCCACCGTCGCGACGGCGAGCACCTCGGTCATCCCGGCACCGAGGCAGGTGTGACCGCCCACCGAAAACGGCGCGTACACCGAAGCCTTGCGCGCCGCTGCGAAATCACGGTCGATGTCGAACCGCTCAGGCGCGGGGAAGTGCTCCGGCAGCATGTGCGGCACCGATGCGGCCACGATGACCCGGCGGCCCGGCGCGATACGGAAACCCTCGAAGTCGAAGGCCTTTGTCACCGTACGTGCGGAGCCTGGCGCCGGCGGGTAGACGCGCAACGTCTCGAGCACCAGCCCCTGCAGCGCCGGCATGTCGCGCAGCCGCTCGAAGGTGAGGGGTCCCCCGGCGTCGGCCTCGGCGCGTACGCGCTCCAGCACCTCGGGGTGCCGCAGCAATGCGTACAGCATGAAGCTGTAGAGATAGGCGACGGTGTTGATGCCGGCGAAGTAGCCCTGCAACGCCATCCCCGCCCGCACCTCCACCGGATACGGCTGCCCGTTCTCGTCCGTCGCGGCGAGCGCCCGGTCGAGCAGGTCGGCGGGTCCCCCGGTCGGATGTTGGGCGCGCTGCTCCAGCGACTCCCGGGCGAAGGACAGGATCTCGGCCCGGGCCCGCCGGTGGGCCGGCCGGCGCAGCACCGCGCGCGGCCACTTTCCGGTGATGGTGGCGTCCAGGACCAGCTCGAACGCTGACCGCAGCTGCTCGAACCGGGCCGCCGAGCTCGCCCCGGTGAACGCGATCGAGAGCTGATCGGCGGCGAGACGCTGGAACCGGTCGACCACCGGCAGGGCGGGGTCGCCCTCCCATGACCGCAGGGTGCGGTCGGTGACCGCCATGACGTCGTCCCAGCGCGCGGCGAGCAGGTCCCGGGACACGCCGGACGCCAGTTGCTTGCGCAGGTGCCGGTGCGGGCGCCCGCGCAGCACGTGCACCCGCATGTTGAACTGCTGATCCAGCCCGCCGAAACTCTCCTCGCTGGTGAACACCGCCTCGCCGTGCTCGATCAGGAATCGGTTGGCGCGCTCGCCGGCCATGATGACGAACGACTGGTTCAGAGCGCGGACCTGGAAGACCGGGCCCATTCTGCGATATGTGTCCACCAGGAAACCCTGGACGTCGCCCATCATCCGAAGCGCGTTGCCGAGCAGCGGGATCCCGGGCACCGCGGGCGGTGGCGCGAGTTGGTCGACGGCCATGGGGGGCTCCTTACCTCGGGGATCAGCGAAGCCAGTGCAGAGTGTCGTCCGGAGGGATGCGGTCCCGGGCGTCCGGCCGCTCCGCCGTGCCCCGGCCGATCACGTCCGTGCCGGCCGGGGTGACCAGGGAACGGTCGAAAGTAAGGACGATCAACTCGTGGTCGTCGCTGAGATGGGTCACCCGCCACCGGCTCGACAGCGGGCCGAGCAGCCCGGTGCCTCGCCACGTGAACCGGCCCGATGCGGCGTCGAAGCGGTCCACCCCGGTGATCCGCCGGGTGGCGCCCGCCTTGGTCCGGTAGCTGACCTCGTCGCTGAGGACGAGCGGCGAGCCGGGCAGCAGTCCGTACGTGAAACAGGGGTTGACCCGTCGCCCGGTCAGCCACATCGGGAACGTCGTCGCCAGCACCCGCCATTGCCCCGGCAGGGTCTCGCGCAGCACGTCGGCATCGATCATCGGGGGAATGCCTCGGCTCTCCGCATCCGCAGAAACATCGCGATCGCCCCGAGCAGCCAGGGCAGGTAGGCCCCGAGCACGACACCGAAGTGCGGGCTGGCCGAGACGCCGAACCGCTGCTCCATCAGGATGATCAGCACGTTGGACGCCATCATGCCGGCCCAGATCAGGGCCGGCACCCGGATCCAGGACCGCGACCGGACGAACGCGTAGACGGCGGCCAGATAGAACGGGCCGAAGAGCAGAACGTCGATCCAGATGGTCATCTGCCAGAACGCCGGCCGGGCCATCAGCAGCGGGTCGAACGACCGTCCGTACCAGTGGATGAAGTCGACGACGGCCGGCGGCGGCCAAAGTGGATAGCTGAACCGATCCGGATCAGAGATGACCAGCTGCTCTATGTCGATCGTGTAGGTGACGACGACCGCGTTGAACACATAGAACACCACGAACAGCAGGTCGATCGGCCGTTTGCGCAACGGCACCGGGGGCAAGGGTTCCATCCCCGTCGATCTTAAGCATCTTTCCCGAGCAGGTCCATCGCCTGCCGTCGGCCCGGGGCGCCGGCGAACGCGACGCCGCACGCATCGGCTACGTCCGGGCGAGGGACAGCAATGCCGCGAATCCCATCCGGGTGAGGAAATCGTCCGCCTCGGCGTGTGCGGCGTTGGTGACGGCCTCGACGTTCGACCGGGTGAAGTCGACGACCGATCGGAAGGGCTTCTTGCCGGGCGGGAACACATCGAGCTCGGCGACGTCGAGCCGCAACCCGTCGCGGCGTCGGACCTCGGCGATTTCGGCGGCCACCGCGGCGTTGCGGCCGGTGAGATCCCGCATTCCGGCGAAGACGTGATGGCCGGCGCGGGCGAGGGCTTCGGCGGTCAGCCGGCCGATACCGGTCGATGCTCCGGTGACGAGAACGACGCTCATGAGGTGATTCCTTCGTCGATGGGAAGCTTGCCCGTGGTCAGCCAGAGCGCGGCCTCAGCCTTGAGTTTCCGCTCCGGTTCGCTGCCCCTGGTCGGAAAGACGTTCGCGACCGGGAAGCCGCTGGCCTCGAGGAGGTAGGCCAGAGCGGCGTACTCAGGGGGAAAGGTGTCGAACGCCGTACGATCGACGGGGGTTTCGGCGGCGACCGGGAAATTGAAGGTGCTGAAGTCGTACACGCTCTTGCGGTCGACGATGCCCCAGCGGCCGGCCCTGCGCTCGATGCAGTCGACGAAGGCCGGCCATCAAGGCGCCGATATCGTACGCGTCCTGCGGTCCGAGGCGGTCATTGTTACTCCCATCGAACGGTGTCTGCTCGGCCCGGAGGGCATCAGCGGGTCATGGACCTAGTCAACGGGTGCCGCGGCCCGCGTAGAAGGACACGCGCTGCCGCTGAATGACAGATCGTGGCTAGCTCGTCGGGCTGCGCTGTAGTCCTCTATCGAGACATCCAAATAGGGAGGGGAAGGGCGTCCGTGGCGCGTTCCTTCGGCCGGCCTGGTTAGCCTGACGCGCCCGCGCGCGACGGTGTGACCGCTGCGCGTATTCCCTCACCCCCACGAGGAAGCGTCCGCATGAATGAACACCGTCGACGGCGACCCCCGGCGCGTCGGGCCGGTCTGCTGTCGTTGCTGGCCCTGCCCCTGCTCGTTCTCACCACAGCGGCCGGGGTCCCGCAGCACCCTGTCGCCGCACCGATGCCCAGTGAGTCCAAAGGAGAGGAGCCCGGCGGTCCGGATGCCGGTGATGTGATCCCGGGCCGCTACATCGTCACCGTCAAGGCGAGCGCCGCTGACAAGATCCGGTCGGACGCTCGCGATCTGGCCGCTGACTATGACGGCCGGCTCGGCGATGTCTGGACCGCGGCGTTGCACGGCTTCTCGATGCAGCTGTCGGCCGCACATGCGGGCCGGCTCGGCCGAGACCCGCGTGTCGTGTCCGTACGGCCGGATGTGGTGGTCACTACCGCCGGCACGCAGAGCGATCCGTCCTGGAGTCTGGACCGGATCGATCAGCCGGCTGGTCCCCTCAGCGGCACCTACGACTACGACAACGACGGGTCGGGTGCGCACATCTACGTGTTCGACTCCGGCGTACGTACCACGCACGAGGAGTTCGCCGGCCGGATCGGTGCTGGTCCGCCCGGCACCGATCACAACGATTGCGGCGGGCACGGCACGGCCGTGGCGGGTGCCGCCGCGGGCACGGTCTACGGGGTGGCGAAGAAGGCGGTCGTGCACCCGGTCCGCGTGATCGGTTGCGATGGTGCGGGCGCCGCCGCGGACGCGCTGACCGCCATCGACTGGGTCACCGGCAGCGCGCCCCGTCCGGCCGTGGTGAACATGAGCTGGATCACGGGCCCGCAGGACAGCCTGGACAATGCGATCCGCGCGTCGATCGCGGCCGGAATCACGTACGTCGTAGCGGCCGGGAACGACAACTACGGCGGTTGCACGAATTCGCCTCAGCGAGTCGCCGAGGCGATAGTGGTCGGCGCCGTCGACGACCGGGACCGGCGTGCTGGATTCTCCAACTTCGGACCGTGTGTGGATCTGTTCGCACCGGGCACCGACATCACGAGCTCCCACTGGGACAGCGACGACGCGATCGGCGCGGCCGGCGGCACGTCCCTGGCGGCACCGATCGTGACCGGTGCGGCTGCCGTCTATCTGGCCGCGCATCCGTCGGCCACCCCCGTTGAGGTCCGGGATGCGCTGGTCGGCTGCGCTACGGCCGGTGTGATCTCCGACCCGGGCACCGGATCGCCGGACCGCCTGCTGAACACGCGCTGCGGCGGCCCTGTGGTCACCAACCCGGGCCAGCAGTACACGGCGGTCGGCCAGTCCGTGACATTGAAGAAGATCGGCGCACCGGCGGGGACCCGGTTCAGCGCTACCGGCCTGCCCGACGGCCTGTCGATCAACCCCACGACCGGCGTGGTCAGTGGCGTCAGCAGTTCCGGAGGACAGAGCGTCACTCAAGTCACCGGGACCGACACCGACGGTGCCAGCACCGTTATCTCGTTCCGCTGGAACGTCGTGCTCGGCCGCGGCCGGATCACCGGGCCGGATTCGCTCTGTGTGACCAGCCGGGGTCCGGAGACCAACGACGATCATCCGATCGTGCTGTTCACGTGTCAGGTCGACGATCGGGAGAATCGTTTCACCCTGCGGCCCGATGGCCGCTTCGAGGTGAAGGGCACGTGCATGACCGCGGGCTCGCCGGTGGTCCAGCGATCCTGTGACGGTTCGGCCGAGCAGGTATGGAGCGCGCGGAGCTCCGGTGAGATCGTCAACCCGGCCAGCGGTCGTTGCTTGACCGCCGCATCGGCCGACTGGGATGCCGCGCTGTCGCTGACCGCCTGTGCGGCCGGTCCGTTGCAACTCTTCCGGGCACCGTCCGGCTTGGACCAGGATCGGATCTCGGTCGAGAATCCGCGCTTCCAGGGAACGCTCAAGGGCACTGCGATCCGCAAGCGCTTGTTCGCCTCGAACCTGGACACGACGCAGCGGCTCACCTGGGCCGCCACCGGTCTGCCGGCCGGCCTCTCGATCGACGCCACGACCGGGATGATCAGCGGCACGGCGACCACGACGCAGACGTCGCAGGCCACGATCACCGTGACGAACGAGACCGGTCAGACGACGACCGAGTCCTTCACCTGGCAGGTCGGCGACGGCCGGATCCTCGGACTGAACGGCTACTGCGCCGACTCGACCGATGCCAGCGATGCCGACGGCAACCCGATCCAGCTCTTCGACTGCGGCACCAGCAACGCACAGCTGTGGACGGTCCGCCCCGACGGCCGCCTCGAAGTGCTCGGCAAATGCATGACCGTGGCCGGCGACGACGTCTCGATCGTGCTGAACGCCTGCGACACCGCGGCCGCTCAGGTCTGGGCCGTCTCCGGCAGCACGGTACGGCACACCCTGACCGGGAAATGCCTCACCGCGCCCACCGCCGACCGCAACGTGAAGCTCACCATCACCGCCTGCGGTGACGGTGCCGGTCAGGTCTGGAATCTGCCGACCGCCCCGGTCGTGCTCGACGCCGTCACCAAGCGGAAGTGGACGACTTCCACCCCGCCGGTGCTCGACGTCACCGCCCGATCGGCCAAGCCCATCAGCCGGTACACGGCCACCGGCCTACCGGCCGGCCTGACGATGAACCCGTCGAACGGCCAGCTGTCGGGCACACCCACGGCCGTCGGATCCGGCGAGACCGTCGTGACGGTGACCGACGCGGCCGGTGACAGCGGCGCTACCGCGTTCCAGTGGTCGGTGTTCCACGGCCAGATCCGGAACACGAGTGGCTGGTGCCTGGACAACTCACGCGGCGGGACGTCGGACGGTAACCCCATCCTGGTCTGGTCGTGCAGCGACAGCGACACGCAACTGTGGAAGGTCCGCTCGAACGGCGCGCTGGAGGTGCAGGGCGGCTGCATGGTCGCGTCCACCCTGATCGTGCGCCGAGGCTGCGACGACGCGGCGGACGAGGTCTGGCAGGCGACCGAGAAGGGTGAACTGCGTAACCCGGCCTCCGGCAAATGCCTGAGCGCACCGTCCTTGGCCTACGACGTGCAGTTCACCCTGGCCGACTGCGCGGCGACGGCCCTGCAGATGTGGGCGCTGCCGACCGCACCACGACTGACCACGCCGATCACCCAGCAGTCGGTCATCGGGACCGCCACGTCGCTGACCCTCGGGCTCACCTTCAACGGTGGCGCGAAACCGACCGTCACCGCGACCGGGCTACCGGCCGGTCTGAGCCTTTCCGGCACCACGATCTCCGGCACGCCCACGACCGCGGGAAGGTACCCGGTGTCGGTGCGGGCACAGTCCACGTCGGGCGTCGCCGTCACATCGTTCGATTGGCTGATCATCGCGCCGGGCGCGGCCGGGCTGATCATCCACCCGGCCGGCAATTGCGTCGACCGCGGCGGTCCGAACAACAGCCTGTGGCTGTTCGGCTGCAACTTCACCGGTGCTCAGATGTGGAAGATGCGCGCCGACGACCGGATCGAGGCGTCGGGCACCTGCATGATGCCGCTCGGCGGTGGCACCGCGGCCGGCACACAGATCGGCACCGGTCCTTGTAGCAACACCGACGCCACCCAGACCTGGACCGTCGAGTCCGGGACCGCCCTACGGAACACCGCGGCCGGTTTGTGCCTGACCGCGTCCAGCCCCAACGGGTCGTCGCCCCTCTCTCTCGGCGCCTGCCCCGGAACCACCTGGGCGCTACCCGCCCGCGCCTGACCGTGGTGGCCGGGCCGCATCGAGCGGTCCGGCCACCACGGCATCCGAACGACCGGTCGGCCGTTCCGGCGCAAGGCCGCCCAGACCTGTGCCATATCGGAACCAGCAGGCAACCGCATGGATCGCGCTGTGCGGCGGCCGAAGCGGTACCTCACCGACCCGGCCCACGGCTCCCCGTCAGACGATGGCCAGGCGTTGCCACGGATTCTGGACCTCGAACTGGCCCGCGATGGACAGCAGGAGGGTTTCCGAGTCGGGCGGGCCGACCAGCTGAACCGCCAGCGGCAGGCCGTCGGGGCGGGTGCCGACCGGGACCACGATGGCGGGCAGGCCGGCGAAGTTCCAGGGCGCGTTGAACGGCGCGTACTGGGTGCTGGCCTGCATGCTCTTGCGCCACGAACCGTTGGCCCAGCCGTCGGCCGGTGGGGGCGGGCCGGCCAGGGCGGGGGTGAGGAGGACGTCCACCTTGCGGTCGGCGAAGAACGCGATCGCCCGTTCGCGCCAGGCGTCGCGGTGCTCCTGGCGTACCCATCCTCGCTTGTGCACGAATTTTCCCAGGCGGGCGTGCACGCGGCTGCGGGTCTGGAGGGCCGAACGGTCGACGCCGCTGGCCTCGATCTCGCGATGCGCCGCGGCCAGCCAGGTGGCCACGACCCGCGGGCCGAGGGCCGAGCCATACCTGGGCTCGGCCGTCAGGGTGCTGTGGCCGGCGTCGACCAGCAGTTTGGCCGCGGTGGCGACGGCGTTGCGGTTGGGCTCGTCGGCCTTCGTACCGGCGACGGGCGAGCGCAGCGAGACGCCGACGCGGAGGCGGGACGGCTCGGTCAGTTTCACCGGGCGGCGGCCGGCCAGCACGCTGAACCCGACCGCGGCGTCCCCGACCGTGGTGGTCAGCACGCCGTTCTCGGCCATCCCGAACCAGCCGTCGATGCCCAGGTCGCACGGGATGACGCCGCGCCCGGGCTTGAGACCGACCAGGCCGCAGCAGGCCGCCGGGATGCGGATCGAGCCGAGGCCGTCGTTGGCGGTGGCCATCGGGACCAGGCCGGAGGCGACCGCGGCGGCGGAGCCACCGGACGAGCCGCCGGGCGTACGGTCCAGCGACCACGGGTTGCGGGTGGCGAACTCACCGTCGTCGGTGAACGGCCACAGGCCCATCTCGGGCATCCGGGTCACACCGACGACGACCGCGCCGGCGCCACGGAGCCGGCGGACCACCTCGTGGTCCTCCTCGGCGACGTCGGCGGTGCGGGCGGCGGCCGAGCCGTTCCAGGTCGGCAGGCCTGCCACCGCGGTGTTCTCCTTGACCGCCACCGGCACCCCGGCCAACGGAAGGTTGGAGAGGTCGTCCTGGTCGTCGACCTTCTCCGCCTCGGTCATCGCCTCGCCGCCCCGGATCACCCGGAAGGCGTGCAGTTCCGGATCGCTGATCGCGATCTGTTCCAGATGATCGGCGACCACCTGGGTGGCCGAGGTGTCGCCGCGGCGCACGGCCCGCGCTATCTGTTTCGCGGTGGCGCCCACCAATGTGGTCGGTACGTGTTCCATCGCGTATCCCGTTCTCGGCGGAATGAGGCTTTATACGCTCAGGGCCTGCTCCAGATCGGCGAGCAGATCCTCCAGCGTCTCGATGCCGACAGACAGTCGCACGAGATCCGCGGGGACTTCAAGCGCCGAGCCCGCGGCGGAAAGATGTGTCATCTGTCCCGGGTGCTCGATCAACGACTCGACACCGCCCAGCGACTCGGCCAGAACGAACAGCTTCGCCCGGTTGCACACGTCGATGGCCTGCTCACGGCCACCGGCGACGCGGAACGACACCATTCCGCCGAAGCGCCGCATCTGCTTGGCGGCGGTTTCGTGTCCGGGATGCGACTCCAGACCGGGGTACAGGACTTCCGCGACCTTGCGGTGGGAGAGGAGGTACTGCGCGATCCGCTCGGCGTTGTCACAGTGCCGATCCATGCGTACGCCCAGAGTCTTGATGCCGCGCATGGTCAGCCAGGCGTCGAACGGGCCGGTGACGGCGCCCATCGCGTTCTGGTAGAAGGCCAGTTCCTCGCCCAGCCCGTCGGTCGCCGTGACCAGCGCGCCACCGATCACGTCGGAGTGCCCGCCCAGATATTTGGTGGTCGAGTGCACGACCACGTCGGCGCCCAGCGCGAGCGGCTGCTGCAGGTAGGGCGAGGCGAACGTGTTGTCGACCACGAGCATGGCGTCGTACTCGTGGGCCAGGCCGGCCAGCGCGGCGATGTCGGCCACGTTGAGCAGCGGGTTGGTCGGCGTCTCGGCCCAGATCAGCCGGGTGTGGCCGGGGCGGAAGGCGGCCCGGACCGCGTCCAGGTCGTCGAGCGGCACCGCGGTCCAGTCCAGGCCCCAGTTCTCGGCGACCTTGGCGAAGAGGCGATAGGTCCCGCCGTACGCGTCACCCGGGATCACCACGTGGTCACCCGGCCGGCAGACCGCCCGCAGCAGGGTGTCCTCGGCGGCCAGCCCGCTGGCGAAGGCCAGGCCGCGGCGGCCGCCCTCGAGCGCGGCCAGGCACTCCTGCAGCGCGTCGCGGGTCGGGTTGCCGGAGCGGCTGTACTCGTACCCGAGCCGCGGGGCACCGACGGCGTCCTGCGCGTACGTGCTGGTCTGATATATCGGCGGAACGACCGCCCCGGTCCGCGGATCGGGTTCCTGCCCGGCGTGGATGGCGAGGGTGTCGAATCCGTGCTGATCGGCGCTCATCCCGGCAAGGCTAGTCTTCCCCCATGGCGGGTTGCCTGTTCTGTGCGATCGTGGCGGGGGATGTGCCCGCCTTCCGGGTGGCGGAAAGTCCTTCCTACCTGGCGTTCCTCGACATCCGCCCGGTGTTCAAGGGCCATGTCCTGGTGGTGCCGCGTCCGCACGTACCCCAGCTCACCGACCTTGACCTTGACCTTCTGCCGGGTTTCTTCACCTTTGTGCAGGAGGTCGCCGCCGCTGTTCCCGCCGCCCTCGGGGCACAGGGCACGTTCGTGGCGATGAACAACGTGGTGTCGCAGTCGGTGCCACATCTGCACGCACACGTCGTACCCCGGACAAAGGGTGACGGACTGCGCGGATTCTTCTGGCCGCGGACGAAGTACGCCTCCGACGACGAGGCTGTTTCCTACGCCGAACGCATTGGTAAGGAACTGGGTGACGGCGGCGTTACACCTGCCGGATGAAGGGAGTGACCGTGTTCCTACGGCACAAGAAGCTCGACCTGCCCACCGCTGAGACCGCCCTCCCCGGCCGACTGCTGGGGATGCCGGTGGCCGACAAGCACACCGAGCTGGGCACCCCGCTGAAGGGCCCGTGGCCCGAGGGCTACCAGGTCGCGGTCTTCGGGATGGGCTGCTTCTGGGGCGCGGAGCGGATCTTCTGGCGGCTGCCCGGCGTGTACTCCACGTCGGCCGGCTACGCCGGTGGCATCACGCCGAACCCGACCTACGAGGAGACCTGTTCCGGGCAAACCGGACACGCCGAGGTCGTCCAGGTGGTCTACGACCCGGCCAAGATCACCTACGAGCGCTTGCTGAAGGAGTTCTGGGAGAACCACAACCCGACCCAGGGCATGAGGCAGGGCAACGACACGGGTACGCAATACCGCTCGGCCATCTACACCACCACCGACGACCAGGCGCGCGTCGCACAGGCATCCCTGGAAGCCTTCCAGCCAGTGGTGACGGCGGCCGGCCACGGCCAGATCACCACCGAAATCGAGCCGCTGAACACCTACTACTACGCCGAGGACTACCACCAGCAGTACCTTTCAACTGACAAAAACCCCGGCGGCTACTGCAACCACGGCCCCAACGGCATGACCTGCCCAATCGGGGTCGCCGAGACGGGCGTCTGAGACGCGGTCGCCACGCCGGGGTCGACCGGCGTGGCGATGCCATCCGCACCCTTGGCGATGCACGACACAAGGTAATACAGTCTGTCTTATGACCACGATTACGTTTCGCGCTGACGATGACGTTGATCGAGCGCTTGCCGACCTCACTTCCACCGACCGGGACCGCTCGCAGGTGATTCGTGAGGCCATCCTCGCTGCTTGGCGGCTCCGCCAGGCGGAACAGCTTCGCGCCGAGGCCGCGGCGGTGGCGAATGACCCCGACGATGTCGCCGAGGCACGGGCAGTCCTCGCCGACATGGGGGAACTCCGTGCGTGGTGACGTCCATGAGCTGAAAGCGGCTCGGGATGCCCGGGGCCATGAGCAACGCGGCAACCGGTTCGCCGTCGTCGTGCAGTCGGACCTGCTGCCGCTGTCCACGCTGCTGGTCGCTCCGACCTCGACCAGTGCCCGGCCGACCAGTTTCCGGCCCGAGATCGAGGTCAACGGCAAGACGACCTACGTGCTAGCCGAGCAGACTGTCGCTGTTCAGCCCGAGCGGCTCGGTAGCGTCGTCGCCCATCTGACGCACGACGAGATCACCGCCGTTGCCAAAGCTCTCCGCACCGTTCTCGACCTCTGAGTTCGGATCGACACCGGGCACACATCGTCAGCCCTGTCCCCAACGGCTTGACCTGCCCAATCGGGGTCGCTGAGGTCGGCTGACGCACACCCGAGTGCCTCCGGTCGCGCCGGGGGCACTCGCACAAACGGGGACGCTAAGCCGTTGTCGCGGATGCGAGAACGAGGACCGGCCGCCTTCAGCCATCCGCGCTCGTCCCGCGCTCTACGTTGAGTATCTGAGGGGTTACCGGCGTCTATCAACCGAGCTTCAGTAGAAGCTCGGTCAGTTCGGTCGGCACGGTGATCATGCAGTCGTGCCCGCTGGTCAGCTCCCACACTGTCGCCGGGGCGGCAACCGGCCGCCGCTCGAAGCCCACCGGATCGCTGCCGATGCAGTGGATATGGGTCTGCGAGATCGCGTGGACCGCCGGGTTGTCCAGCCGGGCCGGCTGTAGCAGGCAGAGCACCGGCTGGTCCGACAGCATCGTGCGCAGCCAGGCGACGTCCGCCGGATCGGTGATTCCGAACAGGCCGAAGGGTGCCGGGAACTCGGGCATCGGCGGGATCCGCCACGGTGCGGCGGAAGTCGCGGCGCTGTCGATGAGCGTCTGGGTGACCGGCATGACGTCGACTGCGGTCTCTCCGTCGACCGGCACCATCGCGTCGAGGTAGACCAGCTCGGCGATTCGCTCCGGCAGCCGGTTCGCCACCGATGAGATCACCATCCCGGCGTAGCTGTGGCCCACCAGGATCACCTCGGTGAGATCCTCCTCGAGGATGAGCCCGGCGACGTCGTCGACGTGCGTCTCCAGCCCGACATCCGGGCCGAGCAGGTCCCGCTTGTCACCGTATCCGGTCAGCGAGGGAGCGAGGACCCGGTGCCCGGCCGCCTCCAGCAGCGGTACCACCCGGTCCCAGCTGCGCCCGCTGTGCCAGGCGCCGTGTACGAGCAGGTAAGTGGACATGGTTGTGCCTCATGCGCTTTCGTGGGTTCTGAATCGTTACTCGGTACCTTTGGGTAACCGCGCTTACGATCATCGGACGCCCACGACCGTCGCGCAATCAGGCACATTCGCGTGCCCCGGTTCTCTGGAGGTAACCATGACCACGCCGACAAGCCCGCCGAACCGCAAGGACGGCTGCCGGGCCATCATGGGCGACAAGTGGGCCATCCTGATCGTGTCCGACCTCGGCGCCGGCCCGCGCCGCTTCACCGAGCTCAAACGCGGCATCGGCGGCATCAGTCAGCGCATGCTCACCGTCACCTTGCGCAGCCTGGAACGCGACGGCCTGGTCACCCGCACCGTCCACAACGTCATGCCGCCCAATATCAGCTACGGGCTCACCCCGATGGGACGCTCGCTGCTCGAAGCAGCCACCCCGTTGCTGGAATGGGGCAACGGCCACCTGCCCCGGATCAACGCCGCCCGCGCCGCGTACGACGACCGCTCCGCCACCGCCCGATGACCCATGGTGCGGGAACTTCAAATCTGTACAGACTTCGCGCCAGTTACTGCCTACGCTCGGGGCCGCTAGGCCGCTCTGCGCACCGGTCTCAGCCTCTGGCGGCGGTCTGACCGCTTTCTCACAACTGGTCGCGATACTCGGCCGAGGAGCTTTCCCCGCCCGAGAGGACCAGGCTGTGGCAACCAAACGTGGGCTCGTGACGGTCGTCGCGGTGCTTCTCGCCGTGCTCGCCGGCGGCTCGGGGTGCTCGCCGGAGCCGGCCACGACCGCCGCCCCTCGGGTGGCGACGTTGGCCAGCCCGAGCACCGGCCCGGCGGCGTCACCGTCGGTCGCACCCTCGGAACGGCCCCGCTACCGGCTCGACACCACCCGCGAGGAGGAAGCGGTTCTGCTGCGGCCGTACTACAAGTGCCTCAAGGACAAGTCCGGCTTCGATTGGGAGCACATGACCGAGAAGCCGCCGCCGGCCTCGATGAAGAAGATGGGCGACATCAAGCAGGCCTGTTCGGCCGAGTTGCCGCTGCCGGCCTGGGAAGAGGACCCGGCCAACCCGGAGGCCAAGGACTTCGCGCACGACGTGGTCGCCTGCCTGAAACGCAGGGGCGCCAACAACGTCCACGTCGGCGAGGACGGAATCGGGCTCGAGTACGACGGCGGGTACGAGAAGCGGGACACGATCCGCACGACGATGGACATGGTGCCGGACTGTCAGCGTGAGGTCGCGGCCACGAAGAAGGACTGACCTGGTGATCCAGGAGACAGCCCGGGGCGCCGGTCGTCTGCGACGATCTGGGCATGTCGGCGCTGGATCTGGTACGGCTGGAAGACATCGAAAAGGCCCGTGACCTGCTGTCGGGGGTGATCGTGCGGACCCCGATGGAGGAGTCCCGGCCGCTGACCACGCTGCTGGGTGTGCCCACGTTCCTCAAGTGCGAGAACCAGCAGCGGGCCGGGTCGTACAAGGTTCGCGGCGCGTACACCCGGATCTCGGGTCTGAGCGAGGCCGAACGGTCGCGTGGGGTGGTCGCGGCCAGCGCCGGCAACCACGCCCAGGGGGTCGCGCTGGCGGCGGGGCTGGTCGGCACGCGGGCCACCGTGTTCATGCCCGAGGGGGCGCCGCTGCCCAAGGTCACGGCGACCAAGGGGTACGGCGCGGCCATCGAGTACGCCGGCCACACGGTCGACGACGCGCTGGTGGCGGCGAAGGCGTTCGCCGAGCTCACGGGGGCCGTGCTGATCCATCCGTTCGACCATCCGGACGTGATCGCCGGGCAGGGGACGGTCGGCCTGGAGATCCTCGAGCAGTGCCCGGAGGTCCGGACGATCATCACCGCGGTCGGTGGCGGCGGGCTGGTCTCGGGGGTGGCGGTGGCGGCCAAGGCGCTGCGGCCGGACATCCGGGTCGTCGGGGTGCAGGCGGCGGGCGCGGCCTCGTACCCGCCGTCGCTGGCCGCCGGCGCGCCGCGGAGGCTGCCCGCCTCCGACACGATCGCCGACGGCATCGCCGTGCTGCAGCCCGGCGAGCTGACCTTCGCCCACGTCAGCGAACTGGTCGACGAGATCGTCACGGTCACCGACGACGACCTGTCGGCGGCCCTGCTGATGCTGCTGGAGCGACACAAGATGGTGGTCGAGCCGGCCGGTGCGGCCGCGGTCGCCGCTCTGCGTACGCACAGACCGGAGTCACCGGGCCCGGTGGTGGCGATCCTCTCCGGCGGCAACATCGACCCGATGCTGCTGCTCCGCGTGATCGAGCACGGTCTCGCCGCCGGTGGCCGCTTCCTGCGGCTGTCGGTCCGCTGCGGCGATCAGCCGGGCGAGCTGGCCGGCGTCCTCACCAAGATCGCCCAGCACCGGGCCAACGTGGTCGACGTCGAACACTCCCGGCAGAACCCGCGGCTGGCGTTCGGCCAGGTCGAGGTGGCCCTGTCGGTCGAGACGCGCGGCCCCGACCACTCGAAGACGGTGATCGGGGCGCTGCGGGACAGCGGCTACCAGGTGACGATCCTTCCCGGCCAGCACCCCGCCACCACCTTCGCGGTGCCGTAGCGAAAAAGATCAGCGGGGGCTGTGGACCTTGTCGACCTTGACGGTGAGCAGGACCCGCTGCTGCGGGCCGGCGCCGAAGCCCGGGTAGGGGCGGCCGAGGTACTTCTGGGACAGCTCGTCGATGTTCTCGCGGGCGCCGTCGGTCGTGGCGGCCACGACAGTCCCCCGCAACGCCCAATACCGGGAGGGCGCGGCCGGGTCGGCGATGCCGAGGGCGATCCGCGGATCGCGCTTGATGTTGCGGGTCTTCTGGTGGGTGTCCACGGTGTTGATGAGCACGTGCTCGCCGTCGGTGCCGGCCCAGGTCTGTGAGATCTGCGGGGATCCGTCGGGCATGAGCGTGGTGACGAAGCAGATCGCCTTGGTGTTGAGCACGTCGAGCAGGGTGTCAGGCAGAGTCATGGGGGGCTGGTCCTTATTTCCGCTGGTCGTTGTCGAGACGGCTGATGACCGTCGGGTCCGGTGGGTCGCCGGTCCGGTCGGCGTGCCGCAGGCCGGTCAGGGCCCCGGCGCCACAGCTGCGGGGCGAAGTCGCGGATGGCGTCCATGACGCTGCCGACCATGACGTGGGCGGCGGCGAAGCCGGCGGGGTGGTGCCGGCCGCTTCGGGGGCGGAGTGCACCCCGGGCCGGCGCGGGAACGACCCGCGCCGGCCGGACGAGATCGCTGTCAGCCGCCGTAGGGCTCGGCCTTGACCACCGTGACCTTGATGTCGGCGCCACTGGGCGCGGTGTAGGTCACGGTCTGGCCCTCGGACGCGCCGAGGATCGCGGTGCCCAGCGCCGACTCGGGGCTGTACACGGTCAGGTCGGTGGTCGACGCGATCTCTCGCGAGCCGAGCAGGAAGGTCTCGGTGTCGCTCTGGTCGTCGTCGAAGTAGATGGTCACGACACTGCCCGGTGCCACGTTGCCCGCGCTCGGCGCCTCGCCGACCTCGGCGGTGCGGAGCAGCTCTTTGAGGTAGAGGATCCGGCCCTCGGCCTTGCCCTGCTCCTCACGGGCGGCGTGGTAACCGCCGTTCTCCCGGAGGTCACCCTCCTCACGACGGGCGTTGATCTCGGCCGCGATGGCGGGTCGGGCGGCGATCGCCTCGTCGAGCTCGGCCTGCAACCGGTCGTAAGCCTCCTGCGAGAGCCAGGTCTTCGAGGCCTCTGAACTGGACACGGTCGATCTCCTCGTTGTGGCAGAATCGGGTGTGGTGGGCAACGGAACGTAGCGAATCCCCAACTCTACCAGCGTCACGCCCAGCGGGCTCAGCTCGATGCGGCGCACCGGAGGACGTCGCCGTGCGACGCCCGAGCCCTGGTCGGAACGTCTTCCTTGGCCTGGATGGCGGCCGTTTCCCCCGGGTTGGTGACCCGCACCTCACGCTTACCGACCTCGGCCCCGTCGTATTGCCGGGCGCGCAGCACACACGTCGCGGTGCCGCCGGCCGGGACGCGAACCTCGAACTCGATGGTCAGCCGGGTGTCCGAGTCGTTGCTCCAGCCGACGACCCGCGACTCGTAGTCGGTCTGCCCGTACCGGCCGTAGAGCTCGACCGTCAGCAGCACCGAGCCCACCAGGATCAAGACCAGGAACGCGATGGGTACGATGCGCCGGCGCATCCCGGGCGCGCGGCGATGGCCGTACCGACCGGGCGGGAACACCGGAGCTGTGGCGCGCGTCTCGCTCACCTGGGATGCCTCTCGGACGTTTTCTGTCGTAGCCATCGGCCAGAATGGCAGTGTTCATTCTTCCAGTTCACTTCCGGCGTCCGGTCTGAAGGGTCTTTTGCAGTGGCGGAGCAGTTGCGGTTGATGGCGGTGCACGCGCACCCCGACGACGAGTCGAGCAAGGGCGCGGCGACGATGGCGCGCTATGTCGCCGAGGGCGTCGACGTGCACGTGGCGACGTGCACGGGTGGCGAACGCGGCAGCGTGCTCAACCCGAAGATGGACCGGCCCGAGGTGCTGGCCGACATCACCAACATCCGCCGCGCCGAGATGGACAAGGCTCGCGCGATCCTCGGCGTCAAACAAGACTGGCTCGGCTTCATCGACTCCGGCCTGCCCGAGGGCGACCCGCTGCCGCCGCTGCCCGAGGGCTGCTTCGGCCTGCAGGAACCCAAAGAGGCGGCACTGCCGCTGGTCAAGCTGATCCGTTCGTTCCGTCCGCACGTCATGACGACCTACGACGAGAACGGTGGCTATCCGCACCCCGACCACATCATGTGCCACAAGATCTCGGTGGTGGCCTTCGACCTGGCCGGCGACCCCGAGGCCTACCCCGAGCTGGGCGAGCCGTGGCAGCCGCTGAAGCTGTACTACAACTCCGGCTGGACCAAGGCACGCATGCTCGCGCTGCACGAGGGCATGATCGAGCAGGGCATCGAGTCGCCCTACGCCGAGATGCTCGAGAAGTGGAAGGACCGCGACGACCGCGGCGACAAGATCACCACGCGGATCGAGTGCGGAGAGTATTTCGGCGTACGCGATGACGCGCTGCGTGCCCACGCCACCCAGGTCGACCCCGACGGTTTCTGGTTCAAGGTGCCACTCGAGCTCCAGCAAAAGGTGTGGCCGACCGAGGACTTCGAGCTGGCCCGGTCGCTGGTCGACAGCCCGGCGCCGGAATCCGATCTGTTCGCCGGCATCCGGGGCACTGAGTTCGCCGCTCGGTAACGGGGTTACTCTCAGTACGTGGACTTCGAGGCGGTCAACAACTTCGGCGACACCCGTGAGGGCGGCCTGGCCGGCCCCATGGGTCTGTTCATCATCGTGCTGCTGTCCATAGCGACTGTTCTGCTGATTCGCAACATGAACAAGCGCTTGCGTCGGCTTCCCGACAGTTTCGACAACGTCGATGCATCGAAGCGGGACGCCGGCAAGGTCGACTCGACGTCCCGCGAGCCCGGCGACGACGACGTCGAAACGGCGCCGTCCGTCGACAATGATCGATCAGATTCGACCACCGTCGAGACAGAACCGCAGGTCAGCGGGGTCGATGGGCAAGATCGACCGACCGCCGAGGGCGGCAACGCAAAGTAACCCGGCCCGGCCCGGCGCCCGTCCACAGTGGTCGGACAGGCGCCATGGATGGACGTCACCCTCCGTTACACAGAGGAGATCGACGATCACATTCCGCCGACCCCTGTTCTCTTCCCGTGGATTGGCTTAGCCTTCCGCCGGGGGCTTGAATGCCCTCGGGACCCTGTGCGGAAGGGGGCGCCGATGTCGACGACTTTCCGCCCGCCGCTTCCTCCACTGCAGATGCACGTGCATCCGCCAGTGCCGATGTTGATCAGCGCTCCTTCGCTGGTGGTGCAGGGGGACCGATGGTGACGTCTACCCTGACCAATACGGCCCCGGCCCCCGATCGGTTCGGTCTGGCCGGCCGCCCGCGACAGGTGCTCGCGCTGTACGCGACAGTCCTGGCCGCCGCGATCGCGCTCATCACCGGCGGGCTGCTCATCCCCGGCCCGGTGCCCGGCGATGCTCCACTGTCGGTATTCGGCGGACTCGGCGTGGCCGCGGCCGTCGTCGCCGGCGGACAACTCGCCCGGCTCCGCTTCCGGCTCGGCCGCGGCACGGTCAGCGTGTCGTGGGGCGAGGCGGCTTTCATCATCGGCTCCGCGCTGGTGCCACCCGGCTGGCTGCCGCTGGCCACCTTCGCCGGCGCCGCCGGGGCGTGGCTGCTCATCTCCTGGCTCAGCGACCACCGCTCGATCGCCGACATCGTCCACCTGGCCGCCTCGCTCACCGTCGGCGCCGCCGGCGCGGCCGCGGTGTCCACGCTGGTCGGGGCCGGGTCCGGGGCCGGCGACACCCGATGGCTGGCCGGCATGGTGGCGGGCGCCTGCGCGTACCTCGTCATCACCCTCGGCCTGGCCACCCTCACCCTGGCCCTGCATCGCGACGCGTCGGCCGGCCAGATCCTCGGCCGCGCGCTCAACGCCAAGATCCCGATGCTGGTCGGCAACGTGCTGATCGCCCTGCTCGGCCTCTGGGTGCTGCTCCGCGAGCCGCTCTGGCTGCTCGCCTTCCCCCCGGCGTTGTGGCTGCTCCAGCGCACCTACCGGCACCACCTGGTGGCCGAGGAGGAGCGTCGGGTGTGGGCCGCCTTCGCCAAGGCCACCGCCGCGCTGCCCGGCGTCGTCGAGGCCGACGTGGTCACCGCCGGGCTGAGCGGGGCGATGGACGTGTTCGGTGCCCGTCGGGTCGAGATCGAGCTACGGCGGCCCGGCGGCGGGCTGCGGCGCTACTACGAGGACGCCCCCGGTCAGGATGTCGCCGCCTCGGGCCTGCCCGGCCCGGTGATCACCCGGACCATGACGGTCGCCGGCACGACGGTCGGCGAGCTGACGGTCTGGCTGTCCGAGCCGACCCTGCCCGTGACCCGGGACGAACTGGCGGTCTCGGCGTACGGGGACGCGCTGGCCGGCGCCCTGCACGACGCCGCCTCGCACGAACGCCTGGTCCAGCTCGAAGCGCGGGTCGCCCGCGACGACGTACAGGACCAGCTCACCGGCCTGCTCAACCGGTCGGCGCTGCTCGGCGACGGCGACCGGGCCCTGCGCGCCGTCGCCCGCGAACGGCACGTCGGCCTGATGCTGGTCGACCTGCGCCGCTTCCGCGAGGTCAACGACACCCTCGGCCACCGCTCCGGCGACGAGGTGCTCACCGTCATCGCCCAGCGGATCACCGACCTGGCCCGCGACGGCGAACTGGTGGCCCGGATCGGCGACGACGAGTTCGCCGTGCTGATGCCGGCCGTGCTGGCGCTCACCGACTCGGCGTCCCGCCTGCAGGAGGCACCCAACCCGCTGCCACAGGTGGTCCGCCGGGCGCGCGACCTGGCCGAGCAGATCGCCCGGCCGATGGAGGTGGCGAGCGTACGCCTGTCGGTGGAGGCCAGCGTCGGCGTCGTCGTCAGCCGGGCCGGCCTCGGCGACGCGGCCGAGCTGATCCGCCGCGCCGGCCTGGCCCTGCAGCACGCCAAGGACCTCGGCCTCACCGTCGGCACCTACGACAGCGCCCGCGACCTGGGCTCGACCGACCGCCTCGCGCTGCTGGCCGAACTCCGCGACGCCCTCGAGGTCACCGACCAGATCGTGCTGGCCCTGCAGCCGGCCGTCGATCTCGAGACCGGCGCACCCACCGGCGTCGAGGCACTGACCCGCTGGAAGCACCCGCGCCGAGGGCAGCTCTCCCCCGGCGAATTCATCCCGATGGTCGAGCGCAGCGAACTGCTGGGCGCCTTCACCCGCTACGTCCTCGACCGTTCCCTGGCCGCCGCCGCGAGCTGGGCCCGGGCCGGCTTCGACCTGCCCGTGTCGGTCAACATCTCGGCCCGCAGCCTGCTCGACCCGACCCTGCCGGCCCAGGTCGCCGACCTGCTGCGCCGAAACCACACCCCGCCCGACCAACTGGTACTGGAAATCACCGAGTCGGTCGCGGTCAGCGACCTGGAGATCGTCGACGAGGTGCTGGCCGGCCTGCGCGACACCGGGGTCCAGCTGTCCGTCGACGACTTCGGCACCGGCTACTCGTCGCTGACCTTCCTGACCCGCGTCTGCGTCGACGAACTCAAGGTCGACCGCTCCTTCGTCGACGGCATGATCGACTCCCCCGCGGCCGAGGCGGCGGTACGCGGCGCCGTCGAACTGGGCGGCCGCCTCGGCGCCCGGGTCGTCGCCGAGGGCGTCGAGACAGCCGAGCAGCGGGTGGCCCTGATCGAGCTCGGCTGCACGGTGGCCCAGGGCTACCACTTCTGCCAGCCCCTCCCCGACGACAAGATCGTCTACGCCCTCCGCCAACTGGCCGAAGCCGCCCCCGCCAAGATCGTCCCCCTCCGCGCCGACGACGCCAGCTAGTCATAACCCGCCCGTTCGGCACCGCGGCCTGCCCCTTTCGGCTCCCGCCCAGCCCCGGCCGCCGTCTCCAAGCCGGCCCGCCCGGAGCTCAAGCAGCATCCGCTGGCGTGCTCGCGGTGGTGGGGGGTGGGCTGTGGGGCGTACACACGGAAGGGTTTGACCCTTGCGGGTGGAAAAGATCGACATGTGCGGACATTGACATGAGACTGGGAGAAACGGCACGGACTACCGGGAGGTGCGTTATGCCCGGGTATCACACCGATGACGAGCGGGTCGCCTGGGCGATCGCTGAATCGCTGCTGGAGAAGGCGCGCGCGATGATGCGGCAGGCCGAAAACGCTCTGGACACCTTCAAAAAGGGCAAAGAACTCAACCGACAACAATGCGCACGGCGTGGGATAAATGAGACCGACGCCGAGATCCGCTGGGCGTCCAGTGCGCGGGCGCAGAACGCGCTGTCCGACAACAGCTTCCACACCGGCCTTGCCACGATGTACTTCGGGGCCGCCAACGCCTACTACGCGCGGGCCCTCTACCTGCACAGCCGCAGCGACCTATCGGTATAGAAAGCACCGCTCCGACCGGGGCGGCGGTCGGAGCGGTGCCTGTCGTGACCTCGGGGCCGCCCGGCTCGCACGGGGGACGGCCGGACGACCCCGAGGGGTCTGAGTCCAAGGATGCGAGCGGTTCCTGTGATTCCGCTGAGGGTCCGCAACTGATCGACTGAGAAATTGGGACAGGCTGGGTTGGCGGGTGCTCAGCGGGCAACATGGACAGAATGCAGATCAGCACGGAGACCGAGCGCAAGTACGACGTGCCCGCGGGTTTCGTGCTGCCGGACCTTCCGGGGGCCGGGGGCGGGGCGACGCACGAGCTCGACGCGACCTACTTCGACACCGCCGACCTGAGACTGGCCCAACATCAGCGCACACTGCGCCGGCGCACCGGTGGCGGGGATGCCGGCTGGCATCTGAAGACGCCGGGCGACGGCTCGTCGCGCACCGAGCACCGGATGCCGCTCGGTGAAGCCGACGAGGTGCCCGCCGACCTGCTCAAAGAGGTCCGGGCGCTGGTTCGCGACACCCCACTGCGGCCGGTCGCGCGCCTGCGCACCCGTCGGCTCGAGACGCCCGTACGCGACGACAAGGGCCGCACTCGCGCGCTGATCGCGCAGGACACGGTGACCGCGGAGACCGACGGGGTGGCTCAGACCTGGCAGGAGGTCGAGGTCGAGCTGACCGAGCGGGGCGACGCCAAGCTCCTCGACGAGATGGAACGCCTGCTGCTCAAGGCCGGCGCCTCGCCCGCCAGCGGCCCGTCCAAGCTGGCCCGGGCGTTGGGCGGCAGGCTCGACAACAAGACGCCGGCCCGCAAGAAGACCAGGTCGAACCCGGTTCTCGCGTACGTTCGGGAGCAACGCGAAGCCATCCTGGAGCACGATCCGGGGGTCCGCCGCGGCGACGCCGAGGCCGTGCACAAGATGCGCGTCGGCACCCGCCGCCTGCGCAGCACCCTCAAGACGTGGCGCCGCTCGTTTCCGCCCGAGGCCGTCGAGTCGCTCAAGGCCGACCTGAAGTGGCTGGCCGGATCACTCGGCGAGGTCCGCGACGGCCAGGTGCTGGAGGGCAAGCTGCTGGCCGCCGTGGAGGCCGAGGGTGACGAGTTCGCGCCGGTCGCCGACCGGGTCCGCGAGCACCTCGAGGCCAAGGTGCGGGCGGGCCGGGCCCAGCTCGACCAGGACCTCGACGGCGAGCGCTACTTCCGGCTGCTGGACGCGATCGACGAGCTGATCGCCGGGTGGGACGGCGGTGAGTCAAAACCGATTCGGCGGGTACGCAAGGAGCTCGACAAGGCCGACCGGCTGCTCGACGAGGCGACGCTGAAGGGCCAGGACGAGCCGCTGCACGAGGCCCGCAAGAAGTACAAGCAGGCCCGGTACGCGGTCGAGGTGTTCGCCCCGGGCGCCGGCAAGCCGGGCCAGGCGCTGGTCAAGCGGCTGACCGAGCTGCAGGACGTGCTCGGCGCGCATCAGGACTCGGTGGTGGCCCGGGAGATCCTGCACGACCTGGCCGGCGGTTCGGCCGACGGGTTCCCGTACGGCGTGCTGTGGGCCAGGCAGCAGCAGGTCGGCTACGACACCCTGGGCGAACTGCCGCTCGTGACCCAAGCCTCCCGCAAGCGGAGCCTGCGTTCCTGGCTGGGGTAGGCCTGGTCCCACCTTCGCATGCGCGGCGCTGGCATGGAGGCGAATGTGTGACCAGGGCTAGTTAACCTGTGGGACACCTGCCGTAGGGCGTGGCTTTGCCGTCGCTGGGTAGGAAATCGATATGCAGGCGGAACAGCAGAACCACAACGGGACCGAGGTTCCGGACGACGGGACCACGCCGCCGTACGACGGGCCGGTCAAGGCCCTCGGCGGCTACCGGGTCGCGGACGACGACGATGACGACCCGGTGCTGCTCAACGCGGATGGCACCCCGGTCGACACCTGGCGCGAGGACTACCCGTACGACGAGCGCCTGGCCCGCCACGAGTACGACCACCACAAGCGCCTGCTCCAGATCGAGCTGCTGAAGCTGCAGAACTGGTTCAAGGAGACCGGCGAGCGTCTGGTGATCCTCTTCGAGGGCCGGGACGCGGCCGGCAAGGGCGGCACGATCAAGCGTTTCATGGAACACCTCAACCCCCGCGGCGCGTCGGTGGTGGCCCTGGCCAAGCCGAGCGAACGCGAGAGCACCCAGTGGTACTTCCAGCGCTACATCAACCACCTGCCCGCCGCCGGTGAGATCGTGATGTTCGACCGGTCCTGGTACAACCGGGCCGGCGTCGAGCGGGTGATGGGCTTCTGCACCCGTCAGGAATACCTGGAGTTCATGCGGCAGGCCCCGGAGTTGGAGCGGATGCTCGTCCGCTCGGGCATCAACCTGGTCAAGTTCTGGTTCTCGGTGGCGCAGGGGGAGCAACGGACCCGGTTCGCGATCCGGCAGGTCGATCCCGTACGCCAATGGAAGCTCTCCCCCATGGATCTCGCCTCGCTCGACAAGTGGGACGACTACACCGAGGCCAAGGAGGCGATGTTCTTCTACACCGACACCGCCGACGCCCCGTGGACCGTGGTCAAGAGCAATGACAAGAAGCGCGCCCGTCTGGAGGCGATGCGGCATGTGCTGAGCCGCTTCGACTACGACGACAAGGACGAAGAGGTCGTCGGCCGCCCCGACCCGCACCTGGTCGGCCCGGCCTCGATGGCCGTCGAGGGCGGCGACATGTCCCCCCGCGCATTCCCCCGGCTTTAGTGACTTTAAAGGCGTTGTCGGCGGGCCTCCTTGATGGTTAACGTGGCGGTACACGTGAAGGGAGGTGGTCCGAAGTTGTATAGCAACGGGACTCGTGAGGTGGCTGTCCGTTAGCCGCTGTCCTTGACAGCTTCGTTTGGCTGCTCTCCTGGCAGCCCTGTAGTGCGTCGAGACCGTGTGGCAGCGGTGCGGCGAATCCAAGACAGCCACCCGACCCCTGGGGATCCGGCCTAGTCCGACCGGACCACGCTGCGGCGTGGAAGTCCCCAGGGGTCGCTTCATTTGTGGGGTTCCTGATGCGCGAGCTGGTCGTCCTCGGCACCGCCAGCCAGGTGCCGACCCGGTACCGCAACCACAACGGGTACGTGCTGCGCTGGGACGACGAGACGATCCTGTTCGACCCGGGCGAAGGCACCCAGCGGCAGATGCTGCACGCCGGCCTGGCCGTCACCCCGCTCACCCGGATCTGCGTCACCCACTTCCACGGCGACCACAGCCTCGGCCTGCCCGGCGTCATCCAGCGGATCTCGCTGGACCGCGTGCCGCACCCGGTGGCCGTGCACTTCCCGGCCGGCGGCCAGGTGTTCTTCGACCGGCTGCGGCACGCCACCAGCTTCTGGGATCAGGCCGACCTGGCGGTCGAGCCGGTCGGCGCGGGCTTCTCGACCGAGACCAGAGCGGGGCGGCTCACGGCGCTGCCCCTGCGGCACGTCATCGACACGTACGGGTACCGCCTGGAAGAACCGGACTCCCGGCGGATGATCCCGGCGCTGCTGGACGCGTTCAACATCCGCGGCCCGGCCGTCGGCGAGCTGCAGCGCACCGGCCGGCTCGGCGCCGTGCGGCTGGCCGACGTGAGTGCGCCCCGCCCCGGGCAGCGGTTCGCGTTCATCATGGACACCGGGCTGTGCGACGCCGTCTACGAGCTCGCCGAAGGCGTCGACCTGCTGGTCATCGAGTCGACCTTCCTGGCCGAGGATGCCGGGCTGGCGGCGCAGGTCGGCCACCTCACCGCCGGGCAGGCCGGTGCGGTGGCCCGGGAGGCCGGCGTCCGTACCCTCGTCCTGACGCACTTCTCCCAGCGCTACACCGACCCGGCGGCGTTCCGGGCCGAGGCCGCCGAGCAGTTCGACGGCACGATCGTGGTGGCCGAGGATCTGATGCGCGTCCCCGTCCCGCCCCGGCTACCGTCGACGGATGACCGTGCAGCTGCGAGCCGGACGGAACTCTGACCTGGCCGGGGTCGGCGACCTCCACTTCCGTTCCCGGGCCGACGCCTACCGCGACATCCTGCGCCCGTCCACCCTGGAGTTCGGCGGGGATGGCCGGCTGGGCGAGTGGTGGACCGAACGCTGGAAGTGGGAGCAGCCCACCCACCGCCTGACCGTGGCCACGAACGGCGACGAGTTGATCGGTTTCACCTATCTGGGCCCGTCCCCCGACGACGTGACCGAGCTGTACGCCATCCACGTCGACCCCGCCCACATCGGCACCGGCGTCGGCCGCCTCCTGATGGCCGACGCCCTGCCCCACCTGGCCCCCCGTGCCGTCCTCTGGGTCCTCCCCGGCAACGTCCGCGCACGCCGCTTCTACGAAAGGGCCGGCTGGCACCCCGACGGCGAGACCCGCGCCGAAAAAATGGGCGACGAAAACGTCGACCACATCCGCTACTCCTGGCCCACCACCCCCTGACCACGAGCCCACCCCGCAACACACCCGCCCCGCGCGCCCACGCCCGCGAATCCGGCACGCCTTCGCGACGGGGTGGGTAGCCACGACACGGCACCGGCGTCCGGCACGCGTTCGCGATGCTCGGCACCGGACTCGTCGCTCCGGCCGCCTTTGCTCTGAGCACAAATATGCATCGCTCCCGCATACCAGCGGTATCTGGCTGATGCGTATTTGTGCTCAGAGCAAAGCGCGCGGGTGGGACTATGGCGAGCCTGCGCGGGGTGAGCGTGCGTCCGACGGCGCTCGGAACGGACTACGGCGAGCCTGCACGAGGTGAGCGCGCGTCCGACGGCGCTCGGGACGAAGGCGGTGACGCCGAGCACGCCACACACGACGGGGTTGACAGCGAGCGCCGGCCGGCGGGCACGCGCGCTGGGCGGCACCCCGAGAGTGGTAGCCCAGGGCGGTATCCGCGGAGCGGATAGCGTCCTGGGCTACCACTGGGGTCTGGGCGCAACCACTTACGCACGTGGAGCGAAGCGACCCTCGGCGGGAGCAGCGGTCAGCACCACCCACCCCGCTACGACCGGATCTTGATCTGGAACTTTGCATCGAATCCTGCGGATATGGTGGCGGGGGCGCGTGACGTGAATGCGGGGGAACCTAATCACGCGTCCCCGCCACCCATTGCCCGCCCAAACCGGGGGTTGCGCCTGGCCGGAGGCGCGGACCGGCGGAGGCGTGCCGGTCATCCGTTGTGGGCGGGTCTGGGGTGCGGGAAGCCGTTGTGCTGGCGGGGCACAACGGCTTCACCGCCGTTGGACGAGGTCCCGGGCGTTTGCCGGGGGACGGTCAAGCGTTCCTCGGGGCGCTCGTCCGCGGACTCTGCTGTGGAGTTGGGGTCAGATGAAGGCACCTCGGTTGCGGCGGCGCCGGGTGTCGTCGAGGCCGGGCATGGCACGGATGCTGTTCAGGTCGTGACGCACGGTCCACGCCTCACGCCACGGGCGGCGGGACGCGGTGGCCGCGCGTTCGGCCAGGCGGCGCGGTGCGCACGGCCACTGCCATCCACACCAGACACACGTGCCGTCCGGATCGGGCTGCCTGTGTCGGCCGAGCATCTCCTGCGCGTCGTGCCAGAGGAGGCGGTCCACCACATCGGCCGGTGCGAGCTCAGTCTGGTCGGCAGTGACCATCCTTCCCCCTCCGTCTTCGGCGACTTCCGTCACGACACATACAACGCCCGCGGTCACCCGACGCAGCGGACTTTCTGTGCGATTGTCACGACGCACCGTGACTGCACGTTGTTCGCCGTGGGCGTAGGCGCAGGTGGGATGGGGTGTGGCGGCGTGGTTGTTTTCCAGGCATGGACGCACTCGACGCCTACAGCCGCGTGGTGACCGAGGTCGCCACCAGCCTCCTGCCGTCCGTCGCCGCGCTGTCCGTGCGTACGCCTCGCGGAGGCGGCGCCGGATCCGCGGTCACCTTCACCGACGACGGCTTCCTGCTCACCAACGCTCACGTGGTCGGCGGCGGCAGCGGCGGGACAGCCGCCTTCGCCGACGGCACCGAATCCCGCTTCGACGTGGCCGGCGCGGATCCCCTCTCCGACCTGGCGGTGGTGCGGGTGCAGCATCCGGGCGCACCCGCCGCCCCGCTCGGCGACGCCGACCAGCTGCGCATCGGCCAGCTGGTGGTGGCCGTCGGCAACCCGATGGGCCTGGCCGGCTCGGTGACCGCCGGCGTGGTCTCCGGCCTGGGCCGGTCGCTGCCCGCCCGGGACGGCCGCCGCATGCGGGTCATCGACAATGTCATCCAGACCGACGCCGCTCTCAACCCGGGCAATTCGGGTGGGGCGCTCGCCGATTCGAGCGGCCAGGTGGTGGGGGTCAACACCGCGGTCGCCGGGTACGGGCTGGGCCTCGCCGTCCCGATCAACGAACCGACCCGGCACATCATCGGCGAGCTGGTCGCCCACGGACGGGTGCGCCGGGCCTGGCTCGGGGTGGCCGGCGCGCCGACACCGCTGCCGCCGCCGATCGCCGAGCGCCTCGGGCAGAAGTACGGCCTTCGCGTGGTCGAGGTGGTGCCGGGCAGCCCGGCCGGGGTGGCCGGGATCTACCTGGGCGACGTACTGATCACCGCGGGCGGCCGTCCGACCGCGACGGTGCAGGCGTTGCAGCGGCTGATGCTGGGGCCGGCGATCGGGGTCGAGTTGCCGATCACGGTGCTGCGGCGCAACGCGTTCGTCGACGTGATCGCCGTGCCCCAGGAACTGCGCTGAGCGCGGCGGCTCAGCCGGCCAGGCCGATCTGGCCGAGGAAGGTCCGCACGTCGAGGTAGACGTGCTTCTCGACGATCTTGCCGTTCCGCCACTTGGCCGCGGTGGAGATCGGAACCGAGAACGCCTTGCCGGTCGGCGGGATGAAGCCGCCCTTCCCGTCCGGCATGGGCCGGGTAAAGGTGCCCTCGAAGACGCCGCTGACCTGGGTCAGGTCGCCGGAGGCGAAGCTCAGCACGTGCTTGGAGATGCGGGCGTCGGGTGCGTAGACCGAGTACGACTCGAGCTCCTTCAGGTGCGCGGCGAGACCGCGGGTGATGCTGCCGTCGGGCTGGTAGACGACGATGTTGGCGGCGTGGCTCTCCTTGACCCGGCTCCAGTCGTGGCCGTTGAAGACGACGAAGTCGTACACGTCGAACTTCCGCAGATTGGACGAGGCCGCGTGGGCGAACGGGGCTCTTTCCGCGGCCGGGGCGGCGCCGCCACTGGCGGCGGTCAGGGCACCGGTGGCGACGAGCGGCAGGACCAGCATGGCGGCGGCTTTGCGAACGGTGAACATGGTCAACTCCTGAAGTTGTAGCAACAACCTTTTCCGCGTCAGACGCTACCGACGCGGATAAGGTTGCCGCAACAGATACTTCCATGGAATGGAGTTGGCCATGCCACTCGAACACCGCACCCGGACGGGAATAAAACCGGTCAGGCGACGTGCGCGAGAAGGTCCTGCCTGGTCAGTACGCCGGCCGGCTTACCGTCGATGAGGACCATGGCGGCGTCGGCGTTCTCCAGCAGGGCGACCGCCTCGGCCACCGGCTGACCACCGCCGATCATCGGCAACGGGGCACCCATGTGCCGTTCGATGGTGTCGTGCAAGTGGGCCTGACCGGTGAAGATCGCGTCGAGCAGCGCCTTCTCGGCGATCGAACCGGCCACCTCACCGGTCACCACCGGCGGCTCGGCCTTGAGCACCGGGAGCTGGCTGATGCCGTACTCCCGCATGTAGTCGATCGCGTCCCGCACCGTCTCGGTCGGATGGACATGCACCAGCGGCGGCATCGACCCACCCTTGCCGGCCAGCATGTCGGCCACCGTGGGCGCGCCCTCCGACGTGTGCAGGAAGCCGTACCGGGCCATCCAGTCATCGTTGAAGATCTTGGAGAGGTAACCGCGGCCGCCGTCCGGCAACAACACGACCACCACGTCGTCCGGGCCGGCCCGGCGCGCCACCTCGAGCGCCGCCACCACAGCCATGCCGCACGAGCCACCGACCAGCAGCCCCTCCTCGCGGGCGAGGCGGCGGGTCATCTCGAACGAGTCCGAGTCGGACACCTCGACGACTTCATCGCAGACCTCACGGTCGTACGTCTCCGGCCAGAAGTCCTCACCGACCCCCTCGACCAGGTACGGCCGGCCGGTCCCGCCCGAATAGACCGACCCCTCCGGATCGGCGCCGACCACCCGCACGCCGCCCTGTTCCTTCAGATAGCGGCCCACACCGGAGATCGTGCCGCCGGTACCCACCCCGGCCACGAAGTGCGTGATCTTGCCGGCGGTCTGGTCCCACAGCTCCGGCCCCGTCTCCTCGTAATGCGAGCGCGGGTTGGCCGGATTGCTGTACTGATCGGGCTTCCACGCGCCCGGAATCTCCCGGGCCAGCCGATCGGACACGTTGTAGTAGGAGCGCGGATCCTCCGGCGCCACCGCGGTCGGGCAGACCACCACCTCGGCGCCGTACGCCCGCAGCACGTTCTGCTTGTCCTCGCTGACCTTGTCCGGGCAGACGAAGACACAGCGGTAGCCACGCAACTGAGCCACCAGAGCCAGGCCGACCCCGGTGTTGCCGCTGGTCGGCTCGACGATCGTGCCGCCCGGCCCGAGGATGCCCGCCTTCTCGGCGTCCTCCACCATCCGCAGCGCGATCCGGTCCTTGACCGAGCCGCCGGGGTTGAAATATTCCACCTTGGCCAGCACCGTGGCCGCGATGCCCTCGGTCACGCTGCGAAGGCGGACAAGAGGCGTATTGCCGATCAGTTCGACGACGTTGTCGTAGTAGCGCACACCTCAGACTACGACGACGCGATCACGTTCCTTCTCCCACTCCAGGAAGCGCTCGGTCTCGGCCAGCATCGCACCGGCCAGCCAGGCGACCATCACGGCGTCGTCGGCCAGGCCGACGACGAGCAGGGCCGCCTCCGGGATGAAGTCGAACGGCGACACGACGTACGCGGTGGCCGCGGCCATCGCCGCGACCCGCCAGCCGCCGTCGTAGTCACCCTTGGCACTTGCCTTGATCATGCGGGGCAGCGCGGCGACGCGCTTGCCCAGAGACGGACCGCCGCGCGAGCCGCGCAGGAGGGCCCGCCCGAGAGCGTTGAACGCCGAGGCGCGCTTGAGCGTTTTGGCCATACTCTCTTCCTTTCCCCGATTCCACCAATATGACTCCCGCGCGCCAGCTGTTACTAGACAGCGAAGAGTCGTACCCGCGAGTTAGCTTGGGACTGTGGAGGGGATCAACTGGGTCCGCGCCGGGCGCGTAGCGGGCGGAGTGGCAGGTGGTGTCGCGGGGGCGGCGGGCCTCTCGCTGGCCGTGCTCCTGCACCAGGCCGCGGACGCGCGGCGGATCATCCCGATGGCCGAAGCGCCACCCCCACGCGGTGACGGTGTGTACGGACCCAAGTTCCCCGGCAAGCCCCTGAGCATGGTCATCCTCGGCGACTCGTCGGCCGCCGGTTACGGAGTGCATCGCCCGCGCGAGACGCCGGGCGCGCTGCTGGCCACCGGGGTGTCCCGGCGGCTCCGCCGGCCGGTCCGCCTGCACCGGGTCGCTGTCGTCGGCGCCATGTCGGCTGGTCTTCCCTACCAGGTGGATGCCGCCCTGGAGTACGCGCCGGAAGTCGCCGTCATCCTCATCGGCGGCAACGACGTCACCCACGCCGGCGCCTTCGGATCCGCGGCCAAACACCTCGGCGACGCCGTCCGGCGGCTGCGCGCCGCCGGCTGCAAGGTCGTCGTCGGCACCTGCCCCGACATCGGCGCCATCCAGCCGATCAAGCGACCGCTGCGCTGGCTGGCCCGGCACTGGAGCCGCCAGCTAGCCGCCATCCAGACCGTCGCCGTGGTCGAGGCCGGTGGCAGCACCGTCTCCATCGGCGACCTGCTCGGGCGGCAGTTCGAGGCCGACCCCGTGCGAATGTTCGGCTCCGACCACTTCCATCCTTCGGTCGAGGGGTACGCCCGAGCCGCCGCCGTGATCATGCCAACCTTGCTGGCCGTGCTCGGCGAGGACGACCGCGTCCCGCCCAGCGGCGTCGAGGGCGTGCGCAGCCTCGAACAGGCCGCGCAGGAGGCCGTCCGGGCGGCCGGCACCGAGGTCAGCCCGACCAAGGTCAACGGGCGGGCTCGCGGGCCGGCCGGGTTGTGGGCCGAGTTGCGCCGCCACCCGTGGTTCGGCGAGCAGCGGTTCTGGTTCACCCACCGCGCGGCGCGCCCGGTCGAGGCGGCGGGTGTCGCGGCGTTCGCGGGCGGCGTGCTCTCCGGGGGCGTGGCGGGCTCGGCCGGTGGCCCTGGCGGTGCAGGCAGCTCTGGCAGTGTGGACAGCCCTGGCGGCGTGGACAGCCCTGGCGGCGCGAGCAGCTCTGGCAGCACGGCCAGCCCTGGCAGCACGAGCGGCACCGGCGGTGGGAGTGCGTCGCACGGGGCTGACGGCTCGGGCTCGGAGCACGGCGGGGGTGACACAGGCACGCGGCCCGGCACACGCGACGCGGGCGCGGGACCCGGTGCGGGCGGCGCGAGGTCGGAGGGCGGCGCAACCTCGGGGGCGTCTGGAGCGTCTACCGGAGGGGCGGTTCCGAGCGGCCGTTCGTCGGCTGCGGCCGTAGGCTGGACACCGGAAGGGGGCCAGGCATGACGACGGGTTGGACGGGCCGCATCGGCAAGGCGGCGGCGACCACGCTGATCGCGAGCGCGGTGGGCAGCGTCGCGTTGCTGGCGGGCGAGGCGATCGCCGCCAAGGGACGCCGCTACGCCAAACCGACCATGGGCCTCGCGCTCCGGACGTCGATGGGGCCCGCCCACGCGCCCAAGCTGCGGCTGGTCCTGTTGGGCGACTCGGCCGCGATCGGCGTCGGCGTCGAGTGGCTGTCCGAGACGGTCGGCGGCCAACTCGCCCGGATGCTGGCCGAGGGCTCCTCCGACACCGGCGAGCGCCACGTGCTGCTGTCCAGCGTCGGCGTGGCCGGCTCCCGCTCCACCGACCTGGCCACCCAGGTCGCCCGCGCCCTGCTCGGCGACCGGCCCGATGTGGCGGTCGTGCTGATCGGCGCCAACGACGCGGCCGGTCTGCGCGTCCCCGAGGAGGCGGCCGACCACCTGGGCGCCGCCGTCCGCCGGCTGCGCGACGCCGGCGTCGAGGTCGTCGTCGGCACCTGCCCCGACCTGGGCGCGGTGCGTTCGATCGCCCAGCCGCTGCGCCAGGTGGCCGCACTGCTCGGCCGCCGCATGGCCAAGGCCCAGGCCCGAGCCGTGACCGAGGCGGGCGGCGTGGTCGTCGAGTTGGGCCGCGAGACGGGCGCCGTCTTCCGCGCCGACGCCGGCACGCTCTGCTATGACGGCTTCCACCCCTCCGCCGACGGCTACCGCGTCTGGGCCCACGCCCTCTACCCCGCCGTAGAGGAAGCCGCCCTAGCCGCCGCCGTCTGACTCCCCCGCTCCGCCCCGGGCTACCACTGGAGCGGGACCGGTCACGCGCGGGTTTTTTTGGGGGTGACCACTTACGCAGGTGGAGCGAAGCGACCCTCGGCGTGAGCAGCGGTCTGCACCACCCACCCCGCTACG
The DNA here is from genome assembly GCF_043197135.1 of Actinoplanes sp. NPDC049265. Classification (NCBI taxonomy): domain Bacteria; kingdom Bacillati; phylum Actinomycetota; class Actinomycetes; order Micromonosporales; family Micromonosporaceae; genus Actinoplanes; species Actinoplanes sp. NPDC049265. Next base: position 76,093 of record NZ_JBICSP010000024.1, on the reverse strand, counting down.
ACCGCCCCTTGAAGTTGACCTTGAAGTTGAAGTTGATCCGCACGCTACCGGTGTGACGAAACCGGACTACCACACCAAGTTACCGCCGCGTAACCTAACCCACATGCCGGAAGCTGTCATCGTCGCCACCGCACGCTCACCGATCGGCCGCGCCGCCAAGGGCTCGCTCAAGGAGCTTCGCCCCGACGACCTGGCCACCACCATCGTCGACGCCGCGCTGAACAAGGTGCCGGGGCTCGACCGCACCCTCATCGAGGACCTCTACCTGGGCTGCGGCCTCCCGGGCGGCGAGCAGGGCTTCAACATGGCCCGGGTGGTGGCGACCAAGCTCGGCCTGGACGGGCTGCCCGGCGCGACGGTGACCCGCTACTGCTCCAGCTCGCTGCAGACCACTCGGATGGCGTTCCACGCGATCAAGGCCGGCGAGGGGGACATCTTCCTGTCGGCGGGGGTCGAGACGGTTTCCCGGTACGCCCGGGGCAACTCCGACGGCCTTCCCCCGGAGGCGCAGGCCCTGGTCGGCGGCGGCTGGGAGAATCCGGAGTTCGACGAGGCGCGGGCCCGCACGCGGGAGACGGCCGGCAGCGGCGGGGTGTGGCACGACCCCCGCGAGGACGGCAAGATTCCGGACATCTACGTCGCCATGGGCTACACGGCCGAAAACCTGGCCCAGGTCAAGAACGTCTCCCGGGCCGAGATGGACGAGTTCGGGGTGCGCAGCCAGAACCTGGCCGAGAAGGCGATCGCCGACGGCTTCTGGGAGCGCGAGATCACCCCGGTGACGCTGCCCGACGGCACGGTCGTCTCGGTCGACGACGGGCCCCGGCCGGGCGTGACCATGGAGGGTGTGGCCGGGTTGAAGCCGGTGTTCCGCCCGGACGGCCGGGTCACGGCCGGCAACTGCTGCCCGCTCAACGACGGCGCCGCCGCGGTCGTGATCATGAGTGACACGAAGGCCCGGGAGCTCGGCATCACTCCGCTGGCCCGGATCGTGTCGACCGGCGTGACCGCGCTGTCGCCCGAGATCATGGGGCTGGGCCCGGTCGAGGCGTCGAAGCAGGCCCTGTCCCGGGCCGGCATGACCATCGGCGACGTCGACCTGGTCGAGATCAACGAGGCGTTCGCCGCGCAGGTCATCCCCTCCTACCGCGACCTGGGCATCCCGCTCGAGAAGCTGAACGTGAACGGCGGCGCGATCGCGGTCGGCCACCCGTTCGGCATGACCGGCGCCCGCATCACCGGCACGCTGATCAATTCGCTCGACTGGCACGACAAGAGCATCGGCCTGGAGACCATGTGCGTGGGCGGCGGCCAGGGCATGGCGATGGTCATCGAGCGGCTCAGCTGAATTCGACATCCAGATCAAGGGCTCGATGTCGTAGCTGGGTGGTGGGTACGGACCGTCGGATGATCCGGGTGAGGGGATATCCGTCGGCCGGATCCTCGCCTTGTGTTGGCGGGCCGTCGGTCCCGTACCCATCGCCGACGTTGCTGGGTCTGCGCCGTTCCCCGCCGAGCGGGACCGAATGCCGGGACAACAGGACCCCGACGTCGCACCTGATCAGGACGGACCGGTTCGACTCGACCTCGATGAGGGGCGTTTCCGTCGGTGTTCGGTCTGACTCCGCGTCATCTGCCGGCGGTTTCCGCTCGAGCCCCGCTCGCGGCGTCCGCCCCCTGGCCACACGGCAATCAGCGAGTCTGTCACCCTCGTCCCGGCCGACGATCAGGAAGAGCGCTGCGGCGGCGACGGTGGCGAGACCGGTGATGACGAGAATGATTCGTCCCATGCTCGATTCTGTGCGAACGGCCGGACCGACGCCCACCGACGACCGGCATGCACCGAATACGACTTATCCGGCAAGCAGGCGACGCGTCTCCTCCACCGCGGCCGTCGCCTCGCCGGGTACGCCGACGGCGCTCAGTTCGTCGGCGACCACGCGGAGCTGGTCGGGCAGGACCATGTCGTGCAGGCGCGGGACGGGGCGACGCGGCCGCTCCTCGGCGTCCGCACCCAGGTCGGCCAGCTGCTGCACCAGGGCGTAGACCGCGTCGCCGCGGGTGCCCGGTCCGTTGGCGGCGGGCGCGCGCCAGCGGTTCTCAGCCCAGTGGGCGACCTGGCTGATTAGGCGCTGCACGCCGGTGTCGAAGGCGGTCACCCGGGAAATGTACCGGGCCGGAACGAGACAGCGCCCGGGCCGTGGGGAGACGGCACGGGCGCTGCCGGCGGCCCGCGAATCGCCGGCCGTCGTCGGGATGCTGCTAGTCGTCGCCTTGGAAGTAGCTGATCAGGCGGAGGACCTCCAGGTAGAGCCAGATCAGGCTGACCAGGATGCCGAACGAGGCGGTCCAGGCGTAGCGGGCCGGCAGGCCCATGCGGACGCCCTCTTCGACCTCGTTGAAGCTGAGGATGAAGCTGAGCGAGGCGACCACGATGCAGACGAGGCTGAAACCGATGCCGAGAAGGCCGTTGTCGCGCAGGCCGGTGTTCACGCCGAACAGCGAGAGCACGAAGTTGATCAGCATGACGGCGAAGAGGCCGCCCATGACGGCAATCAGGCCGCGGGCGAATTTCGGCGTCGCCCGGATCACACGGGCGCGGTAGAGCACGGCCATCAGGAAGAACACGCCGAAGGTGGCGAGCACCGCCTGCAGCACGATGCCGTGGTAGAAGCCTTCGTAGGCCTTGCTGACCAGGCCGACGAACGCGCCCTCGACGACCGCGTAGGCCACGACGAGGCCGGGGTTGGCGACCCGGGAGAACGAGATGATCAGGCCGAGCACCAGGCCCACCATCGCGGCGCCGATCCAGGCCGCGCGGAGGAAACCGTCGGGGATCAGGTTCCACGCCGCGGCGCCGGAGACGCCGACGATGCCGAGCAGGATGACGGTCTTGACGACGACGTCGTCGATGGTCATCGGCTGTACGGCCGGCGGGGCGGACGGGTAGCCGCCGTCGGCCGACGGGTACGGCTGACCGTAACCCGGCTGACCGGCGCCCGGGTAATAGCCGGCGGCCCGCTCCCGCTCGGCCGCCTGGCCGAGGCGCGAGAGCACCGGGTTGCTTGTCTTCACTGTGTCCAGCCTCCCTTGAGGTTGCGGCACGTCTGGTTGTGCCGTTCAAGAGTAGGCGCAAACGACCAGGTTCGCCGCGCCCGGAAGCTGTGAGCCCCCTGAGAGCGCCCAGGCCGCCGACCTGCGCAAACGGGGGGTGCTGTCCACAAGAGCCGGCGGCCCGCAACCAGTGCGGCGTCCGGGGCCGAGGCCAGGTGTGCGCGGCTCAGGCCGGTCAGAGAGGGAGACACTCCCAGCACGGGCGTCACGCCGGTCAACGGGGACCACAGTTCCCTGGGTGCCCGGGGCGGGGGTCGAACCCGCACGCCTGGTTAGGGCAGCCGCTTTTAAGGCGGCCGTGTCTGCCGTTCCACCACCCGGGCCGTCAAGAACTGGGCTAACCGTATCTGCTGGCCACCGCCGGGCGCCGTACGCCGGACGGCTAGTAAACCGTTGTCCTACCGGGTGCCCGCACCCACCGGCTCGGCGGGTCGATCGCTGGTCAGAGGGGGTGTGACGTGAGTGAACTCCTCGCGCGGCTCGTGCAGCTGGCCGAGTGAAATCGTCTCGCGGCGGAACACGAACGCGAGCGTCCAGTCGGCTACCACCCGGGCCTTGCGGTTGAACGACGGGATGCGGCTGACGTGATAGGTCCGGTGCATGAACCACGCGGGCAGACCGGTGAGTTTGATGCCGTAGACATGCGCCACGCCCTTGTGCAGGCCCAGGCTGGCGACGCTGCCGGCGTACTTGTGCTTGTAGGGCTTGGGCTCGCCGCCGAGCAGGACCAGGCGGATGTTGTCGGCCAGCACCTTGGCCTGGCGGACGGCGTGCTGCGCGCTGGGCGAGCAGTAGGCGCCCTCGGGCTTGGTCAGGTCGGGCACCTGGGCGCAGTCGCCGGCCGTCCAGGCGCCGTCGAGCACCCGGTCGCCGTCGACCACCTGCAGGGTGGGCCGGGCGGTGAGGTGGCCGCGGGGGCCGCGGGGCAGATCGGTGCGGTCGAGCATCGGCGACGGCTTGACGCCGGCCGTCCAGACCAGCGTCTCGGCCTTGAACCGGTCGCCGTCGCTGAGCACCACCCAGCCGTCCACGCAGGATTCCAGCCGGGTCTCCAGGCGCAGGTCGATGCCGCGCCGGTCGAGCTGACGGGCGGCGTACGCTCCCATCTTGGCCCCGACCTCGGGCAGGATCCGGTTGGTCGCCTCGACCAGAACGAAGCGGACTTCCTCTTGCCGGAGCTCGGGATAGGTCGGCAGGGCGTCGCGAACCACGTCCTCCATCTCGGCCAGCGCCTCGATGCCGGCGTAGCCACCGCCGACGAACACGAACGTCAGCGACGCCTTGCGCACTGCCGCATCCGGCGTCACGGCGGCCACGTCGAGCCGGTCGAGGATGTGATTGCGCAGGTAGATGGCCTCGCCGATGGTCTTGAAGCCGATGCCGCGCTCACGCAGGCCGGGCACCGGCAGGGTGCGGGACACCGAGCCGGGCGCGACGATGATGTGGTCGTAGGTCATCTCGGTCGGCGGGCCCTCGATCGGCTGCACGGTCACCGTCTTGCGGTCGTGCTCGATGCGGGTCACCTCGCCGGAGACGATGCGGCAACGCTTGAGCTCGCGGCGCAGCGGCACCACCGAGTGGCGCGGCGAGATGTTGCCCGCCGCCGCCTCGGGCAGGAACGGCTGGTAGGTCATGTGCGGCTGGGGGTCGATCACGACCACCTCGGCCCGCCGCGGGCTCACCCTCCGCGACAGCCGCAAGGCGGCGTAAAGGCCCACATGGCCGGCTCCGACGACAATCACACGCTGCGGTCTCACGTGGTCCATTGTCCGCACCCGACCCCTCGGACGCGTGCGGTTGTGACGCAGCACAACCCCAGGTGGGGGTGCTGAGGAACACACGTAAAAGGTTAGTTACCGGTACGTCGCAGCAACCTTGCCAACAGCAGGGCGGCGGCCGTCGCGGCGGCCAGCCCGACCACCGTCGCGAGCACGAAGGCGCTGCCGGCGAGCACGTCGGACAGACCGAGGGCGATCACGGTGAGTACGGCCGAGACGAGCACCACAGCCGCGGCCCGGACCAGCCAGCGGACCACCACGTCGAGGTTGACCACGCCGTCGAACGGCAGCACCGCGGCCAGCGCGGCCAGCGTGTGCCCGAGGTAGAGGAAGGCGCCGATGGCGATCACCCGCCACGCCTCCACACTGCCGTCGTACCAGCTGGTGCCGGCCACCCAGCCACCGGCCACGACCAGCACCGCGAAGGTCGGGCCGCGGCCGCGCGGCGCGAACGCCGGGTAGGCCGCGACCAGCAGCAGCGGCACCACGAACTGGCTCAGCACGATCTGCGCCGGCCAGGCCACCCCGACCGCCGCGGCGAACGACACCGCCACCCCGAACTTCACCAGCAGGGGTACGAGCGTCGCCCGGCTGATCGCGTTCTGCATGCGGTTGAGCCGGCCTGTCACCCCGTCCAACATCAGTGACCCCTCGGCGCCGAAGCCATCCGGGCCACGTCCCGCAGCACCAGGTCGAGGCTGCCGGCCCCGGCCCAGGACACCACCGGCACGCCGTGCTCCCGGAGTCGCCCCAGCACGTTGTCCCGCTCGATCCGCCACAGCCGGGTGCCCAGCGGCGTCCACTGGCTGCGCTGCGGCGGCGCCAGGCCGTCGGGCAGGGTGTCCACCGCCACCGTGTAGCGGCCGCTCTGAGTCAGCCGGGCCAGCATGTCGGCCGACCGCGGGTCGACCAGCGGGGTGAGCACCACGACGAGCGCGTCCGAGGACACGTGGTGGGTGCCGAAGGCGTGCTCGAAGGCGGCCTCGGCGTCGTCGTCGGCCTTCACGTCGAGCAGCCACTCCAGGACGGTGAGGTATTGCCGGCGGCCGGTGGCGGCGCGCAGCCGGCGGGCGTTGGCGCCGTACTCCAGCAGCGACACCCGGTCGCCGCGCTTGAGGTAGTGCTCGGCGATCGCCGCCGACGCGCGCACGGTCGTGTCCAGCACCGAGGCGCTGCCGTTGACCCCGCCCGACACGCCGGCTTCGCCGAGCACGTCGAGCAGCAGCAGGACCTCGGCGTCACGGTCCGAGAGGGTCGAGGCGACATGCAGATCACGGGTACGCAGGGAGACGCGCCAGTCGATTCGGCGGAGCCGGTCGCCGGGCATGAACGGGCGTACCCCGGCCAGCTCGCCGCCCTCCCCCGGCCGCCGCGACCGGTGCGGCCCGACCAGCCCGGCCGCCGCGGGCATGGCCTCGACCGCGGCGAACGGCTCGGTCACCGGATAGACCCGCACCGCCCGGGCCGGCGTCACCACCGGCCGGCAGGCGAGCAGCCCGGCGCAGGCGGCGACCCGCGCCGCCGCCGGGCCGACCTCGTGCCGGCCCCAGCGGCTGGCCTCGCCGGTCAGTTCGATCTCCATCCAGTCGCCGGCCGGCACGCTGACCGCGAACGGCCGGTCGGCCTGTTCCAGCTCCACCCACGGCGAGGTGCGGGTGCGCATCACGACCAGGTCGTAGTCGATGACGTCGGGGTTGGCCACGGTCACGCCGGCGGCCACCGCGCCGCCCTCGACCAGGTGCTCCTCACCGGCGGTGATGGTCACCTCGGGCGCCGACCGGGGCATCCGGCGCAACGCCATCGCCGCACCGATCGCGAATGGCGCCCCGAGCAGCACCAGGTCGATCCGGCCGAGCGCGACCCCGGCCACCAGCAGCAGGCCGGTGAGCAGCACGGAGCGGCCCAGCGCCCGGGTCGGCACCCAGGCCGGCCCGCTCAGCACCTCGTCGGCCGGCTCCACCGGGGGCGGAGCGGCCTGCCGCAGCCGGAACGCGTCAGTCATGCCGCGCGTACGTGGGCATCGCGCCGCTGGCCGGCGCCGGCACCGCGGCCAGCACCTCCTCGACCACGAAGAACGGGTCGACCTTGCGCAGCCACATCTCGGGCCGCAGCGTGATCCGGTGGGCCAGCGCCGGCCCGGCGACGTCCTTGACGTCCTCGGGCACCACGAAGTCCCGTCCGGCCATCGCCGCCCGGGCCCGGGCCAGCAGCAGCAGGGCCAGCGAGCCGCGCGGCGACGAGCCGACCAGGGCCGAGGGGTGTTCCCGGGTGGCCGCGGTCAGCGCCACGATGTACCGGCCGATCGAGTCCTCGACCACCACGTTCTCCAGGGCCGCCTGCATGGCCTGCAGCGTCTGCGCGTTCACGACCGGGGCGAGCTGGGATTCCTCCTGACGGCGGCCCATCCGCCGGCGCAGCACCTCCCACTCCTCCTCGGAGGTCGGGTAGCCGAACGACACCCGCAGCAGGAAGCGGTCGAGCTGGGCTTCGGGCAGCGGGTACGTGCCTTCGTATTCGATCGGGTTGGCCGTCGCCAGCACGTGGAACGGCGGGTCCAGCCGGTAGGTCACGCCCTCGACCGAGACCTGTTTCTCCTGCATGGCCTCGAGCAGGGCGGACTGGGTCTTGGGCGGCGTCCGGTTGATCTCGTCGGCCAGCAGCATGTTGGTGAAGACCGGGCCGGCCCGGAAGGCGAAGTCGCCCTTGCGCTGGTCGTACAGGAACGAGCCGGTGACGTCGGCGGGCAGCAGGTCGGGGGTGAACTGCAGGCGTCGGAAGTCCAGCCCGAGCGCCTGCGCGAAGGACCGCGCGGTCAGCGTCTTGCCCAGGCCGGGCATGTCCTCGAGCAGCACGTGCCCGCCGGCCAGGATGCCGGCCAGCACCAGCTCCAGGGCGTCCCGTTTGCCGACCATCACGGTGCCGACCTCGTCGAGCACCGCACCGGCCAGCCGCCCCACCTCGTACGGGGGAAGGCCCTGCGCCGCGTCCGCCACCGATTCACTCCTTCGCACAGTCACAACCGTTCCAGGGCATCGACATGGTTGGCCAGCTCCGCCCGCTTGGGCGGCCGCCGACCGGGGTCGGTGAGCAGCTGCCAGAGCGGCTCACCGATCAGTTCACGGGCGCGGCGCGGGTCGGACGCCCGGGTGATGCCGTGCCGCAGACGCAGGCGCTCGTCGGTCAGTTCGCCGAGCACCGGCAGCACGTTACGCGAGAATCGGTCGGCGTCCGACTGCGACCAGTCCAGCCGCAGCTCCCACCGGCGGACCGCGACCCGCAGCGAGTCCGAGCCGGCCCAGTGGTACTCGCCCGGCTCCTCGCCCCGGGTCCGCACGTCGGCGCGGGCGGCCGGGGGTGGCGCGACCGCCGACACGGCCAGCATGAGCAGCCGCAGCGCGACGAACGCGGCCACGATGATCAGCAGCGAGAAGCTGAGCCCGAAGTACCGGAGGGCGGCCACGGTGACCGTGCTGGCCACGGCGACCAGCAGCAGGTTGCGGACCACCCACCAGGCCCGCGACGGCGGCCGCTCGGCCACCGGCTCGGGCGCGGCCGGGGCGGCCGGCGCGTCGGCGTACTGGAACAGCGCGTCCAGCCCGCCGCTGGGTTCCTCGCCCCGGCTCATGACGCCGCCTGCGGTGCGCCGAGGTCGGCGCGGAGCCGTTCCAGCGCGAGGCGGGCCTGGGCGCGCATCTGGTCGTCGACCGTGTGCGTGGCGTAGCGGGCCTGCCGGTAGACCTCCAGCAGGGCGGCCAGTACGCCCGCGTCCACCTGCTGCTCGCGGAGCAGGCGGCCGACCAGGTCGGTGGGGCTGTCGCCGGCGTGCCGGGGGGTGCCGGCCGCGGCGGCGGCCTGTTCCAGGCGGACCCAGCAGGCGATCACCGCCCGGCGCGGGTCACGGTCGGCGTCGGAGAGTTCCTCGAGGCCGGCGTCGAGCGCGGCGACCAGGTCCTCGGCGGTGTTCGGGTCGGTGCGGTCGCGTTCCGGCATGGGCCGGCGGCCGCGGCGGCGGGCCTGGTCGCGCAGGATGGCCCAGACCACCAGGCCGATCAGCACGAGGGCGGCGACACCGAGCACGACCAGCGCGGCGGTGGTCAGCCAGGGTGGCAGGCCGGCGTCGGTCGGCGGTGGGGTGCCGGAGCCGTCGGCCGTCGGCGGCGGGGGCCGGAGCGGCTCGGTCGGCAGCAGCGGCGCCTCATCCTCGGCCTGTCCGGCCGGGCGGATGCGCTCCAGCTGCGGCAGCGACCGGGTGGCGGCTACCGAGGCGAGGAAGAGCAGGCCGATGACGGCGGCCAGCGGCCACCATCGACGAAGTCGGGCGAGGTCCATCGAGCACGAATCATGCCAGGCCCGCGACAGCTTTCGCACGGGCGAGCACCTCGTCGAGCATGACCGGGGTCAAGCGGCCGGTGAAGGTGTTCTGCTGCGACACGTGAAAGCAGCCCAGCAGGGTCGGTACGCCGGGCATCTCGACCTCGGCGCCGTGCCCGAACTTCGGCCGTGGAACGGGCGCTTTCACCCCGTACACCCGGGTCAGGACGGGCCACCACGCGGCCCAGGCGAAGGCACCCAGCGCGATGACCACCCGCAGGGTGGGTCGAATCAACGACAGCTCGCGGTGCAGCCACGGCGCGCAGGTGTCGCGTTCCGACGGCAGCGGCTTGTTGTCCGGTGGGGCACAGCGGACCGGCGCGAACAGGCGGGTGTGCGCGACCGTCAGGCCGTCGTCGGCGGCGACGCTGAGCGGCTGGTTGGCCAGGCCGGCCCGGTGCAGGGCGGCGAAGAGCACGTCGCCGCTGCGGTCGCCGGTGAAGAGCCGCCCGGTCCGGTTGCCGCCGTGCGCGGCCGGAGCCAGCCCGAGAACGCCGATGGACGCGTCGGCCGGGCCGAACCCGGGCACCGGCCGGCCCCAGTACTCCTGGTCGCGAAAGGCGGCCCGCCGTTCCCGGGCGATTTTCTCGCGCCAGGCGACCAACCGGTCACAGGCGAAGCAGTCGGACACCTCGGCGTCCAGGCGGGCCAGGTCGGGCGCCGCCGCCGCGTGCGCCACAACCTCTTCGGGGGTACGAGCGGTCACCTGCTGGGCGTCGGGACCGGCGCCTTGCCGGTCATCCGGAACGGGGCGTTCTTCGCGCAGTACGGGTAGACGTTCTCCTGCACGTTCTCGACATAGTTGCCCTGCTCGTCGACGCAGTTCGGGCTGCCCAGCCGGATCGGCTGACCGTCCTGGTCGAGCAGGCGGGCGCCCTCGACCAGGTTGCCCTCGCGGTCGTAGACGAAGACGTCCCGCACGTTGCCGTACGGGTCGGAGTAGCCCGCGTTCATGTACGGGTCGTAGCGGTTGGTCTGGTCGATGTCGGCGAACCCGACCAGCCCGATCAGCACCAGCACGCCGGTCGCCACGGTGTGCACCAGGCGGACCGGCCGCTTCATCGTGAACCGGCGGCGCCCGAACCAGATCGAGACGACCACGCAGGCACCGAGCAGGCCGAGGGCAACCAGGTCGCTGCCGCCGACCCGGGGCAGCAGACCGATCTGGCTGCCGTCGCCGAGCGCGCTGGCCAGCACCATGGCGAACAGGTAGCCGCGCAGCACCCACCACGCCGGCCGCAGCTGGATCAGGAAGTCACTGGCCCGGGGCTTGCCGAACAGCGGGCCGGAGCTGGTGTCGAGCTCGCGCAGCCGGGAGCCGAGCGAGGCACGGGCCCGGCGCAGCGGGCCGAGGCGGCGCGGCGCCGGTGGCGGGTCGGGGAAGCCGCCGCCCACATAGCCGGCGCTGGCCAGCAACTCGGCGGCGTAGACGGCGGGCGGCCCGAGGCGCTCGGCCAGCGTGCCGATGTCGTCGGCCACCACCTCGGCCAGGTGCTCGGGGAGATCCTCGAGCAGGCCCTCGCGGACCTCCTCGGGCAAGCCGGCGAGCGCGGTGCTGACCGCCTCGACGTAGGCCGTGATCTCGTCGGTGTCGGTTGCGTTCACGCCGTCCCCCGCTCGCCAAGAAGGTCGTCCATGGTTCCTCTGAACTCGTGCCAGATCTTGCCGGAGCGCTGCAACTCGGCCCGGCCGGCGGCGTTCAGCCCGTAGTACTTGCGGTGCGGGCCTTCGTCGCTGGGCACCACGTACGCGTTCAGCAGCCCGGAGTTGAAGAGGCGCCGCAGGGTGCCGTAGACGGAGGCGTCGCCGACCTCCTCCAGCCCGGCCACCCGGAGCCGGCGGAGGATGTCGTAGCCGTACCCGTCCTCGTCACGCAGCACCGCCAGGACGGCCAGATCGAGCACGCCCTTGAGCAGCTGCGTCGCATCCACGCACCGCACACTACTGTGCAGTGCGAAGTACCGCAACCGCGGTGGTGGCCCCGGGCGGCATCTCGGGCTCCGATACCGCTCAGGGCTACCACCGTGGGTTGGGACGGCTAGACGCTGACCAGGCCGTAGGCGATGCCGTCGAGAATGTCGTGCTCGCTGGCCACCACGTGATGCTGCTCGGCCCGCTCCATGACGATGCGCAGGATCAGAGCGCCCGCCCCGATCACATCGGCCCGGCCCGGATGCATGACCGGCCAGGACCGGCGCTCGGCCACGGTCGCGGCCAGCACGTCGGCGCTGACCTTGGCGACCTGGTCGTACGACACCGTCGCGTGGTGGATGCGGCTGGGGTCGTACCCCGGCAGCTCCAAAGCCAGCGCTGCCACCGTCGTGACCGAACCGGCCAACCCGACCAGCGTGTGCGCGAGCCGGCCGGGCACGGCCGCGAGCGCGCGATCCACCTGCGCCGTGATGTCCTTCTCGGCCGCCGCGACCTGCGCGGCCGTCGGCGGGTCGGAGAAACCGTGCCGCTCGGTCATCCGCACACAGCCGATGTCCACCGAGATCGCCGCCTCGACCGCGGCCAGCCCGGTGACGAACTCGGTCGACCCGCCGCCGATGTCCACCACCAGGAAGGGCGGCTGCTCGGCGAGCCCGTTGACCGCCCCGGTGAACGACAGCGCCGCCTCCTCGGCCCCGGTGATCACCTCAGGGCCGACGCCCAGCACCGACCGCACCATCTCGCGGAACTCCTGCGCGTTCGACGCGTCCCGCGAGGCCGAGGTGGCGACCATCCGCACCCGCTCGATGCCCAGCTCGGCGATCTCGGCGGCATAACCGAGAAGCGCCTGCCGGGTACGTTCGATCGCCGCGCCCGCCAGCCGGCCGGTGCGGTCCACGCCCTCGCCCAGCCGCACGATCTCCATCCGGCGGGACACGTCGGTCAGCCGTTCACCGTCCACGTCGGCGATCAGCAGGCGGATCGAGTTGGTGCCACAGTCGATGGCCGCGACTCTCATAGGTGCAACAGCATTCTCGTGTTTCCCAACGTGTTCGGCTTGACCCGTTCCAGGTCCAGGAACTCCGCGACACCCTCGTCGTAGGAGCGCAACAGTTGCTCGTACACCGCGTGCGGCACCGGAGCGCCGTCGATCTCGGTGAACCCGAACGAGCCGAAGAACCGGGTCTCGAAGGTCAGGCAGAAGACCCGGGCCACACCCACCTCGCGGGCCACCCCGAGCAGCTCGCTGACGATCCGGTGGCCGATCTTCTGCCCGCGGTGGGCCGGATCGACCGCGACCGTACGGATCTCGGCCAGGTCCTCCCACATCACGTGCAGCGCGCCGCACCCGACCACCCGCTCGCCGGCGCCGACCGCGACCCAGAACTCCTGCACGCTCTCGTACAGGGTGACCGTGGCCTTGCTGAGCAGCCGCCGGTCGGTCGTGTAGGTGTCCACGAGATCGCGGATCGCCCGCACGTCACCAGTCCGCGCCCGCCGTACCTGGATCATCGGCACTTGCCCTCGGACCAGTACTCCCCGATCGCGTCGCGCACCTCGTCGCCGAACGGGTTCACCCCGGGCCCGGCGGCCAGCGCGTGCGCCAGGTGGACGTGCAGGCACTTCACCCGGCCGGGCATACCGCCGGCCGAGACCCGGGCGATCTCCGGCACATCCTCGATCTCGGTACGCCGGGCCAGATAGTCCTCGTGCGCCCGGGCGTAACGGGCGGCCAGCTCCGGATCGGTCGAGAGCCGCTCCTGCATGTCGCGCATCACCCCGGCCGACTCGAGCCGGCTGCACGCGGCCGTCGCATGGGGACAGGTCAGGTAATACAGGGTCGGGAACGGGGTGCCGTCGGGCAGCCGCGGCGACGTCTCGACCACGTCCGGGTTGCCGCACGGGCAGCGGTGCGCGATCGCGCGGGTGGCACGGGGGCGGCGACCGAGCTGGGACTCGACTACGTCCAGGTCGGCCGGCTGGGGGGATTCCATCTAGTTCCGGGGCTCCGAATCGGCTGCTTGCACACTGGACCACAGGGTGTCGTACCAGCGGTCGGCCGCGGGGGCGGCGGGTGCGTGGCCGGCGTCGCGGGCGGCACCGGCCGGATCGTTGAGCACGATCAGCGGCGTCTCACCGGGTCGTACGTAGTAGAAACGCTCGCGCGCCTGCGCGACCACGTACTCCTCGTCCGACCAGAGCGCGACCTCGTCCGCCTTCTCTGCGATCAGCCGGCGCTGGATGTCCTGCGCCTGCTTCATCTTGGCGATCTGCGACTCCTGGGCGAGATAGACCCGGAGCGGGTACGTGTAGGCCAGGACCAGCGCCACCAGCACCGCGATCACGACCGTGGCCCGGCCGGTGATCGCCCGGGGCCGCGGCGCGACGGTCCGCTTGGTCGCGCCCTTCTGCGCGGCGGTGCGTTTCGCGGCGACCGGACGGGCCTGCCGAGCCACTCGTGGTTCCACCCGGGTCGACGACGTGTCGCGCACGCGAACACGCTGCGTAGGGCGGGAGGTGCGCCCGGGACGGCGCGCCGGGCCCTGGCCGCTCGGCGTGCGGCGCTGCGTCATCCCTGCCCTCCCCCGGTACCACCGCGGTCATGGAGCTGCGGCACCTGCCACGCCGAACCTACGTCCGCGCGCGTCGATGCCACAACTCCATGATCCGACGTTGTGGGACTACGCGGTGCGGTAACGCGGGAACGCGCCCGCTCCGGCGTACCGGGCCGCGTCGCCCAGCTGCTCCTCGATGCGCAGGAGCTGGTTGTACTTGGCCACCCGGTCGGACCGGGCCGGCGCGCCGGTCTTGATCTGGCCGGAGCCGACCGCGACGGCCAGGTCGGCGATGGTGACGTCCTCGGTCTCACCGGACCGGTGGCTCATCATCGTCTTGAACCCGTTGCGGTGGGCCAGGTCGACGGCGTCGATCGTCTCGGTCAGCGAGCCGATCTGGTTGACCTTGACCAGCACGGCGTTGGCGGCGGACTCGGCGATGCCGCGACCGATCCGGGTCGGGTTGGTCACGAACAGGTCGTCGCCGACGATCTGGATCTTGCCGCCGAGCTGCGCGGTCATCGCGCTCCAGCCGGCCCAGTCCTCCTCGGACAGCGGGTCCTCGATGGAGACGATCGGGTACGTCTCGGCCAGCTTGGCGTAGTAGTTGACCATCTCCTCGGACGACTTCGGGGTGCCCTCGAAGACGTACGAGCCGTCGGAGTAGAACTCGGTCGCCGCGACATCCATGGCCAGCACGATGTCGGTGCCCAGGGCGAAGCCGGCGGCCTGCACGGCCTCGGCGATCAGGTCCAGTGCGGCCGCGTTGGTCGGCAGGTTGGGCGCGAAGCCACCCTCGTCGCCCAGGCCGGTGGACAGACCCTTCTTCTTGAGTACGGACTTGAGCGCGTGGTAGACCTCGGCGCCGGTCCGGAGCGCCTCGGAGAACGTGGGCGCACCGATCGGCGCGATCATGAACTCCTGCACGTCGACGTTCGAGTCCGCGTGGGCGCCGCCGTTGAGGATGTTCATCATCGGGACCGGCAGCAGGTGCGCGTTGGGGCCGCCCAGGTAGCGGTAAAGCGGCAGCTCGGCCGAGATCGCGGCCGCCTTGGCCACGGCCAGCGACACGCCGAGGATCGCGTTGGCGCCCAGCTCGGACTTGTCCGCGGTGCCGTCCAGCTCGAGCATCTTGGCGTCGATCAGGCGCTGCTCGTCGGCCTCGTAGCCGAGCAGCTGCTCGGCGATCCGCTCCTCGACGTTCTCGACCGCCTTGATGACGCCCTTGCCGAGGTAACGGTCCTTGTCGCCGTCGCGCAGCTCGATCGCCTCGAACGCACCGGTGGACGCGCCGGACGGGACCGCGGCGCGGCCGACCGAGCCGTCGTCCAGCCCGACCTCGACCTCGACGGTGGGGTTGCCTCGCGAGTCGAGGATCTCCCGGGCGACGATCACTTCGATGGTGGCCATCAGTCGTGTGGCTCCTTGTGCTCGTACGGATGCCTTTGCAGCGCTCCCGGGGCCCTACGTCGCGTCGCCGGGGCTTCATGGCTTCTTCGTCACCGAAAGGGTATCGAGCCTCGGGCAACGCCACGCCAGCGCCTCATCCTCATCCCGTTTGTCCGGGATTATTTGTCTCAGGTTCCGGGACGAGGAACCGATCACGGACGTCATGAGCGAACAGGTGCTTCCCGAGCCCGGCGGCGTCGTCGAGCTCAGCGCGGCGTACTGCGATCCCGTACCCGGCGTGCGCGTCGTCGCCACCGATGCCGGCTCGCTCACGCTGTCGCTCGCCCTCGCGGCGGTCCCCCCCGACGGCTCCAACGTCACCCTCCGGTGGCCGGCCGGCATCCGCGGCCGCTACGCGCTGTCCGCGCACGTCGAGGGCATCGACGAGAACCGCATCCGGGTCCGCCCGATCGGCCGGGCGGAGATCCAGCAGCAGCGGAATTTCGTCCGGGGCGGTGGGGGTGAGCAGGTCATGCTCCGCCGCCCCGGGCTGCCCGACGTGTACGGCTGGGTCCGCGACCTCAGCGAGCAGGGCATGCGCGCCCACTTCGAGGACGTGATCCTGGCCGAGCAGGAGGACATCCGGCTGCGCGTCCAGCTCGAGGACGAGGTCGTCGACATGGCCGCGACCACCGGCAAGCTCGCGTCGCTGCGCCAGACCGTGCCGGTCCGCGGGCCGATGTCGGTCGAGGTGGTGGCCCAGCTCCAGCCGGACGAGCACCAGGCCCAGCTGATCCGCCGGTACATCATGCGGCAGCAGATGCTGACCCGGGCGCGTTCCGCTGGTTAGGTTCTCGTTTGCGCGGCACTGACCGATCGGCTTAGGTGTTGCACGTGCCCGCCGCCCGCCGTGTCGCCCTCGCCGGCCTCCTCCTGCTCGCCGGCTGCGGCGACCTCCCGGCCGCGTCGGCGCAGGGCATCGCCGGCAACGACCTGGTCGCCGAGATGGTCACCCAGCTCGATGCCTCGGCCACACTGACCTACACGGCCGGCTACCACCTGGCCGGCGGCGCCACAGCCACGGTGACCCAGGCGCAAAAACCATTGCGGCAGGGGTACGACTACCCGGGCGGCCGCCTCGTGCAGACCACCGCCTCGGTCACCGACTGCCGGGCCAAGGCCTGCACCCTCACCGGCCCGCCGCCGGCCGGCGCCCTGCCGCCCGCCCTCGACGCGGTCCGCGCCGCCGGTCTGGTCCCCACGCCCGTGGTCCGGCAGCTGCTCAACGCGGCCGCCCTCGACCAGGCCGTGACCGTGGCCTCCCGGGACACCACGATCGCCGGGCACCACGCCACCTGCCTCGACCTGACCGGCGTCGACAACGCCCCCGCACGCGACTTCAGCACCTGCGTCACCAACGACGGCGTCCTGGGCAGCTTCCGCGGCACGGTCTCGGGCACCGCGATCGACATGACCATGACCGAGTACGACCCGTCCGCCTCCTACTCGGCCTTCACCCCGCCCCCCGGCGCCACCGTCACCTAGCACCACCGCCCCACCACCAGTGGTAGCCCCGCCCGCCACCCGAGGCGAACACCGCCCCGACCTACCACCCCAACCAACGGTGGTAGCTGAGCGCGCCATCCGGGCGGAAACACCGCGCTGAGCTACCACTGCGCACGCCGGAACCGGCGGCTGGGAGCGCGGGCCGGCAGCCTGGCCGCCTGGCGAACCTGGCGAGGCCCCACGCCCAGCGCACGCCGCACGGCCAACAACCCCGAGCAGGGTGGAACTCGACGGGTTACACGCCGAGGAGGGTGCGGAGGTGGCGCGGCGGCGGGGAGCCGTGGGCGAGCATCGCGTCGTGCCACGCCTTCGGGGTCGCGCCGAACGGGCGGGCGGCCGCGATCGCCGCGATCTCGGCGTACCCGACGAAGTAGGTCGAAAGCTGCGTCGAGGTGAGCAGCGCGCGCCGCCACTTGCCGGCCGCCTCCCCCGCCTCCTGGAAACCGGCGCCGGTCAGCATCGCCATCGCCTCCTCCTCGGGCAGGTCCTCGCAGTGCACCAGCTGGTCGAGGACCGCGTTGAGGCTGGTGCGCAGCTGCATCTTCAGCTGCTGCAGACGGACCGGAAGGCCACCGAAGCCGAGGCCGGCCATCAGTTCCTCGGCGTACACGGCCCAGCCTTCGACGAACGGCCCGGACCCGCCGATCGCCCGGGCCCTGGTCCGGCCGCGGAACCGCCGCGCGTGCGCGATCTGCAGGAAGTGCCCGGGCATGGCCTCGTGCACGGTCAGGTTGCGGACCATGTGGTCGTTGTACTCGCGGTAGAGCGACTCGGCCCGCTCGGCCGGCCATTCGCTCGGCGCCGGCGCGATGCAGTAGAAGGTGGGCATCTCGACCGGTTCGAACGCGCCCGGCGAGTCGCAGTAGGCGACGGCCACTCCGCGGGCGAATTCTGGCATCTCCTCGATGATCAGCGGGTCGTCGAGGAGGGTCAGCAGGTCGTGGTCGCGCACGAAGGCGGTCGCCTCGTCGACGCTGAGCCGGGCCAGGCCGACGATCGTGTCGCCGTCGGGATGCTGGGCGGCGAGCTGGTCGAGCGCTTTCCGTACGGTGTCGTCGGTGGCCGGCTCGTCGAGCAGGGCGGCGGCCACCTCGCGCAGTTCGGCACCCGTGTCGGCCAGGTTGCGCCGGGCCAGGGCGAGCACCTCGGCCGCGGGCAGCTCGGTGTCGAGTGTGTGCCACAGCCGCGCCTCCCACAGCCGCCGGCCCAGGCGCGGGTCGCGGCCGGGTACGTCGAGCCGGGTCCGCAACCAGTCCCCGAACTCGTGCAGCGCGGTCACCGCGGCCGCGGCGGCGGGCTCGACCACGCCGCGCAGCCCGGGTTCCTCGGCCAGCAGCGCGGGCACCTCGTCCTGGATCAGCCGGGCCACGCCGGCGAACTGGCCGACCGCCGTCTCGGCGTGCACCCTCGGGATGTCCCGCAGCACCGCCCGGGCGGTGGCCAGGGAGTCCGGTATCGCCGCGAGGCGGCCGCCGAGGCTGGTGAGCCGTTCGTCGAGGGGCGCGAACGGCCGGGCGATGAGCGCGTGCAGCAGCCCGCCGGGATTGTGCGGCAGCGGGTTCCACTCGTGCTCGCGTACGTCGGTCAGCTCGAACAGCGCCCGCTCGACCCGGGCCGACAGGATCGCGTGGTCGACCTGCTCCTCGGCGCCGAACGCGTCGGGGTCGATGCCGGCCAGCGCGTCGGCCGCTTCTTTGAGCATGGTGACCCGCTCGCTCACGGCGCCGGCCGACAGGTCGGGCAGCCGATCGTCGAACCGATGGTCACCCACGTACGAGGCCAGCCGCGGGTCGCTTTCCAGCAGCGCGTCCACGATCCGCTCGGCGGTGTCCACGAAGTCCGGCATGCCAGCAACCTACCCGGCGACCTTCCGACGTCTCACTTTGAGTGACTCACCGCCGCCCCCTGCGCCTCATCACCATCGGGGGGCAGGAGGTGGCGAGCCGTGAAGCTGCGTTGGGTGACGATGGTCGTGCTGCTGGTGGCTCTGCTGGCGGCCGTGCAGACCGTGAACTGGGCCTGACGGTCTTTTTGCGACATCATGTCGCATGCGTTACGACGATCCGTTGCGAGATCCAATGGGGCGGTCGCGCTGGGCGTCCCATTTCCGGCCGGGGCTGCCCGCGGGCGCTCCCAGCGCCTTGGTCATGAGGTCGAGCAGCCGGCGCCGCTCGGCGACGGTCAGCCGGGCGACCGGCATCCGCGTCGTCGCCACATCGACCAGCCGGCGCCGCGCCTCGACGCCCGGCTCGGTGAGGTGCAACGCCTTGGTGCGCCGGTCGCCGGGCACGGGCGCCCGGGTCAGGTAGCCCAGCTGCTCCATCCGGTCGGCGAGGAACGTCACGGTCGACGGATCGCAGGACAACATGCCCGCCATCTGCCGCATCGACGGCGGCGGGGCGGCCGGCTCCAACCGCCACAGCATGTCGGCCAGGGCGGGGGTCAGCCCCAGGTCGGCCAGCGTGCCCTGGATCCCGGCGTTGATCGCGTCGTCCATGGCGTGCAACTGCTGCAGCAGCTGGTAGGTCAGCGCCTCGTCGTCCATCCGGTCACAATACCCGGATTATCCAACCCTTGACATATCCAAGTTTCGCGGCAACGCGCGCCGGGAACCCGCCGCCGGCAAGGCCACCCAGGTGCTCGGCCGGCGGCCACGGCCCACGACCAGACGATCGTCGACACCGCCCGCAGCCTCCTCGCGCTGGGCGCGCGTCAGGAGCCGGACTCGGCCGCCCGGACCCGGTCGGCGTAGGCCAGGGTGGCCTGGCGCAGCGCCTGTTCGGGGTCCTCGCCGGCCGCCCGGGCTTCGGCCACCCGGCGCAGCAGCTCGGCGCCGAGTGAGTCGTCCGGTGGCAGCGGCACGGACAGGCCGGCGCGGTCGGTGCGCTGCAGGATCTTGGCCGCCAGGGCCAGGGCCGGCTGGGACAGGGCCACGCCGTCCAGCGCCGAGTCGCGGGCCTTCTCCTGCTTCTTGATCCGCTCCCAGTTGTCGATGATCGCCTCGACCGAGTCGACCTGCTCGCCGGCGAAGACATGCGGGTTGCGGCGGACCATCTTGTCGACCAGGGCACCGGCCACGTCGTCGACGTTCCAGGCCTCGTCCGGGGGCAGGTTCTGAGCCAGACGGGCGTGCAGTACGACCTGCAGCAGGACGTCGCCCAGTTCCTCGCGCAGGGCGTCGAGATCGTTGCCGGCGATCGCGTCGTAGGCCTCATAGGCCTCCTCGAGCAGGTACTGCGCCAGGCTCTGATGCGTCTGCTGCAGTTTCCACGGGTCGCCGCCGGGCGAGGCCAGGCGGTCCATCACGGCCACGGCGTCGAGCAGGCGGGCGCCGGGCGGGTCCCAGGAGCCGTACATCAGCTCCATCTCGGCCAGCTGAGGCTCGCGGGCCAGCCGCAGGCCCAGCTGCCGGGCGAAGTCCTGGTCGCCGGCCGGCCCGGCCAGCCACACCACTGTCTCGTGGGCCGCCAGCTCACCGACCAGAGCCTCGGCATCCGGGCCGAGCACGGTCACGGGCACGCCGGCCGCTTCCCACCCGGAGGCCGGGGCGGCCGCATAGACCGGGTGGGCCCGGACGAGATCCCAGGCCGCGGCGGTCAGCAGGCCGACCGGCAGCCGGGGCGAGGTGACCAGCAGGACGATGCGGGCAGGCATCAGGCCGCGTCGAGCACCGTGGCGTCGCCCTCGTCGGCCAGCGGGATCGACACCAGGTCGAGCGGCTTGTTGTCCGGCCCGTTCTCGGTGTAGATCGGCACCTGGCCGTCGGCGAACCGCGGATTGACCCGCAGGTCGAGCTTGTCCGCCTCGGTCCGCACGTCGTTCCGGACGTTGAGCGCGCGGCCCAGCGTCTGCAGCGCCTCGGGCGACACGCTGCCCTTGAACTCCTGATAGGTCAGGCCGGGCTTCATCGCCCCGGTGGCCGCGAAGACGTCGAAGACGTGCTTGACGTCGGCGTCGGGCGGGGTGCCGGGCTGCGCGGCCTGGAGCAGCTGGTTGAGCAGCAGGCGGCTCTCGCCGTAGAGGCGGACGTACTCGGTGTCGGCCGGCAGTCCCAGGCTCTGGCCGACCTCTTGCACCGGCACCGGGCCCGAGAGCCGCACGTTCTTGGCCGTCGCGACCCGGGTGACCAGCTCGTGGGTGACCATCACGCCGAGCACGTCGGGCAGGCCGACCGGCACCGGCGCGGGCGCGGCCGACGAACCCTGACCGGCCGGCTGCGCGGACAGCTTGCCGGCCATGTCGTCGTAGAGCCGCTGCACGGCCGCCACCGAGATGGTCTGGTCGCCGAGATAGGCGGCCACGTCGGGCTGCGACCGGCAGGCGGCCAGCCCGCCGACGGTCAGGGCGGCGGCGACGGCGACGGACGCGAGACGGCGGGCACGCTGCATGCCGATGACTCTCTCACGTCCACTACGACGCATGCTGGCGACCCCCGGAAGTCACCGGTTCCCCGAGCACGTCCTTCAGCAACTGCGCACACCACTGCAACAGGGGCTGGTCGCGCAGCGGCTCGCCACCGACCCGCCGGGTCGCCGGCCGGGGCACGCTGACCTGGTCGTTCACCGCCTTGTAGACGGAGTCGGGGTGGTACCGCTTCAGCCTCATCTGCTTCGAGTCGGGCAGGGGCAAGGGCGAGAACCTCAGGTGCTTTCCCTGTACGGAGACATCGGTCAACCCGTATTCGCGGGCCAGCAGCCGGAACCGTGCCACCGCGATCAGGTTCGCCACCTGCGCGGGCGGCTCGCCGTAGCGGTCGGTCATCTCGGCCACCACCTCGTCCAGGCGGGCCGCGTCCCGGGCCTCGGCCAGCTTGCGGTACATCTCCAGCCGCAGCCGCTCCACGTTGATGTACTCGGTCGGCAGGTGCGCGTCCACCGGCAGGTCGATCTTGACCTCGGCCTCTTCCTCGGGCCGCTCGCCCTTGAACTGCTGCACCGCCTCGCCGACCATCCGCACGTACAGGTCGAAGCCGACGCCCTCGATGTGGCCGGACTGCTCGCCGCCGAGCAGGTTGCCGGCGCCCCGGATCTCCAGGTCCTTCATGGCCACGTACATGCCGGCGCCCAGCTCGGTGTGCTGCGCGATGGTGGCCAGCCGCTCGTGCGCCTGCTCGGTCAGCGGCTTCTCGCGCGGGTAGAGGAAGTAGGCGTACGCCCGCTCACGGCCCCGGCCGACCCGGCCCCGGATCTGGTGCAGCTGGGACAGGCCGAGCAGGTCGGCGCGCTCGACGATGAGCGTGTTGGCGTTCGGGATGTCGATGCCGGACTCCACGATGGTGGTGGAGACCAGCACGTCGAACTCCTTCTCCCAGAAGCCGACCATCACCTTTTCCAGGGCGTCCTCGCCCATCTGGCCGTGCGCCACCGCGACCCGGGCCTCGGGCACCAGCTCGCGCAGCCGGCGGGCCGCCTTGTCGATCGACTCGACCCGGTTGTGCAGGAAGAACACCTGGCCGTCGCGGAGCAGCTCGCGGTGGATGGCCGCGGCGACCTGCTTGTCGTCGTACCCGCCGACGAAGGTCAGCACCGGGTGCCGTTCCTCCGGCGGGGTGGCGATGGTGGACATCTCGCGGATGCCGGTGATCGCCATCTCCAGCGTCCGCGGGATCGGGGTGGCCGACATGGTCAGCACGTCGACCGACGCCCGCAACGCCTTGAGCTGCTCCTTGTGCTCGACGCCGAACCGCTGCTCCTCGTCCACGATGATCAGGCCGAGGTTCTTGAAGCGGGTCGAGTTGGACAGCAGGCGGTGGGTGCCGATGACGATGTCGGCGGTGCCGTCGCCGGCCTGTTCCAGGGTGCGCTTGGCCTCGGTCGGGGTCTGGAACCGGGACAGCTGCTTGATGCTCACCGGGAACTGGTTCATCCGCTCGGTGAACGTGTTGAAGTGCTGCTGGGCCAGCAGCGTGGTCGGCACCAGGATGGCCACCTGTTTGCCGTCCTGCACGGCCTTGAACGCCGCCCGGACCGCGATCTCGGTCTTGCCGTAACCGACGTCGCCGCAGATCAGCCTGTCCATCGGGACCGGCTTCTCCATGTCGCCCTTGACCTCGTGGATGGCCGAGAGCTGGTCCGGTGTCTCGGTGTACGGGAACGCGTCCTCGAGTTCGCGCTGCCACGGCGTGTCCGGTCCGAACGCGTAGCCCTGGGACGACTTGCGGGCGGCGTACAGCTGGATCAGCTGCGCGGCGATCTCCTTGACCGCCTTCTTGGCCCGCGCCTTGCTCTTCTGCCAGTCGGCGCCGCCCATCTTGTGCAGCGACGGCGACTCGCCCCCGACGTAGCGGGAGAGCTGGTCGAGCTGGTCGGTCGGTACGAACAATCGGTCGCCGGGCTGGCCCCGCTTGGACGCGGCGTACTCGATGACCAGGTATTCCCGCTCGGCCCCGTTGACCACGCGCTGGACCAGTTCGACGTACCGGCCGATGCCGTGCTGTTCGTGCACGACGTGGTCGCCGGCCTTGAGCTCGAGCGGGTCGATGGTGTTGCGCCGCCGGGACGGCATCTTGCGCATGTCCTTGGTGGACGCTCCCCGGCCGCCGGAGATGTCGTTGCCGGTGATCACCGCCAGCCGCGCGGCCTCGTCGACGAAGCCGTGGTTGAGCCCGCCGCAGGTGATCAGCAGCTGGCCGGGCTCGATGGCCGTGGGGATGCTGTCGACCGGTGTGACGCCGAGCCCGGCGTCGCGCAGCAACTCGGTCGCGCGTTGGGCCGTGCCGTGGCCCTCGAAGACCAGCGCGATCGCCCACTGCGCCGAGGACCACCCGGACAGGTCGGAGGCGAGACGAGCGGTGTCGCCGTGATAGAGCGGAACGGGCTGAGCGGAGAGCGCCACCACATCGCCGAGGTCGGGCGAAACCTCGACGGACTCTTGAGCCAGCCAGGGTGTTTCATCGGTTTTGTCCGTTGGGGAGTCGAGACCGAAGGGCGACACCGTCCACCATGGCTGGTGCAGGGTCGCCGCGTGCGCCCGCACGTCGGCCAGGGTGCGGAAGGCCACCGCCCCCACGTCGATCGGCGCCTGCCCACCGACGGCCGCGGCCGCCCAGGAGGCTTCGAGGAACTCGTCCGAGGTACGCGTCAGGTCGTGCGCCCGGGTGCGGATCCGCTCGGGGTCGCACAGCAGCACATGGGTGCCGGCCGGCATGCAGTCGATCAGCAGCTCCATGCTGCCGGTCCCCTGCAGCAGGGCCGGAGCCAGCGACTCCATGCCCTCGACCGGGATGCCGTCGGACAGCTTGTCGAGGATCTCGGCCAGCTCGGGATGCTCGACCGCCAGCTCGAACGCCCGGGTGCGGACCTCGGGGGTGAGCAGCAACTCGCGGCAGGGCGGCGCCCACAGCCGCCGCACCGGGTCGATGGTCCGCTGGTCGGCCACCGCGAACGTGCGGATCTCCTCGATCTCGTCGCCCCAGAACTCGACTCGGGACGGATGCTCGTCGGTCGGCGGGAACACGTCGAGGATGCCACCGCGGACGGCGAACTCGCCGCGCTTGGTGACCAGGTCGACCCGCGCGTACGCCATGTCGCTGAGCCGCCGCGCGACCGCCTCGAGCTCGGCCTCGCCGCCGGTCGTCAGCTCCACCGGTTCGAGGTCACCCAGGCCCTTGAGCTGCGGCTGGAGCAGGCTGCGGACCGGCGCCACGACAACGCGCAGGGCGTCACCGGGAGCGGGATGGGCCAGCCGCCGCAGCACGGCCAGCCGCCGGCCGACCGTGTCGGAGCGGGGCGACAGCCGCTCGTGCGGAAGCGTTTCCCAGGACGGGTAGACCGCGACCGCCCCCGGGTCGATCAGGCAGCCCAGGGCGTCGGCCAGGTCGTCGGCCTCGCGGCTGGTGGCGGTGATCGCGAGCACCGGCCGGGACGCGCCACCGCTCTCGGCCGGGGAGGCGACGGCCGCGACCACGAACGGACGCAGCGAGGCGGGTGCGGTCAGGTCGAGGGCGTCGGAGTCGGCGACGCCCTTACGAGCGAGGTCACGGGCGCGGGCAAGCCCCCGGTCACGCAGGGCAGCCGGGATCAGACCGGACAGTTGCACGGTTTACTCCAAAGGCACGGCGAAGCGCCCCACGCCCTGGCCGGACGGGGGGTTACGCATTCCAGCTTAGTCCGTTGGTCTGACCAGGTGCGCGACTCGGCGGCAACGGACAACATGTCCGACATACCCATCCATAACTGACCAAGACTCCCCGGTCACTGTTGCCAATTCCCGGGGAGGGAAGCCATGCGGGTTCTGCTCTTGGTTTCCGCGTTCAACGGCCTGAGCCAGCGCGTCTGGTGCACGCTGCGGGAACGAGGTCACGACGTCGGAGTCCTGCTCGCCACCGGTCCCGAGGACATGATCGACGGGGTACGCACGGCCGGCCCCGACCTGATCCTCTGCCCGTTCCTCAAGGAGCGGGTGCCGGCCGAGGTGTGGCAGAACTGGCGCACCGTGATCATCCACCCCGGCCCGGTCGGCGACCGCGGCCCGTCCTCGCTGGACTGGGCGATCACCGACGGCGCCCGGCGCTGGGGCGTGACCGCGCTCCAGGCGGTCGAGGAGATGGACGCCGGGCCGATCTGGGCCACCCGCACGTTCCCGCTTCCCGCGGCCCCGCCGCGCAAGTCGTCGCTCTACAACGGCCCGGTCGCCGACGCCGCCCTGGCCTGCGTCGAAGAGGTCATGGACAAGGCCGCCGACCCCGGCTTCCGGCCGATACCCACCGACGACATGCCGACCGAGGTGCCCGGCACCCGGCTGCGCCCGGCCATGCGGCCGGAGGACCGCGGCTTCGCCTGGGAGGACTCGACCGAACACATCGTGCGGCGGATCCGGGCCGCCGACGGCGCGCCGGGTGTGCGTACCGCACTGGCCGGTCTCGATGTCTTCGCCTACGACGCGCACCGCGGCCCGACCCGGGCCGGACCACCCGGCACGCTGCTCCGGCGCCGGCAGGGCGCGGTGCTGGTCGGCACCGGCGACGGCAGCGTCTGGCTCGGCCACCTGCGCGCGCCCGGAGGCGTCAAGCTGCCCGCCGCCCGGCTGCTCGGCAAGAAGCTGCGGCACGTCCCCGACGCTCCCCTGCCGCCGGGCGTCGAGCCGGAGACACCGTCCGCGTACCGGCAGATCCGCTACCGCCGCAACGGTCCCGTGGGCTGGCTGACCTTCGACTTCTACAACGGCGCGATGGCCGCCGGGCACTGCCGCCGCTTACTGGCCGCGTTGCGGCACGCGACCGCGCAGAGCACCGACGTGCTGGTCCTGCGAGGCGGCACGGACGCCTTCAGCAACGGCATCCACCTGAACGTGATCGACGCCGCGACCGACCCGGCCGCCTCCGCGTGGGCCACCATCCGGGCCATCAACGACGTCTGCCGCGAGATCATCACCTGCACCCGGCAGCTGGTCGTGGCCGGTTACGCGGGCAACGCCGGCGCCGGTGGCGTGATGCTCGGCCTCGGCGCCGACGTCGTCGCGGCCCGTTCCGGGATCGTTCTCAACCCCTACTACGACATCGGTTTGTACGGGTCGGAGCTGCACACCTACACCCTGCCGCGGCGGGTCGGCCCGGAGACGGCCCAGCGGCTGATCGACGACAAGCTGCCGGTCGGCGCCGAACAGGCGGTGTCACTGGGACTGGTCGACGAGGTCGGCCCGCGGCACCCCGAGGCGTACTCGGAATGGCTGGCCACCCTGGCCACCGACCTGGCCGACGGGCCGGCGTCCCGGTCCCGCCGCGCCCAGAAGGCCCGCCGTCTGGCCGGCGAGCGGGTGCCCCTGGACGTGTACGAGGCCCGGGAGCTGGCCGAGATGAGCCGGGACATGTGGGCCGACCGGTCCGGGTTCACCGCCGCCCGCCGCGCCTTCGTCGGCAAACAACGTCCGGAGCGGACACCGGAGCGGCTGCTGCTGGCCCCGCCCGGGCCCGGCCCGGAGATCACCCGCCCGCG
This sequence comes from Actinoplanes sp. NPDC049265, assembly GCF_043197135.1. Classification (NCBI taxonomy): domain Bacteria; kingdom Bacillati; phylum Actinomycetota; class Actinomycetes; order Micromonosporales; family Micromonosporaceae; genus Actinoplanes; species Actinoplanes sp. NPDC049265. The sequence continues at coordinate 49,456 of NZ_JBICSP010000024.1, read as the reverse complement.
CGCGGCGAAGTCCGGTGACCGCCGTCCCGCGGTGGTGCGCCCGGCCGTACCCGTCTCCGCCTGATCCCTTCCCGCGCGACCGCCACCGGTACAACCCGGCCGGCCGGTGGTGGCCCGCCCACGCTCTCGCCTCGCCCGCTGAATCCGCTCCACAGTGGTAGGTGGACGGCTCCGCTGCGCAACCGGCTGCCCACGAGAGGTGACGCACGCCATCGACGTCGGTATATCGCTTTCCCGTAGGCGCGCCCTAGGGTCGGGATCGACCGGTCTCGCTCGACCCGAGAAGGCGGACGTCAATGACGGGGACCCGCGCGCGCCGCTGCCTGGCCGCACTCATCGCGTTCACACTCGGCACGTCCGGGGTGGTCGCCACGACGACCGGGCCGGCCTCGGCCGAACCACCACCGGTTCCGGCCCGACCGCATGAGCTGACCGCGCACGAGGCGAGCGAGCGGGCCACGACGACCGGACAGGCCGTCGAGGCGACCGAGGCCGCCAACGACACCGACACGCTGATGGCGAACCCCGACGGGACGATGACGCTGAGCCGTTCCGCGTCGCCCACCCGGGCGCGGGTCGGTGACGAGTGGAAGGACCTCGACCCGACGCTGGTCCAGAACGCCGACGGAAGCTGGTCCCCGAAGGTCAGCACCACGCCGCTGGTGCTGTCCAACGGCGGCGACGCGGCGGTGGCGACGATGTCCGGCACCGGCCTCTCGGCGGGTGTCAAGCTCTCCGCTGCGCCACCTCCGCCGACGGTGTCCGGCGACACCGCCACGTACGCCCAGGTGATGCCCGGCGTCGACCTGAAGGTGACCGCCAAGCCGGACGGCGGTTTCTCCGAGGTCTACGAGGTGGCCGACGCGCAGGCCGCCCAGAACGCCGAGATGGCCACCCTCACCATGCCCACCGAGCTTTCCGGAGTCACCCTCACCACCGACGACACCGGCAATATCATCGGCACCGACCGGACCGGCGGCACCGTGCTCACCGCCCCCGCGCCGACCATGTGGGACTCGACCCCACCACCGGCCGCGAAGTCCGCCGGTGGCCCGCCCTCCGACCGGTCCTCCTTCCGCGGTCCCGGCACCGGCGCGCGGACGGCTTCGGTCGGCACCCGCGTACGCGCCGGAAAGATCGAGCTGACGCCCGACCGAAAGCTGCTCACCGGCGCGTCCACCCACTACCCGGTCTTCATCGACCCGACTTTCCACTGGTCGGTCACCGGCGGCAAATACAACGGCTGGACCACCGTGGCCGAGCAGTTCCCGAACACCAACTACTGGAAGGACACCCCCGACCCGCGCGGCCGCATGCAGGTCGGCAACCCGCGCGGCGAGATCAAGTCCCGGACGTTCATCAACTTCCCGCTGGCCACCACGAAGCTGTCGGGTGCGGTCATCAACACCGCCACCATGAAGATCACCCAGACCCGGGCCTGGTCCTGCACCCCCAGCCGGGTCAACCTGTACGCCCCGGCCACCACCCTCAGCTCCGGCAACAGCACCTGGAACGCCTGGAAGAACGAGAGCCTCGGCTCGATCGTCGACCACCAGACGGCGGCGCACGGGTATCCCGGCTGCGACGCGGCCGGCATCGCCTTCGACATCAAGAGCGCAGTAGAGGCCGACGTGGCGGCCAACCGCAACATCCAGACCTTCGCCCTGGTCGCCGCCGACGAGAACTCCGACAACGGCTGGAAGGAATTCCTCGAGACCAGCCCCACCTTCGAGGTGACGTACAACCACGCCCCCGATCGGCCGACCGCCCTGAGCACCTCGCCCGCCACCACCTGCTCCGCCGCCACGCCCAGCCTGATCGGCCTGAACGACGTCACGCTGTACGCGCGGCTGACCGACCGCGACGGCAACAGCCTGCGCCCCTCGTTCACCCTCTGGAAGACCAGCGACCCCGGGAACATCCTGGCCAGTTCCAGCTCGACGGCGGCCCTGAACCCGTCCGGGCAGACCGCCCAGCTCCGGGTCCCGCACGACAAACTGCAAGGGGCGGCCAACAACGCCGTCACCCAGTTCTCCTGGCGGGTCCGCGCCACCGATCTCAATCGGGCCAGCGACTATTCCGTCACGTGCAACTTCCGGTTCGACGCGTCCAGAACCGGCAAGCCCCAGATCGACCGGCCGGCCGACGGCACCACCCGGATCGGCCAGTCGGTCGACATCGCCGTCACCAAGCCGCTCGATCTGACCCAGCCGACCAGTTACGCGTACCAGCTCAACGGTGGGCCACACGGCACCGTCCCGGCCGCCGCCGACGGCTCGGCCACGATCACCGTCACCCCGACGCGCTACCTCAACACGCTCACCGTGACCAGCCTGTCCGTGGCCGGCAACGTGGGCGAGACGAACCCTGTCATGTTCAACTCGGACGCGGCCGAACCGGCCATCGAGAACGACATCGACGGCGACGACGTCACCGACGTGGTCACCAGCGGCGGGCAGAACAGCCTCGCATCCGGGCTCTGGCTCGCCTCCGGCAAGGACGGCGCCGGATCGCTCGCCCCCGCCGCCGCCAACCTGGGCGCCCGTGGCACCGGCAGCTCGGAGAGCCACCTGCCGTCCGAATTCGACGGCTCGCAGGCGGTCATCGGCCGGTTCACCGGCACCGGCTTCCAGGACGTACTCGCCTACTACCCGGCCGGGACGCAGGCCGGCAGCGCCGTCATCCTGCGCGGCAACGGCGACGGATCACCGTTCCTGACGCAGTACTCCGGCACCATGCTGAACATCGACGCGGACGACCTCACCGACCGCCGCCACAGCTCGCCACTGCAACTCACCAACGCCGGCTACAGCGCCGGAAACTCCATCCCGGACCTGCTCGGTACCGCGGGCAGCGCGGCCACCGGCTACTACCTCAACTTCTACGACAACAAAGGCACCATCGGCCTGTACACGCCGGTTCTGATGCCGCAGCAGACCACCCCGACCGGCGGCTTGGACTGGAACACCTGGACGCTGGCCGGGGCGCCCGGCACCGACGGTGTCGCCACCGTCTTCCTGTGGCAGAAAACCACCGGCCTGCTGTACGGCTGGCGCAACGTCCGGTACGACCGGGACGACCAGATCCTCACGTACGCCCAGCAGAAGCTCGCCGATGGCTGGAACACCGGCAAGGGCCTCACTCTGCAAGCGGGCGACGTGAACAACGACGGGACCACCGACCTGTGGGCGATCGGTGCTGACGCCGTCGCCACCGCGTACCTGGCCGGCGACACCGCCATCGCACCGGCCACCGGCCAGAAAATCCTCACGGCCACCCATGCCTGGCTGCTCAAGGACGCCGACACCGGCCCGGTCACCGGCGACAACATCGCCAAGGACAGCGTCGGCACCTCCGCACTCACCGGTAGCGGCAAGGCGGGCTGGCAGGCCGACGAGCTCTTCGACCGGGTGGTCGGCTTCGACGGCACCAACTCGACACTTGTGGCTTCCGGGGGCGCCGTCCGCACCGACGCCGACTTCACCATCAGCGCCTGGGTGAAACCGGACCGTGCCGGCGGCACCGTGATCTCCCAGGACGGAGCGTTCTCGCCCAACTTCAAGCTGTGGATCGACTCCACGAATCAGAGCTGGAGCTTCGCCATGGCCACCGGGATCTCGGAGAACCCGACCTGGGTCTACGCGACGTCCCGGCCGCGTACGGTGGCGGTCGGTTCCTGGAGCCATCTCAGCGTCAGCTTCCAACGCTCCACCGGCCTGATCGACCTGCACGTGAACGAGATCGACGCGGCCAGCGCAGTGCTGGCGGCGACGCCGGTCGTCCTGGGCGCGACGTTGCGGGTGGGGGCCGAGGCATCTGGCCGTACGGCGGCCAAAGGCTGGTTCACCGGGGAGGTCGCCGAGATTCTGACCTACAACTCGGTGGTCATCTACGACAGGGGCAACACCCGGATCCGGGACTTCAACGGCGACAACCGCACCGATGTCCTCGCCTCCTACCAGGACGGGTCACTGCTGCTCTACCGCGGCAACGGCGCCGGCAACTTCCGGCCCGGCTACGCCGTCGTCGGCAACGACTGGAACTCCTACGACGGGATGCTGTCGCCCGGCGACTTCGACAGCGACGGCAAAAACGACCTCATCGCCCGCAGACCCGACGGCAGCCTCTGGCTCTTGCGCGGCAACGGCGCCGGCGGCTGGCTCAACGCCAAGACCGGCGATCGCATCGGCAGCGGCGGCTGGAACACCTTCACCGCGCTGCTCGCGCCGGGCGACTTCGACAGCGACGGCAAGAACGACGTCATCGTCCGCCGCGGCGACGGCCGGCTCGTTCTCTACCGCGGCGACGGCGCCGGCGGCTGGCTCAACGGCAACGGCGGCACCGTCCTCAACGACGCCGGCGGCTGGACCGCGTACCGCCGCCTCTTCACGGCCGGCGACTTCGACGGCGACGGCAAGCCCGACGTCCTGGCCGCCGGCGCCGACGGCGTCCTGAAACTCTTCCGCGGCAACGGCGCCGACGGCTGGCTCAACCAGTCCAACCCGCGGGTGGTCGGCAGCGGCTGGCTCTCCCCCAACGCCATCATCACGCCGGGCGACTTCACCGGCGACGGCTACCCCGACGTCCTGACCCGCGACGCCGACGGTTTCCTCTGGCTCTACCGGGGCAACGGCGCCGGCGGCTGGCTCAACGGGGCCAGCCCCAACAAGATCGGCAAGGGCTGGAACACGATGACGAAGTTCGCCTGACGATACGCGCCGGCCCCTCCCGGCGGCGTGTTCGCTGCTCGCCCTCCGCGATCATCACGTGCTGAGGCGAATCACCGGCCGGCGCTGCCGCGATGAAGAAGGTGTCTCAAGACTCTCCCGGAAGCCGGAAGGAACAATCGGCCACGCCGCCCGCACCATGGGCCCACGACCAGATCCTTCGGTGTCGCAGGTCGCGGCACCGACACCCGCGGCCTACGGTCCGCGCCGCGCACTCCCACCCACACCGGCCCCCCACGCCGGCACGTCTCGCCTGCGAAGGCCCCCGGCGTCGTGAGCGCGCGAAGCTCACCCAAGAACCCGGCATCGGCGGTCGAAATGGGTACCGGCCGCACGGCCACCGGCGGGCCGTCATCTCCGCCGTCGCGAATCACTACTCGCGTCGTCCGGTTCCCGACGTCATCCAGCCATCGACGAATTGACGACTTGCTTACGTTGGGCAGTCGACGTCGAGGGTCCCCGCACGCACTCCGGCGAACTGCTCCGCAGCACGCCGCAGCGCCGCCTCGAGGTTCGCCATCGCGGTCATTCTGAGGTCGTATTCCTGCTCGGCTGGGACGTTCAGTTCATTGATGCCGTCGAGCTTCAGCCAAGCCTCGTACACGTCCCGCGTCCTCTCCATCGGGAATTCCCGTAGGATCGCTGTCTTCCTCGTTCCCCATCCGGAATTCTCGACGTTTTCCAAGAACCAGACATCGTACAGTGCTTCCTCGGAAACGAAACGCCCGATCGCGTCGCGAACCTGGAAATTGAGAAAGTCGCACGAGAGAAGCCTGATGCTCAAGTTGACCTCGGCATACGGAGTGGGCGACATGAGCTCTTCAGGTGGCTCCCACTCCTCCGGCAGATCGTCCGGCGACGGCCAAGCCGGCGACGGCGAGGACATCACTCTGCCCTCCCGGCCCGAAGAGAACTCATCCGTGCTGTTCCCGCAGCCAATTCTCAATGCCTTTCATCGTCGTCGGTATGCCCTCGACACCTCCGGCACGGAGAACGTTCGCACAGTAGTGCAGGCAACTCTGGTTTCTCAGGCTGTAGCTCGGATAGGTTCCCCGAGCGGTCTTTTCCATCTGAACTTCAGCATACGCGAGCGCACCCCCTGCGTTCGGAAGGCGAACATTGACGCTGAGGCTCTTGCTGGGATCCAAGCTCTCCAGGTCGAACTTCTGGACTCCCGCCCTCGGCTGGGCCACCGAGCCGACCTGCTCCGTGGACAGCACCTCCCCGGCGTCACTCCGGATCGTGATGAGCGCGTGCTTCGCTTCCATATTGCTGAAGTCCAGATGAACAGTGGCCTCGCCGCCGCAATTGTGGACGAGAACGGGGGTGTCGCGGGCGACGACGTAGTAGGTGTGGACGGCGGCAACCGTCAGGTCATGCATCACGCGATGGCCCGAGAAGTTGCGCACCCGTGCCACCAAAACAGTGCCCCGGTCCACGGTGGAAAGCTGCTCGCCGGGTTTGAGGTCGGCCGCATCGACCCATTGCTTGCGGGTGGGGCTCCAGAACGGGTGGTGCTGGGTGGTGTTCAGAGTGGCGGTGCTCGATGGCGACGTCACCGTCAGGTCGGTGAGCTCAGTGTCGTGGTTGGTGAAGTAGTCGGTGACCTCGCGCTCGGTGGTCTCGCCGGTTTCCGGGTCGGTGGCCAGGACACTGTCGCCGACCTCGACCTCACCGATGGGCTTGGTCCTGCCGTTGGCCATCAGGACGAGTGTGCTGGCGGCAAAGCTGTGCGGTATCGCGCAGGACGCGGCGTCCTCGGCCACCGAAGCCGCCGGCGCGGCGGGCGCCTCGCGGGGTTTGGCGCCCTTGAGAGGCATTTTGAAGAACCGACCTGCACCCTCGGTGACGACCGTCGACGCCACGAAGAAGGTCAGGTGGCCCGCGCAGTCGGCCATCGGGCCGCCCTGCTCGCAGCCCAGTTTTTGGCTGGCCTGACCGCAGCCGCCCAGCGGGTCGCCCAGGACCCCCATGACCACGCTGCACTGGGAAATCTCGTAGCTGAAGACCGCCTGGTCCTTGGCCGTGTTCCAAGTGTTGTTGCAGCCCTCACGGCTCCAGCGCAATGTGCACGCGTTGAAGTCGTTGCGTAGTTTCCAGGTGCCGGAGACCGTGCCCTTGACGTCGTCCCAGAAGGCGCCCAGGAAACCGCGATGCGGCTTCGAGTGCTGCGCCCCCGGGTTGTTGGCCTGGGGTTGCGCGGCGTGGCCACCGCCACTGGACCCGCTGGAGCCACCGGAACTGCCGGAGGAACCGGAACCGCCTGAGCCGCTGGACGGATGGCGGCCCGGAACTCCGGTGGTGCCGGGTCCGTCCTCGTCGGTGATCGGCACGGTGCCGGTCGGGTCGGCGAACAGGACCGGGTTGTTGTTGCCGTACGAGTAGCCCTGCCACTGCTGCGGGTCGGCCTTGTCCTGGATCGGGTCCAGCGAGATGAACGTGCCGGTGACCGGGTCGTAGTCGCGGGCGCCGAGCCGGGTCAGGCCGGTCGCCTTGTTTTCCGGCTGATTCAGGAAGCCACGGTTGTCCGGATAGGCGCCCTGGGCGCCGCGCGGTTCTCCGTACGGCGTGTACTGGCGCCACGTCGGGTTCTTGACCAGGCCGTCGAGGTACAGAGTGGGACTGTCGTGGCCGTCGGTCAGCGCGAACGTGTAGTTCGAGCCGCTCGCGGTGCGCACCACGTGGCCGCCGCCAGGTAGCGGCAGGTAGCGGCGTCCGGTGACCACCCCTGTCGACTTGTTCAGCACGTGCTGCTGGCTGCCCAGGTAGAGAGTCGTCTCCTGAGGGTTCCGCTGGATCAGCAGGTTGCCGTCGGCGTCGTAGACGTTGGTGGTGTCCCCGGCGGGGCCGCTGACCTTGGTCAGCTGGCCGGAGTCGTCCCAGGTCAGGGTCTGCGGACCGGTCCCGGCGTTGCGGGTGGTCATGTTGCCGGCCTGGTCGTAGCCGAACGACGTCGCCGGGTGCGGGGCAGTGCTGGTGGTGCTGGTCAGCGTGTGCGGCTGGTTCTTGCCGTTCCCGTCGTACGCATAGGTCGTGGTGTTGTCGGAGCCGCCGGTCAGGTTGTGCTCGGTCTGCTGGGCCCGGTTGCCGATCGCGTCGAACGACCAGCTCGTCCAGTACGCGCTGCCGTCACCGATGGTGTTGCCGACCATGCCACGGTTGTCCGCCGTGGGCTGGGCCGCGCAGTCGTCGGTGCCGGTCCACGCCTCGGTGAGCCGCAACAGCTCGTCGTACCCGTAGCACTGGGTCTCGGCCGCACCGCCCGCGGCCGTCCGCGTCGTGTGCTGCCGTTTGAGGTTGCCGGCCAGGTCGTACGTGAAGTCCAGGTGCTGGACGGTGACCGAGCTGGGATCGCGATGGCTGAGCTCCTGCTGGACCAGCCGCCCGGTGTGCGGGTCGTAGAGGTTGGCCAGCGTGCCCGAGTCGGGGTCCTTGCCGATCAGGGTCGACGAGACCCGACCGTACTCGTCGTAGGCCACACCGCCGCTGTACTGGTTGAGCCCGCCGAACACAGCGGGACGGTCGAACGGGTCGAACAGGGTGGTCGCCGTCTCCTCAGGCAGTCCGCCCTTGCCCGGGTAGTACTGCCGGTGCGGCAGCCGGGTCGTCGAGGTGTAGTCCTGGCCGAACTCGTAGGTGCCGCCCAGCGCCCCTTCGGAGGCGGGGATGGTGATGGCCTCGCCGGTCGACCCGCCGCCGATGTCGTAGCCGAGGATCTGAGTCCGGTAGGCGTTGCCGTCCCGGTAGGCGGTGCTCGAGGTCAGACGACCCTTGGCGTACGGCAGTTCCAGCAGCGCGTTGTCGGAGTTGTCGTACACCCACGACGCGGTGCGGTTGGCGTCGGACTGCTGGGCGGTGGACGAGGCGTACGCCGCGGTCTTCCGGCCCAGAGCGTCGTACGTCGCCGACGTCGTCCGGCCCCGGGAATCGGTGCTCTCCAGCAGGTTGCCGGTGGCGTCGTAGCTGAGTCCGATGGTGGCCCCGCCGTCCGGGTCGGTCTTGCTCATGATCCGGTTGAGCAGGTCGTACTCCGACGTCCACTCGTTGCCGTCGGCGTCAATGATCTTGTTCTGGTTGCCGCGTACGTCGTAGCCGTACCGGCTGCTGGTCGTGCTTCCCCCGCTGACCGTCCAGGTGCCGGTGAACAGGTCGGCCGGAGCGGTCACGGCCGGCCGTGCGGTGTACTGCAGCTGGGCCGTGGTCCGGCCGATCGGGTCGGTGACGGCGGTGGTGACCGTCGCGCCCTCGGGCGGGACGACGGTCACCCGGTCACCACTGTCGATCGTGATCGTCTTCTCGACGGTGACCAGGCGGTTGGCCCGCTCGACGACGACGGCGTCACCGAGACCGTTGTACGTGGTGAAGGTCTGATCGTAGGCCTGGGTGCCCAGGGTCGGCGAGGTGGCGATGGCCGCCGCGCTGGGCGAGTTGTCCTTGTCCCACCAGTCGTTGTAGGTGGCCCGTACCCAGCCCCGGCTGTCGTAGAACGTGTCGGTGATCAACCGTCCGCTCTGCGGCGTCGACGACTGCGTCTGCCGGGGCCGCAGCTGAGCGTCGTAGATCAGGACCCGGACGTCGCGGTACCCGCCGGCGTTGTTGAGGATCTTCGTGGTCGCCGTCGTCAGCCCGGTCCCGGACACCACGTAGCTGTAGGTCTGGTTGGCCGGCGAGGTGGTCGGGCGGGAGTTGAACCAGACGTCGGTCGTGCGGCCGAGCGCGTCGTACGCCTGGGTGGTGACCTCACCGTTGGGCCCGGTGCTGGTCAGCTTGACGCCACGGCTGGGCTCGAGGGTGGTGGAGATGGCGTGGCCGGCCGGGTTGGTCGCGGTGGTGCCGGTGGGCAGGCCGGCCGCGTTCATCGCGTACGCCGTGGTGGTCTTGTTGCCGTTGGCGTCGTACGCGTCGATCGGCCGACCGAGCGCGTCGTAGGTCGTCCGGGCCGCGGTCTGCCAGGTGTACGCCCCGTTCACGTAGTCGGCGCCCTGCCGCACCATCGACGCCAGCCCCCGGGTGGGCGCTGTGGCCTGCGGGAAGGTGGTGGACCAGGTCGGGTCGTCGTAGAAGGTACGGGCGGCGCTGATGGTCTGGGCCGGCCGGGACACCGACGACGGCGCGGCGAGCTTGTTCAGCGACCCGGGTTCGGTCGCCGGGCTGCCCGCGGTGAACCCGCCGCACGCCGTGGCCAGCGTCTCGGTCTGGCTGACCAGCCCGACCAGGTTCTTGGCCGTGTTGACCGGCGCGTACGTGTTGAGGGTGCACTGGTCGTAGGCGGCGTTGACCGGAACGCTGTGGCTGTACGTCGCCTCCAGCACACCGAAGGTCGGCGACGCGACGTTGTCGTCGTAGGAGTTGTCGACCTGGGTGGTCCGCCAGGTCGTCGATCCACCGCTGGTAACCGCCTTGCGGGTATGGGTCAGCACCGGCGCCATCCGGTTGGCGGTCAGCGCGGGCAGCCCCGCCCGGGCCCGGGTCGCGGTCGCCGCGGACACCCAGTACGCGCTGATGGTCGAGCTGTCGACTGCCCCGCCCTCGCCGCGGTAGTTGGAATCCTCCAGCATCGACCCGGCCAGCTCGTCCAGGTCCTCGTGGCTGCCGCCGAGGGAGTCGGTGACGTTGACGACGGTGTCGTTGTTGTTCTTGGACATGCCGCGGTAGTAGGTCGTCTCCGACTTGGTCCGCCGGTCCTCGTCGGCGTTGCCGCTCAACGTCTGCACCTTGCCGTAGCCACGGAACTGCCCGTAGGTGCGGAACTTGGCTTTGATCACCTCGTTGTCGTCGTACCGCCAGGCTGCCCCGCCGAGGAACTTGTAGCTGGTCACGGTGGCCGGGGCGCCGCCGGTCGGGTCGCTGGCGGTGACCTGGTCGACCGCGTACTTGTTGAACCAGTCGACGATCGGCTCGGTCACCCCGGCCGGGCTCCACCGCACCGGGAAACAGGACTTGGTGTTGGTCGCGGGGGTGGGTTTGGTCGCGCCACAGGGTTCGGGCAGCACGTACGAGGTACCGATGACCGATCCGGTCTCGGTGGTGATGGTGGCGACCCGATGCCGGTAGAAGGACGGATAGGCACTGGTCGTGTACACCCGGTTGGGCAGCTTGATGCTGGTGAAGGTGACCTTGGGCAGCTCGATCGAGGCGCCCTTCTCCGGTGGTGCGTACCCGATCCGGCCGATCGACTTGAGCCACAGGGACGGTGACGTGCCGTCATCGGTGGCCGGGAACGACTGGTCCAGCGCGAACTTGTCCACGATGGCCAGCTGCTGCGATGTCTTGTTCCACTGCTTGGTGGTGATCGACCCGAGCCGCTTGGTCGAGAAGAACGACGGCGCGAACGAGGTGCAGTCGGTGCCCGAGTTGCAGACCAGATCGAAGGGTACGTCCGGGTAGAGCGCCTTGGTCGACGAGCTCAGCGCACCACAGGTGCCGGCACATCGGTTGACCGCGCCGAACTCGATCCGGTTGGGCGTGGTGCCGACGACGGCACCGTCCCGGAAGCCGTACTCGATGTGGTCCAGGAAGCTGTCGCGAACGTAGAAGTCGTCTTTGGTGCCCAGGTTCCGCCCGTAGTAGTTGAGCTCCTGGGTGTAGTAGTAGGTGGTGGCGTTGCCGCTCACGTCCGTCGTGTAGTCGAGATTCCAGCGACGGGCCATGGTGCAGAACGAAGCGTCGAACCCGGACGATTTGTAGCAGGGGCCGGTGGAGTGCGGCGAGTAGACCGGGACGGTGTCGACCGACTTGGTCACCCCGGTCGTCCCGCTCCAGCCCGGCAACCGGTTGCGGCCGAACTGATAGATGGTGCCGTCCTGGGTGGTGACCTGCCAGTAGCGCTTGTCGTTGGCCCCCGAGCCGTTGTCGAAGTCGGCCGGCCCCCGGCTGATGACCTCGCCGTTGTCGGTCTCCGGGCGCCACTCGTCCTTGTCCTTGTCCCACACCAGCGCGGTCGTGGTGCCGTTCAGCGACAGCGTCAAAATCGGACCGGCGTAACACAGGTCGTCGGTGGCCTTCGGCGACGCGGTGCCCTCAGGCTTGTCGCGGCACGAGGTGAAGGTCTGCTCGATGTACGACTGTGGCGTGCCCCAGCCGTCACCGACCCACGAGCTCTGCGCCTGGGTCGACGCCGTCTGACCGTCGATCGAGCCCGAGTCGTAGCCGATGGACAGCTTCGGGACCGCGGCGGTGGCGGCGGGCGGCGTGATGATCGGGTAGCTGTAGCTGAACGAGCCCGAACTGCCCCCGGCCGCCCACGAGCCGGTCGGCTTCAGGTCGCTGGCCGCGTAGGTGCCGGCCGCGCCGCCGTCGGGTTTCGGGTCGGCCACCGCGGCCAGCACTGTCGCCCCGGTGAGGGAGACCTCGGCCGAGACGGTCCGGGCGGCGACGTCGTTGGCCGAGGCGAGTTCGGTACGGGTCTGACAGGCGGCCGCCTCCGGTGTGGTCGCGGCACAGGCCGGGAGCTGCACCAGCCGGAGGCGGGAACCGTAGTTCCCGCCGTACGCCTCGGCGAAGCCGCTGTAGTCCAGACCGACCCGCGTCTTGCCCGCGTCCTTGCGGCCGGGCGACACGACGATCAGCTGACCGGTCACTCCGGCCCGGCGGGCCGAGGACTCGTCGGTGAGACGCAGTTTCGCGTCGCCCCGGCCGCCCTGCAGCCAGATCGGCGCACCGGCGGCCTTGGCCCGGGCGGCGCCGAGGGTGACGACCGCCTCGGCCGGCGCGGGCGGTTTCGTCGCGGTCGGACGGTAGTCGTTCCGGGCCGCGTCGATCGGCCGGGTGAACCGGGTCGGGGCGGCTTTGACCCCGCGTACCGAAGGACCGGTCCTGGCCGACAACGGCGCGGGCGGCGCGGGCTTGGCCGAGGCGGGCGAACCCACCGCGAACGACAGCGCACAGAGCACCGTGACGAGAGCGGGAAGGAGTCGTCGAGGTCTGTCCACAGTGCCCTGCACCCCGTTCGCTTCAGGACCATGCCGCCGCGAAACGGAGGCAGCGAAACTCGACCACGGGCAAACATCGCTCGGCAACCACCTGCGTACAAAAGGTGACGCACGCCATTAGATATCGATGCACCGCTATCTGTCCGGGATGCGGAACAGCCACCCTCCGCAGGCTCGCGGAGGGTGGCTGCCGGGTGTTCGGGCGAGGTCAGCCCTTGATGCCGTTCACCGGGGGCACCTCGAGGGTGCGCTTCTCCGGCGTACCGCCCAGCACGATCTTGCGGAGCGACGCGTTGTTGTCGGTCTTGGTCTCGGCCAGCTTGTTGGCCGGGTTGGCCAGCGTCTGGATGTAATAGGTGCCGTTCGGCAGGTCGGTGATCTCGAACGACTGGCCCGGACGGGCCTGCGAGTAGGTGTCGCCGTTGCCGATGTCGAGCACCTCACGCACGGCCACCGCGGTGTTGGCACCGCACGAGGTGGCGAGGTCGGTGTTCTCCGGCCGCCACTTGGCGTTCGCGATGGTGTAGTCGACGGCGTCGGTGTTGGCCAGGCAGAACGCCTCCTTGCCGGAGCGCACGGCCAGGCTCTGGTCGGAGTTCAGCAGGTTGTACTGGGCGAAGTCGGTGAAGTGCCAGTGCATGTGACCCTCGCGCGGATCCCACTCCATCGTCCCGGCCGCGACCGAGCCGACCTCTTTCCCGTTCTTGTCGAAGAAGTACTGGTACGCGTCCATCAGATCGGTTCCGGTACGCCGGAAGCCGTCGACCACGAGCGGCGACGTGCCGGCGTTCCACACCGTGGCACCGAAGTTCACGTACGTCTTGCCGTCCTCCTGGGACAGCTCGATGCCCCAGGCCGGCAGCGACCGCAGATCCGGCTTGGGACCGGACTTCGGCTTGGCGGCGAGGGTGGCGGGCACCTTGGCCGGCGGGCGGAAGGCCGGGTCGTACGCCGAGACCTGCACCGACGCGTCGCCCTGGCCGGCGTGGTCGCTGTGCTCACCACGTACCGCGGTCTGGCCGGGGGGCAGTTCGTCGCCGACCGCGGCGGCCTTCATCGCGGCCTTGGCCCGGAGCGCGCCCTCGGGCGCACGCCCACGGTCGAAGACCTGGTCCTGAACTGTCACGTTGAGCGCCACCGTGGCGCTGTCGGCCGGGACGGCCAGCCACGAGCGGTACTTCTCGTTCAGCTTGACGGTGACCTGGTATTTGCCGGCCGGCAGGTCGAACTCGGGCTCGCCGGCCTCGATGTCGACGCGCGGCGTGGACTCGACCGGCGCGTTGTAGCCGGCCTGCACGCCCCACACCGAGCCCAGGATGAACGGGTTACCGCCGGCACAGTACTGGGGGTACGGCGTGGACGACGGCGCGTCCGGCCGGGTCCGCAGCGAGTTCCAGGTGTTCGGGCACCAGTCGGTGTCGTACTCCTTGACCGTCGCCCCGGCGGCGTCCTTGATGCTGATCGAGGTGAACTTCTCGAAGCCGTTGAACGAGGTGAACAGCCCGTCCGGCACGGCGACCGACGTCTTCTTGCCCTTCGCGTCGGTGACCTCCTGGGTGGCCACGATGGGCTGTGCGTAGTTCTTCCGCTTTGCCCGGATCTCGAACGGCTGCTTGCCGGCGATCAGGTTCACGCCGAGGTCGAAGTCCATCCAGACGCTGCCCTCGTCGACGTAGCGCGTCACAGTCACGTCGTGGGTGGCGGCCCGGAAGGCCAGGGCGGGCGGGTCCTCCGCCGCGCTCGCGATGCCGTACCCGGCTCCGGCCAGAGCCACCGCGGCGGTCACGGCGCCGGCGGTCAGCACGCGGGTGCGGTTCCTTCGAGTGGACATGGGTCCCTTTCGATTCGTTGGTGGGGCGGTAAGGAAATCCGATGGGATGTGAGGTGGCGGTGAGGTGATATGAGACTTGCCTCAAAGCACCCAGCCCGGGACCCGTGCCGATACGATCGCGGGGAAGTCGGGACAGCGCTGTCCGCCGTACGCCGCTATTAAGGAGCGCTGACGTGACCGACCAGCAGGCCCACATCGACCCCGATGGGGCCGACGCGGCCCTCCGGGCCGACATCCGGCGGATCGGCAAACTGCTCGGTCAGACCCTGGCCCGGCAGGAGGGCCCGCCGCTGCTCGACCTGGTCGAGGAGATCCGCGCGCTGGTCCGGCAGGACGCCCGCGCCGCCGCCGAGCGCCTGGCCGCGATGGACGTGACCACCGGCACCAAGCTGGCCCGGGCCTTCTCCACCTACTTCCACCTGGCCAACATCACCGAACAGGTGCACCGCGCCCGCGACCTGCGCCGGCGCCGGGCCCGCGACGGCGGCTGGCTCGACCAGGCGGCCAAGCGGATCGCCGAGCGCGGCGTACCGGCCGAGGAGATCGCCGCCGCCGCCCGCCGGCTCGCCGTCCGCCCGGTCTTCACCGCGCACCCGACCGAGGCGGCCCGCCGCTCGATCCTGTCCAAGCTGCGCCAGGTCGCCGACACGCTGGACGCCGAGGCGGCCGCGGCGGTGCTCTACGGCGCCACCGACACCAGCGGCTCGACCCGGCGCTTCGCCGAGCTCATCGACCTGCTCTGGCAGACCGACGAGCTGCGACTGGACCGGCCCGACCCGACCGACGAGGCCCGCAACGCCGTCTACTACCTCAAGGACCTGTTCGCCGACGCGGCCCCGCAGGTGCTCGACGACCTCGCCGAGACCCTGCGCCAGCTCGGCGTGGAGACGGCGCCGTCGGCCCGGCCGCTGACCTTCGGCTCGTGGATCGGCGGCGACCGCGACGGCAACCCGTTCGTCACGCCGAACGTCACCCGCGACGTGCTGATGATCCAACACGAGCACGGCATCCAGGCCACCGAGCGGGCCATGGACGCCCTGATCGACGAGCTGTCGGTGTCCCGCCGGCTGCGCGGCGTCTCCCTCGACCTGTCCGCCAGCCTGGCCAAGGACCTCGACAACCTGCCCGAGGTGGCGCCCCGGTTCCGGCGGACCAACGCCGAGGAGCCATACCGTCTGAAGGTCCGGGCGATCAAGGCCAAACTGGCCAACACCCGGCTCCGCCTGCGCAACGGCACCCCGCACGTGCCCGGCCGCGACTACCTGGGCTCCGACGAGCTGACCGGCGACCTCGAGCTGATGCGGGCGTCGCTGGCCCGCAACTCCGGCCAGCTCACCGCGCTCGGCACTGTCGCCTCGGCGATCCGCACGGTGTCCGCGTTCGGCCTGCAGCTGGCCACGCTCGACGTCCGCGAGCACGCCGAGAAGCACCACGAAGTCCTCACCCAGATGTACGCGCAGGTCGGCGAGGTGGAGGACTACGCCACCCTGGACCGGGCGTCACGGACGAAGCTGCTCGCGGCCGAACTGAACGGGCGGCGGCCGTTGTCGTCGGCCGACACCCCGCTGACCGAGTCGGCGCGCAAGACGTTCGACGTGTTCTTCACCATTCGCGACGCGCAGAGCCGATTCGGGCCCGAGGTCGTCGAGTCGTACATCATCTCGATGACCCTCGGCGTCGACGACGTGCTCGCCGCGGCCGTGCTGGCCCGCGAGGCCGGCCTGATCGACATCCACTCGGGCCGGGCCGGCGTCGGCATCGTGCCGCTGCTGGAGACGCCGGCCGAACTCGACGCGGGCGGCGACCTGCTCGACGAGATGCTGTCCGTGCCGGCCTACCGCGAGATCGTCCGGTCCCGCGGTGACCTGCAGGAGGTGATGCTCGGCTACTCCGACTCGAACAAGGAGGGCGGCATCACCACCAGCCAGTGGTCGATCCACAAGGCGCAGCGGGCGCTGCGTGACGTGGCCGCCCGGCACGGTGTGCGGTTGCGGCTCTTCCACGGCCGCGGGGGTACGGTCGGCCGCGGCGGCGGCCCCACCCACGAGGCGATCCTGGCCCAGCCGTACGGCACCCTGGACGGCGCGATCAAGGTGACCGAGCAGGGTGAGGTCATCTCCGACAAATACACGCTGCCCGCCCTGGCCCGGGAAAACCTCGAGCTAACGGTGGCCGCGGTCCTGCAGGCGACGCTTCTGCACAAGGAGCCCACGGTCGACCAGGAGCGGCTGAAGCACTGGGACGCGGCCATGGACACCGCCTCGGCGGCGGCCTTCACCGCGTACCGCGAACTGGTCGAGGACCCGGACCTGCCCGCCTACTTCTGGGCCGCGACCCCGACCGAGCTGCTCGGCGCGCTGAACATCGGCTCCCGGCCCGCGAAGCGGCCGAACACCGACGCCGGCCTGGGCGGCCTGCGCGCCATCCCGTGGGTGTTCGGCTGGACCCAGACCCGGCAGATCGTGCCCGGCTGGTACGGCGTCGGCACCGGCCTCAAGGCGGTCCGCGAGGCCGGCCTCACCGGCACGGTGGACGAGATGAAGGAGAACTGGCAGTTCTTCCAGACCTTCATCAGCAACGTCGAGATGATGCTGGCCAAGACCGACCTCTCGATCGCCCGCCGCTACGTCGAGACCCTGGTGCCCGAGGCCCTGCACCCGATCTTCGAACGCATCCAGGCCGAGTACGACCTGACCCGGGCCGAGATCCTGGCCATCACCGGCGGCGACCACCCGCTCGCGGGCCAGCCGGAACTGCACCGCACGCTGGGCGTCCGCGACACCTACCTGGAACCTCTGCACCACCTGCAGGTCGCGCTGCTGCGCCAGTACCGCGAACTGGGCGAGTCCCAGCGCCAGCTGGCGACCGCCCCCGGCGGCCGGCGCGCCCCGTCCGAGTCGACGGCGCTCGAGCGCGCCCTGCTGACCACTGTCAACGGCATCGCCGCGGGCATGCGCAACACCGGCTGAGCCGTCCCTCGCCCCGGCCGGGCGGACCATCCCACCGATGGTCCGCCCGCAGCCGTGACAGTTGAGCGGCGGCCACAGCCGTGACGGTTACGCAGTCGCGGGGCCCGCGGGCTCCGGAGCCGGCTCGGTCGCGCGCTCGTCGGCCGGCATCATCGCCCACAGCAGCGGGTACGCGGCCAGAATCTGAGTGCCGGGAATGACCAGGAGCGTCGCGCCGATCGCGAGGCGCGAGGTCCACGGGTCGAGGCCGAAGCGACGACCGATGCCGGAGAACACGCCGCCGACGACCCGCTCGTCGTTCGGCCGGGTCAGCCCGTGCCGGGCCATCGTGCCGTGGACCGCGTCGACGCCGCGGGCCACCGTCTCACGCACGGAGTCCATGTCGATCGTTCGCTTGCTCTCGTTCTCGGTCATGCATCCATGGTGTGCCCCCGCCGACCCCACATACATCGGGGTCCAACCCTGGCTCGCCCCCCATCCTCCCGCGGGCCGGAGGCTCGGGATGTGATCTTCAGCAAGCACCACGGCCGAGGAATGCAAGGAGAACCGGCGGAGGCTGAATTCTCCGTGGCCGGGCACGTCGT
Organism: Actinoplanes sp. NPDC049265; assembly: GCF_043197135.1. Lineage (NCBI taxonomy): Bacteria > Bacillati > Actinomycetota > Actinomycetes > Micromonosporales > Micromonosporaceae > Actinoplanes > Actinoplanes sp. NPDC049265. The sequence goes on along the minus strand of NZ_JBICSP010000024.1, from coordinate 31,414 downwards.
AGGGACTATGCAATCTCTGACAGTCACCGAGGCCGCGGACCGCGCCGCCCGGCTGGATGTGCGCCGGTACGACGTCGAACTGGACCTGACCGAGTTGCTCGACGGGACGACGTTGCGGAGCCGCAGCACGGTGTCGTTCGTGGCGCGGCGGCCGGGCGAGGCCACGTTCATCGACGTTGTCGCCGACTCGGTCGAGGCGTGGCTGGACGGGGTACGGCTGGACGAGTCGGCGTTCGACGGGGAACGGTTGTGGCTGCCGCCGCTGGACGGGGAGCACCGGCTCGAGGTGGCGTCGGTTGTCACGCGTACCCGGCAGCGGGCCGGCATCCACCGGACGGTCGACGCCGACGGCGAGGTCTACGTGTGGACGAACTTCGAGCCGGACGACGCGCGGCGGGTGTACGCCTGCTTCGACCAGCCCGACCTCAAGGCGGTGGTGGCGTTCACCGTGCACGCCCCAGCGGCGTGGACGGTGGTGTCGAACTCGGCCGTGCGCAGCCGTACGGAAGGCACCTGGGTGTTCGAGGACACGCCGCGGCTGTCGCCGTACGTGACGGTGGTCTGTGCGGGGCCGTTCCACCAGATCCGGCGGACCGTCGACGGGTACGACCTGGGGCTGTTCGCCCGCCGGAGCCTCGCCGGGCTCCTGGACGAGCAGGCGGAGGAACTGTTCGACCTGACGGTTCGCGGGTTGCGGTTCTTCGGCGAGCGCTTCGCGTCGCCCTTTCCGCAGCGTACGTACGACCAGGTCTTCTGCCCCGACTTCGGCGGCGCGGCCATGGAGAACTGGGGTTGTGTGACCTGGACCGACCAGTACCTGTACCGGGCCGAGCCGACCGCGGCCGAGGCCAACAGCCGGGCCGTGATCCTGCTGCACGAGATGGCGCACATGTGGTTCGGCGACCTGGTCACGCTGCGCTGGTGGGATGACCTGTGGCTGAACGAGGCGTTCGCCGACTGGGCCGCGCTGGAGGCGGCCGAGCAGGCCACCGGCTACACGGGGGCGTGGCGCTGGTATCTCGGGTCGCGCAAGGAGGACGGCTACACGCAGGACGCCGGACCCAGCACCCATCCGGTCTACCAGGACATTCCGACGGCGGCGGACGCGAAGGCGGCGTTCGACGGACTGACCTACGGCAAGGGCGCGGCGCTGCTGCGACAGATGGCGGCGTACACGGGCGAGGCGGAGTTCTGGGCGGGGCTGCGGCGGTACTTCGCCGATCACGCGTACGGCAACGCCACGCTGACCGATCTGCTGACCGCGGTCGGCGGCGGCGATCTGCGCGAGTGGGCCGACAACTGGCTGCTCACGGCCGGGACCGATGTGATCACGGTGCGGCCGGCGGCGGACGCGGTAGAGATCCGGGTGACGCCGCCGGCGGACCGTCCGGCCCGGCGGATCCACCGGCTCACCGTCGGCTTCTACGACCTGCGCGACGACCGGCCGGTGCTGCGTCGCCGGGTTCCGGTGCAGGTCAGCCCGCCGGTCACCACGCTGCCGGGTGAGCCCGCGGCCGATCTGATCCTGGTCAACGACGACGACAAGACCTTTGCCCGGGTACGCCCGGACGACGCGTCCCTGAAGTTCCTGCTGCGGCACGGGTCCCGTCTGCCCGATCCGGCCGGCCGCGGGCTGATCCGCATCCTCCTGTGGCACCTGCTCGAGGACGGGCTGCTCCCGCCGGCCGAGCTGATCGGGTACGCGGCCGAGGCCCTGCCGGTCGAGACCGACCCGATCGTGCGCGACGACCTGCTGCGCACGGCGGTCGCGGCGGCCGTGGACTGGGCCGGCGAGCCCGGCGATCGGCTGTTCACGGCCTGCGTCGCGCTGGCCTCGGAAGTCCCGCCGGCCCGGACGGCGGCGCTGCGGGCGGCGCTGGACGTCGCCCGGACGACCGGCCAGCTGGCCACCCTGGAGGGTCTGGTGGGCGACTCGTTCGACCTGCGCTGGCGGTGGCTGGCCCGGGCGGCGGCGGTCGGCGAGCACGACCCGGCGGCGGTCGAGCGGCTGCTGGCGAGCGACCCCGACCCGGACGCCCCGTGGTCGGCGCTGGCCGTGCGGGCGGCCCGGCCCGACGCGGCGGCCAAGGAGGAGGCGTGGCAGGCGATCTTCACCGAGCGCCGGGTGCCGCCGTCGACCTTCGGCGCGGTCGGGCGGGCGTTCTGGCAGCCGGGGCAGGAGAGCGTGCTCAGCCCGTACCCGGATCGGTATGTGGAAGAACTCCCCCGCCTGGCCGCCGCCCACCTGACCATCACCGTCGCGGTCCTGCGGCATCTGTTCCCACGGCACGGCGTGGACGCCGGTTTCCCCGATCGCGCGACAGCGGCCGCGGACCGGCCGGAGATGTCGCCGTCGGCCGCCGCCCGCCTGCGGGCCCAGGCCGACGTGCTGGCCCGGATGCTACGGGCGCGGGGCCTGACCGCGCGTTGACCGGTCGCGGTGCTGTTCCAGCAGCGCCTCGAAATGCTCGGCCGGCAACGGCCGGCCGAGCAGGTCGCCCTGGCCCAGCCGGCAGCCGGCCGCCTCGACCGTGGCCAGGTCGTCGTCGGTCTGCAGTCCCTGGGCGACGATCTCCATGCCGAGCCGGCGGCCCAGCGTCACCGTCACGTCCATGATCGCGCCGACCTGGCCGGGCACGCCGGCCGGCTGACCGAACAGCTCTCGGTCGACCCGCAGCAGGTCGACCGGCAGGATGCGCAGCCGGCTGAGCGAGGTCGGGCCGGCGCCGAAGTTGCCGACCGCGGTTCGCATCCCCTGCGCCCGCAGCTGGCCGAGCTGGCCGGCGAGGTCGTGGTCCTTGTCGTTCTGCAGGTCGGCCTCGGCGATCTCGATCACCATGGCCTCCTCGGGCACCAGGTGGGTGGCCATGGCCGTCTCGAGCGCGGCCTGGAACACCGGGTCGGACAGCTCGCGCGGCCGCACGTTCACCGACAGCCACAGGTCTTCGTGCTGGCGGCGCCACCCGGACAGCTGGCGGCAGGCCCGGTGCAGCGTCCAGCGCCGCAGCTCGCCGAGGAAGCCGAGCTCCTCGGCCAGCGGCAACAGCTCGGCGGCGGGCACCAGGCTCAGCGTCGGGTGCCGCCAGCCCAGCACCGCCTCCACCCCGACCGGGCGCCGGCCGGGCAGCTCGACGATCGGCTGGTATCGCAGTTCCAGCTCGTTCCGGGTGATCGCGCCGGGCAGGTCCTGTTCCAGGGTGGAGCGGCGGACCAGCCGGTTCTCCATCTCCTCGTCGTACCACTCGACGGCGCCGGGCGGCCCGGTGCGGATGGCGCGCAGGGCCAGGGCGGCCCGGCGGATCACCTCGTCCATGCCGGCCCCCGGGTCGAGGTCGGCCAGGCCACCGCGGGCGGACAGGTGGGCGTCGGTGCCGGCGGCCGAGTAGGGCGTGGTCAGTACGGTCACCAGCTGGCTGGCGAGCACGTGGGCGCGTACCGCACCGCCGTGGGTCAAGACCGCGAACCGGGTCTCGCCGATCCGGGCCGGCACGTCGGCGCCGTCCATCCTGGTCCGCAGCCGTTTGGCCACCTCGGCCACGACCAGTTCGGTGACCTCGGTGCCGTGCACGTCGGCGATCGCGGTCAGCCCGCCCAGCTCGAGCACGATCAGCGCGCCGGCCTCGGGCATCGGGTCGGCCGCCCGGACCAGGCCGGCCCGGTTGGCCAGGCCGGTGTGCGCGTCCAGATGTGCCGACTGCCGTAGGGCCTGGGCCATTTCCAGCTGCTCGCTGACGTCCCGGACGTGTACGACCAGGGTGCGGCCCGGTTCGGCCGGGTCGGCGCCGCCGGCCGTCCACTCGGTCTCCCGCCAGCGGCCGAAGCCGTCACGCAGCCGCACCGTGAGGGGCGGCCCGGCGGTGTGGTCCTGCGGGTCGGCGATCCGGTCGGACAGGTACTCGTGGACGGCCTCGGCCCGCTCGGGGTCGACCAGCGCGGTGACCGAGCGGCCGAGCACGTCCTGATCGGACAGCCCGAAGTGCCGGGCCGCGGCGGGCGACTGCCAGCGGACGGCGTGCGCGGTGTCGAGCACCATGGCCACGTCGGACGACCCGAACATCAGGCTGCGCAGCCGGTTGCCCTGGTCGGTGAGGTGGTCGGCCTGACGGCGCAGCACGATCGCGGAGACGAACTCGCGGGACGCGACGGCCAGCAGTGCGACGGTGGCCAGGATGATCGACGTGGAGTCCAGGGTGCCGCCGTTGACCAGGTGGTATGCGACGACCAGGCCGGAGCCGAGGACCGGCAGGGCGAAGAGCGGGAAGCCGGCGGCGGGTTCGCTGCCGACCGGGGGAAGCGGCCCGGCGTCCGGTTTGACCCGCACGGCGCCCCACCACATCAGGGCGGCGGCCACGTCGAGGGCGGCGGCGGCCACGACCGTGGCGATCGAGGCGTTGGCGTTTTCCGGATGGTCCAGCCCGACGACCAGCGCGGTCAGCCCGAGCAGGGAGAGGGCGGCGCCGGGGCCGCACCACACCAGGGCGGCGCGGTTGCGGATCGCGTGCACCCCGGCCACCGCCGCGATCGCGGTCGCCGTGCCGCCGAACAGGATCGCGGTGACCGAGGCGCCGCGTTTGTCGCCGTCGCTGAACATCATCAGCCAGGTCGGGAACATCAGGCAGGTGGCCACCCCGACGGTGTCGAGACCGACCCGCAGCCGGGCCAGGGGTTCGCGGCGCTGCTGGGGCCGGAGCACCGCCGGCAGGTAGAGCGCCGCCGCCAGGAAGACGCAGACCAGTGGGATCTCGGCCGCCAGGGGAACGTCGTCGACGGTGACGCCGGGCGCGGCCACGAACGCCACGCCGCTGGCGGTGCCGCCCAGCCCGGTCAGCAGCGCGCCGCCACCGAGGCCGAGCGCGCGGAGGCGGTTGCCGGCGGTCTGGTCGCGGGCCGCCGACCGCAGCATCGCGACGCCGAAGCCGGCCGAACCGACGGCCAGCAGACCGGCCGCGGCGGGCGGCGGCAGCATGACGACCGCGGTCACCAGGACCGCGGCGCCGAGCAGGGCGAGCAGAAGCCGCATCGACCGGACCGGATTCACATCTGGAACCGTACTAGTCCACACGAGATCACCAGATGGAACCCCCGGGTCACTTTGCGCGACTTTCGGCGGATCGGCCTTTGTTGTTTCGGTCCGACACGAAGGTGATCAACCACAGCAGCAGGCCGACGACCAGCAGGATGCCGGCCACCTCGTAGTCGGCGACGTCGCGTCCGGAGAGCGGGCTGGCCAGGTACGCGCACGCCACCGCGCCGATCACCGGGATGGCGGTCGGCGCCTTGAAGTGCTTGTGCTCGACCGGGTCGCGGCGCAGCACCAGGACCGCGATGTTGACCACGGTGAACACGCAGAGCAGCAGCAGCGAGGTGGTGCCGCCCAGCGCGGTCAGGTCGGCGAACCAGATCAGCCCGAAGGCGAGCACGGTGGTGAAGACGATTCCGACCCAGGGGGTACGCCGGCCCGGGTGCACCCGGCCCAGGATCTTGGGGAGTACGCCCTCGTTGGCCATGCCGTAGAGCAGCCGCGACGCCATCAACATGTTGATCAGGGCCGAGTTGGCCACGGCGAACATCGTGATGAACGCGAAGATCCACAGTGGGAAGCCGGCCGCGCCCGCCTCGATCACCTTGAGCAGCGGCGCGTCGCCCTCGCCGAGTTCGGCCGGCGGCACCAGGGCCACCGACGAGATGGAGACCAGGATGTAGATCACGCCGGTGAGGCACAGGCCGGTCAGCATCACCTTGGGGAAGATGCGTACCGGATCCTTGGTCTCCTCGGCCATGTTGACCGAGTCCTCGAAGCCGACCATCGCGAAGAACGCCAGAGCGGTCGCCGCGGTCACCGAGAAGAAGGCGCTCTCTCCCTCGGCCGCGTGGAAGTCGGTCAGCCGCGACAGGTCACCGTGGCCGCCACCCAGCGCCCACGCCCCCACGCAGATCACGATCAGGAGCCCGGACAGTTCAACACACGTGAGGAGTACGTTGAGCTTCACGCTCTCGCCGACACCACGGAAGTTGATCAGCGCCACCAGTGTCATGAAGCCGAGCGCCACCGCGGTCACGGCCGCGCCCTCGCCCAGCGAGAGGTCGAACGCCTTCCCGAAGTTCTCGGCGAACGCCTTGGACGCGCTGGACGCCGACGTCAGCCCCGAGCACATCACCGCGAAGGTCACCAGGAACGTGAGAAAGTGCAGGCCGAACGCCTTGTGCGTGTAGAGCGCGGCGCCGGCCGCCCGCGGATACTTGGTGACCAGTTCGAGGTAGCTGAACGCGGTCAGCAGCGCGACGATGAACGCGCAGAGGAACGGCAGCCACACCGCCCCGCCCACCTCTTTGGCGACCCGCCCGGTCAGCGCGTACACCCCCGTGCCGAGGATGTCCCCGACCACGAAGAGCAGCAGCAGGCCCGGGCCCATGACCCTCTTCAGTGAAGGCTCGGTGGCTGTGTCCGTCATATACGGAGGGTGGTACAAAGCGGCGAAAATGTCGAGCCTAGGTATCGACGCAGAGCGATCGAGCCGGTAGAAATCTGTGACATGCGCATCATCGTGGCTGCGAAACCGGACGCCGACCAACCGTGGATCGCGGACGCCGCGATCGCCCTCGCCAAACAGACGTCCGCCGAGGTCACCGTGGTCTCGGTCGATGCCGTCGAACTGGAACGCCTCGCCGCCGTCCCGCGCAGCCTCTTCACCCAGGCCGCCGAGCATGCCGCCGCCACCATGGCCCGCCGCCTCACCGAGGCCGGCGTCCCGGTCCGCCACACGGTGCTCTCCGGCCGCCCCGCCGACGGCATCCTCCAACTCGCCGAAAGCCAGAACGCCGACCTGATCGTCGTCGGTGCGACAACCAGGCCGGCGGTGGCCGAGCGCCTCCTCGGCAGCGTCCCTCTCGACCTGGTCAAGCGCTCAACCCGCCCGGTCGTGGTGATCACCCACCCGTCATGATCCCGCCGAACGCGACCGCGACGGCCGCGCATGCCCAGCCCCAAGGCTGGACCGAGCACCAACCGCACCCCCGACACCGACCCGGCGGTGAGCCGCCGGACGCCTCCCCGCACAAGTAGGCGGAGAGGCGGGACAGTCAGCTGGTCTCCCCCGCGACGCTGAACGAGCGGAGGCGGTCGATGGCGAAGATGGTGCAGCCCAAGGTCACGATCACCGTCATGATGGTCGCCAGGGTCGGGCTGACCTGGCCGGTGAGCAGGCCGGACGGGGCGATCTTGTCGGAGATGCCGATCACGTACTGCTCGATCGACAGGACCCGGGTACCGCTGACGAAGCGGCCCAGCAGGCCCTCCCAGACCAGGATGTAGACCAGCCCGACCAGCACCGGACGGCTGGTCAGCAGGCTCAGGAGCAGGAAGAAGGCCGAGTACGCGAGCGCACCCACCGCCGCCCCCGCGGCCAGCGCCCCGCCCAGCCTCGGGCCGTCGGCCAGCCAGCCGGCGATGAACAGCGGCACCGCCGAGGTGACCGCCGACACCAGCACCGCCACGCCCAGCTTGGCCAGGATGATGTCCCGGCGCGGCAGCGGCTTGGTCAGGATGTGCACGATCGTGCCGTCGTCCACCTCGGAGCCGAGGACGCCGGTGCCGACGATCAGCGTCACCACGGGCAGGACCACGGCCAGGCCCAGCCCGACCAGGACCGTCGGGCCCCAGTCGCGGGGATTCACGTCGTACGCGACACAGAGTGCGGCCAGACCCACCAGCAGAAGTGGCAACGGCAGCAGGAGCAACGCCCGGCGGCGGCCGAACAGGCCCCGCGCGGTGATGTAGGCGACCGTGGACATCATGCCTCCAGCAGGTAGGAGAAGACGCTCTCCAGCGACTCGTCGGAGGGCAGCAGCTTGCGCAGCCGGATCCCCTCCCCCAGGGCGATCCGGGGCAGGGCCCGGGTGAAGCTGCCGTAGTCGGCGGCGCGCACGGTCAGACCGGCGTTGTCGATCTCCACGCCGCTCACCGACTTTTCGCCGATCAGGGCGACGGCCAGCCGGCGGTCGTCCGAGGACTGCAACGCGAACACGTGCGGCCGGTTGGTCATCAGCCGGCGGATCTCGCGGTAGTCGCCGGACGCGGCCAGGCGACCGGCCACGATCACCTGCACGGTGCCGGAGACCTGCTCGACCTCCTCCAGGATGTGCGAGCTGAACAGGATGGTGTGGCCGCGTTCGCCCAGCTTGTGCAGCAGATCCATCATGTGCATGCGCTGCCGCGGGTCCATGCCGTTGAACGGCTCGTCGAGCAGCAGCATGGACGGGTCGTGCACCAGCGCGGCGGCCACCCGGGTGCGCTGCCGCATGCCCTTGGAGTAGGTGCCGATCCGCCGGTCCTGCGCCCCGGTCATCTCGACCAGGTCGAGGGCGCGGCGGGCGGCGGCGTCCGGGTCGGCCAGCTTGTGCATCTTGGCGCTGGCCCGCACGAACTCGTACGCGGTGAGGAACGAGTGCACGGCCTCGCGCTCGCTGACCAGCCCGAGCTTGCGGTAGACGGCCGGGTTGCGCCAGGTCGGCTCGTCGTCGAGCAGCACCCGGCCCTTGGACGGCGACAGGAAGCCGGCCATCATGTGCAGCACGGTCGTCTTGCCGGCGCCGTTGGGGCCGAGCAGGCCGGTGACGCCGGGGCCGAGGGTCATGCTGATGTCGTTGACGGCGACCACGTTGCCGTACCAGCGGGAAACGTTCTGCAGTTCCACCGAGCTCACAGCGAGGCCACCTTCCGGTAACGGGCCAGCAGCAGCAGGAGGCAGGCGGCGACCAGGCAGACCACTTCGATGCCGTAGATCGGGCCGAATCGGCCGACCGGCAGTCCCGTACCGCCGATCTTGAACAGCCAGGTGCCGACGCCACTGATCAGCATCATCGGGCTGGCCAGGCCGGCCAGCTCCTGGGCGGTGCGCGAGGGCAGGCTCATCAGCACGCCGAAGATCGGGGTGGTGACCAGGAAGACCGCCACGACGCCACCGGCCGCGAAGGCCCGCTTGCCGGTGGTCGACGCCACCAGCAGGCTGATCGAGGCGAAGACGACCGCCCAGATCAGGGTGTACGCCCAGGCCGGCAGCAGATCACCGAGCTCGTGCCACACCCCCGACATGCCGGTCTTGGTGGTGAACGCGGCACCGAGGAACATCACGAACTGGGGCACGCCGAGCAGCAGCCACACCGAGGTCACCAGCGCGACCCATTTGGCGCCCAGGTAGTCGGCGGCTCGCAGCGGCCGGCTGAAGTAGAGCGGCAGCACCCCCGAGCGCAGGTCCCGGGACACCAGCTCGGGTGCCACCACCGCGACGAAGAGGATGACCAGCCAGCTCATCGCGTCGGCGTACTGGACGTAGTTGAGCGGGACGATGCCGGCGTAGGCCCGGACGGCCGCCAGGATGACCCCGACCAGGATGGTGATGCTGAAGACGAGCCAGGGGAAGATCTTCGACTTGGCGCTGCGGCCGAGCCCGAACGCGGCGCGCAGCCCGTGCGCGTAGATCGCACCGAGCACCGCGCCGCGGCCCAGCCGGGGGCCGCCGTACCGCTGGTACCCGATGTCGTGGATGACGCTGGTCTCAGACATCGGCCATCTCCCTCGGGGTGAAGAGTTCGGCGACGCGATGCCGTCGCTGGTCCAGGCGGTGCAGTGGCAGATCCAGGTCGGCCACGGCCTTGAGGATCTGGTCGTACGCGTCGTCCGTGCTCAACTCGACCAGCAGCACCCGGTTGTCCCGGCTGACCTTCAGGCTCAGCCGTTCCAGCTCCTTGGCCAGCTCGTCGGTGCCTTCGGCGACCTCGACGGCCAGCACGTCCGAGGCGGCGGTCATGGCCGAGATGCGGTCGGCCCGCAGCAGCCGGCCGCCCTCGATGGCGATGAGCGAGTCGCAGATCCGCTCGACCTCGCCGAGCAGGTGCGAGCAGACCACCACGGAGATGCCGAACTCGGTGCCGATCCGGTGGATCAGCGCCAGCATGGCGTCCCGGCCGGCCGGGTCGAGGCCGTTGGTGGGCTCGTCGAGCAGCAGCAGGTCGGGGTCGTGCACGAGCGCCTGGGCCAGCTTGACCCGCTGCTTCATGCCGGTCGAGTAGCCGCCGATCTGCCGATACCGTTCTTCGTACAGTCCGACGTGCCGGAGCGCCTCGGACGCGCGCTCGCGGGCGGCGGCGCGGGGCAGCCCGCTGATCCGGCCGAGGTGGGTGACGAATTCGGCGGCGGACACGTCCGGCGGCAGGCTGTCATGCTCGGGCATGTATCCGACCCGGTTGCGCACCCGGTCCGGTTCGGTGGTCGGATCGATGTCGAAGACCCGCACGGTCCCGCTGGTCGGTGCCAGCAACCCGAGCATGATCTTGATGAAGGTGGACTTGCCGGCGCCGTTCGCCCCGACCAGACCGATGACGCCGGGCTCGACGTCGACGGTCAGGTCGGAGAGCGCGGTCACCCGCCCCCCGTATGTCTTGGTCAACGCTTCCGTTGCGATGAGGCTCACGGCGACCAGCCTAGAAACCCACGTCACGCACGGGATCAGGTGGAACCCCGAGAACCCTCTCAGGTTTCTCAGGCCTCTCTCAGCTTCTCGCTCTCCGGGCAGTTATTGTCACTAGACAAGCGGGGGATTTTGGTAAGACCATGCCACCAAAACCCCCTGGTTTTGGTAGATTCGGGCGGGTCGGCGGTGCGCAGTCGAAGCTCTGCCTGGGCCGTGCCGGCGCCGGCGGTGGCCCTGATGCTGTGCCGAGCCGGCGTCAGGAGAGGTTGTTGACCACGTCGACCTGGAAGATGGGCAGGCGGCCCAGGTCGCGGTAGGCGGCCAAGGACTCGCTGGTGGTGTCGACGCGGGAGTCCTGGCCCTTCTGGTTGTGCGGGGTCTCGAAGTGGACCATGGCGCGGATGTTGCGGAAACGCGGGATCTGCTGGGCCATCTCCCGATAGAAGCCGGCCTTGTGGGCGGGGTTCTTCTTCGAGCTCCAGACGCCCCACTCGGCCACCATCAGGGGCTTGCCGCCGTGTCTGCGGATCGCCCAGTTGTAGAAGCCGGGCCAGGCCGGGCGGCTCTCCATGCGCCGGTTCAGCAGCTCGGTGAGGTCGCCGTGGCCGTAGCCGGGGTCGCTGTAGGCGTACGTGTCGAAGCCGATCCAGTCGACCACGTCGTCGCCGGGGTACATCCGCTCGAACCAGCTCTGCGTGGTGTGCGGGACGTAGGCCATGTGGACCAGCACGGTGACCAGGTTGCCGACGCCGTGGGCGCGGAGCCGCTGGACGACGTGGCGGTACATCTTGGCGTAGTCCTCGGCGGTGTAGCCGGAACCCTTCTTCTCCCGGACGTTGTCCTCGCCCTCGTGGTGCACGGTGAAGAAGAACTGCTCGGGGAAGTTCTGGTTGATGTGCGCGGCCAGCCGGTCGAGGAAGCGGTCGGTCGCCTTGTCGCCGGCCGCGATCCGGGCCCAGGAGACGCCGGCCGGTTTCCAGTTGAGGAAGAGCAGGCGCTCGCGGCCGCGCTCGCGGGCGATGCCGATCTCTTCCCGGGTGGGGAACAGCTGACCCTGGCCGCGGTGGTAGGCGTGGTAGATGTCCTGGTGGCGTTCGGTCTTGCGCTCGAACGCGGCGAGCGCCACCGAGGGGCGCTGGTCGGTGAAGGCGCCGGGCGCCACGCCCCACAGGATGCCGCAGGTGGGCACCAGCTTCGCGCCGGTGCGGCAGCGTTCGGTGCGCTGCGGCGGCCCGGGCGGTGCGGCCCGGCCGGGGGTGGGTGGCGCGGCCGGGAGGGAAGACGACAGGGTGGGCGAGGGCAATGTGGGCAGACCTCGATCGGGTACGACGGGTACGCCCGGCTCGGGCACCGTGACGCCGGGTTCGACCCAGCCGTTGCTGGGTGCCACGCGCACTGTCGGGTTCTCGTCGGCCGAGTCGGGCAGCGGAAGTCCGATCTGGTCGACGCCGCCGGTCCACGCCCACGAGAGGGTGGCCACCACGGACAGCGTGAACGCGGTGGTCGTGGCGGCCAGATGCAGGAGGCGAAAACGTCGCACAATCGTGCAGTATTCGACCTATTGTCTGTTTTGTCGAGTATGTGACCCGGTAAGGTGACGAACGAGCCCGGCTCGACCCGTTGCGCCCATGCTGCGAAACTGTCCTCCAGTCGGCTGCAGGGGGATGTCACGGTGAACGGTTCGATGCTGCCCGAGGACGTGGTGCGCGACGCTCCGTCGTACACGCCACGACCCCATGAGCTGGCGGATCTCGAGCTGTTGCTCTCGGGTGCGTACTCTCCCCTCACGGGCTTTCTCGGCCGCGCCGACCTGACCGCGCTGCGGCGCACCGGCCGGCTCGCCGACGGTACGCAGTGGCCGGTCCCGGTCACCTGCGAGATCCCGTCCGAGATGGCCGCCGGCCTCGACCTCGCCGATCCGCAGCGCCGCACGGTGGTGCTCACCGACCCGGAAGGCGCACCGGTCGCCGCCATCGAGGTGACCGACGCGTGGCCGACCTCCGACGGGCTCTCCGCCATCGGCGGCGCGGTCCGCCGGATGGGCGACGGCGGCCACGGCCCGTTCCAGCGGCTGCGGCGCACCCCGGAAGAGGTCAAGGCCCTGCTGCCACCGGGCCGGGTGCTCGGCGTGATCGCCGACCGGCCGCTGCACCGGCCCCAGCTGGCCCAGATCGCGCACGCCGCGCGTACCCTGGCCGCCCATCTCCTGATCTTCATCCCGGTGACCGGGCCGGGTCCCGAGGGACTGCCGCCCGAGGCGCTGGTGCGGGCCATCTTCGCCGCACGCGACCGGATGCCCCCGGCGACGATCGTGGCCGTGCCGCTGATTCCGCGCGGCGACGAGATGCGCGACGCGTTGCTGCGCGCGCGGGTCGCCCAGTCGTACGGCGTGACCCACGTGCTGTCCACCGGCGACATGCTGTCCGGCGGCGGGCTGCGCGTGCTGGTGCCACGTGAGCTGGCGTACGACAACCGCGACGGCCAGTGGCGCTGGCGCGACGACATCCCGCCGCGCAACCGCCGGCTGGCCATGAACATCGCCGAGATCAACGACACCCTCGACCGCGGCTTCCCGCTGCCCGAGTGGCACACCCCGCCCGCCGTGGCCAAGGAACTGGCCCGGGTCCGGCCGGCCCGGCGCTTCCGCGGCCTGGTGGTGTTCTTCACCGGCTTCTCCGGCTCGGGCAAGTCGACCATCGCCCGGGGCCTGGCCGACCGGCTCCGCGAGGACGGCGAGCGCACGATCACCCTGCTGGACGGCGACGTGGTGCGGCGCGAGCTCTCGGCCGGGCTGGGCTTCAGCAAGGCCGACCGCGACCGCAACGTACGCCGGATCGGCTGGGTCGCGGCCGAGGTGGGCCGCCACCACGGCATGGCCATCGCCTGCCCGATCGCCCCGTACGAGTCGGCCCGCGCCGCCTCGCGCCGGCTCGCCCTGGAGGCCGGCGCCGGCTTCGTCCTGATCCACGTCAACACCCCGCTCGAGGTGTGCGAGCAGCGCGACCGCAAGGGCCTGTACGCCCGCGCCCGGGCCGGTCAGCTGCGCGGCATGACCGGTGTGGACGACCCCTACGAGGACCCGGCCGACGCCGAGCTGACCATCGACACCACGACCATCACCGTCCCCGAGGCCATCGACTCGGTCCTGGCCTACCTGGTCGAGAACGGCTGGGTCGAACCCAAACTCCCCTGATTCCCTGACCCTTCGGGCATTTTCGTCCACCGCCGAGCGGTCCGCCCGCGAAGATGCTCAGGTGTTCGACTACGTGGTCGTCGGCGGAGGCGCCGCCGGATGCGCCCTCGCGGCGGAACTCTCCGCCGACCCGGCCGCGACCGTGCTGCTCCTGGAGGCCGGCCGGCGCGCCCCCGGACGGATGCTGCGGATTCCCCAGGCCGGCGCGGCTGTGTACGGAAGCCCGCGATACGCCGTCGGCTACCCGACCGAGCCTTCTGGACCGGAGGGCCGCACGCACACCTGGCGGCGCGGCGCCGTTCTCGGTGGAACCACGGCCGTCAACGGGATGATGTACAACCGCGGGGAAGCCGCCGACTGGGACGCGATCCCGGGCTGGGGCTGGGACGACATTCTGCCGATCTTCCGCGAGATCGAGGACCACGAGCTCGGGGCCTCAGATCTGCGGGGTACGGGCGGCCCGCTACCGATCAGCATCCGGGCCACCGGCGACGTGGTCGACGAGTCGTGGATCGAGGCGGCCGGGAAGCACGGCGTGACCCGGGTCGAGGACGTGAACGCCGGGGCCGGCGAGCGCATCGGGTACACCCCGGCGACCATCCGGCGCGGCGTCCGGCAGACCGCGTACACCGCGCTCCTGCATCCCGTCCGGCATCGGCCCAACCTGACCGTCCGCACCGGAGCCCCCGTCACCCGGGTGCTGTTCAGTCAGGACCGCGCCTCCGGGGTGGTCGTCGGCACCGAGGCGGTGGCCGCCCACAAAGAGGTGATCCTGGCGGCGGGCGGCCTGGAGACGCCGAAGCTGCTCGAACTGTCCGGCATCGGCGACCGTGGCCGGCTGACCCGGCTCGGTATCGACGTCATCCTCGACCGGCCGGCCGTCGGCGAGCAGGTCATGGACCACTACATCCTGCGCATGACGCTGCGGCTGAACCGGTCCGGGCTGGGCCACAACGAGTCGCTGCGGGGCTTCGGGCCGGCCGGCCTCGCGGCATCGTATCTACTGCGGCGCGGCGGTTTCCTGGCCCGGCCCAACGCCGAGGTGCTCGGCCTGCTGCGGTCGGCACCGGGCGAGCCACGCCCCGACTTCCAGGTCGCCATGCTGCCGCTGAGCATCGACGCGAACGAGCGCCCGGAACGCGAGCCCGGCATGATGCTCCTGCTCCAGACCCAGCGCCCGTCGTCCCGGGGTTCACAGCACATCGTCTCGGCCGACCCGGCCGTCCCGCCCCGCATCGTCCCCAACTATCTGGCCACCGCCGACGACCGGGCGCGGCTGGTCGCGTCGCTCGGGCGGGTCCGCGAAATCCTGGCCGAGGAGCCGATCGCCGGCCTGATCCGCGACGAGGTGCGGCCCGGCCCGGCGATCGTCAACGACGACCAGATCGTCGACCACGCCCTGCGCTCCGGCGTCACCAGCATGCACGCGGCCGGCGGCTGCGCCATGGGCGCCGGGCCCGACGCGGTCCTCGACCCCCGCCTGCGAGTCCGAGGCATCGAGGGTCTCCGCGTAATCGACGCTTCCGCCCTCCCCGCCATGATCTCGGGCAACCCGGTCGCCCCCCTCCTAGCCATGGCCACCCTCGCCGCCCGTCGCATCCGCACCAACACCTGACCCCACCCCCACCCCACCCCGCCCCGCCCGCGCCCAGCACACGCCACCGCCCAGCACACGCCACCGCCCAGCGCGCACCCCACCGCCCAGCGCGCACCCCACCGCCCAGCGCGCACCCCACCCGCCCACGCGGTGCCACCGCCCAGCGCGCACCCCACCGCCCAGCGCGCACCCCACCGCCCAGCACACGCCACCGCCCAGCGCGCACGCCACCGCCCAGCGCGCACCCCACCGCCAGCGCGCACCCCACCCGCCCACGCGGTGCCACCCGCCCGGCACACCCAAGCCGCCCGGACTCGTCTCTCCGGGCGCCTTTGCTCTGAGCACAAATATGCATCGCTCCCACATACCAGCGGTATCTGACTGATGCGTATTTGTGCTCAGAGCAAAGCGCGCGGGTGGGACTATGGCGTGCCTGCGCGGGGTGAGCGTGCGTCCGACGGCGCTCGGAACGGACTAC
>NZ_JBICSP010000024.1:0-15579 GCF_043197135.1 Actinoplanes sp. NPDC049265 | reverse complement strand
CCGGCGCGCCTGCACGAGGTGAGCGCGCGTCCGACGGCGCTCGGAACGGACTACGGCGCGCCTGCACGAGGTGAGCGCGCGTCCGACGGCGCTCGGAACGGACTACGGCGCGCCTGCACGAGGTGAGCGCGCGTCCGACGGCGCTCGGGACGAAGGCGGTGACGCCGAGCACGCCACACACGACGGGGTTGACAGCGAGCGCCGGCCGGCGGGCACGCGCGCTGGGCGGCACCCCGAGAGTGGTAGCCCAGGGCGGTATCCGCGGAGCGGATAGCGCCCGGCCCTACCACTGGGTGGGGTTGGGAGCGACCACTACGCACGTGGAGCGAAGCGACCTCGGCGGGAGCGACGGTCAGCACCACCCACCCAGCTACGACATCGATCTTTTCTCCGAAGAGCACGGCCCGGTGAGTTACGTACCGGCAGCACGGCCGTTTACCCCTCGTGGGGCGAAACGCCCGAAGCCGACACCTACTCACCCCTTGAAAGGGCCGCCGAACCGATGGAAGCGACTCGCCCGGGATCCGCCGACCTCTCGCACTACGTCGGCATGTTCCGCCGCCACTGGTGGGTCGCGCTGGCCGCGACCGGCGCCGGCCTGGCCCTGGGCGCGGCCGTCACCAGCGCCATGCCCAAGGTGTACGAGTCCAGCACCTCGGTCCTGGTGTCCGCGGTCGAGCAGGACACCAACCAGGCCGGCGGGCGCACCAAGGGCTCGATCAACCTGGACACCGAGGCCCAGCTGGTCGGCTCGGGCGCGGTCGCCGTCCGGGCCGCCGCCCTGCTGCGGACCAGCGAGAACCCGCTGGAGCTGGCGCACGACGTCTCGGTCGAGGTGCCGGCCAACACCACCGTGCTGGTGATCCGCTTCGAGGCCGACACGCCGCAGAAGGCGCAGGCCGGGTCGCACGCCTTCGCCGAGGCCTACCTGCGCAACCGGGAGCAGACCGCCCGCAGCGGGCTGGACTCGCAGATCAAGTCGCTGTCGCTGAAGATCCGGCAGCTGACCACCAACCTCACCTCGATCAACGCGCGGCTGGCCAAGGCCGGCGCGGGCAGCTCCGAGCGCAGCAACCTGGAGAGCCTGCGCAGCAACTCGCAGAACCAGCTCAACTCGATGACCGGGCGGCTGAACGAGCTGACCACCACCACCGTGGCGGCCGGCAGCATCATCAGCGACGCGCGGGTCCCGGACGAGCCGACCAGCCCGAACACGATGCTCAACATCGCCGCCGGCGCGATGCTGGGGCTGCTCGCCGGGCTGGTGCTGGCATTCGCCCGGGAGCGGCTGGACCGCCGGCTGCGGACCGCGGCCGACGTGCGCGACCGGGCCCGGATGCCGGTGCTTGCTGCGCTGGACGAGCGGACCACGCCGCACTTCGACGACGTGCTGCAGCCGTACGGGCCGGGTGGGCGGGTCTTCAACCGGCTGCGCAACGAGGTGCTGGCCAGCCTGGACCCGAGCGACAAGATCATCGTGGTCACGGGGGCCAGCCGCGGGTCGGCGAGCACGCTGGTCGCGGCCAACCTGGCGGCGGCGCTGGCCCGCACCGGCAGCGACGTGGTGCTGATCGGCGCGCACCTGCCGGACAGCGTGGTCGACGCCGCGCCGCTGGCCCGGATGCTCGGCGTCTCGGCCGTGCCGGGGCTGTCCGACCTGCTGGCCGGCCGGGTCACGCTGAACCGGGCGATGCAGCGCATGCCGCGCATCCCGTCGCTGCGGGTGATCACCACCGGCGGCGCGGCCACGGCGGCAGGGCTGATGCAGTCGCAGCGGCTGCGGGACACCCTCCAAGCGCTGCGCCGGCAGACCGGGTACGTGGTCATCGAGGCCCCGTCGACCAGCAGCAGCGCCGACGCGCAGAGCCTGGCCAGCCTGGCCGACGCGGCGATCCTGGCCGTCGAGCTGCGCCGCTCGCGGCGGCCGATGCTCACCGACGCGGCCGAGCAGCTGCGCCGGGTCGGCACGCCGCTGCTGGGCGCGGTGGTGCTGCCGCGGCTGGCCGGGCTGCGCGCCTCCGACCTGGCCGCTCCGGCGGTGGCGCTGTCCCCGGTATCCGCGGTGTCGCCGCTGGAGAAGGTGTCGCCCGACGAGACCGCGATCATCGACACGGAGAAGACGATGCGCTTCCCGGCCGGGCCGGTGCCGCGGCAGAGCGGTGACGAGCCGCCGACCGCGGTGATCGAGCTCACCCCGGCTAAAAAAGAGGACGAGTGACGGCCCTCGCCGCGCCGCCCGCCCACTCGGAACAGAAGAACCTCAGCCTCCCGGCCTGGCCGATCACCGCGCTCCTGGCGCTCTATCCGCTGTGGTGGGCGCTCGGGCTGGGCGTGCTGATCTTCCCCATCCTGGCCGGGCCGATGCTGGTCCTGCTGCTGCGGCGACGGGCGGCCGGGCGGCCGCTGCGGATACCGCCGGGGTTCGGCTGGTGGGCCCTCTTCCTGGCCGCGGTGCTGATCAGCGTGGCCGCGCTGGGTGCGGACCCGGCCGGCACGGTCGCCGAGCACGCTTCGGCGCGGATGCTCGCGTACGTCTACCGGCTCGCCCTCTACCTGACCATGACCGTACTGCTGCTCTACGCCGGCAACCTGGCCGAGGCCGAGCTGCCCCGGCGCCGGCTGGTCAAGCTGCTCGGCTGGCTGTTCGTGGTGACCGTGGCCGGCGGGCTGCTGGGCATGTTCGCCGGGAACTTCGAGTTCACCTCGCCGGTGGAGTGGCTGCTGCCGCCGGACGTGGCCGGCAAGAGCTTCGTGCAGTCGATGGTGCATCCGTACTCGGCCCAGATCATGGACATCGTCGGCGGCGAGAAGCCCCGCCCGGCCGCGCCCTGGGGCTACACCAACACCTGGGGCAACAACTTCTGCCTGCTGGCCGGCTGGTTCGTGGTGGCCGCGTGGGCGTCCCGCCGGCCGCTCAAGAAGGTGGCGGCAATCGGGGTCCTCGGCGTCTCGATCGCCCCGGCCGTGGTCTCGCTCAACCGCGGCCTGTGGATCGGCCTGGGCGTGCTGATCCTCTACGTCGCCCTCCGCTATGTGCTGCTCGGCAAGCTGTGGATCATCGGCGCGGTCGTGGTGGCCGGCGCCGCCCTGGTCGTGGCGCTGATGGCCAGCCCGCTGGGCGACACGGTCAACGCCCGGATGGACAACGGCAAGTCCAACGGCGTGCGGTCGTTCCTGATGGAGCGGGCCGTCGACGGCTTCCTGGACTCGCCGGTGATCGGGTACGGCTCGACCCGTTCGACGATCGGCGGCCGGAACTCGATCGCCGTCGGGGAGAGCGCCGGCTGCGAGCGGTGCGGCAACTTCACCGTCGGCGGCACCGGCCAGCTGTGGCAGCTGATGTACGCCCACGGCGCCGCCGGCACCCTCGGATACCTCGGCTTCTTCGCCTACGGCCTGTGGCGTTTCCGCCGCGACCGCAGCCCGACCGGCATCGCCGCCAGCGCCGCGATCGTCACGTCGTTCTCGGCCATGCTCTGGTACAACTCGCTGGCCACCCCCCTGGCCTTCATGGTTCTGGCCTTCGCGCTGCTCTGGCGCAACGACCACGAGGGGGATGCATGAGTCCAGTCAAGACCGCACCGGCCGCACTGACCGCGGGCGACGCGGCACTCCGCGCGCAGTACCTGACCGAGGTCATCGGCCTCCTCTACCCCGCCAACGGCGAAGGTGACCAGGTCGCCGAGTACTACGTGGTGCCCGATGCCCGCCGCCCGCGCCTGCTCGTGCCGGCCGGGTCCCGCAAGGTCGCCGCGGCCGCCGTGCGCCGGTACGCCGAACCGCAGTCCCGCGCGGCCCGGTTCAAGCGGGACGCGGTGGTGGCCGCCCTGCGGACCGGCGCGTCCGGCGTCCTGCTGCGCGACCGCGTCAAGGTCACCGGCTCCGAGAGCATCGACGCCCACCTGCGCGAGGCGCTCGGCCGCGAGCTGGCGGTCAGCATCCACATCGGACCGGCGCGGGCCAACCGCAAGCCGGTGCTGCAGCTGATCAGCCCGGAGGGCGAGACGTTCGGCTTCGCCAAGCTCGGCACCGGGCCGCTGACCCAGCGCCTGGTCCGGGCCGAGACCAACGCGCTCATCGCGTTGCAGCGCTCCGGGCTGACCAAGCTGACCGTGCCGACCGTGCTGCACGCCGGGCAGTGGCGCGGACTGCAGGTGCTGGTGCAGTCGGCGCTGCCGGTGTGGTTGCCACGCAGCCCGCTGACCACGCGCCGGCTGGCCGCGGCCATGGTGGACATCGCCGGGTGCTGCGGCTACACGGCGGGGCAGCTGGTCGGCAGCCCGTACTGGACCGAACTGCGGGCCCGGCTGGCCGGGCTGCAGGACCGGCCGGAAGGGGTCGCGCTCAGTGCGGCGGCCGAGCTGCTGGTGCGGCACGCCGGGCCGACGACCTTCCGGTACGGGGCGTGGCACGGCGACTGGGCCCCGTGGAACATGGCCAACCTGACCGACGCGCTGTTGGTGTGGGACTGGGAACGGTTCGCGCAGGGCGTGCCGGTCGGCTTCGACGCGGTGCACCACGAGCTGCAGCGGCGGATCCAGTCGACCGGTGACGCCAAGGGCGCGGTCGAGGCCACCGTCCGCCAGTCGGCCGAGCTGCTCGCGCCGTTCGGCGTGCTGCCCGGTGCCCGCGAGCTGACCGCGCTGCTCTACCTGGTCGATCTGGCCGCCCGTTATCTGACCGATCGCCAGGCCGAGGCCGGCGCCCGTCTGGGCGTGCTCGGCACCTGGCTGTTGCCGGTGCTGATCCGCCGGGTGGAGGAACTGTAGATGCTCGACGTACGCAAGATGCCCATGCCGGTCAAGCGCATGGTGCACCTGGGTTCGCGATCGTACGGCCGGCTCACCGCACCGGCCCGGATGACCCCGTCGTTCCTGATCTGCGGGGGCCAGCGGTGCGGCACGACGTCGCTGTACCGGGCCCTCGCCGCGCATCCGGCCGTGCTGAAGGCGGTGCTGCACAAGGGCGTGCACTACTTCGACACGTCGTACCACCGGGGCATGGCCTGGTACAAGGCGCACTTCCCGATGCAGCGCAGCGCCGAGAAGGTGCGGCAGCGGTACGGGGTGCCGGCGCAGACCTTCGAGTCCAGCCCGTACTACATGTACCACCCGCAGGCGGTCGCCCGGATCGCCGCCGACCTGCCCGAGGCCAAGCTGGTGGTGCTGGTCCGCGACCCGGTCGAACGCGCCTACTCGCAGCACCACCACGAGGTGGCCCGCGGGTTCGAGCGGGAACGCGACTTCGGCAACGCGCTCGCCCTGGAGCCGGCCCGGCTGCACCGCCAGGAGGAGCTGCTCGCCCAGGACCCGGAGTACTACAGCTTCGCCCATCAGCACCACGCCTACCGGGGTCGCGGGGAGTACGCCCGCTACCTCGGCGTGATGGCCCAGCACGTCGGCCGGGACCGGATCCACGTGGTCGAGAGCGAACGCTTCTTCGAGACCCCGGGCGAGGTGTACGACGAGGTGCTGACCTTCCTCGACCTGCCCACCGACCTCGACCGCCCGCAGTTCGAGAAGCACAACGCCCGCCCCCGCGAGTCCGATATGGACCCCGGGCTGCGGGCCGAGCTGACCGCCCACTACTCGTCCCACGACGAGGCCCTCGCGATGTGGCTGGGGCGGATGCCGATCTGGCGTACGGTCTCGTGACCGTTCTGGAGAAGGGCACCCGGGACGCCGCGCGGGGCGGGCTGGCCAACATGGCCGGGATGGCCCTGGCCGGCGCCACCGGCGTGGTCGTCACCTGGATCGTCGCCCGGTCGCTGGGCGCCGAGCAGGCCGGCGCCTTCTTCGCCGCCACCGCCGCCTTCGTGCTGATCGGCGGCCTGGCCAAGCTGGGTACGCAGACCGGGCTGGTCTTCTGGCTCAGCCGGCTGCGGGCCACCGACCGGCCCCACCTGCTCGGCGCCTGCCTGCGTACCGGCCTGACCCCGGTGATCGTGCTGGCCGGTCTGCTCGGCGCCGCCCTGTGGCTGTTCGCGCCGGACGTCGCCGGGCTGACCGCCGAGGAGGCACCGCACGTCCGGGCCGAGCACATCGTCGGGCTGCGCGTGCTGGCCGTCTTCCTGCCGCTGTCGACCCTGGCCGACGTGCTGCTCACCGCCACCCGCGGCTACCGCTCGATGCGGCCGACCGTGATGCTCGACCGGGTCCTCCGCAGCGCGCTGCAGTTGCTGCTGGCGGCCGCGGCCGGCGTCGCGACGTTGTGGACCACGGTCGAGCTGCCCGCCTTCGCGTTCGCCTGGGCCGCCCCCTACCTGCCGGTGGCCGTGCTGGCCGGGTTCGCGCTGCGCAACACCTACCGGGCGGCGAGGCCGGACGGGCCGCGCACCCGGCGGGCCGAACGCCGCGCCCTGCGCCGCGACTTCTGGCGCTTCACCGCCCCCCGAGCCCTGGCCAGCGTGGCCCAGCTGGCCGTGCAGCGGGTGGACGTGCTGCTGGTGGCCGCGCTCGGCGGGCTCGCACCGGCCGCCGTCTACGCGGTGGCCGGCCGCTTCGTGGTGCTGATCCAGTTCGCCAACCAGGGCATCTCGCAGTCGGTGCAGCCGCGCCTGGCCGAGGCGCTGGCCACCGGCGACACCGCCACCGCCAACCACCTCTACCGCACCGCCACTGGCTGGCTGGTCCTGGTCACCTGGCCGATCAACCTGCTGGTGATCCTGTTCGCGCCGGTCTACCTGGGCCTGTTCGGCGCCGAGTACGCCTCGGGCGCCCCGGTGGTCGTGGTGCTGGCCTGCGCGATGCTGGTGGCGACCGGCTGCGGCATGGTCGACATGGTGCTGGCGATGGCCGGGCGTACCTCCTGGAACCTGGCCAACGTGCTGGTCGCCCTGGCCCTGACCATCGGGCTCGACCTGCTGCTGATCCCGCGCCTGGGTGCTCTGGGCGCGGCGCTCGGCCTGGCCGGCGCGATGCTGGCCAACAACCTGCTGCCGCTGCTGCAGGTGGCCCGGCACGTCCGGCTGCACCCGTTCGGCGCGGGCACCCTGACCGCCGCCGCGCTCTCGGTCGCCTGCTTCGGCGTCCTCCCCCGGCTGGTCACCGCGCTGCTCGGCGCCGGGCCGGCCGCCCTCTCGCTGGCCCTGGCCGTCGCCGTGCCGGCCTTCTGCTTCTGTGCCTGGCTGCTCCGCGAGCGGCTGGCGTTGACCGCATTCCGATTCCGCCCCAAGGAGGAACCGTGACGACCGACTACACCAAGGCGTTCCAGGACGCCGAGGCCGTCGAGAAGTACGAGACAGTGACCTACGCGCCCGACACGTACGCGTCCCGCATCAACGAACGGCAGCGTGCGTACCTGCGCGGGCTGGTGGCCCGCGAGTTCGACGACGAGCCGCCGGTGCAGCACGACTTCGCCTGCGGCACCGGCCGGGCCATCCGTACGCTGCACGGCCTGGTCCGCGCCGCGCACGGCTACGACACGTCGGCCGAGATGATGGCCAAGGCGGCCGAGGTGGGCTCGCAGGCCGAGTTCCACCGGATCGCGCCGGACGGCCCGGTGCCCGAGCCGGTGCCGGCCGGTACGCCCGCCGTCGTGACCATGTTCCGGCTGTTGCTCAACGTCGACGATGTGGTCCGGGATCGCGCGCTCGCCTTCGCGGCCAAGGCGCTGCCCACCCCGGAGGCCGGGATGCTGGTGGTGGAGAACCACGGCAACGCCCGGTCGCTGCGGCACCTGCGGGCACGGCGGCACCACGGGCAGCGCTGGTTCGCCGAGCTGTCCCACCAGCAGGTCGGCGAGCTGCTGGGCCGGCACGGCTTCGAGGTCGTCGAGCGGCGTGGCTTCTCGATGCTCACCCCGTCGCTGCACGAGCATTCGCTGGCCCGGGCGGCGGACGCGGCCGCGCGGCGGTTCCCCGGCTCCGACCGGTACGCGGTGAACGTCCTCTACGCCGCCCGGCGGATGCCATGAGGCGGCTGATCCTGCTGACCGCCCTGCTGCTGGCCGGCTGCACGCCGGCCCCGCCGGACAATCCCGAGCCCACGCCGTCACCGGACCTGACCAGCTCGCCCTCCGGGGTCGCGGTGAACCCGGGACCGTTCCGGGCCGGTCCGTTCCAGGCTCCGCCACAGGGCGCCTACCTCGGGGCGTGGATCAAGCCGGACGAACTCACCCACTCGGGCCGGGTCGAGGCGGTGGACGGGCTGCAGGACGACCTCGGCCGGCGGCTGGACATCCTGACCACCTACCGTCGTTTCGAGCAGATGGTCGGCACCGACAGCGACCAGGAGTTCCTGGACTCCGGTGCGACCCTGATGGTGAGCTGGGCGACCGGCGACAACCGGTCCATCGTGGCCGGTGAGCACGACCGGCTGATCCGGCAGCAGGCCCGGGCCATCCGCAAGGTCAAGCGCCCGGTGTTGCTGCGGATGCGCTGGGAGATGGACCGGCCCAACCTGCAGGCGACCATGTGGTCGGGCGCCGACTACATCGCGGCCTGGAAGTACGTGCGGAAGATTTTCGCCGAGGAGAACGCCACCAACGTCTCCTGGGTGTGGTGCCCGACCGCCGAGGGTTTCATCCGGGGCAACGCGCCCGAGTTCTACCCGGGCGACGACCAGGTCGACTGGACCTGCGTCGACGTCTACGCCGGCTCGGTGTTCCAGCCGATCGGCGAGCTGATGGGCCCGTTCCTGCGGTTCGCGGCCCAGCACCCCCGGCCGATCGTGATCGGCGAGTTCGGGGTGGCCAAGGCCTGGGGTTCGGCCGGCCGGGCCGCGTGGCTGGCCGACGCGGCCCGGACGTTCAAGGCGAATCCGCAGATCAAGGCGGTCGCCTACTTCGAGTCCGACCCCGAGGGCAACGGGCCCAACCAGCAGTTTCAGCTGGCCGGGGACAAGGCCGCGTTCCAGGCCTTCAAGCGGATGACCAGGGACCGCTACTTCAACCCGCGGCCCCCGGCGGAGACGTCAGCGGCGGGCGGCCGCCGCCGTGGTGAGTAGCCGCAGCGCGTAGGGCGCGTCGCGCTTGAGGTAGCGGCCGGCCAGCCGACGGGGTTCGCTGCCGAGCCGGTGGGCCCACTCCAGGCCGGTCCGCTGCATCCAGCGCGGCGCGCGGTCCACGTCGCCGGCGACGAAGTTGACGGCCGCGCCGCAGCCGATGAACCAGGCGCCGGGCAGCTCCTCGCGCAGCCTGGTGATGACCTTCTCCTGCTTGGGGAAGCCGAGGCCGACGAAGACCAGGTCGGGCGCGGCCCCGGTGACCGCGGCACGGAACTCGGCGTAGACCGCGCGGTCCCGCTCGAAGCCGTACTCCGGGCACAGTGTCCCGGCGATCCGCAGCCCCGGGCATTCGGCCGCGAGCCGGTCGGCGGCCCGGGTGGCGCCGTCCGCGGCCTCCGGGGTCGCCGGGTTGCCGCCGATCACGAAGACCGACCGCCGGTCGCGGCCCAGCCCCTCCGACAGCGACCAGATCAGGCTGCTGCCGGCCACCCGTTCGGGCAGCGGCGTGCCACTCAGCCGGCTGGCCCAGACCAGCGGCATGCCGTCGGCGACGATCAGGTCGGCGTCGTCGAGGTAGCCGCGTACCCGCTTGTTGGTCTGCGCCTGCCGCAGGATGTCGATGTTCGGGGTGATGATGCGTCCCCCACGCCCGGCCGTGATGGCCTCGCGTACCACGGCCACCACCTCGGCCTCGGTGATCCGGTCGAAACCGGTCCCGTCGAGGTGCACCCGGTCGAATGCCTCCACGCTCACGCCACGCCTCCTTCACCGTCTCTCGCTCGTTACCTGTAGCGAAACGAGCGAAGGCGGGACAAAGTGGCACGAGTGCTCTATCTCGGCGGGCTGGGCCGCAGCGGCACCACGCTCGTCGAACGGCTGCTCGGCGAACTCCCGTCGGTGTGCGCACTCGGCGAGGTCGTTCACCTGTGGCAGCGCGACATCCTGGACGACGAACGCTGCGGATGCGGGGCGCGGTTCTCCGCCTGCACGTTCTGGAAGCGGGTCGGCGAACAGGCCTTCAACGGCTGGGGCAACGTGGACGTGCTGCGCGTCCACGCCCTGCGCGACCTGGTCGAACGCACCCGGCACATCCCGCGGCTGGCCGCCGGGCACATGCCGATGGACGAGGTACGCGAGTACGCCGGCTTCTACGCCAAGGTGTACAACGCGGCGGCCGAGGTGTCCGGGGCCGACGTAGTCGTCGACTCGTCCAAGCACAGCGCCCTGGCCCATGTGCTGCGCTGGGCCTCCGACGTCGACCTGCGCGTCGTGCACGTGGTGCGGGACGCGCGGGGGGTGGCGTACTCGTGGACGAAGACCGTAACCCGGCCGGAGACCGACGGCGCCGAGGAGATGACCAGATATTCGCCCGGGCGCTCGGCGCTGCTCTGGAACGCCCACAACGCCGCCTTCGGGTTGCTGGGCCGGCGGGGCGTCGCGGTCCGCCGGGTGCGGTACGAGGAGTTCCTCACCGATCCGCGGGCGGCTCTGATCCGGCTGGCCGACTTCGCCGGGCTCACGCTCGTACCCGACGACCTGAATTTCCTCCGGCCGGACCACGCCGACCTCGGCGTGGGACACAGCGCGGCCGGCAACCCGATGCGGTTCACCGTCGGCCGGCTGCCGCTGCGCCGCGACGACGCGTGGGTGGCGAAGCTGCCGCCCCGGCAGCGCCGCATGGTCAGCGCGATGTGCGGGCCGATGCTGCGCGCCTACGGCTACCCCGTGTTCACTGAGGAGGCGTGATGAACTGGCCGTCCGTCGGCGTGGTGATCCCCACCCGCAACCGGCCCGAGCTGGTCCGCAAGGCCATCGCCGGGGTCCGCGAGCAGCGTTACCCGGGCCCGGTCGAGGTGGTCGTGGTGTACGACCAGACCGAGCCCGACTACCTGCTCGCCCGCACCGAGGACACCCCGGTGCTGGTGCTCACCAACTGGCGCACACCCGGCCTGGCCGGCGCCCGCAACACCGGCATCCTGTCGCTGGAGACCGAGCTGGTGGCGTTCTGCGACGACGACGACCGGTGGGCCCCCGACAAGCTGCGCCGGCAGGTGGCCGCGCTGCTGGCCGAGCCGGACGCCGAGTTCGCCACCTGCGCGATCGAGGTCGAGTTCGAGAGCAAGGTGACCCCGCGCCTGGCCGGCCTCGGCCGGGTGACGATCGACGAGCTGGCCCGCTCCCGGATGGCGATGCTGCACTCGTCGTCGTTCCTGATGCGCCGGGAGGCCCTGCACGACGACGCCGTCGGCCTGGTCGCCGAGGACGCCCCCGGCAGCCAGAACGAGGACTGGGACCTGCTGCTGCGGGCGGCCCGCCGGCGCCCGATCGTGCACCTGGACGAGCCGCTGGTCCGGGTCCTGTGGGGCCGCAGCAGCCACTACGCCTACGAGTACGCCACCAAGATCTCCTCGCTGCGCTGGATGATGCGACGCCACCCGGAGATCAGCGGCTGCCGCCCCGGCGCGGCCCGTGTCTACGGCCAGCTGGCCTGCTGGTCGGCGGCGTCCGGCAACCGCAGCGCGGCCTGGCAGTTCAGCAAGGAGGCGGTGCGGGCCAACTGGAAGGAACCGCGCACCGCGATCGCGCTGGCCGCGATGACCGGGGCGGTTAAAGTCGAGAACGTGCTCTCCGCGCTGCACAAGCGGGGACGAGGTATCTGATAGGTCACTCTTTTCCACACGCCGGGCCGCCAGGTAGTGTTCAGGTGTGTGCGAAATAGTTCGGTTCCCGCGTCATGACCGGCAGTGTCACTGATGCTCGCTCAGCAGCGTCAGGCTGCCATCCTCGATCGGGTCCGCGCGGCCGGCGGCGTACGGGTCAGTGAGCTCGCCGCCGAGTACGGCGTCTCCGACATGACCATCCGGCGCGACCTCGAGGCCCTGGCCGACCGCGGCCTGCTGGCCAAGGTGCACGGCGGCGCCACCACGGTCAGTCCCGGTTCGGCCCACGAGCCCGGCTTCGCCGCCAAATCGGTCCGGCAGCAGGCGGAAAAAGCGGCGATGGCCGTACGCGCCGCCGCCCTGGTCTCCCCCGGCGACGCGATCGCGCTGTCCGCCGGCACCACCACCGCCGGCCTGGCCCAGCGCCTCGTCGACGTCCCGTCGCTGACCGTGGTGACCAACTCGATACCGGTCGCCGACGTCTTCTACCGCGCCGGCCGCCCCGACCAGACCGTGGTGCTGACCGGCGGCACCCGCACCCCCTCGGACGCGCTGGTCGGACCGGTCGCCGTCGCCGCGATCGGCACCCTGCACCTGGACATGCTCTTCCTCGGCGTGCACGGCATGAGCGAACGCGCCGGCTACACCACCCCCAACCTGATGGAGGCCGACGTCAACAGGGCCCTGGTCGAGGCGGCCGAACGCCTGGTCGTGCTCGCTGATCACACGAAGTGGGGCACGGTCGGCATCTCGTCGATCGTTTCCCTCGACCGCGCCGACATCGTCATCACCGACGAGGGGCTCGACGACCAGGCCCGCGCCATCCTGGTCGAGCAGGTGGCCGACCTCGTGGTGGTGAGCCCCGCATGACCATCGCCGAGCGCACCGCGATCCACCTGTCCGACGGCCGCGAGCTGATCTACTTCGACGAGACGCCCGGCCACGACCGGGCGGGCTGGCCGGACAAACGCGACCTGCCCGCCCCGCCGGCCGCGTCCCAGCTGCGGCACGACCCGCTGGTCGACGAGTGGGTGGCCGTCGCCGCCCACCGGCAGACGCGCACCTTCCTGCCGCCCAGCGACAAGTGCCCGCTGTGCCCGTCCACACCGGAGTTCAGCACCGAGATCCCCGCGCCCGACTACGACGTGGTGACGTTCGAGAACCAGTTCCCGTCGTTCAGCGCACGGGTCCATCCCGACGAGATAGCCCAGGTCACCGAGCTGGTGCCGGTCCGGCCCGGGATCGGCCGGTGCGAGGTCGTCTGCTTCACCAGCGACCACAACAGCAGCTTCGGCGCCCTCACCCCGGCCCGGGTCCGCACGGTCGTCGACACCCTGGCCGACCGCACCACAGAGCTCTCCGCCATCGACGGCGTCCAGCAGGTGTTCCCGTTCGAGAACCGCGGCATCGAGATCGGTGTCACGCTCAGCCACCCGCACGGGCAGATCTACGCGTACCCCATGGTCACCCCCCGCACCCGGCTGATGCTGACCGCGGCGGCCAAGCACCACCGCGCCACCGGCAACTCCCTCTATGCCGACGTGCTGGCGGCCGAGCAGCGCGCCGGCACCCGGGTGGTCGCGGCCAACGACCACTGGACGGCGTACGTTCCGGCGGCGGCCCGCTGGCCCTTCGAGGTCCACGTCGCGCCGCACCGCCGGCTCCCCGACATCCCCGCCCTGTCCGACGCCGAACGCGACGCCTTCGCGCCCCTCTACCTCGATGTCCTGCGCCGCTTCGACGCCCTCTTCGACAAGCCCATGCCCTACATCAGCGCCTGGCACCAGGCCGTGACCGGCGAGGGCCGCGACCTCGGGTACCTGCACCTGCAGTTGTTCAGCATCCGCCGGGCCGCCGACAAGCTGAAATATCTGGCCGGCTCGGAGTCGGCGATGGGCGCCTTCATCAACGACATCGTCCCCGAGAAGGCGGCCCAACTGCTGAAAGACCTCTGACGGGTACGCGTTTCCGCCGCCCCGACCGCAACACCGAGTCCCGGCCCGCCCCCGCGGCCCAGTCACGCCCGGGCGCTGTCCGCGTAGCGGATAGCGCCCGGGGCGGGGTATGGGCGCAACCACTTACGCACGTGGAGCGAAGCGACCCTCGGCGTGAGCGACGGTCAGCACCACCCACCCCGCTACGACCGGCCCTTGATCTGGAACTTGAACTTGAACTTGGTAGCAAAACCGACAACGACCGCACAATTTCCGCTCCGGGTCGGGTGCCGGTCGGATGCTCGTAACAGTGACCGCGTCGCATCGAGGCATGTCTCTAGACATTCCGATCAGCCGACGTACGTTCGTCTCCGGAGCGACAGCCATCGCGGCGGGGCCCATGCTGATTCGCCGGGACGGAGCCGCCCTGCCCGAGGGGCTGTTCCGGCTCGGCGTCGCCTCCGGTGACCCGCTGCCCGACGCTGTGGTCATCTGGACCCGCCTCGCGCCCGACCCGCTGCACGGCGGTGGGATGCCGCAGGCCGCTGTGCCGGTGCACTGGGAGGTGGCCACCGACGAGCGGTTCCGGCGGGTGGTGGCGTCCGGTGCGAAGCAGGCCACCGCCGACCTCGGGCACTCGGTGCACGTCGACGTGCGCGGGCTGCGGGCCAACCACATCTACTACTACCGGTTCAAGGCCGGCTCCGAGATCTCGCCGGTGGGACGCACCCGCACGGCGCCGGCCGACAACGCCCGGCCGCACAATCTGCGGTTCGCCTTCGCCTCGTGTCAGGACTACCAGTCCGGTTTCTACACAACGTATGCGCACATGGCCGAGGAGGATCTGGCCTTCGTCGCGTTCCTGGGCGACTACATCTATGAGGGCGCGCCCAACCCGAACGCCCGCCGCACCCACGAGGGGACGGGCGAACCGCTCGACCTGACGCAGTATCGCAACCGCCACGCCCAGTACAAGACCGACCCGAACCTGCGGGCCGCGCACGCCGCCTTCCCGTGGATCGTGACCTTCGACGACCACGAGATCGACAACAACTGGGCCGATGAGGTTCCGCAGGATCCCGAGCTGCAGACGCCGGAAGCGTTTCGCGCTCGCAGAATCGCAGCGTTCCAGGCCTACTACGAGCACATGCCGCTGCGACGGAGGTCGCTGCCGCGCGGGCTGGACATGCAGGTGTACCGCCGGTTCCGCTTCGGCGACCTCGCCAGCCTGCACGTGCTCGACACCCGGCAGTACCGCAGCGACCAGGTCGACACCCGCGAGCAGGCCCTCGACCCGGCGCTGACGATGACCGGCCCGGAGCAGGAACGCTGGCTGCGGGACGGCCTGCGCACCGCCGGCACCCGCTGGAACCTGCTGGCCAACCAGGTGATGTGGGCGCAGAACGACCGCACCGCCGGGCCGGCGCAGACGTTCGACCTGGACAACTGGGACGGCTACCGGGTCCAGCGCAGGCGCCTGCTCGAATACTTCGGTTCCGGCCACGTCGCCAACCCGATCGTGCTGACCGGCGACCGCCACTGCACCTGGGTCTGCGACCTGCGCCCCGACTTCGACGACCCGTCCACCCCGATCGTCGGCGCCGAGATCACCGGCACGTCGATCACGTCCGGCGGCAACCCGGACGTCGCGGCCTTCCACCGCACCTACGACCCGATCATGGCCGAGAGCCCGCACTGGCGCTACATCGACAACCAGCGCGGCTATGTCCGCGTCGACGTGGACCGGTCACGCACCCTGAGCAGCCTGCGGCTGGTCGACACGGTGTCGGCCGAGCAGGCGCGGATCCGCACGGCGGCCGAGTTCGTGGTCGAGAACGGCCGCCCGGGCATTGCCTCGGTCACCGCGGAGCCGGCGTCGCGGGTGCCCGCCTGAAAATCAACGATCAAGACCGATGTCGTAGCGGGGTGGGTGGTGCGGACCGCTGCTCATTGGTGGACCCTTGTTGTTGTCCGGCTCGTTAGGGCCGGAGGCATCTGGATCCGTCGGGTCATCGCCCACCGTTGCTGCCCCCTGTTTTG
>NZ_JBICSP010000023.1:0-144412 GCF_043197135.1 Actinoplanes sp. NPDC049265 | reverse complement strand
AGGTGGATGTGTTGGAGCGGGAGATTCTGGGGGCGTTGGAGTCTGTGCGTCCGGGTCGGGCGCGTCTGCTGATGGTGTCGGCGATGACCGGTGAGGTGTTGGACGGTCCGGAGTTGGGTGCCCGGTATTGGTTCGACAGTTTGCGGGCCCCGGTTGATTTCCAGCGTTCGACGCGGGTGCTGGCTGAGCGCGGATATCGCATGTTCATCGAGGCGTCCCCGCATCCGGTGCTGACTGCTGCGATGACCGAAACCCTTGAGGCAAAACGGATCCACAGTGTCCTGGTTACCGGCACGCTGACCCGGGATGCGGGTGGGGCGGCCGGGTTGTTGACGGCGTTGGGTCGCGCGTATGTGGCGGGCGCCAAGCTGGACTGGGTCAAAGTGTCCGGTCCGGGTCGGCGGGTGGATCTGCCGACGTATGCGTTCCAGCGTGCCCGTTACTGGCTGGAGGCTGCCTCGACGGAAACGGTGGCCGGAGTTCATCCGTTGTTGGGGGCGGTGACTGAGCTGGTGGGTGGTGGCTTGGTGTTCACCGGCCGGGTGTCGGTTCAGAGTCTTCCGTGGCTGGCGGATCATGTTCTGTTGGGCAGCGTGGTGGTGCCGGGTGCGGCGTTGGTGGAGATGGCGGTCGCCGCTGGTGAGCGCGCGGGTTGCGGGCGGGTGGAGGAGTTGGTGTTGCGGGCCCCGCTGGTGATTCCCGCGGACGAGGCGGTTCAGGTGCAGGTGACTGTTGGGGTGCCGGGTGAGGGTGGGGCCCGGTCGGTGGCCGTGCATGCGCGTTCGGGTGGTGGTTCGGCGTCGTGGAGTGAGCACGCTGTGGGTGTGTTGTCTCCTGCTGGGCTTTCCGGGGGTGAGTGGGCTGGGCGGCAGTGGCCGCCGGCGGGTGGTGTCGCGGTGGATGTTTCGGACTTGTACGCGGGGCTGGGGGTGCGCGGTTACGGGTACGGGCCGGCCTTCCGTGGTTTGCGCGCGGTGTGGCGACGCGGCGAGGAAGCCTTCGCCGAAGTCATGCTGTCCGAGACGGAGCAGGACGAGGCCGGGTCGTTCGGGGTGCATCCGGCGCTGCTCGACGCGGTACTGCACGCAGCCGGTCCGGGCGGAGTGCTCGGGGCTTCCGGCGAGAAGACTATGGTCCCGTTCGCGTGGCGGGGCGTGACCTTGCACAACGCCGGGGCGAGTGCGGTTCGGGCCCGGCTTGTGCGCCGCGGCCCCGACGAGCTCCGGATGCAAGCTGTCGACGCCGCCGGCCGGCCGGTCCTGACCGTGGACTCGCTGCTGGTGCGCCCGATGACGGCCGAGCAGCTCGGCGCGGCCGCGGACCGGGACGCGCTGTTCGCCATCCGCTGGGTCCCAGTCGCGGAGTCGGGCCCGGTCGCGGTGCCGGGCCCGGTCGCGGTGACCGGGGGTGGCGGTAAGGAGCTGGCCGCGGCTCTGACGGCGGCAGGTGCCGATGCTCGCGCGTACCCCAACCTGATCGCGGTGGCGAGGGCAGTGGCGGCGGGTGCTCCGGCGCCGCGAGTGGTGCTGGCCCGGATGACCGGCCGGACCAGTGACGCCGCGGCGGGCGGTGCCCGGGTGGCGAGCCAGGCCCTGGTGCTGGCGCAGCAGTGGCTCGACTCCGGGCCCCTGGCGGCCTCCCTGCTGGTGGTGGCGACCAGCGGGGCGGTGTCCGCCGTGCCCGGGGAAGGAGTGCCGGACCTGTCCGCCGCCCCGGTTTGGGGGCTGCTGCGTTCGGCGCAGGCGGAGAATCCGGGCCGGTTCGCCCTGATCGACCTCGACCCGGCAGCCGCCGATGCGGGGCTGACGGCGGCGGTCGCGGCGGTGTTGGCCGGAGAACCGGAGGTGGCGGTTCGTGATGGCCGGGTGCTGGCCCGTCGGCTGGCTCGTCCCGCTCCCGAGGACCTTCAAGGCGGTGATGGTGCTCGCGGGTGGGATCCGGATGGCACGGTTCTGATCACCGGAGGTACGGGCACGCTCGGTGCGGAGTTGGCTCGGCACTTGGTCGCCTCTGATCGGGCCGGGCATTTGTTGCTGGCTTCGCGGGGTGGTCCGGCGGTGCCGGGCGTGGCCGGCTTGGCGGCTGAGTTGGCGACCGCCGGCGCCGCGGTGACGGTCACAGCATGTGACGTGGGCAGCCGGCCGCAGTTGGCGGCGCTGATTGCCGGCGTACCGAAGGGTTGGCCCTTGGCCGCGGTGGTGCACGCGGCGGGAGCTCTGGACGACGGTTTGGTGACGTCGCTGTCTCCCGCTCGTATCGATGCGGTGATGGGGCCGAAGGCGGCCGGCGCGTGGCATCTGCACGAGCTGACAGCGGATCTGAATGTGGGCGCGTTTGTGTTGTTCTCCTCGGCCGCGGCAACATTCGGGTCCCCAGGGCAGGGCAATTACGCTGCCGCGAATGCGTTTCTGGATGGTCTGGCCGCGGAGCGTCGGGCGGCAGGTTTGCCGGCGTCGTCGTTGGCGTGGGGGTTGTGGGAGCAACGCAGCGGGATCACCGCACACCTGACCGACCAGGATGCCGCCCGGATCAATCAGGCCGGGATGCGGATGCTGCAGACCGAGCAGGCGCTGAAGTTGTTCGACACCGCGACCGCCCTCGACGAGCCGCTGACCGTCCTGGCCCCACTGGACCCGGCCGCCCTCGCCGCCGGCGCGGTCCCGCTGCTCGCCGGGTTCGCCCGCCCCACCACCCGCGACGGCAGCAGGTCGGCCGCCGGCGGGATGGCCGGGCAGTTGGCCGGCCTGGCCCCCGCCGATCAGGAGCGGCTGCTGCTCGACCTGATCCGCGCACAGGCCGCCGCGGTCCTCGGTCACTCCTCTCCGGACGCGGTCGGCGGCACGACGTTCCTGGAGATGGGCTTCGACTCGCTGACCGCGGTCGAGCTGCGGAACCGCCTCGGCGCCGTCACCGGCGTCACGCTGCCCGCGACCGCCATCTTCGAGCACCCCACCGCCGCCGCGCTGGCGCCGATTCTGTGGGAGATGCTTTCCGACGCCGGCCACCTGGACGACGGCGTGGAGCAACCTGAGCCGGCCCCCGCGGCGTCCTCGCTGAAGGCCCTCTTCGAGCAGTCGACGAAGAACGGCCGAGGGCAGGAGTTCTTCGACGCGGTTGCCCGCGTCGCGCTGTTCCGTCCGATGTTCTCCGGCCGCGCCGATCGGAAGGACGCGCCGGTTCCGATCAGAGTCTCGCAGGGGAGCGCTGAACCCGGGATCTTCTGCATCCCGACCTTCTACGGACCGTACCGTCCGCAGCAGTACGCGCGATTCTCCCGCCGATTCCGCGAGGACCGCGACGTGTCGATCCTGACGCTGCCCGGATTCGTAGACGGCGAGTCACTGCCGGCCACCGCGCATTCCCTGATGGAGGCGCTCGCCGACAACATCTCCAGCACCGCGCAAGGCGCGCCGTTCGTTCTCGTCGGGCATTCCGCGGGAGGCATCATCGCGTACGCGCTGGCGGAGCACCTGGAAAGCAACGGCATGGCGCCGTCGGGCGTCGTGCTGATCGACACGTACCTCCAGCGCGACAATGTGATCACGAGGAGCGGGCTCCTCAACGACCTGTGGGCGGGAATGGAAACGTACGGGTACAACAACAGTCGCCTGGACGACGAGACCTGGCTGACCGCCATGGCTCACTACGATTCGCTCGGCCTGCGGGATCTCCGGGAGATCGCCGCTCCCACCCTGCTGGTGCGGGCCGGCGAGCCCGTCGGAGAGGCGTCGGCCAACGACGACTGGCGGGTCTCCTGGGAGTTCCCCGGCGCCGCGAGAGTCATCGACACGCCGGGGAACCACTTCACGATGATGCAGGAACACGCCGACGGGACAGCGCTGGCCGTCGGCGACTGGATGACGTCACTGGAGAGTCATCCGTCGAGCTGATCCCCGCCCAGCGGCTTGATGTTGGAGTTGAGACGGAAGAAGTTCTGCGGGTCCCAGGCGGTCTTGACCTGGCGGAGGCGCTGAAGTTTGGCGTCTCCGTAGACATCGGCCAGGGACCCGCTCCCGTCCTGGAACATCATGTTGACGTAGCTGGTGGTCATGTCGAGGTGCTGCCGGGTCGTCTCCCAAGCCCGCCTGGTCCAGCCGACGACGCGCTCACGTTCCTGGGGTTTGGTGAATCCCACTTCGATGCTGCAGTGCCACTGGGCGGCCCGGCCGCTGTAGGCGGTGTCGTCCTCGGCGACATCGCCGGCGGCGCCGCCGATGGAGTGCAGGGAAAAGACCTCTTGAAGTACGTTCGGGGAAGCGATCTCGAGGTGGTCGAGCGAGTGCTGAACGAAGCTCTCGACCAGTGACGAGGAGAGTTCCCGGGTGTGCCCCGACTTCATGTACCAGCCGGTGCCGTGGCCCGACGCATTGTCGAACCGCTGCTGCGCCTCCAGGAAGTTGGCCGGGCCGATGCTGTTGTGGACGGGCTTCGCGAACCCCGTGACCTCCCGGAGCGGTTCGTCGCCGGGCTCGCCCCGGTAGACGACGTTGACGGCCAGCAGCCACTCGGACTCGTCGGCGGCCGGCGTGAAGGCCGGATTGACGGCGAGTCCGTGTGACACGCACATCTCCCGCGGAGCGTGCTCCATGATCTCGCCGAGCCCCAGGATGACGTCGACCGCCTGGCTCATCGGAAAGTAGAGCTGGCCTCCTTGCACGTTGCCGAGCACGTGCGTCCGGCACTCGAACTCGGTCACGATGCCGAAGTTGCCGCCCCCGCCCTTCAGCCCCCAGAAGAGGTCCTCGTTCTCGGTGGCACTCGCGGTGACGACATCGCCGGCGGCCGTGACCACCCGCAGCCGGACGAACTGGTCGCAGGTCAGTCCGAAGGACCGGGTGAGATATCCGATCCCGCCGCCGAGCGCGAGCCCCGCCAGGCCCGTGTGCGACACGATGCCCGCCGGCAACACGAGCCCATGAACGGCCGTTGCGCTGTCGACATCTCGCAGGAGCACGCCGGCCTGGGCGCGGACGATGCCGGTCTCGGGGTCGAGCCGGATGCGGTTCATCCGGCCCAGGTCGATCACCATGCCGTCGTCGCAGGTGGAGTGACCGGGGTAGCTGTGCCCACCGCTGCGAACGGCCACGAGTAGATCGTTGTCGCGCGCGAACCGAACGGCGGCGACGACATCATCGGTGTCGACCGGCCGGACGATGACCCTGGGCCGCCGGTCGAAGTCCCGATTCCAGATCAGCCGCGCGTCCTCGTACTCCGGCACCTCGGGGGTGATGACCTCGCCCTTGAATGTCCCGGTGAACGCCGCACTACCGGCAATCGCTGCAATTCCACCCATCACGTCCCCTTTCACGCCCCACACGCGACACATCGCCATGAACTATTGAAAACGCTCGAAATCCCGACCCGGTTCGGCGGTGTTCACGGAGGCAGGAGGATTGCCCGCGCAGCCTTGCCGAACAACGCACCCGGACGGACATCGTCTCCAGGTCTTCCGCAGCCACAGCAGGAAGGCGCCTTCTGTGTGCACACGACCGGGTCGCCTCCCAAGCTGGGTGCGTTTGCGCTGAGTGACTTCTCGATCTTGGTCAGGCAATTGGTTATCGATATCACTGTGGAGGTCAGTTCAGGAAGGCCAGGGAAAGGTCGGCGACCTGGCGCATGAAGTCGCGGCCACGGCGAGATCGGCCGAGCGCGTCCATGCCACGGACCGTGATCAGCAGCAGCGCCGCAAGCGCGCGGGGGTCGTGCCGGCTGTCGAGATCGCCGGCGTCCTGCGCCTGTGTCAAGCAGGTGACCAGCACCTCTTCATACGTGCCGTACATCCGCTCGGCGCGCAGCGCGACCTCGGGATCGGAGGCGGCGAGCTCGGCACTCGACTTGGCCAGGAAGCATCCGTACTGACTGTCGCCGCAGCTGTCGGCGACGTGGCGCATGTGCGCGCTCAGCCGGGTGGCGGCGCCGGTGTCGTCGCCGTCAAGGTCGGCGTGGACGGCGGCGATCGTCCCGGCGCAGTAGGCATCGAGGGCCCGCAGGAACAAGGCGTGCTTGTCGCCGAAAGCTCCGTAGAGGCTGCCGCGGCTGATCCCGGTCGCGTCGACCAGGTCGTGGATGGAGGTGGCGGTGTAGCCGGCGGCCCAGAAGCAGTTCAGTGCCTTGGCGACCACTTCATCTTCGTCGAACTCTCTCGGCCGCGCCATGAAAGAGAGCCTACCCGTTCACGACCGGCCGTTCCAGAACATGCTATGTTCTGGAACGGCCGGTCGTTAACTCTCAGGAGGAGACCATGATCAAAGCCCTGTCCGTCCTGCGCGCGGGCGCACCGCTGGAACCGGTACGCATCAACCGTCGCGAGCCCGGCCCGGCCGAGATCACGGTCGACGTCGCCTACGCCGGTATCTGCCATTCCGACCTGCACATGGCCCGCAACGACTGGGGTTACTCGACATACCCGACGGTGCTCGGCCATGAGGTGACCGGCTTCGTGTCCGCAGTCGGTACGAAGGTCACCGCGCACACGATCGGCGACCGGGTCGCCGTCGGGATGCTGCTGGGATCGTGCGGAACCTGTCCGAGTTGCCGGGCCGGGCAGGAGCAGTACTGCACGGGCGGCGGAGGGGCCCCGGCGGACGCGGGTGGTTTCAGCGAGCGCATGGTCGTGGGCCAGGACTTTGCGTTGAGCCTTCCCTCGACTTTGGACATGGCCGCCGCGGCGCCGCTGATGTGCGCGGGCATCACCATGTTCTCCGCGCTGCGCGAGTGGGACGCCGGGCCGGGCGTCCGGGTGGCGATCGTCGGCCTGGGCGGACTCGGCCACTTGGGTGTCAAGCTCGCTGTCGCGATGGGTGCTCAGGTCAGCGTCCTGAGTCGCAGTCAGGAGCGGGAGCGGGACGCCCGGCGGTTCGGCGCCACCGGCTTCCACACCGTGCCCGACGCGCCGGCGGGGGCCTTCGACCTGATCATCTCCACCGTCTCAGCGGTTACCGACCTCGCCCCGATGTTCACCCTGCTCGACGTGAACGGAACCCTCGTCATGGCCGGCGCACCGACCACGCCGCTGTCTGTGCCGGTCGGGCCCCTCATCACCGGTCGGCGCCGACTGGCCGGGACGTCCATCGGCAGCCTCCGCGAAGCACGTGAGATGCTCGACTTCTGCGCCACGCACGGCATCGCCGCCGAGGCCGAGATCATCAATGCGGACCAGATGGGTACGGCTTTCGCCCGCCTGGACGCGGCCGACGTCAGATACCGGCTCGTCCTGGATGCCGCCTCGCTGTAGGCACGT
The DNA here is from genome assembly GCF_043197135.1 of Actinoplanes sp. NPDC049265. Taxonomy (NCBI): domain Bacteria; kingdom Bacillati; phylum Actinomycetota; class Actinomycetes; order Micromonosporales; family Micromonosporaceae; genus Actinoplanes; species Actinoplanes sp. NPDC049265. Next base: position 137,172 of record NZ_JBICSP010000023.1, on the reverse strand, counting down.
CGAGGTATACGTCCGGGTGCGTTTTCGCTGAGCTGAGTGACCCGTGTGATGGATGCCGAACCGGCGTGATCGGAGCGTGCCGCTGCCTGCTGAAGCACCGTCTGGCGATCACCGGTGCCCGCTGGAGCCTGCCGGCGCAGAGGCCGTACTCCTGCTACGCGCCATGATCACCAACGGCGACTTCGAGGCGTGGCCGACCTCGATCAGCATCCGTTGTCGTCGTTGCCCGCGGAGTCCGTGAGGATCACGGTGCCGATGAGGTGAGCCCTGAGGCCAGTACGAAGATCCGCCTCGAAGGAGTCCTCTGCCGGTTCACCCAGCTGCCGAGCCGCTTCCACGAGGGTTTCGGAGCGGCGCTTGTAGGGCCAGACGGCACCGGAGATGATCACCGTCGCCACGGCGAAGGTGAACGCCGATTCATCGGCCAGCCCGGGCAGGCGGTCGGTCAACCACCTGTGGAGCCTCAGCTGGTGCTCGCGCGACCACATCTTGAACTCACGGGCGTACTCAAGGGAGATGTTGTGCTCGAGCACGGCGGCGAGGCTGCTGAAGAGCTCGCACAGCAGGGGCCGCTCGGCGAGCGTGCGGGCCAAGATGTCGGCCACGGCGAGCGACGGGCCCCACGGCCCCCCGGCCGGAGCCGGTGGTGAGTCGTCGAGGGCATCGAGCCATGCGGTCCACTCGGCCTTCAGCAGTTCGAGGAAGATCGCCTCGCGGCTGTCGAAGTAGCGCAACACGTTCGACTTCGAGAGGCCTACCTCGAGGCTGAGCTCGCGAAGGCTGATCTCAGTGAGGCGCCGCTGGGTGAGGAGGTCCCTGGCCACGGCCAGAATCGAGGCCCGCCGCTCGGCGACTTGCTCAGGCCGACGCGCACGCTGGAATCCATCTCGCATGTTGTGAGGATAAGGATCAGTGCCTGCTTGCATAAGAGGCCAGTGGTCCGCTAGCGTGAATGACGGACCACTGGTCTCTTATTGGAGGTGTCCATGTCCGATGCAACACGACGCGCCGTGGTTTTGAGCGGGGGAGGTCTGCTGGGGGCCGCATGGGAGGCGGGACTTCTGCGCGGGCTGACCGATGCGGGGGTCGACCTCGCTGCCGCCGACAGCGTGATCGGAACCTCCGCGGGTTCGCTCTCTGGCGCTTCGTTCACCCTGGGCGGAGATCCGAAGGAACTGCTGAGCACGCTGGATCTGGCGATAGAGTCGACCGAGCCGTTCGTGACCCCGGAACGGTTCTCTACGATGTTCGAGATCATGGCGCAGGCAGCTGCCGACGTCTCACCCGAGGCGGGGCGCCGCCGCATCGGTCGGGCCGCTCTTGAGGTCGAGAGCATCGACGAACCCGCCTTCGTCGAGAAGTTCTCGTTCCTCGGCGAGAAGTGGCCGCAGGCGTTCGTAGCCACAGCTGTTGAGGCCACATCGGGTGAGTTCCAGTCCTGGAGTCACAGTTCGGGTGTCCCGCTATTCCGGGCGGTCGCGTCGAGTTGTGCCGCACCGCTGGTCTTTCCGGCAGTAAAGATCAAAGGACGGCCTTACCTCGACGGTGGGCTCAAGAGCAACCTCAATTCCGATCTCGCACGTGGTCATGGGCGTATCCTTGCCGTGTCCAGCCTTCTGGTCACTACGCCGGTGCCGGATGCCGGCCCGATGCACGACATGATGGCCGCCCAGGTGGTCATGGAACTCGAGGAAAGGCGCCAGGAAGGCAGCCAAGTTGAGCTGATCGAACCCGGCCCGGAGTTCATTGAGATCACGGACGGCGGACGCGACTATATGGTTCGCTCCCGCATCCAGGCCGCGTTTGACGCTGGTCTGCACCAGGCGGCGCAGGCGGCGCAACGCATCAGCGATCTGTGGACGGCGTAGCGGATCGGCAGGTAATAACCACGATCACCCGCGCGGGCGCCCAGCCGCGGCTACTTCCCGCCACAGCGAGATGCCGCTCACGATCCGGAATCCCAGCGTGAGCGGCAAACACTCGCAAAACCACTTCCCAATGTCGGTGTCCGTCCAGGCGCACCGCTGCGCCTGGTCCTGGACCTGGGCGACGTCGGCCCGATCAACCTCCCGCTGGATCGCGAGGCACGTTGTGAGACAGACGCGATCTGTGGCGAGATCGGAGTGCACCCGGACATGTATCCGGTGAGCCGCAGTGCGGTCGTCCCCTGACCGGAGGTGGTATGAACCAGGATACTTTCAGCGCGTTCTATTCGGCTCACGTCGCCGATGTGTGGCGGTTCGCACGTCGCCGTACGGATTCACCCACCGAGGCGGATGACATCACCGCCGAGGCGTTCGCGGTGGCGTGGCGCCGGCGCAGTGAGGTGCCGGCCGGTGAGGGGCGGTTGTGGCTGTTCGGTGTGGCCCGCAACGTGCTGGCCAATCATCGGCGTGGTCATGAGCGCAGGGATCGGCTTCACCTGCGCCTGGCCACCGTCGACCCGACGCCCTCGTCGTACGAGCCGGTGCCACCGCCCGACAACGAGGTCTGGGTCGCGCTTTCGGGGCTGTCGGACGACGACCAGGAATTGCTGCTGCTGCGGGCCTGGGACGAGTTGTCCATCTCGGAGATCGCGACCCTGCTGCAGATAAGTGCCGCGAACGTCTCGTCGCGTCTTTACAAGGCCCGCGCCAAACTGCGGGCCCAATTGCAGCGGCGAGAATCGCGGGCTACCGGACATGAACCTAGCGAATCCCACGCAGAAGGGAGCACCACCCATGACGGGTTCTGAGGACTGGGAGCTCACCGAACTCCGCAGGCTGGATCCGACTCTGCGCGATGCGCCGCCGGCGCCGGGATCGGTCCGGTACGACACCATTCTGGAGCGAGCCATGTCCCTGCAAACCCCGGATACGAACACCCGCACGAATACCCAGGTGCAACGGCCACCGCGTTCGCGGCGATGGATGACCTGGGCAGCGGCCGGAACCGGCGTGGCCGCCTCGGTGCTCGCCACGGTCGTCGTCCTCGGCGGCCACAGCACCTCCGCCTCCGCGGCGGTCCTGACCGCCGCCGAACGCATCGAGAAGGTCGTCACGCTTCGCGGCACCACCCACTCGGAGCTCAAGACGGGCGGGGCGTCGAATACCACCATCGAGGCGAACGGCGCCGACATGAAGATCGTCACGCAGGACGACATCGGCACCATCAACACGACGATCGTCGGCGGCGTCGCATACGAGTCCACTTCCGACTCCGACGGCACCCCCCACAAGAACAAGGGACCGAATGAGCACGGTCTCGCTCCGTTCGCCGAGGCGACCGGGAATGTGGTGCAAGCCGCCCTCGACGGAGCGGACGTGACCGACAAGGGGACCGAGCAGGTACGCGGCGCCGACGCCACGCACTACCAGGTGAAGCTGACGGCCGAGTCGCGCAAGGCCCTTACCGCTCTGCCGGCCGGGCAGACGGCCTGGTTCGAAGTCGAGCACCCCGACCAGATCACGTCCATCGATATCTGGACGGCCGGCGATCTGATCCGCCGCATCACGGTCGACCAGCCGGAGCGGCGCACGACGACCGAGTACTACGACTTCGGGCAGCCCGTGACGATCACGAAGCCAGCCGGCTTCTGAAACAGGGCGGCGAACGAGCGTTACTGCTCGTTCGCCGCTCTCTTCTGTTCCTCGGTGAGCGGCTCGAATCAGAGTGGGCAAACCGCCCAGCTACGAACGTGAGGTCTCTTCTTCCCCGCCTCGTCCGGCCAACCACCATCACCGACCAGCTACAAGCGACACACCGCGACAACCTAACGAAGTCCTGCTGAGTGAACGTCGCCTCGTCACCAGCTTGTGCTGGCAACCTCACGGATGTAGTCGAGCGAGCGAACCGTGTCGCTCGTCGGCCGGTATTCCAATCCGATCACGCCGTCGTATCCGGTAGCGCGCACTTGCCGTAGGCGTAGCGGCCAGTCCTGCGTTCCCGAACCGGGTTCAGTTCGATCGGGGGTGTCCGCGATCTGAATGTGCGCGACGAGGCCCGATGCGGCATCGAGTTCCGCGCTGACGTCTTCGGCCATGCTCACCGAGTGGTATAGGTCGTACAGAAGGCGAAAGCGGGGGGAGGCAACCCTCCGCACGACATCTGCACACTCCGAGGTGCGGTCAAGAAGACTCCCAGGGTGATCGACCCGAGTATTCACATTTTCGAGCAGTAGTGTGACTTCACGCTTGTGGAGAAGATCGGCGGCATGGGCGAAGACCTCGACCAACTGGTCGAGCTGCTGAGCGCGTCGTACCCCCGGGTTGCCGATACCGCTTGTCACGACGAGGTACGGGCATCCCAGGTCTTCGGCCGCGTCCGCGGCCGATTGCAGTCCCTCGTAGAAGGGCTCGTGGCGCGGGTCGAGCATGAATTGTGTACGTGGTTCCACCACCAGGGACAGGAGCTCGACCCCGGTGTCCGTCAGACCGGACTTGAGCGAGTCGATGTTCTTGTCCTGCAGCCCCCAGATCTCGACGGCGTCGAGGCCGGCGTCGGCGGCGGCGCGGACGCGGTCGCCTATGTCCGGCCGGTTCTCCGTGAACAGTAGGTCGAGGCATGCGGAGAGGCGATAACCCATCGTTTCCGTCCTTGGTCGGCCGTCGTCAATGGGCGACGGGGCGGGAGAGGGCGAGGTCGACCAGTTCATCCGCATCGCCGGAGAATGGGTCGCCGTGCCCGGGCAGGATCGTCACGTGGCCTCGCCCGCGGAGGGCGTCGAGGGAGCCGACTGCCTCTGCGACGTTGTGGTGAAACGGACGCGCGAGGAGCTGCGGGCCGTGTACACCGGAGGTGCCGTGCCCGGTCATGAGGGCATCGCCGGTCACCAGGACGCGCTGCCGCGAGAAGGCGAACATCGTGTGCCCTGAAGTGTGCCCCGGCGTTGCGATCGACACCGGGTGCCCGGGCAGGTCGAGCTCCGAGCCCCCTCGGGCTTCCCGAGCTGCCGGATCGACCTCTCGAAGTCGGTGCGCTCGCCTGGGTATCCGCTGTCGATGACGGTCATCCCGTCGGTGTCCGCGTACGGCCTATCTCCGGAACCACAGCCTCAGCAGTGATCGCGGTGTCCGACATGGAGCTTACGAAGTGCTTCGAGCGCTGGGGCCCGAAGCCACTCAGCATCTCCCCGCGCTGCACATCACGGGCGGAGACGTCGTTGAGCAGGAACACCGCCCCGATTGCCTTCGCCGCCGCCTCGGGGCTGGCGTTGTAGAGCGGTTCGGCCAGCACGAACCCGATCTCGAACTCGTAGTCGAAGGCGGTGCTGTACGGAGGCGGAGCTACCGGCGTCCCGGACGGGACGAAGGTGAGAGCGTTGCTCATGTAATAGATTGGCTCCCGATACCACAGCCGATCGGGCCGGAATCGAGGAAACGGGCGCCGACTGACCTGCTCGACGAGGTGGGCGAATCGCGCGACGCGAGGGGCAAACCGTGCGGTCATTCCCCGCGCCGCATCGATCATGTGCCGTTCGAACACCATGAAGTCGCGGAAGGAACGCGGGCGCACGGGAAGCAGGACGGCATCGGTGGAGTCGTCGTGGTCGGGCAACAGCCGCGCCTCTTCCTCAGCGCTGATGGATGTGGCCCATGCCGTCGAGTCTGTGCGCTGCCAGCCGCCGTCGACGAGCTTCTGCGTCTCGATGCGGCCGGACACCAGCCGCCGCCGGAACTTCATCGGACGCGGAATTCGCTAGCGATGGCGCGACCGGTTCGGACACCGAGAGCGACGCTGGTGATGGTGGGGTTGGCGGCCGTCGCGGTCGGGATGACGTTGTTCCCGCCGACGTACAGGTTGCTGGTTCCCCAGACTCGCCCGACGGGATCGCATACCGAGGTCCCGTCATCGTGCTCGCCCATGCGGGTCGCTCCCTGTACATGCATGGACACGCCGCCGGGCATGAGCAGGGGCCCCGGGTGTAGCAGTTCGCCCAGGGCGTCGGCTCCGCGGATCATGGCTTGCCGCATGCCGTCGAGCGACGCGCGGTCCGCATCGGTGACGCGGTAGTGCACGGTTATCGCCGGCATCCCGTAACTGTCCACATCGACCTCGCTGAATTCGATTCTGTCGGTCGCATGTAGCTCCTTCGGTGAGTACCACGACATAGCTACGATGTCCTTCATCTGCTCGACGCCTCCGTTGGCTAGCTGAGCTGGAGAAGCGCCAACCTGCAGGATCTGACCGTGGTACGGGCGGATCGTGTCGACGAACGGCACCCACGTCCCGCCTATGGGCAGCCATGCGGCAGCTGCGTCGTCGGCACCGATCGACGCCTGGTCATCCTCGGCACGCAAGCGGACGGCGGCGAGCATTTGGAAATGGTCGTTGATGTACCTGCCGAGGGCTTCCGGAGTGACACCCGAGGCGAACAGCAGCTGCGGAGTCCGGTAGGCATCGGCCGCGACGACGACCGTTCGAGCGGGCTGCACGTACCGCTCACCCGTCCGCCGGTCCTCCAGTTCGACGCCGACCGCATCGCCGCCTTCCATGACGACGCGGCGCGCCAACGTCTCGTCCCGTAACTCGACCTGCGGCAACTCCAGCATGTCGCCGAGGATTACATCGATGCCGGACCAGACCGCGCGGCCATTTTCGACACGGACGGCGAGTGGAAGGGGCTGCACCGGACGATCGCCGGCCCCGTCGTACACCGCGGACAGGCGTTGCCGCACGAGCCGGTTCACCGGTGCGGCCGCGTTGAGCTGGTGGTCGACCCGGAGCAGGGCGTCCGCACGCTCGAACGCCGATTCCAGCTCATGTGCGGGGATGAACGGTATGCGCTCACTTCCGCTGGGACGAGGGCAGGATGCTGTCCACAGGATGCCCATGCCGCCGACCGCGCTGGTCATCGCGGCGGCGGGCAGCCCGTCCTCCCCGTCGATGCGTGAGCGTTCGCCGATCCGGAACAGTCCGGGTCGTTCGAGCAGCATCGGATCCGCTCCGGGCTCGAGTGCCCGTGCGCGCTCGGAGAACAGCGGGTCCTGATCGACGCGCTGCGTGTAGGGTCCCTGCGCCCTGTGCCGAGCATCGGCCTGGTCAGCCGGATCAGGGATGTTGCCGAGGTGTTGGCCGACCTGATGCGTGAGACGAGGCCCCACCTCGACCAGCAGGACGCGCGCATCCGGCGCCTCATCAGTTATGGTCCGGGCGATGGCGGCGCCGACTGGCCCGCTGCCCACGATGACGACGTCGACGGGCTTGTGCGCGGAGCCGGTGTTCATCGGGCCTCCCGTAGCACCAGGGTCTTCTCGTTGTGCCCTTCGAAGCCCGCCGCGTGGTAGGCGACGCGGACGTGGAGCCGGGCGGCGATGACGTGCTCTCCGACCTCCAGCCCTCCAGGACGCGTCACGGAGAAGGTCGCCGCCTCGTCGAACGGCCAGCGGTCCTCGCTCACCTCCGAGAGCCGGTCGAGCGGGTAGGTGTTCCCGTGCACGGTGAGCGAGGCCGTCTCGGGGGCGATCTCCTCGCCGTCGACGTGGACCGAGACCGTGACCGCCGAGAGCCAGAGACCGCGGTAGTACGGAAGACGGAGGTCCACGGCGAAGCCGGTCACGGACTCGCCCGACTGGGTTGCGCGAAGGCTGTCGTTCACGATGATGTATCGATCAAACATCCGAGGCCACCTTGCTGTGCAGCTCGATGAGACGCTCGAGCATGGAGTGCTGACGCCGAAGTTGATCAACACTGTCGACGGGCATGCGGTCCTGGATGAAGCGGTTCCCCTCGTACTCGCTGGACAGGTACCCGCTCCAGCCGTGACGAGCGAGGACCTCGATCACGCCCGAGTAATCGATACTCGCCTCGTGATCATCGCCGACCATGTCCCAGAACTTGGCCTGGAAGTGGAACAGATACGGCAGGTGAGGGACGAGCGTTTCGGGATCCACCGACGTCATGTATCCCGTCAGGCCGCCGAGAGACGCGTCCGGCCCGGTGGCACCCAGGTAGCCAAGCTCGGCCCCCAAGGTGTGAAGGCTCTTTGGCTCGGGCCCCTCGTAGGCGCTCTTCACGTAGTCGAGCAGGCGGCTCGACGCGCCGATCGATCGCGCCCAGTCGTAGATCACCGGAGCGAACGTCGGCGAGAAGGTCGACATGTCCCCCATCAGACCCAGCCTGCCGTTGTCGACTCGTTCGATCACATCGATGAAGCGCTTGATCCAGCGGCTCTCGTAGGTCATCGGAGCGTGCACCTCGATCGCGAGTCGCTGGTCGAAGTCCTCCGCGTGACGTGCCGCCTCCTCGAAGACGTCGAGCGGGGTGTTCATCTGGACCCTGACGATCTGGCACCCGAGCCGCCACGACAGCCGCATGTCCCGCACCAGGTCATCGAGGAGTTCGTCGTTCGAGAGCACGCGCCCCGAGATCCGCTTGGAGTCGGCGAAGGAGTCGTACGCCACGGGGGTCGTGCCGTGCAGCGCGTGCAGTTCGTGCCAGTGCTCCACCTCGCGATCGCTGAGATGCGGGTACGACGCGAAGGTCTGATGCGGAATGACCTCGATCCCGAGCGCCCCGAAGGAGGCCGCTGCCGCGATCTGAGCGTCGAGATTCATGGTGCCGAGGAAGAACTCCTCCTGGAAGGAGTAGAGACTCACTCCCCGCTGTATGCCCTGCACTGCCACACCCTCCACGGAACGCCACAGGCCGGATGTCGCTGGATGCCATCACCATCGAAAAGTCAACCGGAGGTGAATCAGCAACCCAACCTTTGTTGTTTTCCAGCAAAAGTAACCTGCGTCGGCGACCCTTGCAAGAGAGGTTGGCGACGGCAGGCGGGACGGGCGAGGGGCCCGAACCTGTCCAGGACGCGCGGGAGGTCCGCCCGCCACGGCGGGTCGGGGGCCCGGGCTAGCCCAACTGATCGACCGACTCCGCCAGGTCGGCGAGCGGCCCCGGGTGCGCGCTCCGGCCGTCCTGTCGATACCACTTCAAAAAGGTAGGCGAACGCAGCGCCTGCTCGACGACCAGTTGCGCAGCGCCCATGATGCCGGCGTCCGGACCCAGCGACGAGAGTTCGATCGAAAGGTGCTCAGCCGCGAGCCGCGTGCTCCGCCGGTAGACGATCTCTCGCACTCGCGACAGCACCCTCCCGTCCCCCTCCACCAGCGAACCACCCAGGACGACGACTGCCGGGTTCAGCACGTTGACGAGCATCGCGATGGTTCCGCCGAGCGCGACAGCGGCTTCGTCGACGATCGCCACGGCTACTTGGTCGCCGGACGCCGCGTTCTGAATGACGTCCCGATACGTCCAGGTCTGGTCCGTCGACGGATCACGGCCGACTGCCGGCTGCCGGGCGCGGAGGGCCGCCTGCTCGATGGCGAGGGATCCGATTACGGCGGACAGGCAGCCCGTCGAGCCGCATACACACACCCGGTCGGGGTCGTCCGAGACATGGATATGGCCGATGTCCCCAGCGCCGCCCGTCTCGCCTCGGTGGACCTGCCCGTGGGAGACGATCCCGGCTCCGACCCCACCGGCCGTGTAGATGAAGACGAGGTTCTCGACGGACCGACCCGCACCGGCCCGCAGCTCGCCGAGGGCCATGAGGTTCGCATCGTTGTCGACCCAGCAAGGTGCGTTGAAGGCTCGACTCAGTTGTTGACGCACGTTGTAGCCGTGCCAGCCCGGAAGCGAGAGCGGTGCGATTGGCCGGCCCGTCGTGAACTCGATCGTTCCTGCGATCCCCACGCCCACGCCCCACACCGGAGCCGGTGCCGCGATCGCGGAGAAGAGCGTTCGCAGGTCTCGCTCGACAGCGGAGAGAACCGCTGCGGGCTCTGCGCCGAGCAGGAACTCACCGTCCGCCGCTGAGATGACGGCACCCGAGAGATCGGTGACGGCTACCCGATAGGACTCGATCCCGATACGTGCGGCAAGCGCAACGCCACCACTGTCGTTGAAGCGGTACTCACGCGCTGCTCGACCGCCGGTCGACGCTGCGAACTCTCCCTCCACCAGCAGCCCGGCCGCGAGCAGCGCCTCGAGGCGCTGCGTGACCGGGGCACGGCCGAGGCCGAGCACGGTCGAGAGCTCGCGCCGGGTCGAGACGCCGGCTCGAACGGCGGCAATGATGCGGGCCGTGTCCGCCTGTCCCGCGGACACCTGTTCCGCCATGATGCCTCCTTCTTCGACCGAACCCCTACGACCGGGTAGATACGTCTAGCATAGATAATACTTTTGTTGACCATCAACATAAGATTCGGAACTCTGCTTGCACGGCGCGCATCCACCGGCGACTCCTTCGATGCCAACGAGGCCTGAAAGGAACCGCGCCGGCCGGCCGCCCATGTCCGTCCTGGACTTCACCTGGTTTTCGGACTAGAAGGCGATCAGGGCCTTGAGGACGCTCCGGTCGTTCATGGCTCGGTACGCCGCGGGGACCTCGTCCAGGGCGACGGTGCTGTCGAACACCTGGCCTGGGTCCACCGAGCCATCCAGGACCAGGGGCAGCAGCTCATCGACGTATGCCCGGACGGGCGCGAGGCCGCCGGTGAGGGTGATGTTGCGGCCAAACAGGCTGGCGAAGCCGACCGATGCCTCGTCGTACTGCGGCACACCGACGCGGCTGATGACGCCGCCGGCACGGACCACACCGACGGCCTGATCGTAGGCGGGTCGGTGGCCGACGGCTTCGAGGACCTTGTGCGCGCCGCCGCGGGTGAGTTCGCGAACGGCGGCGACACCCTTCTCGCCTCGCTCGGGTACCACGTCGGTGGCCCCGTATTTGAGCCCGAGGTCGGTGCGGGCCCGGTGGCGGCCCATCAAGATGATGCGCTCGGCGCCCAGTTGCCTGGCCGAGAGGACAGCCAGCAGCCCCACCGCTCCGTCTCCGATGACGGCGACGGTGTCGCCGGCGGAGACGTTCGCCATCTTCGCGGCGTGATAACCGGTCCCGTACACGTCCGCCAGGGTCAGCAACGACGCCAGCAGCGCGGCGTCCGCGTCAGCGGGCAACGGATAGAGGGTGCCGTCGGCGAGTGGGACCCGGACCAGCTCGGCCTGCGCGGCGCTGAACAACCCCGACTCGGGGTGCGAGCAGGAGGTCTGCACGCCGGCGCAGCAGAATTCGCAGGAGTTGTCCTGAGACGAGAACGAGGCGAGCACCAGGTCGCCGGTCTCGACGGTCGCGACTCGGGAGCCGGTCTGCTCGATCACGCCGAGGAACTCGTGACCCATCTGCCGGCCCACTGGCGAGGCGGGCATCGAGTGGTACGGGTGCAGGTCGCTGCCACAGACACAAGCACGCACGACACGCACGATCGCGTCGGTCGGCCTCTCCAGGGTGGGGTCGGCGACGGCCTCGACGCGGACGTCACCTGCGGCGTACATCAGGGCGGCACGCATGATCGCTAGCTCCTCTTGCGAATGGTGGCCGGCATAAGTGGGCTGTTCGGGCCGGCACCTCCACCGCGCGCTGCCCACACCCATCGCAGCGCGCGCGGCGATGGGTGTGGCCGGCATCGCTGGAGAAGCCGGCCCACAACCGGCGGCCCGAACCTCACCATGCGCGCCGCGAGAGCGGTGCGGTGACCGAAGCGGTCACCCAGGGCGCCGGCGGTCAACAGCAACGAGGCGAAGGCCGGCGGGTAACGCGCCGGTCGCCCACCGCAGCTGAGCTGGACACGAGTGGTGGCGCCGCGGATCAGCCTTCGGGCAGCCAGTTGCCGTGGAATCCAATCGGAACGCGTTGCGGCAGGTGGACCGTGGCCACCGGAGCCGCCGCAACGTTCGCGGCATCGAACACGACCAGGTCACTGCGGTCGGTCGTCCGGTCATAGACGTATGTCAGTAGCCACCCTCCACCGTCCTGCGCGGGTACGAAGACCGCTTCGCCGGGGATCTGGGCCGGTGTGAAACGGTGTTCGGCCGACGCGCCGGTGTGCAGGTCATGACGGCGCAGCACGCTCGGGCCGCCGTCCACCACGAGATGGGTGACGTGCCCGAAACGGACGTCGGTGCCGGTCAGCCGGTCGTCGATCCGCGGGAAGTCCGCGGGTCGGTCGTCGAGGCATTCCTCCGTGACGGTGCCGGTCGCGGGATCGAGGGTCCACCGCCACAGTTGCCCCGGTGCCCGGTCGCTGCCGTTGCGCCACATGTAGTCGTGGCGAATGACGTGCACGGCAATGCGGCCGTCGGCGGTGTCGTGGGCGTTGAGGGTGTGGAAGGCGTAGCACGGGTTGATTTCAATCCAGCGGACCCCGGCCGTGGGGTCATTGCGGCGGAGTACGCCGAGACGGGCGCCGTAGCTTTCGTCCCAGTGGTAGGGCATGCCGTTGCCGACCGTGGCGGGGTCGAAGACCACTGGAAGGTCGTAGAACACGGCGTGGCTGGCGGTGAGGGCGAAGTCGTGCATCATCGTCAGGCCCGGCACATCGATGGGCTGTTTGACGACCAGTTTCCCGGCGGCGTCGGCGCGGTAGTAGCTGACGTGCGGTGCGGTCAGGCTGCCGTAGCCGAAGAAGTGGAGCTCCCCGGTCGTGGGGCAGATTTTCGGGTGGGCGGTCATCGAGTCGGCCAGTTCACCGTCGAAGTCGTACGCACCGATCGTGTCCAGGTCGTTTGTCAGCTCGTAGGGCAGGGAGGACTCGACCAGCGCCAGGGTGCGGCCGGCGTGGTTGATGATGTGAGTGTTGGCGCTGCCGTTGCGTAGGTTGCGGGTGCCGTCCGGGTTGTAGATGGGGCTGTTCGGCTGGTCGAAGCTGTCGGTGTGCACCCATCGGTTGCGGTACCACGCGGCGCGGCCGTGTTCGAGCCGGACGCCGTGCACCATGCCGTCACCGAAGAACCAGTGTTTGGAGTCGCTGCGCGGGTTGGGGCCGTTGCGCAGGTACCAGCCGGTCAGTTCCGGTGGGAGGGCTCCCGTTACGGGCAGGTCGTACGCGGTCAGTTCGTCGTGCACGGGCGCGAACGGCCCTGCGAGGTGAAAGTCGGTAGTGGTCATGGGTTCACGACTCCTTCGAAACGGGACCGGACGGCCTTGGGGTAGTAGAAGGTGAAGATCACCGGGAGGGTGAAGGCGGCCACTTTGAGGACGATCTGGCCGACGGTCTGTCCGGGAGCGGCGAGCATGAGCAACGCCCCGGCCGCCGCGGCGACGGTGAAGCTTGCTGCCCAAACCAGAGTGATGGCGACGTTGGCGCGGATGAAGACCGGGTGGTCCCACACCTCGGGCCGGGTTCGCGCACGAGCGATGGCGATGGTGAATGGCTTGCCGATCACCAACGACCCCCATGCGGCCGCGGCCAGCCAGCCCATCGAGATGAAGCCGGTGTACGCCTCGACGGGGGAACGGGGGAACGCGAACGCGACGGCGGTCTGCGCGGCCAAGTAGGTCCAGGCGCTCAGCTCGAGCACCATCAGGTCCCAACCGCGTCCTCTGCGGCGTTCGAAGAACACCACCAGGCAGGCGACGAGGAAACCGGTCAGCCCCGAGACGCGCCAGTCGAACTGCACACCCACCAGGGCGGAGACGATGAACGGGCTGAACCCTTTCAGATAGTTCATGTAACCGACCGCCTCACTATACTCCAATACTGACATGTCGAGAGTAGAAGGTCCTTCTTTGACATGTCAATGGCGGAGTGTAGAGTCGGGGGTGTGAGTCTCAGACACGCTCTGCTCGGGATGCTGCAGGAGCGCCCCAGCAGCGGTTATGACCTGCTCAAACGTTTTGACATGGCGATGGCCCATGTGTGGACGGGCACGCAGAGTCAGCTATATGGCGAGCTGGCGAAACTTCAAGAGGCGGGGCTCATCCGCGTACATGCTGAGGGTCCGCGAGGGCGCACCGTGTACGAGGTGACCGACGACGGCCGCGCGGAGCTGCGCCACTGGCTGGTGGACCTGAAGCCGGGCCGGGCGCCTCGCAACGACGTGTTGCTGCGGGTCTATTTTCTTGGTTCGGTTGCTCCGGAGCAGGCACGTGAGTACCTCGCGTACATGGGCGCGATCAGCTCCCAGCAGCTGAACGATCTCACCGACCTGGAGGCCTCCATCGACTGGACCGCCGACGATGCTTCGCCCTACGGTCACCTCGTTCTGGAATGGGGTAAGCGTTTCGCCGCGATGCAACGCGAGTGGGTCGACTGGGCGACCGATCAGGTCAGCGGACCGGAAACGCTTCCGTAGGCGCCGAGGTGCGGCCGCAGCGGTTCCATACGGAGGGGGCCGGTCTGCGGTGAGTCCATACGACTACTTCAAGCCGCCATGGTGCTGAAGTACCGGGTCGACACCGTGACCGACGTACGCCACGATCCGGCCGTCGGCGGAAACCTCGGCGAACTCCGCCCGTTGGTGAACGACTACCGTGTCGCGGTTCCGGTCGCGTACGGTCCAGCGCAACTCATGAAAGAAGAACCAGTCGTCGGCGTGGCTTTGGGTCACGTCGATCGACAGCACGTCGTAACGCTCGAAAAATGCCATGAAGTGCGCTTGCATCTCGGCGGCGGTGTGCAACTCGACCACGGTGCCCGAATCCGCGACGTAATCACGGACCGCGGTCTGCATCTCCGGATGGGCCAGCTTGACGATGTCATCGTAAGTGTTCAGGACCTTGATGTTCGGAACCGTCCTGCCCGGCTCAAGCACCGGGGTGGCCGTGTACGCCTACGGCCCGGTGGGACTCAAGGTTGCGAGAATCTCGTCGACGACGTCGACCAACTCGGACTGAATGTGGCGCGTTGCGGCGGCGGCCGCACGTATCTGCAAGTCGGACGTACCGAGCAGTTCCTTTGCGCTTACTCGATTCTGCACAGGCTTCCCCAGGTCATTTTCTGCCGGCCGACCGGACACACCGGCGCGTGATCGCATGCCGCAGGAGTCGAACCTGATGAGGTCATGCGATGGTGAAGCCTTCGTACCCGTTCGCAGCGACCTCGTCACACTTCTCGCGGTACAGCCCGACACCGCCGGCGTAAGGAAGGAACACGCGGGGTTTGCCGGGCACGTTGGCGCCCAGGTAATAGGAGTCGGCGGCGGGATAGAGCGTCATGCGGCTGACGTCGGCGACGTGCTGTGTCCATGCGCCCTCGGCCTCGATGGTGGCTTCGAAGGTCGCCGCGCCACGCTCGCGCAGCGCCGCGATGACGTCGGCAACCCATTCGATGTGTTGCTCGATGGAAACGGCCATGTTGGACAGCACCGACGGGCTGCCTGGTCCGGTGACCGTGAACAGGTTCGGGAAGCCGGCGACGGCGATACCAAGATACGTACGCGGGCCTTCGGCCCACTTCTCGGTCAGGGCCAAGCCACCTCGGCCGCGGATGTCGATGCGTGACAACGCACCGGTTATCGCGTCGAACCCGGTGGCGAACACGATCGCGTCGAGCGAATGCTCCTGCTCCGACGTGCGGATTCCGGACGGCGTGATCTCGGTGATCGGTGTCTTGCGCAGGTCTACCAGGTTGACGTGCGGCAGGTTGTAGGTTTCGTAGTAATCGGTGCCCACGCACGGGCGTTTGGTGCCGAAGGGGTGGTCGACAGGTTGCAGCGTCGCGGCGACCTGCGGGTCATCGACGATTTCGGCGATTCGGTCCCGGACGTATCGAGCGACCGTGTCGTTGGCTTCCCTGCTCGTGATCATGTCGGTGTAGCCGACGAGCAGGCCGGCCGGATGATTGTCGGGACCGTACCAATGCTGGTCAAAGTAGGCCGTGCGTTCCTCGTCGCTGACTTGCAACGCCGATTTCGTCGCAAGGGGAAAGGCGGTTCCGAATGCGGACTCACGGTTGGCTTGGCGGAACTGTGCGTAGTTGGACTTGACCGACCGCTGGTGTTCCGGATCGATCGGGTGGTTGTTGGCCGGGATCACGAAGTTCGGTGTGCGCTGGAAGACGGTCAGCTCGGCGGCTTGCCGCGCGATCAGGGGTATCACGTGGACTCCGGACGAGCCGGTGCCGACCACGCCGACGCGCTCGCCGGTGAAGTCCACGGCTTCTTCGGGCCAGTGGCCGGTGTGGTACCAGCGGCCGGTGAAGCGTTCCAAGCCAGGTACCTCGGGAAGCTTCGCCGCCGATAGGCAGCCGGTGGCCATGATGACGTACTGCGCGGTCACCTCGTCGCCGCGGTCGGTACGCACCAGCCAGCGCTGCGCGGGTTCGGCGTAGACGGCCTCGATGACCCGCGTTTTCAGCTGAATGTCGCGACGCAGGTCGAAACGGTCGGCGACGTGGTCGAAGTAGCGTCGCAGCTGTTCCTGTGGCGGGTACTTCTCGGTCCACTCCCAGTCCTGCTCCAGGTCCGGGTCGAAGGAGAAGTTGTACTCCATGCTTTTCACGTCAACCCGGGCACCGGGATAGCGGTTCCAGTACCAGGTGCCGCCAACATCGCCGCCTGCCTCGAACACCTGGACGGTCAGGCCTGCGCCGCGCAACCTGTGCAAAGCGTAGAGGCCAGACATTCCAGCGCCGACGACAACGACGTCCACTGTCCTGATCATCCGACAAACCTCTCCACGAACCGTCGCATCGCAGCCGACGGCAACGCCGTCAACGATGGTTGACTAACGAGCCGATCCGAGTGTTGGGACAGTGTAGGTCTATACGGAGGTCCTACCTCCGGTTCGCGGAACCAAGAGTGCCTTGTCAAGGAGTACTTGGGCACAATACGGAGGTTGAACCTCCGCATCGGCGAGCTTGTTGCCCTTTAAGAACCATCCTGTCATGAAGTGCACTATGCGGTGTACTTTGGATGGCGCGACGAAGCTGGGAAGCAGCAGGCCAGCGGGCCGCCGAAGCTTGGTGCCCTGCCCGGCCGTTAACCTGATGGCGTGGGCGTGTCGATAGTCGGCGAAGGCTATTTCAGCGGAGGCGGGGATGCGCCATGGCGGCTGTGACGGGCCGGCTCCGCGCTGACGCAGAGCGCAACCGCGCCCAGATCGTGGCGGCGGCGCGCGTCGTCTTCATCGAGGCGGGTTCGGCGGCGCCGCTGGAAGAGATCGCCCGGCGCGCCGGCGTTGGCATCGGCACCTTGTACCGCCGCTTCCCGGACCGTTCATCGCTGATCCGGGCCGTGGCGATGGAGAATGTCTCAGCGCTGGAGGCCGAGGCGCGAGCCGCCTTGACCGCGGAGGGCACCGCGTGGGAGTCCCTCGCCCGGTTGATGCGACGCTCGATCGACCTCGGGTTCAGCACCCTGCTGACGATGCTGACTGATGACCTGCAACGGGAGCTGACCGGCGACGCACGATTCCGTGAGTTGCGCGCCGGTTTCATCGTTGCGATGGAGGCACTGGTGACCCGGGCTCAGCAAGAAGGATCGCTGCGTCCCGACGTAGGTACCGGAGATGTCTTCGTCCTGGTGACGCTGTTGCTCCGGAAGGCGCCGGGCGGATCCGCCGACATGAACGACCTGCTGATGCGGCGCTGTGTGGCGTTGATGCTGGACAGCCTGCGGGCGGGCCCGCACGACACGCTCCCGGGCCGCCCGGTTCACGCCGACGACCTTTCCGCCTGACGCCTCTTCCAGTGCCGGATGTCAGCCGGCAGTGCTGGGCGGCGACCAGACAACCTAAGGCCGCCGCCCTGACCGCCATCGCCCTGCTCCGCTGGACCCAAGCGCTGTCAGCGCTGCCTCAGCTGGGCGCGTCGACAGCGGCCCAGAAGTCGGCGAGGACGCGCGCGGAGCCGGCCGGATCCTCGACCATCCACAAGTGGCCCAGGCCATCGAGGGTGGCTGTCCGTGCCCCGGAACGTTCGCTCGCGCCGCGTCGCTGTACCAGGCTGCCGACGAAAGGATCTTCGGTCGGCATCAGGGCCAGACCCGGGCGACCGGCCGCCGCGGGAAGGTCACGGCCCTTACCGGCGAGGGCGGGCTGGGCGGCGGAACGATAGAGCGCGAGGATTGCGCGTCCCATTTCGTCACCCTGCGCGGCGGCGAGCTTGTCGGCGATCCGCGCGGGGAATCCCCATTGTGCCATCATCGCTGCCCGGTCGGCGACGCTGCCGCCGAAGACCTCCTTGATGTTCTGCTCGCCGTCCCCGGGGGTCTGCCAGGTCTGCGCCGTCGGGTGCCACACGTAGTCGGACGCGAACAGTCCGACGGTGTCGGTCGTCCAGCTGTGCAGGAGATCAGGTCGGCCCATCGCGACGTTCATGGTGTGCACGCCGCCGAAGTCGTGGCCGACCAGGTCGACCGGTGCGTCGAACCGCGACAGCTCGGCTATCAGCCAATCCTGGTATCCGTCGAGGGTCGCACCGAACCCGCCGGGCATGGGTGCGCCGAACCCGGGCGGGGACAGCCGGACCACGTCGCGCAGGCCGAG
Organism: Actinoplanes sp. NPDC049265; assembly: GCF_043197135.1. Classification (NCBI taxonomy): domain Bacteria; kingdom Bacillati; phylum Actinomycetota; class Actinomycetes; order Micromonosporales; family Micromonosporaceae; genus Actinoplanes; species Actinoplanes sp. NPDC049265. The sequence continues at coordinate 118,928 of NZ_JBICSP010000023.1, read as the reverse complement.
CGCCGCGAGTTCGTCGATGAGTGGTGTCCAGACGTCCGAAGTCTCGGGAACGCCGTGGACAAGGACCTTTGCACGTTCAGGATGCATGGTTCTCCGCCGTTCTGATCGATGGGTGGTCATGCCGCGGCGATGTCGATGAACTTGCCCCTGCCCTGCCTGGCGATGAAGGCTTTCATCGCCCGCGTCGTGACCGGGCTGCCGGCCAGGGTCTGGGTGATCGTCCGGGTCAGCTTGTCGCGGGGTGTCTGCGGTACGAACGTGGGCAAGCCCTCCCGGCGGCCGCTCTGCTGATGAATGTGGACGAACGGCCGCAGTTTCTGTTCCCACTCGCGCAGGCCGCGGGTGAGAGCGCCGGGATTGCGCTGCAGGCTGGTGCCCAGCAGGTCGGCGCCGGCCAGGGCGGTGGAGGCGCCCATGCCGGAGTAGAGGGTCAGGCACCATGCGGCGTCGCCGAGCAGGACGACGCGTCCGGTGTGCCAGCTTGGCATCGTCACCTGGTGGGTGGAGTCGAACAGGTACTCGTCGGCCTCCTCGTACTGCTGCAGGAGGTTCTCCAGGACGGCGCCGGCGGGTTCAGGGCCGAAGGCTCGGCGCAGGGACTCGATCGGCGGACGGCCGAACTCGGTGTCTTCGTGTGTCGTGCGGTAGTTGAACAGCACCGTCGGCTGGTGGTTGGCGAACGCGAAGACCCAGGCTGACCGGCCGGGCTCGGCCAGCACGATGCTGTCGTTGCGGCGGAAGCCCGGCACGGCGCTGTTCAGGATGGCCGCTCCGATGATGTGGTGGAAGGGCTGCACGTAGTCACTGTCGGGCCCGAAGTGCAGGCGGCGCACTGTGGAGCGAAGTCCGTCGGCGCCGACGACGAGGTCGAACTGTTCCGTGGCATCGGTGTGGACGTCTCCCGCGGTGGTACGCAGGGTGACGTCCACACCGTCCGGATGTTCATCGATGGCCACCGGGCCGGTGGAGTACCGGATCTCGGTCAGTGGCTCGACGGCTTCGTAGAGTGCTGTCTCCACGTCGCCCCGAAGCATCAGGGAGGGTTGGGCGGGTATGTCGCCGTAGCCCATTCCCCGTCGGCGACCGCCCGAGCGGTCGATGTCGTAGGTTTCCGTGGTCGGATCGAGCCGGTCACCGATGGCGTCGAGCACGCCCAGCCGCTGCGCCGCCGCGCGGCCGGTGTTGAAGAGCGCGATGAAGTAACCGGCGGAGCGGCGCCCCGCGGCGCGCTCCACGATCACGGTCTCCCAACCGATTTCGTGTAGACGCAGGGCTGTGGCCAGGCCTCCGACGCCCATGCCGACGATGAGGGCACGCTGCGTGGTCATGATTCCTCCCTAACGGATTGCCCGAGTTTTATGCGACAACTCGTCGTAAAGATTACGACGAGTTGTCGGGAAAAACCAACGTGGACGAAAAGGTGACGCTCTTCACCGCGGGCCGGCTACTCCCCGGGGCCGTTGCGCGTGCCGGTCGCACCACTCCGGCTCACCAACCGCTGGGCCGCCGGCCAGGACCGCGCGCACCGCGACGGTCAGCAACCAGCAAGGGGACACCGGATCCGGCCAGCAGGTTGCGGCGCGTCGTCGTGGTGTCTGTTGTGGATGCTGCGGGGTTGGTGGTGCGACTCCGGAAGAGATCGAGCTGGTGCGTCCCCGGGTGCGTCTCGGTCACGCCGACGCTGGTCGGGTGCGGTCTGAACTGTCGGTGGCGGCGCGAACGCCAGCCTCAGCCGGACTATGCCTACGTGCTGAACGCGCGTCGCCCGACCCTGCTCGGCGATGCCCGGCCAGTACGCCTGCCCGACGCGCTGGGACTCGGCGCGGTGTACCGCATCACCCAAGGCCCGGGTCTGGACGCCGCCCGGTCGCCGAACGGCATCATCGGGTCGGCCGATATCGCTGCGAAACCGACCCTGCTCGTCGGTTTCACCACGCCACGGTCGGCCATCCTGGATCCCAGCGAGTGGCTCGCCGCCCGCGTCCTGGTACACGAGGCGTTTCACATTCACCAATCAGGGTGGAAGCCCTATCCCACCCCGCAGCCGAAGCCGATGGAATATCCCCGGGACGCCGAGAACGCGGCACTTGCTCTCCTCGAGGACGCAGTGCTTTCCGTGCCGCCGAGTCGGCCGCTGCCGACTGCGGTCTCGACACTGCGGACGTACCTGGCGATCCGTGCCGCTCGCCGGCTCAGGCTGCCGGAGGCCGACCGCTATGACCGCTTCTACCAGTACTTCGAGGGCACAGCCCGGTTCGTTGAGGACCGGTACGTGCGGATGAGTGGCCATCAGATCGCCGACCGCACTGAGGATCTGACCGACGGGTTCGTGCTGCTGGACTGGCTCGCCAGGCGACGCGGGTACTCCGTCGGCGCCTCGTGCGGCGAACTGCTCGATTCGGTGGTAGGGCCGAAATGGCGCACTCGGATCCCAGAGGGGGAGGCACAGGCCGACATCGCAGCTTCGATCTTGGGCGTGCCGGACGCGGCCTACCGCGAACGGCTGATCGCTGAGGCGAAGGCGACCTTCGACTACCCCAAGCTTCTGGCCATGGTGCAACGAGCCGACCTGCCCAGCGTCGAGGGGCCGCCGACCGGGCGCTGAAGGGGTACAAGCCCTGGCTGAGAACCAGCCCTGTATCCCGGCGCCACGCGGAGCGCTCACGCCGTTGGATCGACTTCGTTCTGGCCAACATCGAGCCGATCCTGTTCGGCATCGTGGTCGTGTCGCTGATCCCGGTGTTCGTCGAGCTTTCCCGCGCGCGGCGGGCCCGGCCGGGACGGATTCAGCCGCCGTCGGTGGCCAGGCGGTAGCCGGCACCGCGGACCGTCTCGATGGCCGTGCGGCCGAACGGATGATCGATCTTCTTGCGCAGATAGCCGATGTAGACCTCGACGATGTTCGGGTCGCCGTCGAAGTGGGCGTCCCACACATTCTCGATCAGCGCCGTCTTGGTCACCGCCTCGCCGCGGTGCCGCAACAGGTACTCGAGCAGCGCGAACTCGCGAGGGGTGACCGCGATCGGGGCGCCGCCACGCTGGACCCGCCGTTCGGCCGGGTCCAGCGTGAGGTCACCGGCGGCGAGCACGGCCGGCCGCTCCGGGGCGCCCCGGCGGATCAGGGCGCGCAGGTGGGCGATCAGCACGACGAACGAGAACGGCTTGATCAGATAGTCGTCGGCGCCGAGGTCGAGCGCGTCGGCCTCGTCGTACTCGCCGTCCTTGGCGGTGAGCATCAGGATCGGCGTCCACACCTGCTTGCCGCGCAGCTGCCGGCAGATCTCGTAGCCGCTGAGCTTGGGCAGCATGATGTCCAGCACCATCACGTCGTAGCGGCCATGGGGGTTCTCCGAGGCCAGCCAGAGGCCGTCGACCCCGTCATGGGCCAGGTCGACGGTGAAGCCCTCCCTGGTCAGCCCATCCCGGACGGTCTCGGCCAGTTCCACCTCGTCCTCGACGACGAGCACGCGCATACGCCACCTCCACCGTTCAGATTGCCGGTCGGCGTCTGTGAAATCCCTGAACCGCCACTTTCAGCGCGTCCTCAGCGCCGCCCCGTTAGCGTGACGGCCATGCGATCCTCAACGGCCCTGGTCGGGCGGCTGCGACGGCGCCTGGGCGTGCGCATGCGCTCGGCCCTGGCCGCTGCCCTGGTCGTCGTGGCCGCCTCGGTGCTCACCGGCGCCGCGCTGCTGGTCACCGCACGCGGCATCCTGCTCGACAACGTCGACACCGCCGCGAGTGACCGCGCCACCCAGGTCGCGGCGGCGCTGCGCAACGGTGACGCGACGGCACTGGACGCGGCGCTGCGTCCCGCCGTGCCGAGCCGGACCGTGGTGCAGGTGCTCGACCCGGCCGGTGCGGTGACCGGCGCGTCCGGCGCCGTCGCCGGGCTGCCGCCTATGTCCGACCGGCGTCCGCTCGACGGCCGGCGGTCGAGGGTGACGGTGCTGCTGCCGGTAGCGCAGGACTCGCCGTACCGAATCGTGGCGGTCGGTGTCGGCGCCCCGGCCGGCCTGGAGACCGTCCTGGTCGGCGAGTCGATGGATGCCGTCGACGACGCGACCGAGGCGATCCTGGCCGCGCTGCTGGTGGGACTTCCGCTGCTGGCGGCCGTCGTGGGGGTGGCCACCTTCGTGTTCGTCGGGCGGACCCTGAGGCCGGTGGACGCGATGCGGCGCCAGGCGGACACCATCACGGCTCGCAACCTGCATGCCCGGCTGCCGGTGCCGGCGGCGGACGACGAGGTCGCCGCGCTCGCGACGACCATGAACACGATGCTCGACCGGATCGAGACCGCGTCGGCGGCGCAGCGCCGGTTCGTCGCGGACGCCAGCCATGAGTTGCGCAGCCCGCTGGCCACCATTTACGCCAACGCGCAGATGCTCGCGTCGGCCGACCTGGCCGAGATCCCGGCCCGCTCGGTCACCCGGATCAGCCGGGAGAGCGGGCGCATGGCCCGTCTCGTCGACGATCTGCTGCTGCTCGCCCGGATCGACGACCAGGCCGTCCCGTCCCGGCGGGACGACGTCGATCTCGACGACCTGGTCTATGCCGAGCGTGAGCGCGTCGCCACCGAGCATCCGGCGCTGCGCGTCACCGGGACCGTGCGGCCGGTCCGGGTCAGCGGTGACCCGGACCAGATCCATCGGGTCTTGCGCAACCTCGTCGACAACGCCGCCCGGCACGCGAAATCCTCCCTCACGATCGAGCTCGCCGCTTGCGACGGGTTCGGCGAGATCGTCGTCGGCAACGACGGCCCGGCCATCCCCGCCGCCGACCGCGTCCGCATCTTCGATCGCTTCGTCCGTCTCGACAGCAGCCGCTCCCGGCAGGGCGGCGGTACCGGGCTGGGCCTGGCCATCGCCCGCGACATCGTCGCCGGCCACGACGGAACCCTGGAGGTGGACGACCTCGACGAGGGTGCGTCGATGCGGATTCGGTTGCCTTTGCCGGACGCACGATCCTACACCTTGTAGGTTTGGAGTATGCCCTCCTTCCTTGATCCTGAATGGCTGATCTCCACCTTCGGCCTGATCGGCATCCTGGCGATCGTCTTCGCCGAGTCCGGCCTGCTCATCGGCTTCTTCCTGCCCGGCGACTCGCTGCTGTTCACCGCGGGCCTGCTGGTCGCCGACGGGACCTACCTGCATCAGCCGTTGTGGCTGATGTGTCTGCTGGTGTCGATCGCCGCGGCGGCCGGTGACCAGGTGGGTTACCTGTTCGGGCGGCGCTTCGGTCCGGCCCTGTTCCGGCGGCCCGACTCGCGGCTGTTCAAGCAGGAGAACCTGACCCGGGCCCGGGAGTTCTTCGCCAAGTACGGCGCTCGATCGATCGTGCTGGCCCGCTTCGTACCCATCGTGCGGACCTTCACCCCGATCGTGGCCGGCGCCAGTCACATGCACTACCGCACGTTCCTGATCTTCAATGTGACCGGTGGTGTGCTGTGGGGCAGTGGCGTCACGACCCTCGGCTACTTCCTCGGCCAGGTTTCCTTCGTGAAGTCGCACATCGAACTGATCCTGATCGCCATCGTCGTCGTTTCTGTCATCCCGATCGGGGTGGAGTTGCTGCGTGGTCGGCGTGGGGTCGCGAACAAATCCGTCTGAAACTACAAGATGTAGGAGTAAGCGGACATCGCGCCCACGTGAGGAAAGACATGACTCCAGTACGACGAGCCCTGCTCGGCGCTGGCGCCGCTCGGCGAGGCGGCGCGCCGCCGTGGGATGCCCAATCTCTGGGCGCCGGCCTGATCAGGCCGACAGCCAGGCGGTGGCCAGGGCGACGAACTGCACGGTGACCAGCACGGCGACAGCCAGGAAGGCGGCGCTCAACAGGATCGGCCCGGCGAGGCGGCGCAGCCTCGCCGCCGGAGCAGGGGCGGCCAGGGCCCGGACCCGCTGGACGAGCGCGCCGCCGTCGATGCCGAGCGCCGTGGGCGGTCCTGCTCCGGTGGCCAGGGCGGCCCTGGCCACCGCCGCCGCGGCCAGGTCGCGGTCGCCGACCTCGGCCGCCGCGTCCTCATCGGCCCAGCGTTCGACCAGGAACGTCACGGTATTCCGGACCGGGATGAGCAGGGGGTTCAGGGCCGCCGCCGCCCCGGCCGCCGCGGTCAGCCGGTGATGCCGGTGGCGCAGGTGGGCCTGTTCGTGAGCGACGACGACGCGTCGCTCCTGGGCGTCCAGGGCGCGCAGGATGCCGGTGGTCAGCAGCAGGTGCCCGGGCCGGCGCGGGCGTCCGGGAACGGCGACCGCGAGCGGGGCCGACCAGTCGGCGATCACCAGCCCGTCCTGGACGGTCCCGACCTCGCGCAGGCGCCGGTTGGTGGTCGTGCGCCGTCGTACATCGAGCAGCAGGCGCAGCCCCGCGCCCAGCAGGAGCAGGCCCGCCACCAGGGCGACCGGGCCGGGCACCGGCTCGGGCAGCTCCAGTGTCGGGTGGTCGTCGAGCGTCTTCAAGGGCGGGACGTCGTCGAGCATGGTCAGCGTCAGCAGGCCGAGCGACCAGGTCGAGCAGGCGGCCGCGACGGTCGCGGTGATGGTGAGGGTCCACACGACCGGACCGGGTACGGCCCGCGCTGCGATCCAATGCGCCGCGAACGTCAGCGGCAGCGCCATGAGCAGGGGCAGGTAGACGGTGAGGGTCATGACGGCCGTCGGCGCGTGGGTTTCACCTCGGCCAGCAGCTCACGCAGCACCGCGGCGTCGGACTCGTCCAGCGACGCGGCGAACTGCTGGAGCACGGCGTGCCGGTCGGAGCGGTCGGCGAGCGCCGCGCGCATCTGCGCCGCGGCCGTGGTGGCCGCGTCCTGCACCGGCCAGTACAGGTGCCCCCGGCCCTGCCGGCGGCGGTCGACGACCTTCTTCTCGTGCAGCCGGATGAGAATGGTCTGCACGGTGTTGTAGGCCAGGTCGCCGCCGACCGCCTCGTGCACGGCGGTCGCCGTCATCGGGTCGTCCGCGGCCCAGAGCACGCCCATCACGGCCGCCTCCAGGGTGCCCGGCGCGCGCCGGCCGTCCTTCGTCGTCACAGTCGCTGACCTCCGGGGGCAGGATATCGTGGCACCATTAGCCTACAAACTGTAGGAGCTCGGGCGGCGGCCGCCTTCACGCTCCTCACGCTGGTCATTCTCGACGCCAGCGGTCCGATTCCCCGCTTCGACAGTTGGGTCAGCGGCGCGGCGCACGCGGTCGCCCTCGCCCATCCGCCCTGGCGCGCGGGCATGGCGACGGTGACAATGGCCGGCAGCACCGCGGTCGTCGGCCCGGCGGCCGTGCTGGGCGGCCTCGCCCTGCTGGCCGCCCAGCGGTGACGTGCGGCCGTGTTCGTGGTGGTCGCGCTGGCCGGCACACTCGGCGTCCGGCTCATCCTGATGAACGCCATTCACCGGCCCCGGCCGGTCGAGCAACTGACGCCCGCGGGCGAGTACGCGTTCCCGTCCGGTCACACCACCGCGTCCGCGGCGGCGGCGTTGAAGGCCGGGCACGGCGTGCTTGGCGATGCCGGCCGCGATGAGGATCAGCAGGAGCGCTGTCCAGGTGAAGAGCTTGCCCAGGTCGATGCGGGCGACCGCCCGGTGGATCCCCACCCCAGCGCCACGGCCGAGAGCGTACCGGCGATCGTTCCCGCCAGGGGAGCGACGGTCTGGGCGGCGGCCTGCGCCGCGGCGAAGACCAGCAGCACCATCTCGACGGGCCTGGCAGCGGTCGGCGCGCACCCGTCGAGGCGCCCACGGCCGGGTGTAGTCGCGTGCAAGCAGGGGTGAACAGCTGCGTGCGGGGCCGTCCGCGCGACGTGCTCGACAACGGTGGGCGCGGATGTCGCGGTCGGGCCGTCGCGGGGTTGAATGCCGGGATGGGACAGGGTGCGATCTCGGTCGGCTTCGGGTTCGTGGCGGTGCTCGTCGTGCTGGCCGCGGTCGCGGCGCTGGCCGCGCTGGCCGGGCGGCTGGGCGTCGGCCGTGGGGTGCTCACCGCGTCGGTACGCGCGGTCCTGCAGCTGGCCGCGGTATCGCTGCTGATCGCCGCCGTTCTGCGCTCGTGGTGGGCGACGGCGGCGTTCATCGCTCTGATGGTGATCGTGGCCTCGGCCACCTCGGCCCGGCGGGCGAGCACGATCCGGCGCGGCTGGCCGGTGGCCGCCCCGATCGTCGCCGGGGCGCTGCCGGTCGGCGCGATCATCGTGGTGTCCGGGACGATGCCGTTGACCGAGGTGGCGGTGCTGCCCGTGGCCGGGATCCTGATCGGCGGTGCGATGACCGCGACGTCGCTGTCCGGCCGCCGGGCGCTCGACGAGCTGCGCGACCGGCACGGCGAGTACGAAGCGGCGCTGGCCCTGGGTTTCCTGCCACGCGACGCCGCGCTGGAGGTGTGCCGGCCGACCGCCGGGCTGGCGCTCACCCCGGCGCTGGATCAGACCCGGACGGTCGGCCTGGTCACCCTGCCCGGCGCGTTCGTCGGGGTGCTGCTCGGCGGGGGATCGGCGGTCCAGGCCGGCGCCACGCAGCTGCTGGTCCTGGTCGCGCTGCTGGCAGCCGAGGCGATCGCCGCCGCCCTCACCGTCGAACTCGTCGCCCGCGGTGTGGTGAGCCGTGAACCGGCCGCCGGGCGGTGACGCGCGGCCGGCGTGGTCAGGTCGGTGGCCCGTCTGCCGAATGGTGTGGCGGTCGAGGCGGACGACGGACGGGGGACGGCTGTGCGGGTGGGACGACGAGCTGCTGCCGTGCTCATTGGTGCGGTGATGGTGCTCGGGACCGGATCCGGGTGTGCCACGGTGGCCGTGACGGCATCCCCGCCGCCGGCCGCGTCGTCGGTGCCGGCCGGGTCGCCCGTACCCGTCCAGGTCCGGACCGTGGCCACTCCCAAGCCTCGCACCGCCGCACCCGGCCTGGCCACGACGGGCACCGCGTGGCCGGCGGTGTTGAGCTCGCTGGCCAGGTACGGTCAGTGGATCCTCGCCAACCCTGACCCCGCCCAGGTCGGTGCCGTCGCCACTCCGGGCTGCGCGTTCAGCGGCCTGCTCTCGCAGCAGGCCGACGGTCTGCTGCGAGACAACGCCTACCTGGTGCCCAGCGCGCCGGTGTTCGGCCCGATCACCGGACCGACGGCCGCCGGCTCGGGACTCGGCACCACCGTGACTCTCAACGTGACCGCCAGCCGCCCGGCCGAGGTGGTGATGAGCCGGTCCGGCCGCCAGATCACCGCGTACGACACTCTTGCGGTGACACCGCTGCAGATCACCCTGATGCAAGGTGCGGACCGGAAGTGGCGGTTCTGCACGGTGGACGCGATGAGTGATGCGGGTGCGCCGGACGACCCGTCGGTACCGCTGCTCTGACGGCGGACGCCGACGAGGTCACGGTGCGCTCTGGGGCGCGTACCTCGGGAAAGGTGGGGAAGGGGCGGTTGGTCGCGCGGACGGTGTGGTCGCGGAACGCCACGAGTACGCGCAGGGGATGTCGTTCAGCGACGTCTCAGCTTTGAACATCCATTCTCCTGTCCGACAAGGCTGCCGCAGGTGGCGGCCGCTCGACTGCGACAGGGGTAACGATGGTCCACTCCGCCATCACAGCGGCGCCGACGCGTCACTGGTTGACGAAGGTCCCGGCGATCACCGCGACGTTCTGGGTGATCAAGGTGCTGTCCACCACGATCGGTGAGACGTTCGCCGACTACCTGGCGGTCAACGTGGGGCTCGGCCCGCTGATCACCGACGCGGTCATGCTGTCCGTGCTCGCCATCGCCCTCGCCATCCAGTTGCGGACAAGCAAGTACACGCCCTGGATCTACTGGCTGTGCGTGGTGCTGGTCAGCATCGTCGGCACGCAGATCACCGACTTCTTCACCGACACCCTGGGCGTGAGCCTGTACCTGAGCACCGTGGTCTTCGCGGTGGTTCTGGCGGCTGTCTTCGTCGTCTGGTACCGGCAGGAAGGCACACTGGCGATCACCTCGATCGACACCCGGCGCCGGGAAGGCTTCTACTGGGGCGCGATCCTCACCACCTTCGCCCTGGGCACCGCCGCCGGCGATCTGGCCACCGAGGCGCTCAGCCTGGGTTTCCGCAACGGCGCTCTGACCTTCAGCGGCCTGATCCTGGTGATCTGGATCGCCCGCCGATTCGGCGCGGCGCAGGTGCTGACCTTCTGGATCGCGTACGTGCTGACCCGGCCGCTCGGCGCCTCGCTGGGCGACCTACTGACCCAGTCCAAGGAGTTCGGTGGTCTCGCGCTGGGGGCGAGCACGACGAGCCTACTGTTCTTCGCCGTCATCCTGGTCCTGGTCGGCCGCGAGCAGGCGCTGGCCAACCGGCATGGGGTAGCCGTCAAGGGCGGCGAGCCGATCGGCGGCCGCACCCGGGACTACGCCTGGGCGGTGGCGGGCATCGTCGCGGTCGCAGTGGCCGGCTGGGCCCTGCAGACCGGTCAGAGCAGCAACCCGGAGACCCCGGACGTCGCGGCCGGCGGCGGCACCTCCTCGGCCGGCGCGACCGCCGAGCAGCCTCGTCCCACCACCCGCCTGGGCAACCTCACCTCGTTCGCCGCGATCACCGGCGACCTGGAGACGAAGGTGGCCCAGAACGACCTCGCGGGCGGCCAGGCTCGGGCCAAGGATCTGGAGGTGAGCTGGGACGACGCCGAGGCCGGGCTCAAGCCGCGGGACCCGGCCGACTGGCGCACGCTCGACGGTGAGATCGACGCCGTACTGACCTCGTTGCGGTCCAGCTCGCCCAGCCGGTCGCAGTGTGCGGTCGATCTCAAGACGCTGCACGCCACGCTCGATGAGTTCGACGGCGTCTGACAGCGCGCCGGAACACGCTCTCGGCTGCACCTACACGTTGTAGGAAGCGGCCCTGTCCGCGTGCCCCGAAGGTGCAGCTGGTGACCGCTGACTACAACGCCCGCGGGTACGCGCGCCGGCCCGCGCCGCCGACGGTGCCATCACCCGCCTCCCGGGCGCGGATCGGTGCGCCGTCGATGTCGTCTACGTGGCCCGCCGCAAGTAGCTTCCCCGGGAGCGGTGCGCCGCGAACGACAACGAGCGAACCACGCCGAGGGTGCGACCGCTTCTTCAGGCTTCTCTTATCAGACATTCCGTACCTTGTTGGCGTTTGTCATCGTCGATCGGAGTGCACTGTTGAGATCTCAGCCGGAAGTCTTCACCGAGGCCGACGTGGCCGGCGTGGGTCGTGTCGTCATGAAGAAGTTGCCCGAGGTGACGCTGGCCTTCTGGGTGATGAAGGTCGCCGCCACCACCCTCGGCGAGACCGCCGGTGATCTGTTCGCGCAGACCCTGAAGCTGGGGTACTTCCTGACGACCGCGGCGTTGTTCGCGGTCTTCCTGGTGACTCTGGTGGTGCAGTTGCGGTCGCGGCGGTACAACCCGTTCTTCTACTGGACCGTCATCCTGGCGACCAGCATGGCCGGAACCACCATGTCGGACTTCATGAACCGCGACGCGAGCTATCTGGCCGCCGGGACCGGCTCACTGGGCTGGGGACCACAGGGTCTGGGCCTGGGCTACCCGGTCGGTGCGGCCATCCTGGTGTCGCTGCTGATCGTCATCTTCGCCGGGTGGCGGGCCTCGGGTCTGACCTTCTCGATCTCCGACATCGACTCGTTCCGCGGCGAGGCGTTGTTCTGGGCGGCGATCCTGGTCTCCAACACCCTCGGTACGTCGGTGGGGGACTTCTTGTCGGACAGCTCGGGGCTCGGCTACGCCGGGGGAGCCCTGCTGGTCGCCGCGGTACTCGGGGTTTTGTTCGGTCTGAAGTACGTCCCGTCCGTACCCGATGTCGTGCTCTTCTGGATCGCGTTCGTGCTGACCCGCCCGCTCGGCGCCACCGCCGGCGACTTCCTCACCAAGCCGGTGGCCAAGGGCGGCCTGGCTCTGGGCACGCTCGGCTCGTCGCTGGTGCTGGTCGCGGTGCTGTTGGCCCTGATGGCGTACGCACACCTGCGGGAGCGCCGTCGTGCGGCGCGAGGCCCGCTACGACCCTGAAGACTGCCGGTGGCAGACCACGATCAAGGATCCTTACTGGCTGCCCGGGCTATGAGAGCACGATCGGCGGTGACGAATAAAGCTGCGGATGGCCGGCGCTGGTGGGAACAATGAGACCGGCGTCCGCCCGCGTCCGCCCGTGTCGGCGGGTGATGGCCGTGTTTTCGGATGAGTCGATCGGCACGCGTGTCAGCCAGAGCGGCCGGGCCGGTGTGGCCACCGAAACAGCTCGCCGCACGACGACTTGGAGCGTCTCCCCGGGTTACACCTACGTCGTGTAGGAAATCGGTATCGTGAAGCCCGGGGTTGCTGACGGTGGGAGATCGCGGATGGACCTGCGTACGGCGCCCGGGACGGTGCCTGTCGGTCTGACGTCCGCGGAGGCCGAGACCCGGCGCCGGCGTGGCGAGGCGAATACGGCCGGCGCCGGCGCGACCCGCGGGTACGCGACGATCCTGCGTACCAACGTCTTCTCGTTCTTCAACACCATCCTGTTCGTCATCGGCGTGGCTCTGCTGGTCCTCGGCCGGTACAGCGACGCCCTCATCAGTGTCGGTCTCGGGCTGATCAACGCGGTGATCAGTGCCGCCCAGGAGATCCGGGCCAAACGCAAACTCGATCAGCTCCAGTTGCTCGACCAGGCGCGGGTGCACGTCGTCCGGGACGGGCGGGAGGTCGAGATCACCCCCGAAGCGGTCGTACGGGGCGACGTGTTGCGCGTCGCGGCCGGCGACCAGATCGTGGTCGACGGACCGCTGCTCGGCGGTGACCGGGTCGAGACCGATGAGTCGCTGCTGACCGGCGAGGCCGATCCGATCGCCAAGAAGCCGGGCGACGACCTGCGCTCGGGCAGCCTGTGCGTGGCCGGCGAAGGCCACCAGCTGGCCCGCGACGTCGGATCACACAGCTACGCCGGACGTCTGGCCAGCGACGCCCGTCGCACCACCACCGACACGACGCCGTTGCAGAGCCGCATCGAGTTCGTGGTGCGACTGGTCATCGTGCTGACCGTCCTGATGAGCGGGGCCATCCTGGCGCAGGCCGTGATCGCCGGGTTCACGCTGCTGCGTACCGTGCAGATCGCCGCGGTGCTGTCCGGGCTGGTGCCGTACGGCCTGTTTCTGCTCATCGCCATCGCCTACACCGCGGGAGCCGCTTCGATCGCCCGTCGCGGCGCACTGGTCCAGCAGGTCAACGCGGTCGAATCGGTCAGCAGCGTGGACGTCATCTGCACCGACAAGACCGGCACCCTGACCACCGGACGGCTCACCGTCGAGGAGATCCGGTCCTTCGGCGACGGCGACGCCGGGACCGCCCTCGGCGTGTTCGCCCGCAGCGTCGCCAGCCCCAACCTGACCACGACGGCCCTGGCCGGGAGCCTGCCCGGCACCCGCCGGCCGGTCCGCGACGAAGTGCCGTTCGCCTCGTCGCTGCGCTGGTCCGGGATCACCACCGCGGAGGGCACCTGGGTGCTCGGTGCCCCTGACGCCCTCGCCGGGCAGCTGACCCGGCCGGTACCCGACGGCGCCGTCGCCGAACTGACCGGGCGCGGCCTTCGCGTCCTGCTCTTGGCCCGGGCGAGCGCGGGGCTCCGCGACGCCGGCGGGCGCCCGCAGCTGCCGGCCCTGGAAGCGGTCGGGCTGGTCGCGCTGGCCGACGAACTGCGGCCGGAGGTGGTGGACAGCATCACCCGACTGCGGGCCGGCGGCGTCGCGCTCAAGGTGTTGTCCGGCGACGATCCGCGCACCGTCGCCGCGCTGGCCGGCCGCGCCGGGCTCGACGTCGGCCAACCGCAGGCCGGCACCGCTCTGGACGGGCTCGACGACGCGGCGTTCGACGCGCTGGTCACCCGCACCGTGGTGTTCGGCCGGGTCGCCCCGGAACAGAAGGAACGGATCGTCTCGTCGCTACGCAGGCAAGGCCTCTACGTGGCGATGATCGGCGACGGCGTCAACGACGCCCGCGCCCTCAAAGGCGCGCAGGTCGGGGTGGCGATGCGCAGCGGCAGCGCCCTCACCCGCGATGTCGCCGACATCGTGCTCCTCGACGACTCGTTCGCCGCGCTGCTGCCCGCCCAGCAGGAGGGCCGCCGCATCATCGACGGCATCTCCACCTCGATGTACGTGTTCCTGACCCGGGTGGCCACCCAGGGGCTGGTCATCCTCACCGTGACCATGCTCGGGCTGGGCTTCCCGTACGCTCCGGCCCAGGTCGGGCTGACCCTGCTCACGGTCGGCGTGCCGACGTTCTTCCTGACCCGGTGGGCGTCGCCGGCCGTGCCGGACGACCGCCTGCTGGCCAACCTGGGCCGGTTCGTCCTGCCGGCCGCGGTCGTCACCACCGCCGCCGGAACGGCCGTCTACGCGATCCTGTACGAGTCCGTCACCACGTTCCTGACCTCGGGCAGCACGCCGGCGGACGTGATCGCCGACTTCGAGAGCTACACCGGGCTGACGTACGGCAAGGACGCCGACTTCGTCCCGGCCGCCGCGTCGATCGGCGCACAGACGGGACTCACCACCTTTTTCTGCCTGGCCTCGTTCGTCCTCATCCTGTTCATCGCGCCACCCGCCCGATTCTTCGCCGCCTGGACGCCGCCGGTCGCCGACCGCCGGCCCACCCTGCTGGTCGGTGTGCTCATCGTGGTCTTCGCCGCGGTGCTGTTCGTACCGGCGCTGTCGACCTACTTCGGCCTCACCGGACCAGCCCCGGCGGTGTTCACCACCGTGCTACCCGCCCTCGTGCTCTGGTTCGCGGTGCTCACCCTCGTCCTGCGACTGCGGCTGCTCGACCGCGTCCTGAAGATCGAGCCGATCAGCCGGCCGGCCGGCCGTCCCGCGCACACCGACGGCGTCTCCTGAGAGGCCGAACGACAGCGTCACCAACGCCTCGACCGGCAGCGAACTCCTGAGTCAGCGGGACGTGGCGAGCGCCCGCAGCAGCCGGCCCCGGCCGCCGGACGCTTCCTCGCGAAGGAAACCCGACAGGTCGGCGAACAGCGCCGACCGGGCCGACGTAGACGTTGCCGGGCACGTCCTGTGTGGCTGCGCGCGACACTCAGACGGCGCCGCAACTCCAGGCAGAACAGCATGACGGCCAGCATGGACGCCTCGTACACGGTACGGGGGCGGGGCCGCCGTGCAGGTGGATTTCGGTGAAGAAGATTCCTTCGCCGGGGGAGTTGGGTGCTGCGGGCGACGCCGACGTAGCCGAGGTGTCCTCCGGGGCGATGCCGCGGATGGCTTGCATCATCGATTCCTGGGTGCCCACGGTCTCGATCACCGAGTGCGTGCCGCATGGGGGCCTTCCTGGGGTGTGGTGCCTCGGGGCGGGCGGGGGCGGAAGTTACTGGTGGAGGGTGTACTGGCAGGGCACCCTGCGCCGGCGGGCTTGCGCGTAGCGTCGATCGGCGTGGACAACCGCAAGGAAGTGAGCGAGTTCCTCACCACGCATCGGGCACGGTTGAGCCCGCAGCAGGCGGGGATCGCACCCGGCACTGATCGGCGGGTGCCCGGGTGAAGCGGGCCGAGGTGGCGTTGCTGGCCGACGGCCAGACCCTGCACGTCACCGCCGGCATAGCGCTCATGCCGGCTCGTGGCGGCGAGGTCATCCGGGTTCACCCCGGCGAGACCGTCTACACCCCGCCGTGCGAAGAACACTGGCACGGCGCCACCGCGGATGACTTCATGGAACACCTGGCCATGCTCGAAGGCACCGCCGACGGCGACGGCACCACCTGGCTCGACCACGAATACCAGGGCTGACCACCGACCTCGTACAGGAGCACCGCATGCGATACACCCGCCTCGGCACCACCGGCCTCACCATCAGCCGTCTCGCGCTGGGTTGCATGAGCTACGGCGACCCGACCACCTCGCACGCCCACCCTTGGGCGCTAACCGAGGACCAGGCCGAACCGTTCTTCCGCCAGGCCGTCGAGCTCGGCGTCACGTTCTGGGACACCGCCAACGTCTACCAGGCCGGCACCTCCGAGCAGATCGTCGGCCGGGCGATCACCCGCTACTCCCGCCGCGAGGACATCGTGCTCGCTACGAAGGTCCGCGGCCACATGCACGACGGCCCCGGCGGGTCCGGCCTGTCCCGCAAAGCCATCCTCGAACAGGTCGACGCGTCCCTGACCCGGCTGGGCACCGACTACATCGACCTCTACCAGATCCACCGCTTCGACGACGACGTGCCGGTCGAGGAGACGATGGAGGCCCTGCACGACATCATCAGGGCCGGAAAGGTCCGCTACATCGGCGCATCCTCGATGTACGCGTGGCAGTTCGCCAAACTCCAGCACGCCGCCGACCTCGGCGGCTGGACCCGGTTCGTGTCCATGCAAAACCAGTACAACCTGCTACGCCGGCACGACGAGCGGGAGCTCATGGCCATGTGCGGCGACACAGGTGTCGGCCTCGTCCCCTACTCGCCCAACGGCAAAGGCCGCCTCGCGCGACCGGCGGGCGAGCAGAGCACCCGATCCAGCACCGACAAGGTCGTTCAGGCCTTCGACTCACCCCACGACGAACCCGTCATCAGCGCCGTCCAGCAGGTCGCCCAGAAGCGCGACGTCAGCATGGCCCAGATCGCCCTGGCCTGGGTGCTACGCAACCCCCTGGTCTCCGCGCCGATCGTCGGCGCGACCAAGTCCCACCATCTGAGTGAGGCCGTCGCCGCCCTCGACATCGAACTGACCGACGACGAGGTCACCACCATGCAGGACCCCTACGTCGAGTACGGCCCCTCCTGGTACTGATGCCCGATCCAACCCCGCTGCGAGGCGCCGTCCTGAGGCGGCTGCCGCTCGTCCTGCTGTTCTCCACCGTCGGGCTGCCGACCGAGCAGTACGTCAGCCCGTGAAAGAGTCGTCGTCATGGCAGCCGCTGCGAATCCGGGTCATGAGGTCGTCCTCGAGACGGATCGCCTCCTGCTCAGACCGTGGCGGGTAGCCGAGGCCGCCGTTGAGCGTGAGCTTTGGACCGAACGTGATCCACGAGTGCCACCGCACCGCCGAATCGACGCAAATGGACATCCCACGGTCTCGGAACTCAGCGACTACATCCGCACCAACCAACCAACTTCTACTCTCGGGATCTTGGCAGCCGAGCGGAAGGCCGATGGTGACGTCATCGGCTACTGCGGGCTGCTCGCCGGACGAGGACCGGAAGGGGAGCCGGAACTGGCGTTCGAACTGCTACGCAGAGCCTGGCGTCAGGGATACGCGACCGAGGCCTCGTTGGCGGTCCTGGATTGGGCGAGATCGTCCGGATACGAACGTCTGTGGGCCACGGTCCGGGACTGGAACACCGCCTCACGCCGCGTGCTCGCCAAGATCGGCTTCACCGAGACCGAGCGCAAGGAAGAAGATCCGGTCCTCGGGACCACTCTCTTCCTCACGAAACGACTCTGACACACCCGGTTCCCAACCTTGGGCGCTTCCCTGAGGTGCGGAAATTCGTGTCCGCGCCTCAACAGCGGTGCCAGCGTAGGACGACAGGGGTCAGTCGCATGCCGACTCCTTGCGAAAATCGCGGGCACTGTTCTGTGCTGACGGTGCGGCGGCTGACGTGGTGCTTGGTGGCGAGAGCGCGGATGGACATGCCGAGCCGAGCGTCGTAGCGGATCGCCGCGAACCGTTCGCGTTCGCGCTGTTCATTCAGGCAAAACTGAACCAACCGTAGAAATACCGCAAGAGATCGGGGTTCAGCGCGGGGTCTCGCCCGACGCCGGGTAGGTCACGGCGACGTGGGGCGCGGCCGCCGGATCAGTCACGGCAAGGTGGGGCGCGTCCGCCGGGTCGGTCACGGCGACGCTGGGTGTGGCCGCCGGTTCGGTTACGGCGGCGGTTGCCACCGTCGGCGCGTCGCCGGGCGCGGCCGTTTGTTCCGACGGCCCCATTCCCATCGGCGCTGCGGCGTGTGCCTCGGCCGTATGGGTGAGGTCCGGCGACTCCACCGCCGCCCGGTGTCGAGCCGGAGGTGTTGGGTCCGGTACCCGTGGTGACCGATCTGTGTCTGCTCCAGACCGCAACCGGCGCAGCTTCGTGGCTGGCGCCTGGCATCGCGCCAAGCTACGGCACGTCCGCGAGAATCCCGGGCAACCTCAGATTCCGCGAGCGCCGTCGAGGGTCGTTGACTACCAATGGCCCTGGCCTGCTGTTTCGGCGGATGGGTGGTGCAGGATCCGTTCGGCGTTCTGGTGGGCGATGAGCTGCTTGTGCTCGGTGGACAGGTCGGCGTCGTGGAGGAAACGCCGGGCGTCTCCGCCGGTGGGCAGGTGGAAGGGGTAGTCGACGGAAAACAGGATGTGCTCGGGGCCCACGAGGTCGAGAGCGCGCTGCAGGAGGTGCTGGTGGAACATCCCGGACGGGGTGAGGTAGAGATTGTCGCGGACGTAGTCGATGATCCTGCGGTCCAGGTTTGGTCTGGACAGCAGGGCGTCCACCCGTTCGATCCAGAACGGGAGCATCTCCCCCCAGTGGCCGAGGACGAGCTTGAGGGTGGGGTGTCGGTCGAACGTTCCGCGCAGGATGAGGCGCAGCGCGGCTAGCCGGGTCTCCATGTGCCAGCCCCAGCCGCCGGCGGCGAGGACGAGGTCGACGACCGGGTCGAAGCCGAGAGTGGCGAACGCCGCGAACCGGTCGGGGTGGGCACGGATTGCCGCGGCCGCCCGGTCGTTGAGATCGCGTGCCATCGACCGGGCTTGCGCGGCCGGCATGCTCTGCGTGGCCGGGGGTCCGACCGACAGGATCTGTACGTCCACGCCCATCTCGTCCATGGCCGCGAGCCGATCATCGGCCAGTTCCTCGAGGCTGCTTTCGATGTTCCGGCCGGCGAAGAGGTCCAGCTCGAAGAAGTCGAGCCCGGCGTCGCGGGTACCGGCCGGCATCGTCCGTAGCGTCTGGAACAGGTCCTGGGTCCACCAGTGTTCTTCGAGCGCGATGATGCGCATGCTAGCTCCTTTCAGCGGCGCGCTTCGGCAGTGCCGTAGCGTTTGAGGTATTGGTAGCTCTCGACCACCGCCGCGCCGGACGCGCTGCCGTGACCGCTCTGCTTGACCGGGTCACCGGCGATCAGCTGGCTGCCCAGGCCCCAGGTGTTGAGCCAGACGTTGGCCACCCGCAGGTGCCGGCCGACGCGGCGGGCCCGCAGGTCGTCGCCGGAGAACACCGACGCTGCCAGCCCGAACTCGGTCGCGTTGGCCCGGCGGATCGCGTCGGCCTCGTCGTCGAACACCTCGAAGGTCTGCACCGGGCCGAATACCTCGGACTGCACGAGGGGCGTGTCCAGATCATCGACCTCGATCAGCGCCGGCCGGAAGAAGGCACCGCCGGCCAGGTCGGGGTCGTCGGGGACGCCGCCCCGAACCAGGATCTTGCCGTACGCCGCGGCCTCCTCGACGATCCGGTCGACCCGCGCGACGGCGGCCCTGTCGATCAGCGGGCCGAGCTGCGAGCCGGGGTCGAGGGAGGGCCCGACGCGGACCGCTTCCAGGGCGGCCGTCAACCGGGGCCGGAGGACGTCGGCGAGGTCGCGGTGGACGAGCACCCGGGCGCCGGTACCGCAGAATTGGCCGTTCATAAAGGTGCTGGCGAAGACCAGGATGGGTACGACGGCGTCGACGTCCACGTCCTCGAAGATCACCAGTGGCGTCTTCCCGCCGAGTTCCAGGTTCAGCCGCTTCACCCGGGCCGCCGCGGCGGCCGCGACCGAGCGACCGACCTGGGTGCTGCCGGTGTAGCTGACGACGTCGACGTCCGGCGAACCGACCAGCATCGGGGCGACCTCGTTGCCGGACTCGGTGACGATGCTCAGCACGCCCGGTGGCAGGGAGGTGGTCGTCCGCGCCAGCAGCGCGTTGATCATCGCCGTCTGGCCGGGCAGTTTCACCACCGCGGTACACCCGGCCGCCAGCGCCGCCGCGAACGACCGGACGCTGAGCAGGACCGGGCCGTTCCAGGGCGAGATGATGCCGGCCACGCCCACCGCCTCGGGCACGTTGTGCCAGTAGACGCCGCCCGGCTGCTCGACGGCCTGCCCGAACACCTGCAACCGGGCGTGCGCGGCGTTGATCCGGAGCGCCTCGACGGCCAGCCCGACCTCGGCGCGGCCTTCCCAGAGCAGCTTCCCGTTCTCCCGCGCGATCATGGTGGCGATCTCGCCGGCGTCCCGCTCGAGCGCGGCCGCGAGTTCGAGGAGCGCCTGCGCACGGCGACCCGGATCACGCGACCAGTCGGTGGTGTCGAAGGCCGTCCGGGCCGCGGCGATCGCGGCCGCGCCCTCGGCGGCACCGGCGGAGTGGTACCTGCCGATGATCTCCCCGGTCGACGGGTCGAGGGATTCGAGCACCTCGCCGCCGTGGTTCCATTCGCCGCCGATCCAGCTGCCGACGGGGTTCGCGCCTGTGTCTGCCGTGGGTGTCATGGTCACCGATGCCTGCCTTCACCGAAGCGGATTATTATCCGGTACGCGTCGAACCGTACCGGATAGTTATCCGCTTACGCAACGACGGACGGACCGCCGTCCGCTACGCTGGCTTCTCAGCGGGGACGAAACGGGAGGCAGGGGTGCCGGAACAGAGGCGCGCGGACGCGCAGCGCAACCGGACGCGCATCCTCGAGACCGCCGTAGTGGCGCTGGCCGAGGGCGACGACCTGTCCCTGAACGCCGTGGCCAGGCAGGCCGGGGTCGGCGTCGGAACGGTGTACCGCCAGTTCCCGACGCCCGAAGCGCTCGTCCTGGCCGTGTACGAGCGGGAGGTCGAGGACCTCGTCGGCGTCGTGCCGGCCCTGCTGCGGCGGTACCAACCCGCGGAAGCCTTCCGGGTCTGGGTCACCGAGCACCTGGCGAATTACATGGCGACCAAGCGCGGACTCGCCCGGGCCCTGCGCCTGGCCGGTAGCGACGACCACGACGGCATCTTCGACCGGATCACCCGAGCGGTCACCGAACTGGTCGCCGCCAACATCACCGCGGGCACCGTCCGCGCGGACATCGAAGCCCGGACGGTCCTGCGGGCCCTCCACGGATTGATGCTGATGAAGTCCGACGACGCCCGGCAGGCCGAGAGCGTCAAACTCGTCGATCTGCTCTGGGAGGGCATGCGGACGCGCGACGACCCGGACGGCTGACGGGTGTTCTACCGCGTCCCGGACCTGCGCCTGAGCGGCGTGATCGGCGGGGTCATCGGTCGCCGACGCGGGCGACCTGAGTGGACAGGGTCGCGGCGGCTTCGCGGACCGCTGTGACATACGGCTCGACATCGACGTCGGTGACGCGGTGGGAGAGTGCGGCGATGCTGATGGCGGCGACGACGCGGCCGTCCTCGGTACGCACCGGTGCGGCCACGCCGAGGACGTCGGGGTCGAGTTCGCCCCGGCTGATCGCGAAACCGGCCGCGCGGATGTCGGCGAGGCGGCTTCGCAGCCGGTCCGGATCGGTCCAGGTCGCGCCGGTGAACCGGGTGAGCGGCGCGGCGAGCAGTTCGTCCAGCTCGGACTCGGGGACCCAGGCGAGCAGGGCGAGGGCGGCGGCGCCGGCGTTGATCGGCAGGACCTCGCCGCGTTCGTACGACAGCCGGAGCGCTTGCTTGGCTTCCTCTCGTTCCAGGCAGACGACGGCGGAGCCGGACCGGCGGGTGAGCAGCACCGGGACGCCGGTCCGGGCGGCGAGATCGCGCATCACCGGCCGGGCCAGGTCGGACAGGCCGACGCCGCGGCGGGCCAGGCGGGCCAGGTCGAGCACCCGCGGCCCGAGCCGGAAGCCGCCGCCGTTCCCGTTCTCCTCGAGGAAGCCGTTGGAGGTCAGCGATTCCAGGTAGCGGTAGGCCGTCGAGCGGGCCACCTGGAAGTGGCCGGCCACCTCGTTGGCCGAGATGGTCAGGCGCTCGTCGTCGAAGAGCAGCAGGATGTCGAGGGCTCGGTCGGCCGTCGAATTGCGGACGCGGTAGCCCGGATTAGTTCCTGTTTCCCGCGGCGCGGTTCCTGACATGCGAAAAAGCTACCAGCCGCTACTGGGCGGGCTGGTAGGCGTCGCCGCCGTCGGTGAGGAGGCGTTCGGCCTCGGCATGGATCTCGTCCGGTTCCAGACCGAAGTCGATCGACTTGCGGAACGGCTGCCTGACGTCTTTCTCGATGCGCAGGTACACCTCGTTGCGGTTGCCTTCGGGGTCGAAGAAGTAGATCCCGTAGGCGTTGCCGTGGGTCACTTCCTGCTGCACCGGAACCCCCTCGTCCTGAAACCTGCGGTGAAACGCGCGGATGTCGTCCAGCGATGCGACCCGCCAGGAGATCTGGTGCTGCTGCTTCTCGCCGATGGCCGAGGTCCGGCCGGTCTGCAGCACGAATTCGTGATGCTCCTCGGCGGGGCGGGCGCTGAAGAAGACGATGCCCATGTCGGTGTCCTGGTCGGTGACGGTAAGGCCCATCACGCGTTCGTAGAAGTCCCGCATGACCGGCAGGTCGTAGACCCACAGCCCGGTGTGTCCCAGTCCGGTGATCGCCATGACGCATCCTCCTGATGTCCTATTTATTGAAACACCTTTCGCGACTAACGAGACAAGAGTACGGTCGGCTTCGTTGACCCGTCAACGACGAAAGGGGTCGGGAACCATGCGACTGGCCACGCTGCGAGTGCGGGGTGGAACGCGGGCGGCGCGCCGCGAGAGCGACGAATATCTGTTGCTGCCGTACCCCGACGTGGGCGCGGTGCTGGCCGCCAGCGCGGCGAGCGCGGACGGCGATGAGCGGGTGCCCGTTCTCGAGGCGGTGTTCGCGCCGCTGGTGCCCCGGCCCAACAAGATCGTTTGTCTGGGCCTGAACTACGCCACCCACATCGCGGAGATGGGGCGCGACACTCCGCGCTATCCGACTCTGTTCGCCAAATACGACGGCGCGCTGATCGGCGCTCACGACGCCATCGTCCTGCCGGAGGTGAGCGACCAGGTCGACTGGGAGGCCGAGCTCGGCGTCGTGATCGGCCGTCCGGCCCGCCATGTGGACCGGTGCGATGCCCTCGGTCACGTCGCCGGCTACACGGTCGTCAACGACGTGACCGTCCGCGACTACCAGCGCCGCACCCGGGAGTTCCTGGCCGGGAAGACGTTCGAGTCGACGACGCCGGTAGGACCGGAACTGGTCACCGAGGACGAGTTCGGCGGGGCCGAGCCCGACCTGGAGATTCGGTGTGAGGTCGACGGCGAGGTGATGCAACGCTCACGTACCTCGGATCTGTTGTTCGGAATCGCCGAGATCGTCGCGTACATCAGCGAGATCATCACCCTGCTGCCCGGCGACCTGATCTGCACCGGCACGCCCGGCGGGGTGGGCGACGGCCGCGACCCGAAAGTCTTCCTCCGGGACGGGCAGCACCTGCGCACGGTGATCGAAGGCCTGGGTGAGACGTCCAACGTCTGCCTGCGGGAGAAGCATGTGAACAGGACGGGAGACCTCGATGTCGCAGCAAGAAGGCCCAGTCATCGGCCGATCACTGACCCTGCATCTGCGTGGTGACTGGGGGACCGCCAACCTGCACCGGGTGTGCGGCTGGATCTCGCAGGAGCTCACCGACCGGTGCGGCCCGTTCACCCGGGTGGCGATCTGGAACGGCCGTGGATTCAGCGACTCGGTTCGCGCGGTCGGCCGTGGTGAGGTCGACATCGCGATGACCACCCCGGTCGCGTTCACCACGGCGGCGCTGGCGGGTCGCGGTGTGTTCGGCGGGGAGCCCTTCCCCGACCTGCGGGCGCTGGGCGTGATTCCGCAACGCGACCGGCTCGTGGTCGGGGTCCGTAGATCCCTGGGCATCACCTCGTTCGCCGAGTGGCGCGAGCGCAAGCCCGCGCTGACCCTCGCGACCTCCGTCAACGACGGGATCAACTACGTCGGCCTGGCGGCGCAGGAGGTCCTGAGCCGCTCCGGCATCGACGTGACCGGTTGGGGCGGGCAGATCCTGGGTGACGAGCGTCCGCCCGAGACCCTCGCCCACCTGCGGTCGGGGCGCGCCGACGCGATCGTGCACGAGGCCTACATGCTGCCCGCCTGGCAGGAGATCGGCCCTGACCTGCACTTCCTCGAGGTGGAAGAGGACGTGCTCGACGGCCTGTGGGCGGACTACAGCTGGCCGGCGTCGTCGGTCGAGGCGGGACACTTCCCGGAGTGCCCGGCCTTCCGGACACTCGACTTCTCCGACTTCCTGGTGCTCACCCGGGCCGACCTGGCCGACGACGTCGCGTACACGATCGCCTGGATCCTCGGCGAGACCCGGCACCTGCTGGAAGCGCAATACCAGCACCTGGCCCCGGAGCGCAGCCCCGTCACTTATCCGCTCGATCCGGTGGCGATGGGCGTGACGCCGGTGCCCCTGCATCCGGGCGCCCGGCGTTACTACGACGCACTACCGCGAGCATGACCCCGGCCGAGGCTCGGGAGCTGGTGGTACGAGCGTCCCGCGCGCTCGCCGCCGCCGGCCAGGGCGACATGGTGTGGGGACATGTAGCCGTCCGCGATCCGGACGGACGCGGTGTCTGGATCAAGGCGCCCGGCTGGGGACTCGACGAGGTCGACGACACCCGCCTGCAGCTGGTCTCCTTCGACGGCGAGGTACTCGACGGCGTGGGGCAACCGCACAAGGAGTGCCACATCCACCTCGAGGTGCTGCGGGCGCGGGCGGAGCTGACCTGCTCGGTGCACACCCACGCGTACAGCGCGGTCGCCTTCGCCGCGCTGGACCGGCCGCTGCTCCCGTTGTCGCACGAGGGGGCCCTGTTCGGCGGTGACGACGTGCCGCGATTCGCTGCCACCGGGGCCCTGGTCGGCACACCCGAGCTGGGGCACGCCCTCGCGACCGTGCTGGCCGACGCTCCGGCCGCCCTCATGCCCAGACACGGCCTGGTCGCCGCGGGACGTGGCGTGGCCGCGGCCGTGATGCACGCGGTGCTGCTCGATCGGGCTTGTGCGATTCAGCTGACCGCGCTCGCGGCGGGCGAGGTCAGCATCTGGTCGAACCCCGCCGAGGCGCGCGCCAAACGCGCCGAGTGCTGGCCCGACAGTCAACTGGACGCGGGCTGGCGCTACCTGACGCGCCGGGCCGGTCTCCCGGACGGAACAACGAAGGAAACACATGATGTCTGAACGCGTCCTCAAGACCGAGTGGGTGAGCCTGTCCACCAAGGACGGTCCGATGCGGGCCTACGTTGCCCATCCACCGGTCCGGGCCGATCGGGCTGTTCTCGTACTCCAGGAAGCCTTCGGGGTCAATGACCACATCCAGGACGTCACCCGGCGCTGGGCCGCCCACGGGTATCTCGGGCTGGCGCCGGATCTGTTTCATCGCACCGGCGTCGAGACCCTGGGGTACGAGCAGCACGACGAAGCCATGCCGCTGATCGGGGCGATCGGGGTGGACCCCATCGTCACCGACGTGACCGCGGCGCTCGAATACCTCGCCGGGACCGAGGGCATTCCCGCCGCGCGTACCGCCGTCAACGGCTTCTGCTTCGGCGGCCGGGCCGCTTTCACCGCCGCCACCGCGATCCCGGGTCTGGCCGCCACCGTGGTGTTCTACGGCCCGGGCATCGCCGCCGGCCCGCACGCTGTCGTGGACCGGGCACCGTCCATCGACGCGCCGATCCTTCTGCACGTGGGCGCCGACGATCCCACCATCCCGGGTGACCAGGTCAAGGCCATCGACACAGCGCTGACCCGGGCCCGGGTCGACCTGGAGAGCCATGTGTACGCCGGCGCGGGCCACGCCTTCGCCTGCGACGCCCGCCCGCACCTGTATCGCCCCCAGCCCGCCCGCACCGCCTGGCAGCGTACGTACGAGTTCCTCGAGCGCCACCTGCCGGCCGAAGCCCGAACGAGGTGACCAGATGGGAATCGTCCAGGAAATGATCCGGACCGTTTTCACCGACCAGCCGGACCGCGCGGTCGCACGCGACGAGGACTGCCTGCTGGCGCCGCCGCACGACAGTCCGCTGCCGATGAAGCTGTGGCGCGACCACGATCCGCTGGCGGTCGTGCACTTTCCGCCGGAATACGTGGCGCAACCCTTCGCTCCGCCGCGCGGCGTCTACGAGAGCGACCGGGTACGGGTCGAGTGGCAGACCATGGACAACCGGCAACCCTTCTACCACCGCAACTGCGACGTCGATGAGATCTCTTACCAGATCGCCGGCGATCGCACCCTGATGACCGAACTCGGCGTCGTCGAGCATCGGCCCGGGGAACTCTCCCGGCTACCGCGCGGCGTTGCCCACGACAACTACGGGCGTCGGGAGAGCCACCTGCTCTTCTACACCCCCGCACCGGTGGCCGAGGAGCGCGCTCCGGAGCGTACCTCGGAGGCACTCTTCCCGGTCTTCCCCGGCTGGGAACCGGCGCCGCACAACGAGGCGATCACCCAATGCCTGGGCGCGCCGGAACATGACATCACCGTTTTCCCGGTCGACGAACGCCTGCTGCTCGAACAGGTGCACGCCACCGACGACAGGCTGACGGTTCTGCGGGCCGCCGACGGCCCCGGAGTCACCTGGTTCTACCGCTCGCCGCACTTCCGGCTGGCGAGTGTCCGGCGCTCGGGCGGCGAAGCGGTCGTCTACCAGCGGACCCTGGACGCGGACGAGATCCAGTACCAGGTCAGCGGCCGGCGCGTGCTGGTCTCACAGCGCGGCATCGTCGAGCTCGGACCGGGCGACTTCGTGCGCGTCCCGCTGGGCCTGGCCCACACCAGCATCAGCACCGAGGACACCGAACATCTGTCGGTGTACGCCGCGACCGAGCTGCCCCAGATCGGGCCGACCGCGCGGACCGCCGAGCCGTACACACCGCGGCGACTCGCCGAACTGCGGGACGGGAGCGGACGATGACCTTGATGCTCGCCGCGCGGGCCAGTGCCGGCTCCACCGCGCTCGAGTTGCACAAGATTCCGATTCCCGCCGTCGGCCCGGACGATGTCCTGATCAAGGTGGGCGCCGGTGGCCTCGCCCCAGGCATGATGAAGCTGCTGGCCATCGGCGCTTTCCGGCATCTGCCGACCACCCTCGGCCACGAGGCGGCGGGCACCGTGGTCGCGGTCGGGGAGCGGGCCGCCGACCAGCCCGATGCGCCGGCGGTGGGCGATCGAGTCCGCGTCCACCCGAACCTGAACTGCCGCACGTGCGAGTACTGCCGTACCGATCGCGACATGATGTGCCACCAGCAGGCGATGATCGGTCACGCCGCGTTCGGCGCCGACCCCATGCCGCTGTACGACCGCTACCACGATGGTGGCCTCGCCGAATACGTCCGCGTCCCGTACTGGCTGGTCGACCCGTTGCCCGACGCGGTCAGCTTCGACGTCGGCGCGAAGGTGCACGACCTGGCCAACGCGGTCCGGGCGCTGAAGTGCGCGGCGCTGTCGTCGGCGGCCACCCTGATCGTGACTGCGGCGACGGGGACGATGGGTACGGCCACCATCAAACTCGCGGCCCAGTTCGGGGTCGGTCGCCTCGTCCTGGTCGGCCGTGACCCGGCCCGGCTGGCGGCCGTCCGCCCTCTGGCCGGCCCGGTCCCCACCGACCTGATCGCCCTCGACGAGTTGCCGACGCGGTGGGCCACCACCGGAGGGCTCACCCACGCGCTGCGCTCGCTGCTACCGCGGGGAGCCGACGCGGTGCTCGACTATGTTCCCGACGGACCGGCCACCGCCCAGTCGCTGGCCGCCCTGGCCACCGGCGGCACCCTCGTGCACATGGGCGGGAACACCACGCCGCTGGCGCTGCCGGTCGCAGCCCTGATGGCCGGCTGCTGGCGCGTCGTCGGCACCCGCGCGTGCACCCGCACCGACGCCGGTGAGGTGCTGGGCCTGCTCGCCTCGGGCGCGCTGGTCGCCGACGACCTCATCACCCATCGGTTCCCGCTGACCGAGGCCGTACGGGCGGTGACGGCTCTGCAGAGCCGTACCGAACCGATCTGGATGTCGGTGGTCCGGCCGTGAGCGGCGGCCGCCACCCGATCCTGGTCGTGGGCGGCGGCCCGGTCGGGCTGACCGTGGCCAACCTGCTCGCCGCCCGTGGAGTGTCCGTCGTCCTGGTCGAACGCAACCGGTCCACCAGCGACGAGGCCAAGGCGATCAGCCTCGACGACGAGTCGTTGCGCACACTGCAGCAGGCCGGCCTGGCCGACGCCGTGATGGACATCGTCGTTCCCGGCACCGGTACTCGCTACTTCGACCGCAAGGGCCGGCCACTGTTCCACGCCGGCGGGCCGCAGCCGTACCGGCACGGCTTCCCGTTCAAGAACCAGTTCGCCCAGCCCGAACTCGAACGGGTCCTGCTCGACGCGCTCCGGGCTCGGCCGGAAGCCGATGTACGTCTGGGTACCGAACTGGTGGCCGTGGACGGCACGTCGGCGAGGCTGCGTTCCGGCGACGCGTCCACCACCCTGGCGACCGAGTGGGTTCTGGGCTGTGACGGCGGCCGGTCCACGGTCCGCGAGCTGTGCGGCATCGGCATGGCGGGCACCAGTCACGATCAGCTTTGGATGGTCGTGGACACCACGGGCGACCACCACGACGAGCGGTACGGGATGCACTACGGCCGCCCCGACCGGCCCACCGTCATCGTTCCCGGCCGGGCCGGCCGCTGCCGCTACGAGTTCCGGCTGCGGGCGGGAGAGGGAACCAAAGGACCGGCCGAGTTCGCCACGATCCGCCGCCTGCTCGAACCCTACCGGCGGATCACCGAGGACCAGATCGAGCGTTCGGCCAACTACACCTTCAACGCCGTCACGGCCGACCGCTGGCGCGACGGCCGCCGGCTGCTGCTCGGCGACGCCGCGCACATGATGCCGCCATTCGCCGGGCAGGGGCTCAACTCCGGCATCCGAGACGCCGCCAACGTCGCCTGGAAGATCGCCGAGGTGTGGCACGGGCGGGCCAGTGCCGGCCTGCTCGACACGTACGAGCCGGAGCGGCGGCCGCACGCGAGCGCGATGGTCCGCTACTCGCGATGGCTCGGCGAGGTCGTGATGACCACTGGCCGGCGGCGGGCCCTCGTCCGCGACGCCGCGATCCGTACGCTGCTGGCCGTCCCGCCGGGCCGCCGCTACCTGACCCACATGCGATTTCGGCCGGACGCCGTGCACTCCGGAGGACTGGTCCTCGACACCCACGAGTTGACCGGCACGCTGCTTCCGCAACCACGCGTACTCATCGCCCCCGAACTGCGTCCCGGGCTGCTCGACACCGTGCTGGGCGAAGGCTTCGCCCTGCTCGGGGTGGATACGCCCGAGCCGGCCTGGGCGAGCCTGGACGCCGCCGGCTGGGGTGCCCTTTCGCTGCCGATCCGGCGCGTCGATGTCGTTCTCGGCGACCGCCTGCCGCGCTGTGCCGAGGGTCGCCTGGCCGTCGCCGACGCCGACGGCCGGCTCGAGGGCGCGCTGGCATCCGCGGCAGGTGGCTTCGTCCTGGTCAAACCCGACCGCTACGTCGCCGCCGTGATCCGGCCGGGCGGGGCGGCGCAGATCGCCGACCGGCTGCGCGCGTTCGACCGATGCAAGGAGGCAGTCTGATGGTGCAGGTCAACGTCGAGCCGTTCGAGATCGAGGTGACGACCCGGGACGGCGATCGAGTCCGCGCCGACGTCTACCTCCCGGCTGACCGCCACGGGCCCGTCCCGGTGCTGCTGGCCGCCTCGCCGTACCAGAAATCGTTGCGTCACCTCCCGGCCCACCCGATCTTTCCGTTCATCGAATACGGCCCCATCCAGCTCTACCTCGACCACGGATACGCCTACGTCGCGATGGACGTGCCCGGCACCGGCCGCTCCGAGGGCATCTGGGACCCGGTCTCGCGAGCGGAAGGCGAGGCGATCCACGACATGATCGAGTACGCCGCGGAGCAATCGTGGAGCACCGGCGCGGTCGGCATGATCGGTATGTCGTACTACTGCTGGAGCCAGTGGAACGCCGCGCGGACCCGGCCACCGCATCTGCGCACGATCGTCGCGTACGACGGTGCCACCGATGCCTACCGCGACTGGATGTATCACGGTGGCATACCGTCGATGGGCTTCCTGCTCAACTGGCTCTATCACGCCGTTCTCATGCAGCATCAGGCGAATGGCATCGACTTCGCCGTCGGCGGCAAGGACCGCTTCCTGTACGAGGCGCTGTCCCACCCCCTCGACGACGACTGGCAACGTCGCCGATCGCCGTTCTGGGAGCTGCCCGACGTCGACATCCCGGTGTTCTCGGTCGGGGTGTGGGGCAAGGCGGGTCTGCACCTGCGTGGCAACTTCACCGGCTTCGAACGCGTACGCGGCCCGAAGCATCTGCTCGTCACCCATCCGCCGACCTTCGACCAGGCGCAGATGTACTACTTCGACGAGGAGTTCCACCGCCGCGAACTCCTGCCCTGGTACGACCGTCACCTGAAGGGCGACGACAACGGGGTGATGGACCGCCCCGCCGTGCGTTACTACGTGAACAACGAACGTGCCTATCGGCGGGCGACCACCTGGCCGCCCGAACACGTGCGGGAGACCGCCTTCCACCTCACCGGTACGCACAGCGGGGTGACCCGGTCGTTGAACGACGGCTCGCTGACCGAGGCCAAGCCGGAGTCGGACGACGACCGGACCACCTGGTCGTATCCCGACCCCCGGTGGCTGGCCGGAGTGACCACCTTCGACCAGCACGGCCGGCCCGACCACGTGGCTCGTGTCACGACCTTCACCAGCGCCCAAATGGACCGGGACCGGGAGTTCACCGGCCAGGGGGTGCTCGTCCTGCACACGTCGACCGACCAGACCGACCTCGACGTCGTCGCCAAGGTCTCGTTGCTCCCGGTCGACGGCGGCCCGCCGCTGAAGGTCAGTCAGGGCTGGCTGCGTGCTTCGCACCGGGCGGAGGATCCGGAGCTGACCACGCCGATGCGGCCGTTCCACACGCACGCGGAGGCCGTGCCGCTCGAACCCGGCCACGTGTACGAGCTGCGGGTCGAGCTGCTGCCGTTCTCCGTCCTGGCCCGGACCGGCGACCGGATCCGCCTGGAGATCAGCAACCACGACTCCTGGGTCACCGACGCCCCGATGACCCACTGGTACGGCCGGAAGGTCGGCACCGACACCTATCACCACGACAAGGCGTACCCATCGGCGTTGATCCTGCACGAGCTGCCACGGGACCGGTCATGACCGCACCCGCACCGCCGCCGACTCATCGGGACCGGATCGCGGTGGTCACCGGCGCCGCCCAGGGGATCGGACAGGCCGTCAGCCGTCAGCTGGCCGCCCGGGGCGCCACGGTGGTGGCCGTCGAGCGCAACGAACCGGCCGAGACCTGCGCGCTGATCGAGGAAGCGGGACATCCGGTCGTGGGGCTGCGGGCCGACGTCGCTGATCCGGACCAGACGGCACGGGTCGGCGAGCAGGTTCGGAGCCGCTTCGGCCGATGCCACATCCTGGTCAACAACGCCGGCATCTACCCGTTCCGGACCATCGACGACCTCGACTACGCGACGTGGCGCCGGGTGCTCGCCGTCAACCTCGACTCCTATTTCGTCACCGGTCAGACGATCATGGCCGACGGTGGACTGGTGCGGCTCTGAACCCCGTCCGGCACCCTTGAAGGAGCAGACCAATGTGGTATCTCACCGTGCATCGCTGGCGAGCGGACCAGCGTACGGCGATCGCCGGCGCCATCGAAGACGGAACCCTCGCCCGCCACCTGACCTGGATGCGCGAGCAGCAGATCGCCGGTCGGGTGCTGATGGCCGGCCCGAGCCCCGACCGTACCCTCGGCATCATCGTCTTCGGGCATTTACCCGAGGAGATCGTCCACGAGCTGTGCCGGAGCGAGCCGATGGTAGCCGCCGGCCATCGTGCCTTCGAGGTCACGCCCTGGGACGTCCACCACGTCCTGGGCATCGGTCAGTTCGAGCTACCCGAAGGGTGACATGACCGGGCCTCGCTGCTGACTGCCGGAGCCGCCAGGAGTTTGCCGCTGCGCGCGGGCCTCACTCGGAGACGGTCGCCGTGGACATTGTGTTCCGCCAATGGGTCTGGTGGAGTTCCACCATGGAACCAATCTCGGCCCTGCTCATCCTGGCTGGCAGCCACGGGGCGGCGGCACTGGTCAAGTCACTGACCGGCGTCGATGAGGCCGGTCAGCTCTCCGGCGAGTTGGTCCGGGCACTGGCCGCGTCGGAGTCACACATCGACGAGCGGCTCGACCGCATCGAGAACAGCCTGGACGAACTGCTCGAGCAGGCCTACCGCGTGGCCCTGCGGCGCGGGGTACGGTACCTGCTTGACGCCACGGCCGGCCACGGTTCCACCCGGGAGCAGGATCTTGGCCGTGCCCGGGACGCGTTCGTCGAGGCGACGGCGGCCGCGCGTGGGCCGCTGCAACAGGCGGTCGCCGAGCGGTACCTGCTCCTGGTGCTGTTGGGACTGGGCCGCCGGAATGCGGGGCCGGCCAGCCTGGCCCGGGTCGAGGAGCACGCCATGGCTAACGCGTTCGACGCGCTGCGGACCAGCGAACACAGCCACGAGGCGACCACCGCACTGATGCGCCGCGATACCACGGTGCTCGGCCGGCTGGCCGGCCGCGACCGCCGACGGCGGGCCCGGTACGAGGTGAAGCAGGCCGCACTCGACTCGATCGGGATGAGCGCCCGGCTACTCGCCGAGATGGCGCTGGTCCGCCAGACGCTCGACCTGCCACCGGTGTCGGCCCCACCGGTCGAGCCGATCGTGGACGACGCGGTCTTCGTCGTCACCGTCAAACAGGACCGCTCTGGGGTAACGACCGAAAACCATGAAATATACAACGAATCGGGCGGCCCGCAGGTGTACTGGACATTGGAGGCGGCATCGCTGTGGCCGTTGCGGATAGGGTCGCTGACCGTCACTATGAGCCCGGAACCGGTTCAAGCCGGCGCGCTGGACCCCGAACTGGCCAAGCGAGTCAAATGGGCCGTAGAGAGAGGCGAGTCAATCCACGGACACGCGCAGGTGGAACTGCGCGCGCCGCTGCCAATCCCGCTGACGATCACCAGTCAAGCGGACTCCGATGTACCTATCCACCCCTACGCCAATGACGAGGATTTCACCGTCACCATGGCCGCCGGACAGACGCTCGTGCACATCCCACTGTGGCTGTCGGCGAACGCCCAGTGTCGTTTACGGCTCACACCACAGTACGTGAACCGCACCCTGATCGAGGTGACCTGCCGGTCATGACCCCCCAGTATCTGGCGCGGCTCGGGGCTCCAACCGGCCGGTGCGCATGCGCGGCGGCATGAAATTCGCATGCCCGAGCTGCCGGGCGGCCGTGAGATCTGGGTGCATTGCGCGTCCGGCTACCGAGCCGCGGCCGCCGCGAGTCTGCTGCGCGCCGGTCATCAGGTGGTGCACGTCGACGACTCCTGTCGAGCGGCGCGGGCGGCTGGCCACTGGTCGCGGTGCAGGACCCCTGCATGATTCGCGAGCGAGCGCTGGACGTGCTGGGCGCGCGGCGTCGAGACCTATGTGGCCTGCGATTCGGGGCGGTTGAGCGGACCGAGCCACGGATTCGTACGATCCCACCGGCTATTGCAGGCCGGTGCGGACCGAGGTGATGCGCTGGGTGTTGAAGCCGAGCCAGTGCATCCGTCCGGCGTACCTCGCGTGTTCGACCTTGAGGCAGCGATCCATGACCACCGTGAGGCCGCCCTCTTCGGCGATCCGGGCGCCCTCGGTGTTGATGACACCGAACTGCGTCCACAGCGACTTGGCGCTGATCGCGACTGCGTCCTGGGCGATCTGTGGCAGCGCGCTCGGTGCGCGGAAGACATTCACCAGATCGATGGGCGCGGGTACGTCAGCCAGGCTCGGATAGCTGGTCTCGCCGAGGATCTCGGGCTCTCGGGGGTTGACCGGGATCACCTGAAAGCCGTGCCGTTTGAGGTAGTAGCCGACGAAGTAGCTCGCTCGCAGCGGATTGTTGGACAGGCCCACGATCGCGATGGTCTTCGTCGTGTACAGCAGCTGCTGAATGGTCGACGGGTTCTGATAGCGCGTGAGATCAGTCATCCGGTCACCCCTTTGAACGCCTGCTCCAGGTCCCAGATCAGATCCTCCACCGACTCGATGCCCACCGACAACCGGACCGTGCCCGGGCCGACTCCGGCGGCGCGCAGCTCCTCGTCGCTGAGCTGGCGGTGCGTCGTGCTGGCGGGGTGGATGATCAGGCTCTTGGCGTCACCCACGTTGGCCAGGTGCGACCAGAGCGAGACGCCGCGGATGAGATCCTGCCCGCCCTCCCGGCCGCCGGCGCAGTCGAACGAGAAGACCGCCCCCGCCCCGAGCGGCAGATACTTCTCCACCAGCGGCCGATAGCTGCTGGAGGCCAGCCCCGGGTAGCTGACGCGGGAGGCCAGCGGGTGCGACTCCAGGAACGCCGCGACCCGCTGGGCGTTGGCGACGTGGCGTTCCATTCGCAGTGACAGCGTCTCGAGCCCCTGCAGGAACAAGAACGCGTTCAGTGGGGCCAGGGCGCCGCCGAGGTCGCGAAGAGTCTCGGCGCGCAGTTTCATCAGGTAGCCGTACGTTCCGAAGGTCTCGTGGAACTGCAGGCCGTGATAGGCCGGGGACGGGTCGGCGACCACCGGGAATCGCCCGTTGGACCAGTTGAAGGTGCCGGCCTCGACCACCACGCCGCCGATGGTGGTGCCGTGCCCGCCGATGAACTTCGTCGCGGAGTGGACGACGATGTCG
Organism: Actinoplanes sp. NPDC049265; assembly: GCF_043197135.1. Taxonomy (NCBI): domain Bacteria; kingdom Bacillati; phylum Actinomycetota; class Actinomycetes; order Micromonosporales; family Micromonosporaceae; genus Actinoplanes; species Actinoplanes sp. NPDC049265. Next base: position 84,186 of record NZ_JBICSP010000023.1, on the reverse strand, counting down.
GCGCCCCACTCGATGGGGCGGCACAGGTACGGTGTCGCGAACGTGTTGTCCACGATCAGCGGCAGGTCGTGCTCGTGGGCGATGCCGGCCACCGTCTCGATGTCCAGGACGTTCCCACCGGGGTTGCCGATGGTCTCGGCGAAGAAGGCCTTGGTCCGCGGCTGCACGGCCGCCCGCCAGGCGTCCGGGGTGTCGGGATCGACCCAGGTCAGCTCCACGTTCATCTTGCGCAGCAGGTGCTTGAGCTGGTTGACGGTTCCGCCGTACAGCGCCGCGGACGCCACCACGTGATCGCCCGGCTCGAGCAGCGTGAACAGGGCGGCTGCCTGGGCCGCGATGCCGCTGGCGAAGGCCACCGCACCGGAGCCGCCCTCGAGGTTGGCCACCCGCTCCTCGAAGACGGCCACCGTCGGATTCATGATCCGCGAGTAGGTGTTGCCGTACTCCTGAAGGTTGAAATACGCGGCGGCCGACTCCGGGTCCTCGAACACGTAGCTCGTGGTCTGGAAGATCGGCACCGCGCGGGCGCCGGTGTTCGGATCCGGCCGCTGGCCGGCGTGCAGCTGGCGCGTCTCGAACCCGAAATCGTGGGCTTCCTCGGTGCGAGGTGTGCTCATGCCGGTCGTTCCTCTTCCAGGAAGCTGCGGACGATGGGAATCTGCCGTGCTTCCTCCAGCAGGAAGCAGTCGTGGCCGTACGGTGCGTCGATCAGGTGATATTCCACCGGTTTGCCGGCGGCGGTCAGGGCGGCCCGGACTTCCTCGGACGCGGCCGGCGGATAGAGCCAGTCGGAGCTGAAGGCGATCAGAAGCGTACGCGCGGAAATCCCCGCCAGCGCGTCCGCGAGCGATCCCTTCCCGTACGCGCGGGCAAGATCGAAGTAGGTCAGGGCCCGGGACAGCCGCAGGTACGTGTTGGCATCGAAGCGCCGCACGAACGAGGCCGCCTGATGATCGAGGTAACTCTCGATCTCGAACTCGGGCTGCTCGAGGGTGTACCGGATGTCGTCGGCGGACTGCAGCCGCCGCCCGAACCGCTCGGTCAGCGCGGACGCCGAGAGGTAGGTGATATGGCCGACCATGCGGGCCACACCCATGCCCGCCTCGGGCGCGTGGCCCGTACCGTAGTAGTCGCCGCCCTGCCACGCCGGGTCCCGCATGATCGCCTCGCGGGCGATCGCGTTCCAGGCGACGCCCTGCGGGTGCAGCGCGTGCGTGGAGGCGATCACCACGATCGCGTCGACCTGATCCGGGTATTGGACCGCCCACTGCAGTGCCTGCATGCCGCCGAGCGAGCCACCGGCGACGGCGGCCAGCCGGTCGATGCCGAGCGCGTCCAGGAAGGCCCGCTCACAGCGCACCATGTCGGCCACGGTGACGACCGGGAAGTCCGCCCCGTACGGCCTGCCGGTGTTCGGGTTGATCGACGAGGGGCCGGTCGTGCCCTTGCAGCCGCCGAGCAGATTCGTCGACACCACGTGGAACCGGTCGGTGTCGAACGCCTTGCCGGGCCCGATCATGCCGTCCCACCAGCCGAGGGCCTTGCCGGCGGCGCCGTCGCGGCGCTCCGCCGCGAACCCGTCGCGGGTGCCGGCGTCCGGCGGGGTGATCGAGTGGCCGGCCGCGTGGGCGTCGCCACTGAGCGCGTGGCAGACGAGGATGACATTGTCGCGCTCAGGGGAGAGCGTCCCGTACGTTTCGTAGGCCACGCGTACCGCTGGTAGCTCGTCTCCGCAGTCGAGCCGCAGCGGACCGGGAAGATCGAGGAACCGGGTCTCCACGCTGCCGACCGAGCCGATGGAATCGGTCGAGGGTGAGACCATGCGGGGAGCATAGCTGTACGACGTCTGTGCAGGCCAGTATGTTTGCCGTTAACACCCATGGGCTTGATAGGTCTTAGAGTAAAAGGGAGCAAACGGATATGACGACGGTGGACAACGGGGTCAACGTGCAGGCGTTGCTCGACGCGCGTGACGCGCTCAAGGGCGCGCCGGAGGCGGCACAGTTCGTCTGGCGCGCGTCGTCGCGGTGGGAGAAGGGTGTCCGCAGCACCGCGACCGTGCAGAAGTTCTTCGGGCTCGGGCAGGAGCAGACCCACAAGGCCGAGTCGACGTTCACCGCCGATCACCCGGAGGTGTTCGCGGCCGAGGACCACGGCATCACCCCGATCGAATACCTCCTGGTCGGTCTGGCCAGCTGCCTGACGGCGGGCGTGGCCTCGGTCGCGCAGAACCGCGGCATCCAGCTGCGCTCGGTCGAGTCGACCGTCGAGGGCAACCACGACATCCGCGGCATCCTCGGCGCCGACAGCGACGTCCGCAACGGCTACAACGACATCAAGGTGACGTTCAACATCGACGCCGACGCCTCCAAGGAGGAGATCGAAGCGCTGGTCGCGCAGTCGCAGAAGCGTTCGGCGGTGTACGACGCGCTGACCAATCCGACCAGCGTCACCGTCGAGGTCGTCTGAAGGCGGGCCGAGCCATCGAACGCGTCACCACGATCGTCGTCGGCGCCGGCCACGCCGGTCTCGCCGCGAGCCACTTCCTCACCGAGCGGTCGATCGACCACGTCGTCCTCGAGCGTGGCGAGGTGGCGAACTCGTGGCGGCGCGAACGATGGGACTCGCTGCGGCTGCTCACCCCCAACTGGCTGAACAGCCTGCCGGGCCGTTTCTACGACGGCCCTGATCCCGACGGCTACATGTCAGCGGCCGAGGTGGCCGGGTTCATCGAGGACTGCGCTGTCGCCGGCCGGGCGCCGGTACGTTCCCGCACCGACGTCACCTCGGTGCGGGCGGCCGGCGACGGTTTCCACCTCTCGACGAGCCAGGGTGACATCCGCAGCCGGGCCGTCGTGCTCGCCGGAGGCGCCTGCAACGTGGCCGCGGTGCCGTCATTCGCCGCGGAGGTGCCGGCCTCCATCGCCCGGCTGACCCCGCTCGACTACCGCAACCCGTCCGACCTTCCCCCCGGCGGAGTGCTGGTTGTCGGCGCGTCGGCCACCGGAGTTCAACTGGCCGCCGAGATCCGGCGATCGGGTCGGCCGGTCATCCTGTCGGTGGGCGAGCACGTCCGGCTGCCGCGCGTCTACCGCCGCCGCGACGTCCTCTGGTGGATGCACGTCAGCGGAGTCTGGGACCAACGCTACGACCAGGTCGACGACCTCACCCGAGCCCGGCGGCTGCCGTCGCCGCAGCTCGTCGGCACCCCGGAACGGCAGACGCTGGACCTCAACGAACTGATCGGTCTGGGCGTCGAGCTGGTCGGTCGCTGGGCGGCAGTGCGCGACGGTGTCGCACTGTTCTCCGGCGGCTTGCGCAACGTGTGCTCCCTGGCCGACCTCAAGATGAAACGCCTACTGGCCGGATTCGACGAGTGGGAACTGGCCACCGGCCGCGACGCCGAGGTCGGTCCGCCCGAGGAATTCCTGCCGACCCGGGTGCCGGCGGATCCGCGGTTGCGGCTCGACCTGACCAGCGGTGAGATCGGTTCGATCGTCTGGGCCACCGGTTACCGCCCGGATTACCACTGGCTGGACGTGCCGGTGGTCGACGAGAAGGGACGGCTGCGGCACGAGGGTGGGGTGCTCGAGCCGCCAGGCCTGTACGCGCTGGGTCTGCCCATGCTGAGACGGCGTCGCTCGTCGTTCATCAACGGTATCGAGGACGACGCCCGGTTCGTGATCGATCATTTGGCCTCTGGGCTGGCCGCGGGCGGTCGCCAGGGAGGGCTCAGCAGTCCGGTTCGGTGACAACGTCGTGGCCGGCCCCGGCGCCCTGGCCCGGTACCGCCGTAACGGCCAGCTCACCGGTCGGCTCGCCCGCCTTCTGATCGCGGGATCCGTTCCGGGCGTCGTGCTCGGCGCGATCATCCGGGTTGTCATCCCCGGACCGCAGGTCTTCCGCATCGTTGCCGCCGTCGTGCTGATCCCGCTCGGAAGCTGGCTCGCCACCCGGGCCCTGCGCGGGCGCACTCCTCGGCGGCTACATCTTCGCGCGGATCCAGCCGCTCGTCCCTGAACGGCATTGCGGCTGCTCGGTCGATCGACGACCTTGCCGGACGAGCAGCCTTGGCGTACTTTACGTGTCGTAACGTAAAGGAGATCGCTGTGGATCATGTCATGCTCGGCTCGCTCGACGTGTCCGCCCAGGGGTTGGGCTGCATGAGCATGAGCGAACACTACGGTCCGACCGATTGGGACCGGGCCACCTCGGCCGTTCACCAAGCCCTCGACCTCGGGGTTTCCCTGCTGGACACGGCCGAAATCTATGGCGCCGGCCACAACGAGGTGCTGCTCGGCCGGGCGATCGTGGGCCGGCGCGACGAGGTGGTCGTGGCCACGAAGTTCGGGGTCGACCGCTCCGCCGGCGACCACCGTCGCTGGGTCCGGGGAGAGCCGGACTACGTGCGCCGCAGCTGTGACGCCTCGCTGCTGCGGCTGGGAGTCGACCATATCGACCTGTACTACCTGCACCGGCCACCGCAGGACGTCGACCTGACCGAGACCGTGGCCGCGATGGCCGCCCTGGTCGCGGCCGGCAAGGTGCGCCATCTGGGGCTGTGCGAAGTCGATGCCGACCAGCTCAGGCGGGCGCACGAGGTGCACCCGATCACCGCGGTGCAGAGCGAGTACTCGTTGTGGAGCCGCGACGTCGAAGCCGTCGCGCCGGCCATGGCCGAACTGGGAGTCGGACTGGTCGCGTACTCCCCGCTGGGACGCGGTTTCCTCACCGGAAGCGTCGCTCCCGCCTCGCTCGTGAAGACGGACTCCCGGCGCGCGCATCCCCGCTTCCAGGGAGGCAATGCGATCGCCAACCAACGTCTGGCGACCAAAGTCGGCGCGGCGGCGGAGAACCTGGGTGTCACCAGCGCCCAACTCGCCCTGGCCTGGGTCCACACCCGCAGTCACCGGCTCGGGATCCCGGTCGTGCCCATCCCCGGCACCAGCACCCCGGATCACGTGACGGACAACGTGAAGGCGCTGGACGTCGTGCTCGACGACGTCGTGCTCGCGGAGTTGGAACCGCTCGCCCAGCAGGTGTCCGGAGACCGCAACGGTGCCTTGCAAACCACCGCGCCCCAGATGGCGCGGCCATGACTCGCTCGCCGGGCCGCCCCCGGGAAAGCACACACGAGGCCCGCGCGCTGGAGAGCGCCAACGAGCTTCTACTGGAAGGCGGTGTGGCCGCCTGCACCGTCGAGGCCGTCAGCCGGCGCAGCGGCGTCAGCAAGCCCACGCTCTACCGGCGGTGGCCACACCGCACCGCACTGGCGATCGATGCGTTCGCCGTCCGCATCGGCCAGCAGGTGCCGCTGGCCGAAACCGGAGATGCCGCGGAAGATCTCGTCCAGGCCGTGGCTCGGCTGGCCGAGCAGTACCAGGGTCGCGACGGAGTTGTCTTCGCCCAGCTCATCGCCGCCGCCGTGCTGGAACCCGGCACCGCCGAACTGCTCAACGACCGCTTCTTCGCGCCCCGGCGCGCCGCGTTACGCGCGCTGTGGACCAACGGCGTCAGCCGCGGCCAACTCGATCCGCACGCCGACGCCGACGCCATGATCGACCTGCTGTTCGGACCGACGACATTCCGCCTGCTCCTAGGACATGCGCCAACCGACGCACGCGCAGCAGTCCAGCTCGCCCGGGCGGCGCTGCGCGGATTCACCCTCAATCCAGCGCACCACTGACATCCGGAGGATCCACCCCATGCTGCCCATCACCGACACTCCGCAGTCAGAAGACGCGACTCACCCCGGTCGCACCCTCGTGACCTCACACTCGTTCAGCTTCGCCCGTCGCGAGTGGATCGAGGCCAGCGCCTCACTGTCGCAACAGTTCCGGGTCGTTGCCGTGGACGCCCCCGGTCACGGCGAGGCGCAAGACATCCCCGGCTACACGATGGCCGAGATGGCAGCCCAGTTCGCCGCCACGATCAACGAGCTCGGCCTGACCGACTACGTGCTCGTCGGTCACTCCATGACCGGTAAGATCATGCAGATCCTCGCCAGCCGCGCGGGCGCTGAGCTGGGACTGGCGCACCCGCCCGCGAAGCTGGTGCTGGTTACCCCCACGCCGCTGGGCCGCGAAGTCGGCGGCCGGGAGCTGCGGGAGTCGCTGTTGGCCAGCCGCCGAGACCGCGCGGACGCCGAGAAGTTCGTCCGCGACCGCACCGCAGTGCCCCTGCCGCAGGAGGTGTTCGATCGCTCCTGCGAGGACTATGCGAGGATGAACCGCAAGGCGTGGGACGCGTGGCTGAACGAAGGCATCTACGAGGACTGGACCGCGCGGGCCGCACCGATCGACGTCGAGACCTTGGTGATCGTGGCCGACCACGACCCGGTCTGGGGCCTGGACATGCAACGCGAACTGACAATGCCCAACTTGACCCACGCGACGATCGCGACGGTCGACAGCGGGCACCAGGTGCCGATGGAAGCGCCGCAGGCCCTCGCCGAGCTCATCACCTCGTTCGTCGCGTCGTGACTTAACTTGAGTTTTGACGTGCCGGACGGGGACGCTGACCCTGGCTGATCAAGGGAAGCCCTTGATCGATGATCTTCTTGTCTAGGGAAGAACATCTGAACCAAGGGCTGTCTGTGATCAGTGTGCACGACGCCGGGCGCAGCCACGGTCACCGCCGCTCAGCTGCACGAGGTCGTTACCCGGCTGATCGTTGGGTACGGCCGGAGGACCTTACCGCCGACCTGGTCGACGGTGCCGCGGTCCTCGTCGCGTAATCCGCCCGCCGCCCGCGCGAAGCAAGCCGGAAACTTCTTCAGATCCATAGTGGACGTGATTGTTCGCCATCAGTAACGCATGTTGTCGAATGGTTCAGGCCGCACTACGGTTCCGGCCTCATGGCCAAACCCTCCGCGCGTGCCTCGATGACCGAGACGGTGCTGGTCGCCGTTCTTGTTCTGCTGGCGGTGCTGGCCCGGTACGCCGGTCGGCGCGAGATCACCATCGACATGCGTACCTTCTTCGCCTGGTACGCGGACCTGACCGAGGCCGGGGTGTGGCACGGTCTGGGCGAAGAGATCGGAAACTACAACGCGCCCTTCCTTTACCTGCTGGCCCTGACGTCGGTGTTGCCCGGTGCCATGGTTCTCAAGGTCAAATTGGTCTGGGTGGCGTTCGACTTCCTGCTGGTGTTCTTCGTGTATCGGCTGGTGGCGGTACGGTGGCCCGGACGGCGGATCCCGATGCTCGCCGCACTGCTGGCCGGGCTGCTGCCGACGGTCGTGATCAATGCCTCGTTCTGGGGACAGACCGACTCCATGTGGACGTCGTTCGCCCTGGGCGGCGTCTATTGTCTCCTCCGGGAGAGGCCGTGGTGGGGCGTCGCGCTGTGTGCCGTCGCCTTGGCGTTGAAGCCGCAGGGAATCTTCATCTTCCCGCTCCTGCTGCTGCTCGTCCTGGCCGGGCGGATCCGGTGGCGGCAACTGCTGGCCGCACCCGCCGTCTACCTGGCGCTCGACCTGCCGGCCCTGCTGGCCGGTCGTGATCCGATGGAGCTGCTCACCGTCTACGACCCCGGGCGGCAGGCGATCCACGTACCCGGCCTGACCTCCAACGCTCCGTCGGTCTTCGTGTTCTTTCCGGTCGACGTCCGCGTGGATTCCCTGAAGGCGGTGGGTTACGCGCTCGCCGCGGCCCTGATCATCGGCCTCTGCTACGTGCTGGTCGCGCGTCGTGTCGAGTTCACGCCGGCGCGGATCGTGCTGGCCGCGGCCACCTTCAGCATCCTCGTGCCGTACACCGTGCCCGGCATGCACGAGCGCTACTTCTATCTGGCCGACGTTCTGACGCTGGTGCTCGCCTTCTACCGTCCGCGGCTCTGGTATGTGCCGGTGCTGGTCCAGACGGCGTCCCTGCTGTCCTACGGCCCGTATCTGTTCGGCCGCGACGCGCCGTTGATGCCGCCGATGGTGCTGGGCACGGTGATGTTGGCCGCGTTGCTCGTCACCGGTCACACGCTCGTCCGGGAAGCCGTCACCGCGCCGGTCGAGGAGGAGGCATCGCCGCCGGCGGCTCCGCGCCACCCTGACGCCATCTGAAGACGCTCTTGGAGGTGTCCGGGACCTTCGACCCCTGCCGCGCACGGCCTCGTCCGGTTGCGTGGACGTACGAGGAAAGGAGCGTCCCCGATGATCGGACGACAACGCGCGGCTGCGACGCGTCTGGCCGCTGTGACCGCGGCTCTGCTGGCCGGCTCGGTCTCTCCGGCGATCCTGCCGGCCCGGGCGGAGGTCGCGCTGCCGGTCGCGGCCCGTTCGCCGGTCCCGGATCCGTGGCTCGATCTGGGTACGCTCGGCGGGGCGAATGCTATTCCCACCGGACTGAACAACCGTGGCGACGTCGTCGGCGTCAGCCCGACCGCCGACGGGACGTCACACGGGTTCCGGTGGCGCGACGGCGTGATGACCGACCTGACCCCCGGAGCGGGCAGCGCCGCTTCCGCGATCAACGACCGCGGTGACATCGCCGGCTCGATCACCGTCGGCGACACCCACCAGCACGCGGCCCTGTGGCGGCAGGGCCGGCTCGTCGACATCGGGACGTTGGGCGGCACCTCGGCCACCGCGACCGCTGTCAACGCGCGTGGCGATGTCATCGGCCAGAGTTCGGTCGCCGGGCACGACGACGACAGCCTGCACGCGTTCTGGTGGCACGACGGCGTCCGCACGCGACTGCCCGGCAACGGCTATCGCACGTTCGCCAACGACATCAACGACCGCGGCGACGTCGTCGGATCACTCGTGCGGCACGACGGAGCCGACCACGGAGCGGCGTTGTGGCGCCGCGGTCGTCTGGTGACGCTCGTGCCGACCTTCGGCGACCCCGACACCGCCGTGGCGACCCGGGTGAACAACCGAGGTCAGGTTCTCGGCTCGGTGCACGTTCCCGGGTCGGGCTGGCACGTCTTCGTGAAGACCGGTCGTACGTACGCCGATCTCGGCCTTGGTGTCGCCGTGGATCTCAATGACCGTGGGGAGGCCGTGTTCGTCGACTTCTCGATCGACCCCAGCCGCGCCGCCCGCTGGTTCCGTGGGGTCACCACGCGGCTGCCGGCGCCGGGCAACGGTGGTACGAGCGCCGCGGACATCGACAACCGGGGGCTGATCGTCGGGAACGCGGCCGGCGCGGTGGTCTGGACACGATCCGGGGACGTCATCGATCTGGGTGCGCTTGTCGGGCGGGCAACGATGATCAACGAGTACGGCCGGGTGGCCGGTTACGTGAACACCCCGGACGGCAACCTGCACGCCGTCGTGACGGACATTCACGGCGCTCCGGATCCTCGGCTGTGGGTACGACCGCCCAGCGCCCGCCCGGGCGACACCGTCCGGATCGGCGGCCTGGTCCCGTTCACCGGGCCCAAGGCCTGCCCGGCCGACGCGGCGGCCGTGCTGACCTCGGTGTCGGCGCTCTTCCCGCCGGAGGGGTTCGGCCCGGCGGTCGAGCGTACGAAGAGCGGTCGCTTCCTCGTGTCCTACCACGTGCCGGCCACCACCCCGCCGGCCACCTACCAGATCGGCGTGCGCTGCTCCGGCGGCAATCTCGGCGTGAACACCACGCTGCACGTCATCTGATCGCCCGGGAGCTCACCGCCGCAAGAGAAGGGACTCCGTCCTGCGCCTCCATCACGTCGCCACAGCCGCAATGCCCGCGGGCGTACCCGGTCGACATCAACAGCTGGGGTCAGGTCGTCGGCTACCTGTCCAACGACTCGGGATGAAGAGGTCGCAGGGAGGGGACACCCGCCGGTCGTCACTCCGGTTCGGCGCTGAAATTGGAGACCTACCTGTGGCTGACTCCGCAGTCGGAGCGCCGGGGCATCTACGCGTACCCCCGAAGGGTCGGTCGACGACCAGGGTGAGCGTTTCTGGAATGCCACCGAGGGCTGGAACGACACCGCACGGTGCCGGCCGTCCGAACCGGTGAGCGTGCTCGCCGTCCACAGCAGCGCGGATGAGACGGTCGCCTTCGGTCCCGCCTTCGCCCCGGCCGTGGTGGATTTCGTGCTTTCCCGGCGCAAGGCTGCTCGATAGCTCGATAGCTCGATGGCTCGATGGCTCGATAGCTCGATAGCTCGTCGGCGAGCCGCGGAGACGGGCGCAGGCTGGGCCCCGCCGGACGCTGCGATGTCAGCACGAGGCCCCGTCGTACGAAGGTCCGGGACGGTCCGGTAGTTCGGCCCTGGCCGGTCGTGGGCCGGGACGATGAGGCTGAAGGCATGACCACGCGAGAGCGGGCGGTGGCCCGCGGCCGGCCGATGGCCGTCCGAACTCTTTTCGGCCTCCTCGTCTTCCTCGGCGTCACCGCTGTTCTGGGCGGCGTGGAGATGGCTTCCGGCCGGTGGCTGAGCGAGCCGCCGCCGGACGCCTGGCTCGATGCGATTCCCTTGATCAGCAACTGGGTCCTGCCGGGGTTCGTGCTGGGCCTGGGCTTCGGCCTGGGCTCGCTCGTCGCCGCGTACGGAATCCGGTGCCGCCCGCGGACGGCCTGGCTGGCGCCGGCCGAGCGGCTGACACGGCATCATTGGTCCTGGAGCATGACGATCCTCCTCGGCCTCGGCATGATCGTCTGGATCGGCGTGGAGATCGCCTGTCTGCCGGCGCGATCGTGGCTCGAGGCCGCTTATGGCGCGGTGGGTGTCGTCCTGACCCTGATGCCGGCCTTGCCGTCGGTGAGCCGGTATCTCGGCGTCCGGTGAGGGCGCGTACGCAGATCTGACCGGGAACGTGGTGACTCACCCCTTGACCGCGCAAAAAATCTCAACAATCATTGACTCAATGGATGCCGAGACTTCTTTGGTGAGGCGGGCGCGGGTGCACTCCGCGCTCGGTGACCCGGCGCGGCTGGCGATCGTCGACGCGCTCTTGATCGGCGACGCGTCACCGGGTGAGATCGGGGATCGGTTCGGTCTGCCCAGCAACCTGGTCGCCCACCACGTCAAGGTCCTCGAGGCGGCCGGGCTGGTCGCGCGGACCCGCTCGGAAGGCGACCGGCGCCGCGCCTACCTACGCCTGGTGTCCTCCACGCTCGCCGCGCTGACCCCGCCGGCCCTGGCCGCGGCCGGGCGGGTGGTCTTCGTGTGCACACGCAATTCGGCGCGGTCGCAGCTCGCCGCTGCCCTCTGGCGCGACCGCGCAGGTGTCCCGGCCGCCTGCGCGGGCACCGACCCGGCCCCGGCCGTGCACCCGGGAGCGGTGGCGGTCGCCCGCCGCCACGGCCTTGCCCTCGACCCGGCCGGCACCGCCCACGTCGACGACGTCCTCCGCGACGGCGACCTGGTCATCGCGGTCTGCGACAATGCCCACGAAGCCCTGCCCGCCCCCGCGGCGGACGGGCCACGGTTGCACTGGTCGGTGCCCGACCCGGTCCGGACCGGCAGCGATCAGGCCTTCGAGGACGCCTTCGCCGACCTGGCCGGCCGCGTCGACCGCCTCGCCCGGGCGGTGGCGTGACCATGGGGCGCCGGCTGCTCGCCGAGTTCCTCGGCACCGCGCTGCTGGTCACCGCCGTCGTCGGCTCCGGCATCATGGCCAGCACCCTGTCCCCGGGGGACGTCGGACTGCAGTTGCTGCAGAACGCGATCGCCACCGCCCTCGCGCTGGGCGCTCTCATCCTCATCTTCGGGCCGGTCTCCGGCGCCCACTTCAACCCGGTCGTCTCCATCGCCGACTGGGCGCTCGGACGCCGCGCCCGCACCGGCCTGCCCACCACCCTGCTCGCCGGCTACCTTGCCGCGCAGACGACCGGTGCGGTCGCCGGGTCGGTGCTGGCCAACCTGATGTTCGACCTCGACCCGATCACTCTCTCGACCAGGACACGGACCGGCGGGCACCTGTGGCTGGGCGAGGTGGTGGCCACCTGCGGGCTACTCCTGCTGGTCTTCGCCCTCGCCCGCACCGGCCGCACCGCCGCCGCGCCGGCCGCGGTCGGCGCCTACATCGGCGCCGCCTACTGGTTCACGTCCTCCACCAGCTTCGCCAACCCCGCCGTCACCATCGGCCGCGCGTTCACCGACACGTTCGCCGGCATCGCCCCCGCCTCGATCCCCGGCTTCCTGCTCGCCCAGTTCGCCGGGCTGGCCATCGGCGCCGGGCTGGTGCTTGCCCTCTATCCGGACGCGGGGCGCGCGGCCGGTGACGTCCTCGTCGGACACCCCGCCACCGCCGAAGGAGACCCGCGATGACCGCCAAACTCAGCGTTCTGTTCGTCTGCGTCCACAACGCCGGCCGTTCCCAGATGGCCGCCGGCTGGCTGCGCCACCTCGCCGGCGACACCGTCGAGGTCCGCTCGGCCGGGTCCGAGCCGGCCGAGGCGATCAACCCCGTCGCGGTCGCCGCGATGGCCGAGGTCGGCATCGACATCACCGCTGAACAGCCCAAGATCCTCGAGTACGAGGTGGCTCGGGACTCGGACGTGATCGTCACCATGGGCTGCGGCGACACCTGCCCGGTGTTTCCCGGCCGGCGCTACGAGGACTGGAAGCTCGACGACCCCGCCGGGCAGAACCTCGACGCTGTCCGCCCGATCCGCGACGAGATCAAGGCCCGGGTGAGCGAGCTGCTCGCCGGCCTTCAGCGGGCCGCCTGAGCCGGACACAACCGGATGCGGGTCTTCCAGGAGGAGATCTTCGGGCCGGTGCTCGCGGTGACGACGTTCGCCGACGAGGCGGAGGCGCTGGCCACCGCCAACGACACCCTTTACGGCCTGGGCGCCGGGGTGTGGACGCGCGACGGCGCCCGCGCTTACCGGATGGGCCGGGGCATCAAGGCCGGTCGCGTGTGGACCAACTGTTACCACCAATACCCCGCTGGAGCGGCCTTCGGCGGATACAAGATCTCCGGGATCGGGCGGGAGAACCATCGCATGATGCTCGATCACTACAGCCAGACCAAGAACCTCCTGGTCTCGTACAGCGATCAGCCTCTCGGTCTCTTCTGAGGGCACCGGAGTCGCCGATCATGCCCCGGGAGCGGGGCCCGGTGGCAGTGTCGGGGTGCTGGTGTCGTCAACGCTATGGGGGCGCGGGCCGGTCCCGGCAGAGGCGCCGGTCCTGGGGGGAGAGAGAACCCCGGACCGCGGGTCAGCCGGTCTCGCGGCGCCGCGGCGCGCGGCCGGCCGGTTGGACCGGGGCGGGCCCGGGCGCGACAAGAGCGGGGATCGGACGGGTCACCGGGCCGGCGCCGGTGACGAGCAGGCGCTCGCCGTGATGCCGGCATTCCAGCTCGGCGGCGCCGGGAGAGCACAACTCGTACGTGGCCTCGTGGGGGCGGACGGTGACCCGCAACCGCTGCCCCCGCCAGAGCAGGGAGAACGCGAGACGGCTGATCCGGGAGGGCAGCCGCGGCGCGAAGGAAAGGGTTCCATCGTGGTCGCGCAGGCCGCCCAACCCGGCGACGAGGGACAGCCATGCTCCGGCCAGCGACGCGATGTGCAGCCCGTCGCGAGTGTTGCGATGAAGATCGTGCAGGTCCATCAGGGCCGCTTCGCCGATGTAGTCGTGCGCCAGATCGAGATGTCCGACCTCAGCGGCGATCACGGCCTGGGTGCAGGCCGACAGCGAGGAGTCGCGTACGGTGCGTTGCTCGTAGTAGCGGAAGTTCCGGGCCTTGTCGGCCGCGGTGAACTCGTCGCCGCACCAGTGCATCGCCAGCACCAGATCCGCCTGTTTGACCACCTGACTGCGATAGAGGTTGAGATAGGGGAAGTGCAGCAGCAGCGGGTACTCGTCGGCCCGAGTCGCGTCGAAGTCCCACTCCTGGAGCAACGTGAAGCCGCGGACCTGCGGGTGGACGCCCAGTTGCTCGTCGTACGGCACGGCCATCGCCGCCGCGGCCGCCCGCCAGGCCGCGATCTCGTCGTCGTCGACCGCGAGCACGCCCCACCGCTCGCGATGACGTTCCGCGGCGTCGGCCGCCGCGATCAGGTTTCGCCGGGCCAGCAGGTTGGTGTAGACGTTGTCGTCGGCGACGGCGGTGTACTCGTCGGGACCGGTGACGCCGTTGAGATGGAAGACACCGTGGCGGTCGTGGTGGCCGTACGAGATCCACAGGCGTGCGGTCTCGATCAGCAGGTCGACGCCCACGCTTCGGTCGAGGGCCCGGTCGCCGGTCGCGTTGACGTAGCGGACCGCCGCGTCGGCGATGTCGGCCCCGAGGTGCACGGCGGCGGTGCCGGCCGGCCAGTAGCCCGAGCATTCCTGACCTCGGATCGTACGCCAGGGAAAGGCGGCGCCCGACCAGCCGAGGGTGGCGGCGCGCTCGCGGGCCAGACCGAGGGTGGCGTGCCGCCAGCGCAAGGCCCCGGCCGCCGCGTCGGGCCGGACATAGGTCAGGACCGGCAGCACGAAGCGCTCGGTGTCCCAGAAGACGTGCCCGTCGTAGCCGGGACCGGTCAGCCCCTTGGCGGCGATGGGCCGATCTTGAGCTCGGGCCGCGGCCTGCAGAACGTGGAACATCGCGAACCGGACGGCCTGCTGCACCTCGGCGTCGCCGTCCAGCTCGACGTCCGCGCTGTTCCAGAACTCGTCCAGGTAGGCGCGCTGAGCCGACAGCAGGCCCGGCCAGCCGTCGTATCGGGCTCCCTCGATCGCAGCGGCCACATCGTCGCGGAGCGCCGTCGCCGAGCGCCGGCCGGACCACCCGTACGCCAGGAATTTGACCAGGCGTAAACGCTCACCGGGCGCGAGCCGCCCGGTCACCGTGGTCCGAGCCAGGTCGGCGTCCGCCTCGCTGGTGCGCCGCAGTCCCGGCGGCCCCGCCCATTCGTGGTCCATCGCGACGGTCAGGCGGAGGCCGCTTTCCCGCGTGAGGTGGGTCAGCATGGCTCCGGAGCTGGTGGTGGAGGCCGCCTCGGCAACCAGCGGAGCCCTCAACACCGCCGACACACGAGGGTCCTTGAGCGAGCCGGGGAGAGCCTCGTTCGCGATCAGCTCCGACTGCACGACCACCCGCACCGGGGTGTCGACCGGCGTGACCTCGTACTCGATGGCCGCGATCGACTGCTGCGCGAAGGACACCAGCCGGGTCGACCGTACCTGTATCGCCCGCCCCGACGGTGACACCCACTCCACCTCGCGCCGCACCACACCGGCGCGCAGATCGAGCACCCGCTCGTGCCGCCGCAGCTGCCCGTGCCGCACGTCGAAGGGCTCGTCGTCGACGGACAGACGGATCACCTTGCCGTCGGTGACGTTGACGATGGTCTGGCCGGACTCCGGGTAGCCGTACCCGCCTTCGGCGTAGGGGAGTGGGCGCAGCTCGAAGAACGAGTTGAGGTACGTTCCGGGCAGAGCGTGCGGGTCGTTCTCGTCGAGATTGCCGCGCAGGCCCATGTAGCCGTTGGCGAGGGCGAAGATCGACTCCGACCGGGCCAGCAGCCGGTGGTCGAGATACCGCTCGCGCAACTG
The DNA here is from genome assembly GCF_043197135.1 of Actinoplanes sp. NPDC049265. NCBI lineage: Bacteria > Bacillati > Actinomycetota > Actinomycetes > Micromonosporales > Micromonosporaceae > Actinoplanes > Actinoplanes sp. NPDC049265. The sequence continues at coordinate 68,763 of NZ_JBICSP010000023.1, read as the reverse complement.
CCACGGCTCGACCGAGTAGGCCGGATCACGGATCACGTCGTCCCCCCGGGGCCGGGTTGCCGAGCACCTTCCGGTGACCGTACCGCCAAACGTACGGCCGCACGGGCCCGCCAGGCAGAGGTGTCGATCCTACCGGCGCGGGTCGTCCGGATGACGACGGTTCTCGATCGGCGGTCGCGAGGCGCTCGGGGTGGGGCGACGTCGCGGCACCGCCCCATCCCGAGTGGGGAAGTGGGGCAGGACCAAGGGCGGCGCGGCGTGACCTTCGGCTCTGGGCCGGCCCTGATGGCCCCTCGTACGTTGACGGAAGGGAACAGCGTGCGGCGCGCGGCCGCGCGACCGGAGGGAGGCCGACGATGACTCCGGAAGAGCCGGATCTCACCACCATGAGTGACCTTCGCCAGGCGGCGGTCACCCGGCTTCGCAAGAAGCGAGACCTGCAGGCCCACGTGCTCTCGTACGTGCTGGTGAACCTGTTCCTCAACGCGATCTGGCTGCTCACCTCGCCGGGCGGCTTCTACTGGCCGATGTTCCCGCTCCTGGGCTGGGGGATCGGGCTCGCGTTTCACGTCTGGGACGTCTACGTCAGCTCGAACCCGTCGGAGGAGGACATCCGCACCGAGATGGAGCGACTGAGCCGGCGCTGAGGAACTGAACGAGCCTGGAAGGGAGACGGGGATGAGTGAGAACACGCGGACGAGACGCGCCGGTGGCTACGGCGGTGCGGGCAACGTCGTGTACGGACTCGGCCTGATCGGCGCGCTCGTCTGGTACATCCAGCAGGCCGGCGACTTCTGGGCCGGCGTGGTGGGCATCCTCAAGGCGATCGTCTGGCCGGCCTTCCTCGTCTACGACCTGTTGCGATCGCTCGCCGGGTGAGGCGGCCCGGCCGTGGCTCCAGGTGCGCAGACCGGGCGGGCCGCGCTGGTCGTGGAGGTGCCGGGCCGTCTGTGCGGGGGACTGGCGGTCATCGCCGGGTCGCGGTGGATCAACTCTGGCCCGGCATCCCGGTCGCTCCCGGCCGGGAAAGGCTCTTCCGACGAGGAAGGAGGATTCGCGTGGGACAGGTGTTTGAGGACAAGGGAGTGTTGGAGGTGCTGCGGCGGGCCGTGGACGCCGGCACGGCCGGCCGGGTGTTCGGCGAGCCGATCGTCCAGGACGGTGTGCTCGTGCTGCCGGTCGCCAAGGTCGCGGGCGGAGGCGGAGGTGGCGCCGGAACGGCGCCGGACGACGGGGAGACGGAGGGATCCGGTACGGGTGGCGGATTCGGCACCGCGGCCAGGGGCCTCGGCGTGTTCGTGGTCAAAGACGGCAAGGTGTCCTGGCGCCCGGCCGTCGACATCAACCGGGTGGTGCTGGGCGGGCAACTGGTAGCCGTCGCCGCGTTGCTGGTGCTGCGCAGCGTCTGGCGTGGCCGGGGGCGGGTTCCGGTACGTGCGTCGCGGTGCTCGGGAAGAAGGTCCCGGCGCGCCCGGAGCAAGTGACGCAGTCCGGGACCTGGTGCCATTTTCTCCTGTCCCGGTCGGCCCTACCGGGGTAGGAGAGCGGCCGCGTCGGCTTGACCTCATGGGAAGAAGGTTGAGCGCATTCGCATTCGGGGCGATCGCCGGGCTTTCCGCGCTCGTCCTCGCGGATCAGCGCGCGTTTTCAGGCCGACCTTCGTCGGCTGGTGCGGATCCACAAAGGAGACGAAGCGTGCCGGGCGGCCGGGGGACGCATGGTTCCTCCTTCGGCTACGCCGGGACCCCGTGAGGTCGGTCGGACTCCAGCACATCGCGGCGCGCCGGACGATCGACAGGGCCGAACGACCCATCCCGCCCGGAAGAGCACTACGGCGCCGATCGGCGGGTCGTCCGGCCCGTGCGCCGGCCACGGCCGGGGCCGACGATGAGGGGCGGAAGCGTGGAAGGGGAAGACAATGATGTATTACGGGCACGGCATGGGCATCGGCTGGATTCCCATCCTCGCCGTCGTGCTGGCGGCTCTGCTGGCCGCCGCGGCGCTGATCGGCACGCAGCTGCGCCGGCCGCCACGCGAGCCGTCCGGGACGACGCTCGAGTCGTCGGCGGAGCGGTTGCTGGCCGAGCGGTTCGCCCGCGGTGAGATCGACGCCGAGGAGTACGAGCGACGCCTGTCCACGTTGCGCTCCCCGCGCGCGCGGGCGTAGCGCGTCCGGCTCTCCGCCGCGGGGAGGTGCTGGGCATGCCGGCGTGGCCACGGATCGTCACCGTCTCGGCGTTCGCGCTGATGGTGTTCGTCGCCCTCGTGGGCGCCGCCTACGTCAACGGGGACGTTCTGATCGACCCGGGCGGGTCGGCCGGGGTGGCCGTGGCCTTGTCCTGGTGCGCGGCGACGGCCGCGCTGGCCGCCTACGCCACGAGCCGCCCCGGGCCCGCCGCCGCCCTGCTGGTCGTGCTCACGATCCTCACGGCCGCTCTGGTCGTGATCGGCGACCTTCCCGGCGTCGCCCCGGTCGAAGCCGGGCAGGCCGGACTGATGAGCGCTCTCGGCGTCGCCATCGCCCTGGGCTTTCTCGGTGTCCCACGGCCGGTCGTGGCCGGCCCGCTGTTGCTGATTGTCGGGCTGGCGACCGCCGGCACCGGCGGCACCGGGGCGGCGATCGCCCTCCCTGTTCTGACGGCCGGCGGCCTCTTCGGCATCGCCGCTGTGGGCGACCGGCACCCGCGCGGGCGGGCCGGCGGCCGTCCGCGTCCGGGCCTCCGCTGATTCGGCACGACCACCGCTCACGCGTCCCGCGCGGCCAGCCGGCGCAGCACCGGGTCGGGTTCGGCGCCGACCGGCGCCAGCCGCAGCTTGGCATCCACCGCGACCACGCCGTCCGGGCCGGCCAGCACCGGGTTGAGGTCGAGCTCGGCGACCTCGGGCAGATCCTCGGCCAGTCGCCCAAGCCGCAGCAGCAGGTCCTCCACGGCGGCGGTGTCCACCGGCGGATCGCCCCGATGGCCGCGGAGCAGCGGCGCGGAGCGCAGGTCACGCCACATCCGGCCGGCGTCCAGATCGGTCAGCGGGACCAGGCGCAGAGCCCGGTCGCCGAGCACGTCGGTGTGCACGCCGCCCAGGCCGACCATCACGACGGACCCGAACACCGGGTCGTGGACCAGGCCGGCGACCAGCTCGATCGGTGCTTTGACCTGGTGCTGCACCAGCACTCCGGCGGCTGGGCGACCGGCCGCGGCGACCCGGTCGAACGCCGCTCGCACGGCGTCGGCGTCGGTGAGCCCGAGGGCCACGCCGCCGGTGTCGGTCTTGTGCACCAGGTCGGGGTCGGCCGACTTGAGAACCACCGGGTAGCCGGCCGTCTCGGCCGCGATGACGGCGGCGGTCGCATCGTAAGCGGTGACCGTCGTGGTCAAGGGGATGCCGTATGCCGACAGGATCGCCGCGGCTCCTTCGTAGGACTGCCAGCCCGGTCGGACTGCCTGGACGACCGACCGGGCCCGGGCGGCGTCGATGCCGCCGAGATCGGGGCGCCGTCCCAGCGGCGCCCGGCGCCAGGCGCCGTAGGCCGCGGCGTGACCGAGTGCTGTCACCGCCCGCTCAGGCATCGGATAGACCGGCACCGCCCGGTTGCCGAGCGTCGGCCGGTCGCCGCCGCCGATGACGACCGCCGCGACGGGCAGACCGGGGTCGGCGTCGACCGCGCCGGCCAGCGCGTCGAGGATCTCGTCGGGCGCGTTGGCCTTCGTGCCGATGATGATCAGCACGAGGGCATCCACCTCGCCGCTGCCGGCGATGGCCTCGGCGGTGGTGGCGAAGGCGGCGGGGGTCGCGCCGGCGCCGAGGTCGAGCGGGTTGTCGGCGCTGGCCGCTCCGGGGACGAGCCGGCGCAGGCGATCGCGCAGCTCACCGCTCAGGGTGGGTACGACCAGGCCGTGCGCCTCGGCCCCGTCGGCGGCGAGCACGTTGAGGCCACCGGCGTTGCCGAGGACGGCGACCCGGTGGCCGGTCGGCACCGGCTGGTCGGTGACCATGGGGCGGCGTCCAGCAGCTCGCCCAGACCGTCGACGCGAATCACCCCGGCCTGCGCGAACAGGGCGTCCATGGTGGCCGACGGCGCGGCCGCGGCGGCCGTGTGCGAGGCGCCGGCGCGCTGCCCGGCGGTGGACCGGCCGCTCTTGGGCGCGAGGACCGGCTTGCGGCGACCCAGCGCGCGTACCGTGCGGGCGAACTTGCGCGGGTTGCCGAACGACTCGAGGTAGAGCGCGACCGCGTGCGTACGCGGGTCGTCGTACCAGTAGGCGATGAGATCGTTGCCGCTGATGTCGGCCTTGTTGCCGAGCGAGACGAACGAGGAGATCCCGCATCCGGTGCGGCGTGCGCTGTCCAGCAGGGCGATCGCCACGGCGCCGGACTGCGAGGCGATCGCCAGGCTGCCCGGCGTCGGCGCGGCCGGGGCGAAGCTCGCGTTGAGCCAGACCCGCGGATCGGTGGTGATGACGCCGAGGCAGTTCGGGCCGACCAGCCGGATGCCGTGCTCGCGAGCGATGCCGAGCAGCTCGTGCTGGGCGGATGGTGACGATGCCACCGTCCGCGGTGAGCGCGTCGACGGAAGTCATCGTTCGCCTCGTTCCCGGGCGATGACGACCGGGACGTCGGCGTGGTGGATGAGTTCCAGACCGACCGAGCCGAGGAGGGCGCCGGCGAGCGCGCCGCGGCCGGCCTCCTTCGGCGAGCAGATCCAGTGTCCGCGTGGGTTCCGGCGGCTGCTCCCGCAGTATGCGTCGGTGCGCGCCGAGTTCCTGATCCGGTGCGTGGAGGTGCTCGGCGGGCGGCTGGCGGCCGTACGCCGGCAGCAGGCTCTCGCCGGGCCCTGCCGGGAAGAACGGACCAAAGTCCCGCGCGCACCGGTCCTCAGGCCGTGACGCGCTTCTCAGCCGAGATTTTAAGGTCCAGTTATGCACGATGTGGTGACGGTGGAGGAACGGCTTCCCGTGCTGGTCGCTGTCGACGGGTCGCGCAACGGCTTGGCCGTCGTCGATCTCGGCGTCGCGGAGGCCGTGCGGCACCGTGCGCCGCTGCTCATCATGCATGTCTGGCCCGGCCAGTACGCCGGACCCTTCCGCGCCCGTGGCCCCGCCTACGGTCCGGACGACGGCCGGCGGCTGCTCGATCTGGCCGCCCGCCGGGCCGTCCATCTGGCCCCCGACCTGTGGGTGGACACCGATCTCGCGCAGGGTAGCGCCTTCGGTTCGGTCACCGAACGATCGGCCGCCGCGCGGTTGCTGGTCGTCGGGCACCGAGACGGGGTGCTCACCCGGCCGAGCTGGGGTTCGACCGCGGCCTACCTGGCCCACCACAGCAGCTGTCCGCTGCTGGTGCATCGCGGCGCGGCGCCTGGGAACGGTCCGGTCGGGGTCGCGGTGTCCGGGCGTCCGGGCGTCACCTCGCCGGTCGCCGTCGAGGAGGCGGCGCTGCGCGGCGTACGCCTGATTGCCGTGCACGCCTGGCGGCCTCCGGACGAGCGCGCCGCGGCCACCTCACGGATTCCGCCGGCCGACCTGCGGGCGGCCGAGGACCGTCTGACCGCAGCGCTCGTACCCGCCCTGGCCACGCATCCGGACGTCCCGGTCGAGCCGGTCGTCGTCTCCGCCACCGACATCGCCTACACGGTGCAGCGCGCCGGGCGCCGCTGTCAGTTGCTGGTGGCCGGGATGGGTGGCACCGGCCGGGTCGCCGAACTGCTCTACGGTCACCTCGACCACTCGCTGACCCGTCAGCCGCCGTGCCCGGTGATGCTGGTCCCGCCCGGGTGGCGGCATCCGCACGGCGGCCTGACCGCGACGACCGCCGACCGGCCGGAGGTCTGACCGGAAACGCATGCGGCGGGCCGGCGGGAACGCCGGCCCGCCGTCGTGCGGCTCATCGGGCGATGTAGACCGGGCAGTCCGCGTGGTGCAGCAGCTGCAGACCGGTCGAGCCGAGCACCGAACCGCTGATCGCTCCGTGGCCGTGGCTGCCGACGACGACCAGCTGCGAGCCGTGGGAGACGCCGGTCAGCACGGCCGCGGCGCTGTCGTGCGACAGCAGCGTCTCGACCCGCACGGCCGGGTACTTGGCGATCCAGGGGGCCACTAGCTCCGCCAGGCGCTCCTTCTCGTCGGCGTCGAACTCCGGCGTCGCCACCTCGGTGGCCGGCATGGCGCCGTACATCCACAGCGGCACCGGCGGCAGGTAGGTCCGGATCAGTTTCAGCTCGGCGCCCCGGGTGGCGGCGGCCTCGAAGGCCGTCTCCAGCACGGCGTGGGCGGCGGGGGAGTCGTCGACACCGGCGCTGATCGGTCCGTCGTCGATGCCCGGCCGGCCGCGGACCACCACCACCGGGCAGCCGGCGTGGGTGGCGACGTGCTGGCTCACCGAGCCCAGGAGCAAGCTGGCGAAGCCGCCCCGGCCCCGATTGCCCAGGACCATCAGCTGCACGTCCTCGGCCAGGCCGAGCAGCCGGGGCACCGTCCGGCCGAGCAGGGTGTCGGTCTCGATGACGATGCCCGGGGCCGCGGCGGCCGCGGCGTCGTGGGCGTTCGCGGTGATCGCCTCGGCGGTCTTCTGCGCGACGTTCAGCAGCTCACCGCTGTAGTCGTACCTCGACTGGGCCCATTCCCAGTCGAACGCGTGCACGATGCGCAGCACGGCTCCGCGCCGCTGCGCCTCCAGGGCGGCCCACCGCGCGGCGGCCTTACCCGGCTCGGCACCGTCGGTGCCGACCACGATCTTCCTGATGCTCATGACGTCCTCCCTCAGGGTCCTGTCCGGATCGTCACGCGCCGGAGAGCCCGTGGGCAGGGCGGCAAGTCCCGCCGGGAGGGGACTTCCGGCCGGTACTCAGCGCGTCGTCAGTGCGATGGGCTGGGGGGAAAGAGCAGGGAGGAGGCGGCGAGGATGCGTCTCCGGGACTGCATGGCCACCGCCATGATGGCGCCGTCACTGCACAACAGTCAGCCGTGGCTGTTCCGGATCGGGCCCGATCGGGTGGAGGTGCACGCCGACCGGCGCCGCCTGCTCGAACTGCTTCGACCCGACCGGGCGGGAGATGCTCATCAGCGTCGGCGCGGCGCTGTTCACGTTGCGGCTCGCGATTCGCGCCGCCGGACGCCGGCCCGAGGTCCGGATGTTCCCCGATCCGCGCGACCGGGATTTCGTGACCACGTTCGAGCTGGGGCCGGAAGAAGTTCCGACTCCGCCGGTCGAGGCCCTGGCCGCCGCCGTGGCCCACCGGCACACGAACCGGTGGCCTTTCGCCCGGTCGGCGGTACCCGAGGACGCCTTCGAGCACCTGCGTGACGCTGCTCGCCGGGAGGGCGCGCGGTTCGAGGGGGCCAGCTCGGTGAGCCGGAACGCGATCATCGGTCTGTCCGAGGTCGCCGACAGCCGGCTCCGGGCCCGCGGCGGATATCGGGCCAAGCTGGCGCGGTGGACGCTTCCGGGCCGGCGCCGGGTCGACGGGGTGCCGAGCTCCGCCGTCGGGCCCTGGGATGCCCTGGAATCCCTGCCGATCCGCGACTTCGGCCTGCTGCAACCTCAGATGCGCCGGGCCAGCGAGACCTTCGAGCCCCACCCCACGATCGCGGTCCTGTCCACCGTGGACGACGCACCGGCGGACTGGGTGACCGCCGGGCAGGCGCTGCAGCGGGTGCTGCTCACCGCGACCTGGCTGAATCTGGCCACCACGCCGATCAGCCAGCCGGTCGAGATACCGGTGATCCGCCGGTTGCTCACCGATCAGGACGCGGGACGCTGGGCGCAGATCGTGCTGCGGCTCGGCTACGGCCGTCCCGCCGCCACACCGCGCCGGCCGGTCGCCGACGTGCTGCTGGCCGGACCCAGGGTCCCGGGCTTCGTCGTGTCGTCCGGTCAGGCGGCCGGATCGTGGACCACGGCGACCGGCGCCGCGGCGCTCGTCGGGCATCCGGCGCATCACCACGAGGTGGTCGCACGGCTGATCGTCGGGGCCGATCACGTCGGCCACCCGAGGTAGACGTCCGGGGCGAGACGACGGTTGAGCTCGACCTCCCGATGACACACGCGTTCCCGCTCGGCGCGGCTGCGGAAGTCCAGGAAGCCGAGGTCCACCGGTTTCTTGAGCTTGTAGGCCCGGTCGCCCACGAAGACCACCAGCGCGGCGTGCGTCTCGCGCACCGCGGCCGGGCCGAAGCTGGTCATGACCGGCCGCTCTCGACCACGACCACCGGGCACGTCGCGTGGTGCAGCAGGTGCTGGCTCACCGAGCCGAGCAACATGCCGGCGAACCCGCCGCGGCCGCGGCTGCCGACGACGACCAGCTGAGCGTGTCGCGCGGCGTCGATCAGCGCCCGCGCCGGTGGCCCAGGCGGCAGCTCACGCCGTACCGTCAGATCGGGATGTTTCTCCCCGATGCCGGCCAGCGCCTCGGCCAGCACGCGCTGCTCCTCCAGGGCGATCGCCGGTGGGTCGTAGGCCAGCGGCATCATGGCCGGCGGTCCCACCAGCGCGGGCATCGTCCAGGCGTGCAGGGCCACCAGCTCGGTCCCGCGCAGCGAGGCCTCCTGGGCGGCGAAGGTCAGCGCCCGCGCCGCCGAGGCGGATCCGTCGACGCCGACCACGACCGGACCGTCCACCGCAGGCGTGCCCCGGACCACGAGCACCGGCGCCGCGCCGTGCATCGCCACCTGGACTGCCATCGACCCGGTCGATAGCCCGGTGAACCCGCCCATGCCCCGATCGCCGATCACGAGCAGGAACGCGCTCGCCGTCGCGCCGATCAGCTTGGCCGCCGGCGGTCCGACGAGGGTTTCCTTGACCAACGGGATCCCGGGCGCCTCCTCGGCGGCGTGCAGCGCCGCGTCGTGCAGCCACACGTGCGCCTGACTCTTCAGCGAGTCGGGCGGGTCGGATCGTCCGTCGCCGAACAGGCGTGGCCACTGCATGACGTGGACGATGCGGAGAGGACGGTGATGGAGGGCCGCCTCCGCCGCGGCCAGCCGGGTCGCCTCGAGCGCCCGGGCCGATCCGTCGATTCCGACGACCACCGGTGCGCCGCTGTGCGTCGTCATGGGGATCACCTCGCAACGTCTGTTTCCAGCGTGCGCCGGACGGGGCCGGGACCGTCAGGGCCGTTGGTCCCGAGCTGGGACCCGGGCGATCCAGACCGGGCATTCGGCGTGGTGCATCAGGTAGGTGCCGGTCGAGCCGAGCAGCGCGCCCGCGACGACGCCGTGCCCACGGTGGCCCACCACGATCAGCCGGGCGTCGCGGGAGAGGCCGGCCAGCACCGCCGCCGTGGCGCCGGTCCGGACCAGGATCCGCACCGGCACCCGCGGGTACTTGCCGTGCCAGCGGGCCACCAGGTCCTCGACGTGCGCGTGCTCGACGGCGTCCTCGTCCGGTCCGGCCACCGCCGACGACGGCAGGTCGATGCCCCACAACGGCGCGACCGGCAGGTAGGTGTGGGCCACGACCAGTTTTGCGCCGCGGTCGGCAGCGGCGGCGAAGGCGGTCTCCAGCACGTGCTCCGCGGTGTCGGTCATGTCGACGCCGGCCACGACCGGGCCGGTGCCTCCGTCGCCGCGGCCGTGCACCACGACCACCGGGCAGGGCGCCTGAGCGATCAGGTGCCGGCCGACCTTGCCGGACGCCAGCCCGGCCAGGCCGGTCCGGCCGCGGCTGCCGATGACCACCAGGTCGGCGTGTTCGGCGGCGTCCAGCAGGGACACCGTCGGGTCGCCGGGCACCGCTTCGGTGAGCACCTGCACGGCCGGGCTGATCGCGTGAACGCTGCGCTCGGCGTCGTTCACCACCGCTTCGGCCAGGTGCTTGTCCTCGTCGGCGAATGCGCAGGTCGTGTCGAACCGGGCCGACCTCCAGTCTCCGTCGTAGGCGTGCACTACCCGCACCCCTGCTCGCTGGTGCGCCGCCTCCCGGGCTGCCCACTCCACCGCGGCGCCACCCGGTGGCGTGCCGTCGGTACCGACGACGATCTCCCCGATCCGCATGGCTCCTCCTCCGCTCTCCCCTCACCGTGGGGCGCGCCGGGTGGTGCACGGCAGGGCCGAACGGCCGGTCGCGCGGGGGCTCACCGGCCCTGCCCCGCGCGACCGGCGGTTCCTAGCGTCGGAGGTGAGGGGGAGTCAGATGATGCGACGATCGGCCTTCGCCGCCGGTGACGTGGGCGATGTGCTCCCGATGGGCCGGGACGGGCCGGGCATGCGGGCGGAGATCTGTGATCCGGCTCGCGCCCTGGTCTTCCGGTCCGAGGACGGTCAGTGGTGTGGTCGTTCACGTTGCTTCCGCAGGGCGACGGCACCCGGCTGATCAGCCGTAACCGGATCGCCGAGACGGGCGCCTCGCTGGGTCGCCGGCTGGCCGACCGGCTGATCATGGAGCCGGGCAGCCTGGTCATGGAACGCAAGATGCTGCGCGGGATCCGTGCACGTGCACAGACGTCGCCGGCTGCGGCGCAGGCCTGAGCCCTGGAGGTGGGATTGATGGCGGGGAACAGGATCGTGGTGGGGTACGACGCGAGCACGCCGGCTGACCGGGCGCTCGGCTGGGCCATGGAGGAGGCCGCCCACCGAGGGGCCACCGTGGACCTGGTGTACGCGCTGGCGTTCCCGGCCTACATGCCGGCCGTCTACATCGTTCCGGGCACGGTGGCGTGGCCCGACGTGCCGAGCCGGGAGGCCGCGCGGGCGCTGCTCTCGGCCGCCGCCGAGAAGGCCCGCGCCGATCACCCGGCTGTTCCCGTCGCCGAGATCGTCGGCGAGGGATCGGCGGCGGCGGTGCTGCGTGACTGCTCGGAGGACGCCGACCTGATCGTGGTCGGCGGGCACAGCGACCACTTGATCGCCGAGCAGGTGCTCGGCTCGGTCGCCGCCTCGGTGGCGGCCCACGCCTTCTGCTCGGTGGTGATCGTCCGCGATCCCGATCCGGGCGACCGCCCGGTGGTGCTCGGCCTGGACGAGAGCGCCCAGGCCGAGGAGGCGGCGCGGTTCGCATTCTGGCACGCAACCATCCGAGGGGTGGCCCTCCGCGCGGTGCACGCCTGGATGCCGCCGGCCGACCCGTGGATCGGCAACCGCTTCCCGGACCGGGAGGAGACCGCGACCGCCGAGCTGGTGTGGGCCAAGAACCTGCTCGCGCCCTGGCGGGCCGAGTTCCCGGCCGTGCCGGTGGAGGTCCGTTCGGTGCCCGGGCATCCCTACCAGGTGCTGGCCGCCGAGGCGCGTCAGGCGCGGCTGACCGTGGTGGGCGCCCGCGGTCGCGGGGGCTTCCGCGACCGGCGGCTCGGCTCGGTCACCCGGCATCTGCTGCACCACGCGACCGGGACGATCGCGGTCATCCGCTGACCCGCGGAAGGAGAGCACCATGATGGACCAGGAGCTCGCCGGCAAGGTGGCGATCGTGACCGGGGCCGGATCCGGCATCGGCGAGGCGACGGCCCTGCTGCTCGCCCGCCGCGGCGCCAAGGTCGTCGTGGCCGACCGGGACGACTCCGCGGCGGAGCGGGTCGCCAAGGCCATCGGCGAGGACGCCATGGCCTACGCCGTGGACGTCTCCTTCCTGTCTAGCTGCGGGGAGATGGTCCGTCACACGCTCGGACGCTTCGGCCGCCTGGACATCGCGGTCAACAACGCCGGGATCGGCGGACCGCAGGCTCTGACCGGCGACTATCCGATCGACGGCTGGGCGCAGGTCATCGGTGTCAATCTCACCGGCGTCTTCTACTGCCTGCGGGCCGAGATCCAAGCCATGCTGGCCACCGGCGGCGGCGTCATCGTCAACATGGCCTCGATCCTCGGCTCGGTCGGCTTCCCGCAGGCGGTCGCCTACGTCGCGGCCAAGCACGGCGTGGTCGGCATGACCAGGACCGCGGCCATCGAGTACGCCCGGCAGGGCGTCCGCGTCAACAGCATCGGCCCCGGCTTCATCGACACGCCGCTGCTGGCCGACGCCGACCAGGAAGTCATCTCCGGGGTCAGCGCCCTGCACCCGGTGGGCCGGATGGGCCGGGCCGAGGAGGTCGCCGAGCTGGTCGCCTTCCTGGTTTCCGACCGGGCCTCCAACATTACCGGCTCATACCTGGTCACCGGCGGCGGATACACCGCGCAGTAAGGACATGAGGAGAAGGCGATGGACATTCAGCGACCGCGGCCATGCGCCTGTGCCAGGCCACGCTGCCCGGGATGCGCTCGGGTGGCGGCGGTGCGGTGGTGAACGTCGCCTCGAGCGCCCCACCGGCCCAGCCCGACCAGATCGCCGCCGTCATCTCCTGGCTCGCGAGCGACGAGGCGAGCAACGTCAACGGCGCCGTGGTGGCGGCCGACGGTGGCTTCACCGCGTAGCAGGACAGCGCCCGCCGGTGCATGGCCGGCGGGTGCTGCGTTTTACGGTCAGAGCACCCCGTAGGGCAGGTGCTTGGCCGCCTCGATCTCGATGAGCCGGTTGTACTTGGCGACCCGCTCGCCGCGGGCCGGCGCGCCGGTCTTGAGCTGTCCGCAGCCGGTGCCGGTGGCGAGGTCGGCGATGAAGGTGTCCTCGGTCTCCCCCGAGCGGTGAGAGACCATTTGCGCCCAGCCGGTGTCTCGGCACAGCCGCATGGTCTCCAGCGTCTCGGTGACGGTGCCGACCTGGTTCAGCTTGATCAGCGCGGCGTTGGCGGCGCGGCGGGCGATGCCCTCGGCGACGATGGCCGGGTTGGTGACCAGCAGGTCGTCGCCGACCAGCTGGGTCCGCGGTCCGAGCCGCTCGGTGAGCCGGATCCAGCCGTCCCAGTCGTCCTCGGCCAGCCCGTCCTCGATGCTCCACACCGGGAACCGGTCCACCATGGCCTCGTACCGGGCGATCATGTCGTCGCTGCTGAGGCTCTCGCCGGCGACGTGGTAGCGGCCGTCGTGGTAGAACTCGCTCGCGGCCGGATCAAGAGCGATCGCGATGCCGTCGCGGCCGGGGGAGTATCCGGCGTCGGTGATGGCGTCGACGAGGGTGAGCAGCACGTCCTCGGGTGCCTCGATTTCCGGCGCAAAGCCGCCCTCGTCGCCCAGGCCGGTGGCAAAGCCCTTGTCGGCCAGCCGCCGGCGCAGCGCGGCGTAGACCTCGGCCCCGGCCCGGACCGCCTCGGCGAGCGTCGGCGCGCCCAGCGGGGCGATCATGAACTCCTGGAAGTCCAAGCGGTTGGGCGCGTGGACACCTCCGTTGACGACGTTGAAGTGAGGCGCCGGAAGCCGGGGCGTGGTGCCCGCCGGGCTGAGGAAGCGCCACAAGGGCACGTCGGCGAGCAGCGCGAACGCCCGGGCGGCGGCCATTGACACCCCCACGATCGCGTTGGCGCCGAGCCGCGCCTTCGTCGCCGTCCCGTCGGCCTTGATCATCGCCAGGTCGACGGCGGTCAGGTCGGCGAGCTGACGTCCGACCAGCAGCTCGGCGATCTCGCCGTTGACGTGGGCCGCCGCGGTCAGCACCCCCTTGCCTCCGTAGCGTTGCGGGTCACCGTCGCGCAACTCGACCGCTTCACGGCTGCCGGTGGACGCTCCGGACGGCACTCCGGCGCGCACGGTGCGGCCGTCGCGCAACCGCAGCGACACGGCCAGGGTGGGGCGGCCCCGCGAGTCGAGCACCTCCACGGCCTTCAGGCCGGCGATCATCAACGTCATCTCGGGCTCCTCCCAGCGTGCGGTGGACGACATCTCCTCCGACTCTCGCAGCGGCTCCGGGCCGCGCCATCGGGCCGAAGGTCCCGTCGTCCCGGGCGAACGGGTCCGCCGCCGGCCGGATCATTGCTCGCCGGGCGACGGATGCGGGACGACCAGGACGAGCCGGTGGGCGCGATGCAGCGTGGCCATCGCCACGCTGCCCAGCAGGATCTCCCGCACGGCGGCGCGACCGCGGGAACCGACCACCACCAGCGCGGCCTCCTGGTCGTGAGCGGCCGTGCTCAGGACCTCCGCGATCGCGGCGGGTGAATGATCGTGACGCGTGGACAATCGCAGCACGGCTGGCGCCTCGGCGAACTCCGGCGGCGGCTTCTCGTCCACGTCGACCGCGGCCAGGATGGGCCGATGCCGTGGCAGGAGCCGGATCACCGCTCGGAGCGCGGCTTCCGCGCCCGGCGAGCCGTCCCAGCCCACCAGGGCCGGGCCCTCGGCCAGTTCGCGGTACTCGGTCGCGAGCAGCGGGTACGGCGCCACCAGCACCGGCTGCGTCGCGTAGTGCACGGCCATGTCCGACACGCTGCCGAGCACGGCCGTCGCGCCGCTGAGACCACGGGCTCCCAGCACCATCAGATCCGTACCGGCGGCCCGGGCCATCTCGGTCAGCTGGAACCCCTCGCCGCCGAACCCCCGGGCCACGAAGGGCTCCGCCGGCCAGCCCGCCGCCCGCGCCAGGGTCACCCCGGTGGCGGCGATCCGGTCGGCCTCGCACCGGCCCTCCCGCTCGACGGCCGCGACGAACTCGTCGACGCAGCCCGCCCCGCGCCACAACCGTCGCCGCAACTGTTCGCTGGCGTACGGCGGGGTCCACACGTGGGCCACCCGGGCATGGGCGCCGGGCAGCAATCGGGCCCCGGCCTCGATCGCGGCGCCCGCCGGCACCGAGCCGTCGTACCCCACCAACACCCGCATCACCGGCGCATCACTCATCGTCATCACCTCGCGCGCTTCCAGCCTGGCCCTGCGCGAGGCCGGCCACCAGGGACAACAGGCCTGCTGAGGCCGGGACCATGGCCTGTGGCGCGGCGCCGGGACGGTGTCCAGCATGGAGGTGTGCCGACTGCGCACCGTGAGAGAGGACCGGGTGCCATGAGCCACGGCAGAGAAGTACGCGACGCACTTCGAGGACCGACCCGAGCGTTGCGCCAGGCCATCCCGCACGTCTACGAGGGATACCGGGAGCTGCATGACGCCGCGCTGGCCCCCGGTGAGCTGGACGCCCGGACCAAGGAGCTGATCGCGTTGGCGATCGCGGTCAGCAAGGAATGTGACGGCTGCGTCGCCGCGCACGCCCACGCGGCCCTCCTGCAGGGCGCCACCCCGGCCGAAGCGGCCGAGGCCATCGGCGTCACCTTCCTGATGAACGGCGGCCCGGCCACCGTCTACGGCGCGCGGGCCTATGACGCGTTCCGGGAGTTCTACGAGCAACACGCCGCCCGGGCAGTGGCCTGACCCGGGAGCCGGCCATGACTAACCTCAGCAGCGACCACAAAACCCGGTACAACGAGGCCCTCTACCGCTATCTGGCCACGGCCGGGCAGCGCCCGGAGAAGCCGGGCCCTCGGCCGCCGGCCGCGAAGGCCGCCACCGTGACGAAGACAGGCCTGGTCGTCGTGGGCGTGGACGACTCACCGGCCAGCGGCACGGCCGTCGATCACGCCGCGATCGAGGCCGAGCTACGAGGCTGGAACCTGCGTATCGTGCACGCCCAGCCTGCCGCCGGTGCGGCCGGCGAGGCCAGGAACGCCGGTGCGGACCTTCTGCAACGGCTGACCGACCGGGTGCACGCCGCCTCGGCGACCGTCGCGGTGACCAGATCGTCGGCCGCGGCGGCGGTCGTCGCCGGCCGGCACGGCCCGAGGCACCTTCCCGAGGTTCTGCTGGGCTCGGTGAGCCGGTCACTGGTCCAGCGGGCACACTGCCCGGTGTTCCTCGTCGGCTGATCGAGAGGGAAGGGGAGGAGTGGTGAGAGTTCTGGTCGCCTACGGCAGCACCGGCGGCGGCACCGCGGAGATCGCCGAGTGGATCGCCGAGGAGCTCCGCGTTGTCCCAGGAGATCGCCTCGCTCAGCCTGTACGTCGGACATCTCGCACCTCCCGTGCCGGTCCGACAGTTCGCTCAGCTCCACACTGACCGGGTTCTCCGGCGCGGCGGCAGGGCCGATCGACCTCACCCGCCCGCTGTCGATCCTCAGCGGATCACCGCATCGCACAAGGGACCTTCGGCCCTGTCTCGGCCCGCCGGCGCAATGGTCGAGTCGTGCTGTGCAGGAGAGCGATTTACGCAGGTCACCACATTCAGGAGCGGTCCCCGAGCGGACCTTGATCGACGTTCGCGCGAGCGGTCTGATCATGCCGCGCGACGCGGATGCCGCACGGCGAGCCGTCGCCCGGGCCGTCGAGGAGATCGAGCGGCCGGTCGATGGGCCGGTGCTGCGGCTCACCGTCCACTCGGGCGGCGCGCGGCCCCCTCTCGTCGTCGTGCAGGTCAACGCCAAGCTCGGAGGCCGGCTGGTACGGTCGCAGGCGGCCGCCTCCACCATCGAGGACGCCGTCCACCGCACCGTGGACGGTCTCCGCCGCCGGATGCGCCGACTGGACCGGCACCTGCGGGCGGAAGCCGCCGGTGAGGTCTCCCCGGTGCTCCATCGATGGCGGGTCCCGTTTCTCGCCGCGCCGGTGGGCCTGGTGGCGCGCCCAGCGCTGCCGGCCACACTGATCCGGACCAAGACCTGTCCGGCGGTCATCCATCACGTCGGTGCCGCGGCCTGCATCATGGAGCTGCGCGACTACCCCTTCCACCTGTTCCTCGAGGACACCACGCTGTCCCCGGCGGTGTTGTGCCACGGCGGCGTCACCGGTCTCCATCTGATCCGTTCCGTCGCCGGCGCCGCGACGTCGCCGGTGACAGCGTCGAGCCGCCTCGCCGTGCCGATCCGGGTGGCCGAGGCGGTGCGAACGCTGAACGCCGAGCCCGCCTGGCCGTTCCTTTTCTTCCTCGACCCGGCCAGTGGCCACGGCCGGGTGCTCTACCGGCGGTACGACGGTCACCTGGGGCTGCTCATCGCGACGTGACCGGCGTCGGTGTCAGATCGTGGCGGTTCGGGCGCGGGCCCCCTGCGGATAGCGCATCTGCCGCAATGGCACGCCCACGCCGTACGTGATGCATGCACGTTCGCCCGGACAGCGACATCCGCGACGACGTCATCGACGACGTGCTGATGCGAACGCTGTGGATCGACCCGGCGACCGTCACGGTGACGGTGGACCGGGGCACGGTCACGCTCGGCGGCAAGACCGACACCAGCACGCTGGCCCATCTGGCGGTGGAGTTCGCCGCCAAGGTCGCCGGTGTGGTCACGGTCGTCGACGAGCTCGGCTGGGATGTCGACGACCGCCGGCCGAACCGTTCGCACGGCTTCGCGTTCGGGGATGCGCGAGACCTGATGCTGCCCGGCAGAGACTGACCAGGGGCCGTACAGGCTGGGCATTCGCCTCTACAGGACCCTGCTCCGCACGGTATGAGCTGAGGCTGAGCGGCCGGGCGGTCACGGGCCGGCCGGGACGTCGAGGACGTCGTCCAGATCGTCGGCCCGCGCGACGGCCAGATAGTTCCGCAGCCGCCCTGGCTGGCCTGCACCTGCCGGGCGGTGGTGACCAGGTTCTCCAGGATGTCGTCGAACTGCAGCCGGGCCGCGTGGGCGAAGCTCAGGCCACTCACCGGATCGTCGGGCTTCGACGCGTCATGTGCGGTCATCTTGGACCTCGCCTCCGCCAAGATGCCACCTGCCGCGGTGGACTCTTCCACTGTGTCCGGGGAGGAGTGAACCTTTACATGTCCTCCAGCAATTACGTTTTAAGCCGACGAAACGGGCGCGGCTGCTAGGTGGCGTACTCGCGGAGGCCGGCCAGCAGCGCGCCGAGGCCCTTCTTGGCGTCAGCGAACAGCATCGAGGTTCCCGGCAGGCCGTACAGCTCGTTGTCGATGCCGGCGTAGCCGTGGCCCAGCGACCGCTTGATCACGATGACGCTGCGGGCCTTGTCGACGTCGAGGATGGGCATGCCCGAGACGGGGTTGCCGGGGCGGCGGGCGGCCGGGTTGGTGACGTCGTTGGCCCCCACGACCAGCACGATGTCGGTAGCGGGGAACTCGGGGTTGATCTCCTCGAGATCCTTGAGCTGCTCGTAGGGGGCGTCGGCCTCGGCCAGCAGCACGTTCATGTGGCCGGGCATGCGTCCGGCCACCGGGTGGATACCGTAGCTCACCTCGACCCCGCGGTCGCCCAGAGCGCGGGCCAGGGCGACCACCTCGTGCTGGGCCTGGGCCGCGGCCAGTCCGTAGCCGGGGACGATCACGACCTTGTGCGCGTACGCCAACTGCAGCGCCGCGTCCTCGGCGGTGATCTCCCGCACCGTCGCGCCGGCCGGTGCGCCCCCGACGGCGGCGGCCTCGTCCCCGGTGCCGTAGCCGCCGGCCAGGATCGCGCCGATCGAGCGGTTCATCGCCGTGGCCATGAGCTGGGTGAGGATCGCGCCGGCCGCGCCGACCAGAGCCCCGGCGATGATCAGCGGACTGCTGCCCAGGATGAACCCGGCCATCGCGACCGCGGTGCCGGTGCAGGCGTTGAGCAGCGAGATCACCACCGGCATGTCGGCGCCGCCGATCGGCAGCGTGAACAGCACGCCGACGGCGAGGGCGGCGACCGCGATCCCGGCCAGCGCGACGACGCCTCCGTGGCCGGTGAGGTAGAGACCGGACAGCACGATCGCCGCCAGGCCTAGGAGCAGCGTGATCCACCGGCCGCCGGGAGGCACGAGGGGACGGCCGGGGATCAGCCCGGCCAGCTTGCCCGACGCGACCAGCGACCCGCTCAGCGTCACGGCGCCGATGATCAGGTCGAGCACGGTGGTGATCGTGGTCTGCAGCGGCAGACCGGAGGTCGTGGAGTGGGCCATGGCGTCGCCCAGCGCGATCAGCGCCGCCGCGCCACCGCCGACCGCGTTGAACAGGCTGACCAACTGCGGCATGGCCGTCATCTGGACCCGCCGGGCGGTGATCAGACCGGCCACGCCACCGGCGGCCGCGCCCGCGGCCAGCGCGACGACCGCCCCGGCCGCGATCCGGCCGCCCTGGACCAGCACGACGACGGTGACCAGCACGGCCACGGCCATCCCGAGCGCCGAGACCTGGTTGCCGCGCCGCGCCGTCCGGGGCGTGTTCATCAGATGCAGCCCGATCACGAAGCAGGTCGCACAGGCCAGGTAGAGCAGGTGCACGGTGGTGTCGAAGCCGCTCACGACCGCACCTCCCGCCCGGTGCGGAACATGGTCAGCATGCGGTCGGTGACCACGTAGCCGCCGGTCACGTTCATCGCCGCGAAGGCCGCCGCGACGAAGACCACCACGTACCCGATCAAGGTCGTCGCGGTGGCGGCGAGCAGCATCACCCCGATCAACACGATGCCGTGGATGGCGTTGGCGCCGGACATCAGCGGGGTGTGCAGGGTCGCCGGCACCTTGCTGATCACCTCGAAGCCGACCAGCACGCTCAGCACGAACACGGTGATGTCGGCCATCAGCAGCACGCTCACGACGTGACCTCCTCGGTGATGGCGGCCGCGACCCGCGGATGCGTGATCCGGCCCTGATGCGTGACGAGCATGGCGGCGTGCAGCTCGTCGTCCGGATCGAGCGGGATTAGGGCGGCGAGAACGGCGCAGACATTTCTGGAGTACGCCGTGGACGCCGCTTCCGGGACCTGTGCGGCCAGGTCGGGTGCCCCGATCACGGTCACGCCGCGGGACGTCAGCACCGTACGGCCGGGCTCCGAGCCGGCGACGTTGCCGCCCAGATCGACCACCACCGCGCCCGGTCGCAGCCGCTCGAGCGCGTCCTCGGTGACCAGCAGCGGCGACCGTCCACCGGGGACCTGCGCCGCCGTGATCACGACATCGAATCCGGCCACGGCCGTGTCCAGCGCCCGCCGCTGCTGCTCGGCCTCCTCGTCGGTGAGGCTGCGCGCGTACCCGCCCTCGCCGGTCGCAGCCGGAGCGTCCAGCCGCAGCACGCTCGCCCCGGTGGACGCGATGTCCTCGCGAGCCGCCTCGCGCACGTCGTACCCGGTCACCACCGCGCCCAGCCGCCGTGCCGTCGCGATCGCCTGCAACCCGGCGATCCCCGCCCCCAGCACCAGCACCCGGGCCGGGCGGGTGGTCCCGGCCGCGGTGACCAGCATCGGCAGGAAGCCGCCGTACGCGTCCGCGGCGACCAGCGCGGCCTTGTACCCGGCGACGTTGGCCTGCGAAGTGAGCGCGTCCATCGCCTGGGCCCGGCTGAGCGTGCGGGGCAGCAGGTCGAGGCTGATCGCCGTGACCCCGGCCGCGGCCAGCCGTTCGGGCACGCGCGGGTCGTCGAGCGGCGCCAGCAATCCCACCAGCGTCTGTCCATTGCGCAGCGCTTCCAGATCGTCCGGCGGGCGCAGGCACACCACGACGTCGCTCGCGGCGTACACCTCGGCGCGACTGGCCACCCGGGCCCCGGCGGCGGTGTACGCCTCGTCGTCGTGCCAGGCCCCTGCGCCGGCCCGCGTCTCGACGAGCACCTCGAACCCGCCGCCCTTGAGCCGGCCGACATCCGGGGGCACCAGCGCCACGCGCCTCTCGCCGGGTGCGGTCTCGCGGATCACGCCGATGATCGTCATGAGTGCTCCGTTCCTTGTGGGTCGGTGGCAACCGGACTCCAGCCTCCCGCACCGGCGACCGCCCGGCCACCTCTCAATTCGGCCCGGGACATCGCCTCCGTCGCGGCCAGCTCGTCGCGCAGCACGCGCATCAGGTCGTCGAGCTCGGGGCACGCGTCCGGATCGGCCACCGCCGAGACGATCACCGTGTCGCGGTACGAGAACGCCTGGAAGGCCACGGTGATGTTGCCGGTCTCGCTCACTCCGACCGGGATGATCGATCGCACCGCGCGGCCGCCCAGCCGCATCGTCTCCACCGGCCCGGCGACGTAGCTCACCACCGTGTGCACGCGGTGCTGCCGGCTCATGTACCAGCGGTAGAAGCCCAGCGCCGCGGCCGCCCGGAACAAGCCGCCGAAAAGGGCGACCGGCGGCCGGACGCCGGGCCCGGGATGGCGGCGGCGCACCTGCTCGGTCACCCGCTGGATCCGGGTGCCACGATCGCCGCCCATCGGCACGCCGACCGTGATCGGGTGACCATGTTGATCTTCACGTCGGGGTATCGTCCGGCCGCGCCGGCCAGGGCCTCGGCCAGCATCCGCTCGGCCCGGTCGGCCACGGCCCAGGACTCCTCGCGGGCCGGCAGGGTGTCGTCGAACCCGGCGCCGGCCAGGTTGGTCCAGGCGTGGACGGCCACCAGCTCGGCACCGCGCAGCGAGGCCTCCCGCAGAGCGAAGTCGAGGGCCTGGCCGGCCAGCGGTGACGCGTCGACCCCGGCGACCACCGGTCCGCTCTCCGGGCCCCGGCCACGGACCACCACGACCGGTGCGGCGGCGTGCTCGGCGACCTGGAGGGCGACCGAGCCGGCCAGCAGGCCGGCGAACCCGCCGGCGCCCCGGCCGCCGAGCACCACCATGGAGGCGCCGCGGCTCTGCTCCCGCAGCACCGCTGCCGCGGACCCGGCGGCCAGGTCCGGCACAACCTCCAGGTCGGGGGCGGCCTTGCCGGCGACGCGTTCCGCGTCGGCCAGCAGCGCCCGGGCCCCGGGCCCGGAACACCGGCAGGGCGTCCGCCGGGGTGCCGAAGGGCTGATCCGCGACGACGGTCGGCCAGCCGAACGCGTGCACGATCCGCAACGGCCGGCGGCGCAGGGCGGCCTCGCCGGCGGCCCACTCCACCGCCTGCAGGCTCGCCTCCGAACCATCCACGCCGACCAGGATCGGGGCGTTCGCGTCAGCCGTCATCGTCCTCGCCTCCGGACCCATCGTGGTACCGCGGCGGGGGCCGGCGTCAGGGCCGGAAGTCCCGTACCCCGGTGGCGGCGGGACGCGCGTCGGGCGGGAAGTGCTCGGGACCTCGCGTCGCCATCTCCTCGTAGACCTGCCAGCGCCGGTCGACCTCCTCCTGCGCGAGCCGGGCCAGCCTGTCCGCCTCGACCGGGTCGGTGTCGTGCAGCCGGCGGAAGCGCAGCTCACGGTCGGTGTAGTCGGACAGGCGCCCGCGGGGGCGGGGCGAGTCGAGCAGGAACGGGTTGTGGCCGGCCGCGCGCAGCACCGGGTCGTAGCGCATCAGCGGCCAGTAGCCGGTGCGCACGGCTCGGTGCTGCTGGTCCAGCCCGTCGCGCATGTCGATGCCGTGGGCGATGCAGTGGGCGTACGCGATCACCAGCGACGGGCCGTCGTAAGCCTCCGCCTCCCGCAGAGCGGTGAGGGTCTGCTGCGGGTCGGCGCCCATCGCGATCCGGGCGACGTACACGTTGCCGTACGCGATCGCCTGCAACGCGAGGTCCTTCTTCGGGGTGACCTTGCCGGCCGCGGCGAACCGGGCCACCGCCGACAGGGGCGTCGCCTTGGACATCTGACCGCCGGTATTGGAGTACACCTCGGTGTCCAGCACCAGCACGTTGACGTCGCGTCCGCCGGCCAGCACGTGGTCGAGGCCGGCCGCGCCGATGTCGTACGCCCACCCGTCCCCGCCGACGATCCACACGCTGCGCCGGACCAGATGATCCAGAACGCTGCGCAGGTCGGCGGCGGCCGGGTCGTCCGGCGCACGGGCGTCGAGGCGCCGCCTGATCTCGGCCAGCCGGTCGCGCTGGGCGGCGAACTCCGACTCCCGGCGCTGCGGCGCGTCGAGCACCTGGTCGACCAGATCGGCGCCGAGGTGATCCCGCAACTGTCGCAGGCTGTCGGTGGCGAGCCGATGGTGCAGGTCGGCGGCCAGCCGGAAGCCCAGCCCGAACTCGGCGTCGTCCTCGAACAGGGAGTTCGACCAGGCCGGTCCGCGGCCTTCGGCGTTGCGGGTCCACGGCGTGGTCGGCAGGTTGCCACCGTAGATCGACGAGCATCCGGTCGCGTTGGCCACCATCAGCCGGTCGCCGAACAACTGCGAGAGCAGCTTCAGGTAGGGCGTCTCGCCGCAACCGGCACAGGCCATCGAGAACTCGAACAGCGGCTGGAGGAACTGCGCGCCCCGCACGGTGCCGAAGTCGACGCGGGACCGGTCGGCGACCGGCAGCGTCTCGAAAAAGGCGATGTCGGCGCGGCCCTGCTCGAGGCGTGGCTCGCGTGGCTCCAGGTTGATCGCCTTGCGGTCCGGCTCGCCCGGCGCGGTGATCGGGCAGGCCTCGACGCACAGCCCGCAGCCGGTGCAGTCCTCCAGGTAGACCTCGAGGGTGAAGCCCGATTCGGGCAGCCCGCGAGCGTTCAGCGGCGCCGACGGGAACCCGTGCGGGGCCCCGGCGAGCGTCTTGAGGTCGTAGAACGCCGACCGGATCACGCTGTGCGGGCACACGAAGCCGCACGTGCCGCACTGGATGCACAGTTGCGGGTCCCAGACCGCGACCAGGTCGGCGATGTTGCGCTTCTCGTAGGCGGTGGTCCCGCTCGGATAGGTGCCGTCCACCGGCAGCGCGCTGACCGGCAGGTCGTCGCCGTGCCCGGCCAGCATGACGCCGGTGACCGCGCGGACGAACGGCGGCGCTGTGGCCGGCACCGGCGGCGGGCGGTGCCGGGTGGCGGTCACTCGGTCCGGCACGGCGACCCGGTGCAGGGCGCTTAAGGTGGCGTCGACGGCCGCCTTGTTGCGGGCCACCACCTCGGCGCCGCGCCGTGCGTACGTCTGCTCGATCGCCGTTTTGATCCGGGCGATGGCGACGTCCCGCGGCAGCACCCCGGAGATCGCGAAGAAACAGGTCTGGAGGATCACGTTGGTACGCCCAGGAAGCCCGGTCTCCGTCGCGATGCGGTCGGCGTCGATGGCGTACACGGTCAGGCCCTTGCCGATGATCTGCCGCTGCGCCTCGACCGACAGCTCTTCCCACACCTGCTGCGGTCGCGGGCAGTTGAGCAGCAGCGTCGCGTTGTCGTCGGCCCGGTCCAGTACGTCCGCCCGGTCGAGCAGGGGCAGGTGGTGGCAGCCGACGAAGCCGGCCCGGGAGATCAGATACGGCGCTCGGATCGGCGTGGACCCGAAACGCAGGTGCGACACCGTCATCGAGCCGGACTTCTTCGAGTCGATGACGAAATAGCCCTGGGCGTGCACGGCCGGATCGGATCCGAGGATCTTGATGGTGTTCTTGTTGGCGCCGACCGTGCCGTCCGAGCCGAGGCCGTAGAACAGGGCCCGGGTGGTGCCGGGCGGCTCGATATCCAGCTCGCCGTAGGGCAGGCTGGTGCCGGAGACGTCGTCGACGATGCCGACGGTGAACCGGGGCCGCGGCCGCTGCTGGGCCAGTTCGTCGAGCACTCCGGCCACCATCGCCGGGGTGAACTCCTTGGAGCCCAGCCCGTACCGCCCGCCGATCACCAGTGGCATCCGGTCGCGCCCGCTCTCGGCCAGGGCGGCCAGCACGTCGAGGAAGAGCGGTTCGCCGTGCGAGCCGGGCTCCTTGGTGCGGTCGAGCACGGCGATCCGGGTCGCGCTGGGTGGAAGGACGGCGGCCACGGCGGCGGCCGGGAACGGCCGGTAGAGCCGGATCTGGAGTACGCCGACCCGCTCACCGGCCGCGGCCAGGTGCCGCACGGTCTCGCGGGCGGTCTGCGCGCCCGAGCCCATCAGTACGAGCACCCGCTCGGCGGCCGGGTCCCCGGCGTACTCGACGAGGTCGTAGTGGCGCCCGGTGCGCTCGCCGAACGCGGTGAGGGCGGTCCGCACCTCGTCCGGCACCCGGGCGTAGAACGGGTTGACGGTCTCCCGGCCCTGGAAGTAGACGTCCGGGTTCTGGGCGGTGCCGCGGATGAACGGGTGCTCGGGCGACAGCGACCGGCCGCGGTGCGCGCGGACCAACTCGGCCGGCACCAGCGCGCGCAGGTCGTCGTCGGTCAGCTGCTCGATCGTGGTCAGCTCGTGCGAGGTGCGGAAACCGTCGAAGAAGTGCAGGAACGGCACGCGAGTGCGCAGCGTGGCCAGCTGCGCCACCAGAGCCAGGTCGTGCGCCTCCTGCACCGAGCCCGAGGCCAGCAGGGCGAACCCGGTGGCGCGTACGGCCATCACGTCGGAGTGGTCACCGAAGATGGACAGCCCCTGCGCGGCCAACGAACGGGCGGCCACGTGGAACACTGCCGGGGTCAGCTCGCCGGCGATCTTGTACATGTTGGGGATCATCAGCAGCAGGCCCTGTGACGCCGTGAACGTCGTGGTCAGGGCGCCGCTTTGCAGGGCGCCGTGCACCGCGCCGGCCGCGCCGCCTTCGCTCTGCATCTCGACCACGGCCGGGACCGAGCCCCAGATGTTCGTCCGGCCGGCCGCCGACCACTCGTCGGCGTGCTCGGCCATCGCCGACGACGGCGTGATCGGATAGATGCAGCAGACCTCGTTGAGCCGGTACGCCACGGAGGCGGCGGCCTCGTTCCCGTCCACAGTGATGCGGCTCATGACGGCTCCGGGATCATCGTGATGGCGTGCACCGGGCACTGGTCGAAGCAGGTTGCGCAGCCGGTGCACAGGTCGTAGTCGAAGCGGTAGCGCTCACCCGGGCCGATCTTGATGACTGCGTGCTCGGGACAAGCGCCGAGGCAGCCGTCACATTCGAAGCAGGTGCCGCAGGACAGGCAGCGTTGCGCCTCGAAGGCGGCGGCGGCCCGGTCCAGCCCGCCGACCACCTCGCTGAAGTCTCCGGTGCGGGTGGCCGGCTCCCGCTCCGGCTGTGCCCGGCGGCCGGCGTCGCCGAAATACCACGGGTGGAGGTCGCCGAAGCCGGCGGTGGGTGGCCGGGCCGGTTCGCCGACCGGTTCGCCGCGCAGGTAGGCATCGATGTGCTGGGCGGCGGCCTTGCCGTGGCCCACGCCCACGGTGACGGTGCGCTCGGCCGGCACCATGTCGCCGCCGGCGAAGACGCCCGGGCAGCCGGTCATCATCGCCGGCGATACGACCACAGTGCCGTCCTCGGTGAACGTCACGCCGGGCACGTCGCGCAGGAACGCGGTGTCGGCGCGCTGCCCGAGGGCGAGCACGACGGTGTCGGCGGCCAGCGTCTCGGTGCGTCCGGTGGGCACCGGCCGTCCGCTCCCGTCCAGGTCCATGACCTCGACGGTCAGGTCGGGACCGTCGAACGCCTGGATGGTGCGCAGCCAGTTGATCCGCACCCCCTCGCGTTCGGCCTCGTCGGCCTCCTCCGGGTGGGCCGGCATCTGGGCCCGGGTCCGCCGGTAGACGATCAGCGCCTCCTCGGCGCCGAGCCGCTTGGCGACCCGGGCCGCGTCCATGGCGGTGTTGCCGCCGCCGTAGACGGCGACCCGGCGTCCGATGGCCGGCCGTTCACCGGCCGCGACGCTGCGCAGCAGCCCGACCGCGTCCAGGATGCGCCCGGCCTCCCGGGCCGGGATGTCGACCCGCTTCGACAGGTGCGCGCCGACCGCGACGAAGACCGCGTCGAAGCGCCCGTCGCGGCGCTCGGCGGCCAGGTCGTGCACCGGATGATCGCCGACGATGGTGACACCGAGCGCGCGGATGCGGTCGATCTCGGCGGTGAGGACGGCGCGAGGCAGCCGGTACGCGGGGATGCCGTAGCGCATCATGCCGCCCGGCTCCGCTCCGGCGTCGCGGATCTCCACCCGGTGGCCCCGGCGCGCGAGGTGGTAGGCGGCCGACAGCCCGCTGGGGCCGGCCCCGACCACCAGGACGCGCCGTCCGCTCGGCGCCGCCGGCGGATCGAACGCCCAGCCCTTCTCGATGGCAAGGTCGCCGAGGAACCGCTCGACGCCGTGGATGGACACCGCGCTGTCCAGCTCGGCGCGGTTGCAGACGCTCTCGCAGGGGTGATAGCAGACCCGGCCGTGGACCGCCGGCATCGGGTTGTCGGCCACCAGGGTCCGCCAGGCGCGCTCGTGGTCTCCGGCCCGCGTGAGGGCCAGCCACGCCTGGATGTTCTCCCCGGCCGGGCACCCGGCGTTGCAGGGCGGCAGCAGGTCAAGATAGACCGGCCGTCGAGTACGCGCCGGCCCGCTGCGTTCCTGGTCCAGGCCGAGATCTGGCGGCTGCGTCAGGTCGTGTCGCCCACTGTCCACCTTCGCCTCCCTCTCAGCGATGTACCTCTCCAATGTGGCGGCGACCACCGGCGTGACGACACGGCCGAAGGTCCGCGGTCCTGGAGCCGGGCGGCCGGACCAAAGACCCTCCCACAACGGCCTTCCGGCACGCAGGCTGACCCAGGAATCGTTCTGGCGGCGCGGCCTTGCGCCCGATCGGCACGACCGAGTCGGATTTCGAGCGGGATCTGATCAGCAATCACTATTTCGAGCGTGGCACGACCATGGGGTCGGCCAGTCCGCAGGACGTCCCCGACGCGTGTGCGACGTGCACATCAAGCGGTTTCGCCTGGCGGCACCAGGCCCGGTGGACGGCCATGACGATCCGCAACATCGCGTACAGCGGGTTCTTCTCGGCCGACCGCACCGTGGCCGACTACCTGGCGCGGATCTGGCGGGCCGAAGCGGTTTCGGTGCCGCACGAGCCGGGACGTTCGGCCCTGCCGGACCGGCGGCGCGACGCACAGAGTGAGAAGGAGCGCCACTGACCAAGCATGATCGCGAGGCCCGGCCATGGATGCGACCAGCGCACTGCCGACGATCGGCGTCGAGGAGGAGCTTCTTCTGCTCGACCCCGGCACCGGGCGACCGCTGCCGGTCGCGGCGGCGGTGCTGGACCGGTTGGCCGGCCGGCCCGGGCCGCGGGCGGAGCTGATGCGCTATCAGATCGAGGCGGCGACCGGAGTGTGCCGGGACCTGGCCGAGGTGAGTGACCAGCTGTGGCGAATGCGGCGCGACCTCGCGGTGGCGGCCGCCGAAGAGGGCTCCCGGCTGGTGGCGTGCGGTGTCACGCCGTACTCGAATCCCGGTCTCGCCTTTCTTACCGACGACCCGCGCTATCTCGAACTGGCCCGCCGCTATCCGGTCGAGACCGCCATGTCCGGGACCTGCGCGTGTCATGTGCACGTCGCCGTGCCCTCCCGGGAGGCCGGTGTCCGGGTGCTCGACGCCGTCCGCCCGTGGCTGGCGACGTTCCTCGCGGCCAGCGTGAACTCGGCGATCAGCTCCGGGCGGGCCTCCGGATGGCACAGCCGTCGCTTCGCCCTGCTCAGCCGGTGGCCGACGGCCCGGCCGCCGCGGCGCTGGTCGGACAGCGCCGGCTATGACGCCACGGTCCGTGAGCTGATCGCCACCGGCGCAGCCCTGGACGAGCGGGCGGTGTACTTCCTCACCCGGTTGTCGCCGCGCTACCCGACCGTCGAGGTACGGGTGCCCGACGTCTGCCCCGATATCGACACGGCGCTGCTGCTCGCGGCTCTGATCCGGGCGCTGGTCGTGACGGCGCTCGGCGCCGCCGTCCGGTACCGGTCCGGTGGCCTGGAGGAAGATCTGACCACCGCCGCCCACACCGGTCTGGGCGCGATCGGCACCGACCCGCGCACGGGCCGGCGCGTGCCCCAGTACCGGCTGCTCGACGGGTTGCGGTCCTACGTAGATGACGCGCTGGCCGAGCTCGGGGATCGTGCGGTGGCCGACCGCAGCCTGAGACTGCTGAGCGAGCGGGGGACCGGCGCCGAACGGCAGCTGCGCCAGTGGTACAGCAACGCGTCGCCCTCGGCGTTCGTGCGCGAACTCGCGCGGACGACGCTGACCGCGCCGATGGCGTCGCCCGCCTGGGCCTGAGGGGAGTCGGAGATGTCGATCGATCATCGGCCCGCGGTGCGCCGCCGTCCCGGGGCGGCGGCCCGGCGAGCCGGCTACCTGATCTCGGTCGCGGTGAATGTGATGCTGCTGTGGCTGATCAACGTGAGTCCCGGCTGGGCGGTGGTGCCCGTGCTCACCGCCGGCACGGTCCACGTCCTGACCCTGATCAACGCGTCCCTGATCGCGGGCGTCGTGGTCAACGCGCTGCAGGTCGCCTACGATCCGCCGTGGCTGGTGAACCTCGGCGGCCTGGTGACCACCGGCATCGGTGTGGCGGCCATGATCCGGCTCTGGCAGGTCTTCCCGTTCGCCTTCACCGGCTCCTTCGACTGGGCCATGCTCGCGCGGATCCTGCTGGTGCTCGGCATCGCGGGCAGCCTCGTGGCCATGGTCGTGCAGGTCGCCCGTCTGGCCGGCGACTGCGGCCGCCCGGCGGCCGTATGATCGTGAGCCGGGTGACGGGCCCGCGGCGTTCCGTCGGCAAGTTCGCCCTGTGGGTGTGCGCGGTGAGCGCCGCCTTCTACAACGTGGGCTGGTCGCTCTTCCCGACTGCAAGCGCTGTCGTCGGCCAGGGTGACGGTGTGCGCTCCGGGGTCGCGGCGATGGCGCGGTGGCGGATCCAGGTAACGCCCTTGGGTATGACGGCCGCTTCCGGGCGAGCTGCCGTGCCGATCGGGACCTGACCGGCGCCGACCAACGTCCACAGAGGCTGGTATTAGTGCACGTCCGAGGGCTTGACGACCGCCACGTCACCCGCACCGGCGCGGCGCCGGCGGGCGGCGACGCCGCGCCTGAAGGCCCTTACCCAGTAGGACCAAAGACCTGTCCCGACGAAGGAAGTCGCCCCGCTCCGACGACGCCCTGCTCCTTCAGGGCGGCGCAGACGCGCCGGGCGGTCGATTCGCCGGTGGCAGGGCGGCAGAGGCGCCCTGCCACCGGGTTGTTATCGGGTCGCCCAGCGGGTGAAGGCGTTCAGGTGCCGCTGCGACGCGGCAAGCAAGTTGGTGTAGGCCTGCTTGACGTCCGGCGCGGTCAGCCCGGTGGCGGCGGCCTTCAGAGCGGCGATGTCGTCGCGTTCCACTTGTTGCCCGGCGGCCAATGCGGCGGCCAGGCTCTGCCGGCCCTGTGCGAGCAGCTTGTCGTAGGTGGCCTGCACGGCCTTGTCGGTGAAGACGCCGGCCGGCTGGTTCGCCGTCGGGTCGGTGATGCCATAGCGCTGCAGCAGCGTGCGGACCGCGGTCTGGTGCTGGCTCTCCGCGCGGACGATGTTGTCGAAGACGACGGCGTCATAGCGGGCGGCGAACACCGCGTACAGGTCGTGCGCGAGCTTCTCCTCCTGGGCCATGGCCACCAGCGTGGCCTTCTGTGCGGCGGACAGCGTGCCCTGCTGGGCGGTGACCGTTAGCCGGTCGCAGACGCCGTCGCCGGGGCCGGTGCGGTACCCGGAGCCCATGCGGTGGCCGGAGCCCATGCCGTAGCCGGGGTTGGCGATGGTGGTGCTGGACGGGCCGGGGCCGAAGGGGCCGTTGCCGGCCAGTGCCGGGGCCGCGACCGCCAGTCCGCCGAGGCCGAGCGTGCCAGCTGCCATCAGGGTGGCAGCGCGGCGGGTGATGGTCATCATGACTCCTCCCTAGCTTGCTGTTGACTCCTTCACTGTGGGCCGCCGGGCTGGCGATGGTGTGTAACCGGGATGGAGAGCGTGTGGAGAAACCCGGTCCGGGGCCGGGCGGTGACCACGAGGGTGTCGCGGGCCGGCGCCGGAGCGTCCGTCAGTGGGTCAGGAGCCCAACGGCAGCGCGTGGGCTGCCACCGGGGGCGGCGCAACCGACGATCAGCGCCATCCCGCCGGCGTACGCGACGAACAGGCCGACGCCCTGCGCCGGTGACCCCTCGGCGAAGGAGGCGACGACCACGCCGAGGAAGGTCCTATCGTGCATCCGAGTGACGAGACAGCGAAGGACATCCCGAACCCGATCATGGAGCCGGCGTCCACGGTGGATAGCCGGCTCTCCACCACCTTCGCCGGACCGTGCGTGTGTCAAGGGGGGTCAACACTCAGGCCGACGAGCAGCAGGTGGACGCCGAGCGTGAGAGCGGGGCCGGTGCAGAGGTACGAGGCCGGAGCGCGCTCATCGCCGCCGTGCGCTCACCTGGGACAGCTCGATGAACGCCGGCGCCGCGGCGTGGAAAGTACTGGCGGCCCGGCGAATCTCGTCCTCCGACATGCCGGTCGCGCGCAGCAGCGCGGCTTCCGCCTCGGTGTTCGGGTGGGCCGTCGGGCCGAAGCAGCCGTAGCAGCCGCGCCGATAGGCCGGGCACAGCGCGCCGCACCCGGCGTGCGTGACCGGGCCCAGGCACGGCGTTCCGTGCGCGACCACGACGCAGACGGTGCCGCGCTGCTTGCACTCGAAACAGACGCTGTGCTCGGGGATGTTCGGTTTACGGCCCACCAGCAGGGCGGTGATGACCTCCAGCAGCTGGCGCCGGTCGATCGGGCAGCCGTGCAGCTCGTAGTCGACGTCCACGTGCGCCGCGATGGGGGTCGAGGTGGCCAGCGTGGACACGTAGTCGGGGCGCGCATACACCACGGACCGGAACTCGTCAACGTCGGCGAAGTTGCGCAGAGCCTGCACCCCGCCGGCGGTGGCGCACGCACCCAGTGTCACCAGGGTGCGGGACTGCTCGCGCACGTGCCGGATCCGCTCGGCGTCCTCGGCGGTCGTGATCGAGCCCTCGACCAGCGAGACGTCGTAGGGGCCGGGCTCGACCCGCGAACCCGCCTCCAGGAACTGCGCGATGTGCACCCTCTCGGCCACCGCGAGCAACTCGTCCTCGCAGTCCAGCAGGCTGAGCTGACAGCCGTCGCAGGACGCGAACTTCCACACCGCCAGCGTCGTCATCACAACTCCCGGACCTTGAGCAGGGCCTCGGCGCGGTCGTAACCGACGACCGGGCCGTCCCGGCACACCAGCAGGGGCCCGAGCTGGCAGTGCCCGCACCAGCCGGTCCCGCACCGCATGTTGCGCTCCAGCGAGATCTGCACCTGGGCGGCGGGCACGCCCCGGCCGGTGAGCGCCTCGGCGGCGAAGCGCATCATGATCTCGGGGCCGCACACGAACGCGGTGGCCCGCGACGGCACGAACCGCGCTCGCGGTATCAGCGCCGGGACCACCCCGACGTGCTGCGTCCAGTCGGCCGACGGCCGGTCGACCGTGACGGCCACCTGGACCCCGGCGTCCGCCCACCGCAGCAGGTCGCCGGGATAGAGCAGCTCCGGCGGTGTCCGCGCGCCGGCCAGCAGCACGATCTCGCCGTACCGGGAGCGCTCGCGCAGCAGCGCGTCGACGATGGGCCGTACCGGGGCCAGGCCGATGCCGCCGGCCACGATCACCGCGTCGCGGCCCTCGGCGGCGGACAGGTCCCACGCCGTGCCGAACGGGCCGCGTACACCGGCCACCGCGCCCGGCTCGGCGTCACACAACGCCCGCGTCACCGCACCGACCGCCCGGACCGTATGCACCACCCGATGGGTGCGTCCGCCGGGTGAGTGCTCCACCGCGCTCAGCGAGATGGGGACCTCTCCGATGCCGTACGCGGTGAGCATCGCGAACTGGCCCGGGGCGAAGGCGGCCAACCGCCCCGACTCGTCCACCAGCTCCAGGGTCACCGTGTCGGGCGCCTCGTCGCGACGGGACACGACGCGGAACGGCCACGGGAAGACCGGCTCGGTGGGCCGCGTGGCCACCTGCACGCTCATCGGTCCGGCCCCTCGGCCAGCGCCGCCATCTCACGGGTGATGTCGATGGCGGCCGGGCACCAGGCGATGCACCGCCCGCAGCCGACGCAGCCGGAGGTGCCGAACTGCTCGGTCCAGGTGCCCAGCTTGTGGGTGATCCACTGGCGGTAGCGGGCCTGGCCGCTGGTACGCACGCTGCCGCCGTGCAGATAGGAGAAGTCGAGGTCGAAGCACGAGTCCCAGCGCCGCCAGCGTTCGGCGTGGTCACCGGTCAGATCGGTGACGTCCTCGGTGGTGGTGCAGAAGCAGGTGGGGCACACCATCGTGCAGTTGGCGCAGGTGAGGCATCGGGCAGCCACCTCGTCCCAGTGCGGCGACTCACGGGCCTCGGCGAGTAGCGCGGGCAGATCGCCGGCCGGCATCGCGCGGCCCATGCGGCTCGCCGCGCCCGCCACCGCCTCGGCCGCCCCGGCCACGAGCTCGGCGCTTGCGGGCACCCCGGGCAGCGCCGACAGGACGTCTTCGCCGGCCTCGCTGCCGGCCCGCACCACGAAGCCGTGCCGGTCGTCGTCGACGCGTTCGGTCATCGCCAGGTCGAAACCGGAGACCGCGCCGGGCCCGGTGCCCATCGAGGTGCAGAAGCAGACGGCGCCGGGCTCAGTGCAGTCGACGGCGATGACCAGGTTGCCGTCGCGTCGCCCGGCGTAGACCGGGTCGGTGTGCCGGCCGCCGGTCAGCACCCGGTCGAGCACACCGATCGCGGCCAGGTCGCACGGGCGCACGCCCAGCAGGGCGTAGCGCGGTGGCTCCGGTTCCTCGGCCGCCGTCATGCCGCCGTCGGCCGTCCGATCGGCCGCCCACAGCCGGGCCCGTGCCGGATGCAGCACACTCTTCCAGGACTGCGGCCCGGCGCTGTGGGCGAACGCGGCCCGGTCGGTCCGAGCGCGGAGCCGGTAGTGCCCGGCCTCGGTGTCGGCGTCCCAGCCGTACGGCAGATCGGCGGCCGAATCCAGCTCGCCGATCACCACCGCGTCGTCGCGGACCATCGGTCCCATCACCGTGTAACCCCGGGCGTGCAGGGCGTCGAAGAGGTCCGCGAGGGCCGCCACGTCGATCCACATCGGCGCTGTCATGACGTCAGCATCGTCGCGGGGTGGATCCACCGGGCAGAGGCGTCCCGCCACACCACAAGGGACTTTCGACCCGTCCGCGTCCGGCCCGCGATCCCTAGCGTGGGACTGGGGCGGCCGGAGGGAGACGGCGATGAGCCATCGATCGGAGCGCGTTCTCGACGTACGGGCGCTGGCCCGGGTGGAGGGTGAGGGCGCGATGCACGTGCGCGTCCGCGACGGAGCGGTCGAGGACGTACGGCTGGAGATCTACGAGCCGCCGCGCTTCTTCGAGGCGTTCCTGCGGGGACGCGCGCACACCGAGCCGCCGGACATCACCGCCCGCATCTGCGGCATCTGTCCGGTGGCCTATCAGATGAGCGCCTGCGCGGCGATCGAGGACGCCTGCGGCATCGTGGTCGATCCCGCCGTGGCCGCGCTGCGCAGGCTGCTCTACTGCGGCGAGTGGGTCGAGAGCCACGTGCTGCACATCTACCTGCTGCACGCGCCCGACTTCCTCGGCTACCCCGGCGCGCTGGAGATGGCGGCCGACCACCGCGACCTCGTCGAGCGTGGCCTCGCGCTGAAGAAGGCCGGCAACGACATCGTCGAGCTGCTCGGCGGCCGGCCGATCCACCCGGTCAACGTCCGCGTCGGCGGCTTCTACCGGGCGCCGAGCCCGCGTGAGCTGGCGCCGTTGCGGGAGACCCTGCGGCGCGCGCTGGACCTGGCGGTCGCGACGGTCGGCTGGGTCGCCGGCTTCGACTTCCCCGACTTCCACCACGAGCACGAGATGCTGGCGCTGGTCAGTCCCGGCCGGTACGCCATCGAGTCGGGCGCCGTAGCCACGACGGGCGGGCTGACCTTCCCGGTGCGCGACTTCGAGAAGCACATCGTCGAGGAACAGGTGCCGCACTCCACGGCCCTGCACGCGCGGCTCGCCGGCCGCGGTCACTACCTGGTCGGCCCGGCCGCCCGGTACGCCCTCAACCAGCAATGGCTCACCCCGGTCGCCCGGCAGGCCGCCACCGACGCCGGTCTCGGCGCGCGCTGTGACAACCCGTACCGGAGCATCGTCGTGCGGGCCGTCGAGACCGTGCTGGCGGTGGAGGAGGCGATCAACCTGATCGACGCCTACGAGCCGCCCGCGCGCCCCTTCGTGGAGGCGCCGCCGCGGGCCGCGACCGGCTTCGGCGCCACCGAGGCCCCTCGCGGCATCCTCTTCCATCGCTACGCCCTCGACGCCGACGGCCTGGTCACCTCGGCCCGCATCGTGCCGCCGACCTCGCAGAACCAGGCATCGGTGGAGGACGACCTGCGCCGCTTCGTCGCCGCACGTCTCGATCTCGACCACGACCGGTTGACCCATCAGTGCGAGCAGGCGATCCGCAACTACGACCCGTGCATCTCCTGCGCCACCCACTTCCTCGAGCTCGACCTGGATCGGAGCTGACCATGGACGGGCACCGCAGGCGCGTGATCATCGGGATCGGCAACGAGTACCGCCGCGACGACGGCCTCGGCCCCCGCGTCGTCGCCGACCTCCTCGGCCGGCAGCCCGGCGACCCGGCCCTGGCCGGCGTCGATCTGCGGGTCAGCGACGGGGAGTCGCTGGGCCTGCTCAGCCTGTGGGCGGGCGCCGAGCTGGCGGTGGTCGTGGACGCGGTCCGGGACGGTCAGGTTCACGCCGGACGCGTGCACGAGCTGGTCCTCGACGACGGCGACGAGGTCGACCCGGCCGGTCGCCCGTCGCATGGCACCCACGACATCGGATTCGGCGACACCGTGGCGCTCGGCCGGGCGCTGGGCCGCATGCCGCACCGGCTCGTGATCATCGCGGTCGCCGGTCACGACTTCGGCTTCGGTCCGGAACCGAGCGCACCGGTCGCCGCCGCCGTCCTGCCGGTCGCCGACCGCGCCCGTGAGCTGGTGAGCCGGCCGTGACCACCGGCACGCGCGGATCGTGGCGGCTCCGGGTCCGCGGGACCGTGCAGGGCGTCGGCTTCCGTCCGTTCGTGCATCGAGTTGCCACCGGCCTCGGCCTCGACGGCGTGGTCCGCAACGTCGACGGCGACGTCGTCATCGACCTCACCGCCACGCCTCCGGAGCTGGAGCGCCTCGCCCGTGCGCTGCGGGACGACGCGCCGCCGCACGCCCGCGTCGGCGACATCACGGTCGCGGCGGTCCCGGCGCTGTCCGCCCGGACGGGCTTCACCGTCGCGGTCAGCGACGACGCCGCGCGAGCGGAGCCGGGCTTCGCCGGTCTGCCGCCCGACCTGGCCACCTGCGACGACTGCGTCCGTGAGCTGTTCGACCCGGCCGATCGCCGGTACTGCTACCCGTTCGTCAACTGCACGGCCTGCGGCCCCCGGGCCACGATCGTCGACGACCTGCCCTACGACCGGGCCCGCACCGCCATGGCGGCGTTCCCGCTGTGCGAGGAGTGTGCCCGGGAATACCACGACCCGGCCGACCGCCGCTTCCATGCCGAGCCGGTGGCCTGTCCTCGCTGCGGTCCGCAACTGGCCTGGGAGTCCGGCCCGGTCCGGGCGGCCGGCCCGGACGCCCTGGCCGCCGCGGTGGCGACCGTGGCCGCGGGCGGGATCGTGGCGCTCAAGGGCCTCGGCGGCTACCAGCTGGTCGCCGACGCCACCGACGCGGCGGCCGTGGCGATGCTGCGCCGCCGTAAGGCGCGTCCCCGCAAGCCCTTCGCGGTCATGGTCGCCGATGGTGTGGCCGCCCGGCAGCTCGGGCAGTTCTCCACGGCCGAGGCCGAGGTGCTCACCTCGGCCGCCCGTCCCGTCCTGCTCGTGGCGGCCGTGCCGGACAGCCCGCTCGCGCCGGGCGTGCATCCGGGCACCGGCCGCACCGGCGTGTTCCTGCCCTGCACGCCGCTGCACCACCTGGTGTGCCGTGAGCTGGCCCGGCCCTTGGTGGTGACCAGCGGGAACGTCGCCGACGAACCGATCGTGATCGACGACGCCGAGGCCCGCCGTACGCTCCCGGCCGTCGCTGACGGGCTGCTGCTGCACGACCGGCCCATCCGGGCCCGCTACGACGACTCGGTCGCCCACGTCGCCGGCGGCCGGCTCCGGACGGTTCGCCGGGCCTGCGGCTACGCCCCAGCGGCCCTGCCGCTACCGGTGCCCGCGACCCGGCCCGTGCTGGCCGTCGGCGCCCAGCTCAAGCACACGTTCACGCTGGCCCGTGGTGACGTGGCGCTGCTCGGGCCGCACGGCGGCAGCCTGGACGACGCCGACGCGCTGGCCGCGTTCGCCGCGACCCGCGAGCAGCTGTGCCGGTTGCACCGTTTCACGCCGGAGCTGGTGGCCCACGATCTGCACCCCGGCTACCTCTCCACCGCGTACGCGAGGGACGCCGTACCCCGCTCCTGCCGGGTTCCGGTCCAGCACCACCACGCGCATGTGGTGGCCTGCGCGGCCGAACACCACCTGCGGCCGCCGTTCCTCGGCATCGCCTACGACGGCCTGGGATGGGGCGACGACGGAACGTTCTGGGGCGGTGAGCTGCTGCTCGCCACCTACACCGGCTATCGCCGGCTGGGTCGCTTCGGCCGGGCGCCGATGCCCGGCGGCGAGGCGGCCGTACGCCGGCCGGTGCGGATGGCCCTGGGCTACCTGTACGGCGGCGAGTTTCCGGTGACGACAGCGCCGGAGGCGTTCCTGGCCCGCCTGGCGCCGGCCGAGACCCGGATCGTCCGCCGCATGGTGGACCGGGGCGTCAACTGCCCGTCCGCGTCCAGCGCCGGCCGGCTGTTCGACGCGGCCGCGGCGCTGCTCGGCATCCGCGACGACGCCGGCTACGAGGGTGAGGCCGTCGTCATGCTGGAGGCGGTGGCCTCCCGCGCGCCGGACTCGCCCGCTCTGCCCTGGGCCTTGCGCACGATGGACGGCCGGTGGGTCTTCGACTGGGGGCCGACGCTGTCCGCCCTCGCGGCCGGGGACCAGCCGGTGCCGGTGCTCGCGGCCGGCTTTCACCGCGCCGTCGTCGAGGTGACCACCGAGATGTGCGTACGGGCGGCGGAGCGCACCGGAATCGGTGTGGTCTGCCTGTCCGGTGGGTGTCTGCACAACGCCTTCCTTGCCACCGAGTTGCCGGTCGCCCTCGCCGCGGCCGGACTCGACGTGCGTCTCGGCAGCGCCGTCCCGGCCGGTGACGGCGGCATCAGCTACGGCCAGGCGGTCGTCGCCGCGGCCAGGACCGCTGCGGAAGGGTGATCGGCATGTGCCTGGGCATCCCTGGTCGGATCGTCGCGATCGAGGCGGCCGACGGACTGGCGATGGGCACCGTCGACTTCGGCGGCGTCCGCAAGCAGGTCTGCCTGGCCTACGCGCCGGACGCCCGGATCGGCGACTACGTGATCGTCCACGTCGGCTTCGCGATCAGCCGGGTCGACGCGGCCGAGGCGCAACGGACGCTGGCGGTGCTCCGGGCGATGGGCGACGCGGTGGCCACCGAGCTGGGCGAGCCGCTGCCGTGAAGTACCTCGACGAGTACCGCGACCCGGCGCTGGCCCGTTCGCTGCTGCGGCGGCTGCACGAGGTGACGACCCGGTCGTGGAACCTGATGGAGGTCTGCGGCGGGCAGACGCACACGATCGTGCGCCAGGGCATCGACGAGCTGCTGCCGCCGGGCGTACGCATGATCCACGGTCCCGGCTGCCCGGTGTGCGTCACTCCGCTGGAGGTGCTCGACCGGGCGATGGCGATCGCCGCCCGGCCGGCGACGATCTTCACCAGCTTCGGCGACATGCTGCGGGTTCCCGGCACCTCGACCGATCTGCTGACGCTGCGGGCGGGTGGCGCCGATGTCCGCGTCGTCTACTCGCCGATGGACGCCGTGCTGCTGGCCCGCCGGAATCCGGACCGGCAGGTGGTGTTCCTGGCCGTCGGGTTCGAGACCACCGCGCCGGCCAATGCGATGGCGGTGCTGCACGCGGCCGCGCTCGGGCTGACGAACTTCAGCCTGCTCGTCAGCCACGCTCTCGTCCCGCCCGCGATGACCACGCTGCTGGAGTCGCCCGCCTGCCAGGTGCAGGCGTTCCTGGCCGCCGGGCACGTGTGCGCGGTGATGGGCTGGACCGAGTACGAGCCGCTGGCCGCCCGGTACCAGGTGCCGATCGTGGTGACCGGCTTCGAGCCGCTCGATCTGCTGGAGGGCATCCTGATGGCGGTCACCCAGCTCGAGCAGGGCCGCCACGAGGTGCAGAACCAGTACGCCCGCGCGGTACGTCGTAGCGGCAACCCCGACGCGCAGGACGCCGTTCGCCGGGTCTTCCGGATCACCGACCGCGCGTGGCGGGGTGTGGGCACGATCCCCGCGAGCGGGCTCGCCCTGGCCGACGAGTACGCCCTGTTCGACGCCGAACGCCGTTTCGAGGTCGGCAATCTGCATACCCGGGAACATCCCGACTGCATCGCCGGCGCCATCCTCACCGGCGCCGCCGTGCCGACCGACTGCCCGGCGTACGGCCGGACCTGCACCCCACGCACGCCCCTGGGCGCGCCCATGGTGTCCAGCGAGGGCACCTGCGCCGCCTACCACGCCGCCGGGAGGACCAGATGACCGACGCGGAAGAGCTCTTCGCCACCTGCCCGGCCCCGCATCACGAGACCGACCGCGTGCTGCTCGGACACGGCTCCGGCGGCCGGTTGTCGGCCGAGCTGATCGGCGAGGTGCTGGTGCCGGCGCTCGGCGCCTCCGGCGTCGACGGCCCGCTCGAGGACGCGGCCCTGCTCCGGGTGGACGGCGCCGAACTCGCGCTCAGCACCGACGCGTACGTGGTGAACCCGATCTTCTTCCCCGGCGGCGACATCGGCTCGCTGGCGGTGCACGGCACGATCAACGACCTGGCGATGCGCGCCGCGATGCCGGTGGCGCTGAGTCTCGCGTACGTCGTCGAGGAGGGTTTCCCGCTGGACGATCTGCGGCGGGTGGCGACGTCGGCCGGAGCCGCGGCCCGGACGGCCGGTGTGCCGGTGGTGACCGGGGACACGAAGGTGGTCGGGAGGGGAGCGGCGGACGGCATCTACGTGGTGTCGACGGGGCTCGGCCGCTGCCTGCCGGGCCCGGCGCCGTCCGCGGCCGCCGCCGTGCCGGGTGACGTCGTGCTGCTGTCCGGCCCGATCGGTGCGCACGGCGTATCCATTCTCAGCGCCCGGGAGGGCCTGGCTTTCGAGACCGAGCTGCGTTCCGACTCGAGGCCGCTGCATGGCCTGGTCGAGGCGATGATCGCCGCGGGCGGGGGAGAGGTCCATGCGCTGCGGGACCCCACGCGCGGCGGGGTGGCGTCCTCGCTGAACGAGATCGCCGCCGCGTCGCGGGTGGGCGTCGAGATCGACGAGACCGCGCTGCCCGTCCCGTCGGCCGTCCGTGCGGCGTGCGAGATGCTCGGCCTCGACGTCACCCACGTGGCCAACGAGGGCTGTCTGGTGGCGTTCGTCGCGCCCGCGTACGCCGAGGCGGTGCTGACGGCCATGCGGGCACGGCCCGAGGGCCGCGGGGCGGTCCGGGTCGGTGCCGTCACCGAGGCCGAGCCGGGGCGGGTCTGGGTCCGGACCTCGGTCGGCTCCCGCCGCGTGCTTGACATGCTCGCCGGTGAGCAGCTGCCGCGCATCTGCTGACCGCGGCCCGGCCGGCGTCAGGCATCAGCGCTTCGGACGGCACGCTGCCCGGTGTCACGCCTCGGCCAGGAAGGCCCGGGCGAGGGTCCCGGCGACCTCCCGGGCGTCCGGGCGGGCGGCGGGATCCTTGGCCAGGCACCGGTCGCCCAGCTCGGCTACCTCCCCCGGCACCCCGCGGCGGCGCGGGAAAGGCTCCGGTTCCGAGCGTACGTGCGCGACCAGCAGCTGCGTCGTGGTGTGGACGGTCCACGGCAGTCGCCCGGTGAACAGCCAGAAGAGCAGGAT
This sequence comes from Actinoplanes sp. NPDC049265, assembly GCF_043197135.1. Taxonomy (NCBI): domain Bacteria; kingdom Bacillati; phylum Actinomycetota; class Actinomycetes; order Micromonosporales; family Micromonosporaceae; genus Actinoplanes; species Actinoplanes sp. NPDC049265. The sequence goes on along the minus strand of NZ_JBICSP010000023.1, from coordinate 28,440 downwards.
GCCGAGCGAGTAGACGTCGCAGGCCGGGGTGACGAGGCCGCCGGTGAGACGTTCCGGGGCGACGTACGCCGGGGTGCCGAGCACCACCGACGGGCGAGCCGGGCTCACGCACGAGCCAGCCGGCACGGAGATGCCGAAGTCGACGACGGTGGCCCGGTCGGCCGTCACCATGACGTTGGCCGGCTTGACGTCCAGGTGCACCAGACCGGAAGCGTGCACCGCCGACACCGCGTCGGCGATCTGCGCACCGATCCGCAGCGCCCGGAGCAGGGAGAGTCGTTCGTCCCCGGCCAGCTCGTGCAGGTTGCGGCCGTCGAGCAGGTCCATGGTGATGAACGGCGTCGGCCGGGTATCGCACAGACGATCGCCGAAGTCGTGCACACGGACCACGTGCGGATGGGCGATCGAGGCCATCCGCCGGGCCTCGTCGCGCAGCTCGTCGCGGGCCCGCGGGCGGGCGGCGTGCTCCGGGTCCATCACCTTGACGGCGACCGGCCGGTCCAGGACATGGTCGTGGGCGTGCCACACCTCGGAGCCGCTGCCCCGTCCGATCGGCGCCCGTAGTTCGTACCGGTCGCCGGGCGACTTCGGCGCTGCGACCGCGGGGAGGGTAAACCGCGGCTGGACCCGGCGTACCGCCCGGCGCGACCGCGACACCGTCCGGCCGGGCCGCGTGCGGGCCGGTGGACTGAACTGCCGGGTCGTCATGATGCTGAGCTTCGCCCGCCGGGGCTCATGACCGGATGGGCCAGAGGTCCCGTTCCCAGGGGCCTTCTCGCTCCCGGTCCAGGAGCGACGTCGTGGCGCTGCTCAGCTCCTCCCGCCACGGTTCGCCCGATCAGGCGACCGTCCGGTAGCGCTCGAACCGGCCGTCGTGCCAGGCCTCCGGCGAGATCTGGCTCAGCCGATGGCCGATCACGTCCTCGACCGACCGTCCGGTGAGCTTGGCGCTGAGCTGGTTGACGTACTCGCAGACGAAGTCCACGATCGTGCCGCCCTCGCGCACCGGGTGGCCCAGCACCCAGCCCTGCGGATCGGCGTCCAGCATGGCCAGCATCTGGGCATCGGGCAGGTCCGTGAACAACGCCCCCAGACCGGCCGCCCGACGACGCACCCATCATCGCGCATCCGGCGCGACTTGCGGAGACCCCTCGCACAGGGACCGTGGTCCTTCCCTGCAGGGCGATCGGCCCTGCCCGCGCCGTCGGGCCCGGACCCACGATGGATCCAGTACCGTCCGGGAGGAGCCGGCATGTTCCGCAACCGAAAAGCCGCCGGTCACGCGCTCAGCCAACAGCTACGGCATTGGCACGGCGGCGACGGGGTCGTTCTCGGGCTGCCGCACGGCGGGGTGCCGGTGGCGTGGGCCGTGGCCCGGGCCCTGCGCCTTCCCCTGGACGTGATCGTGGTCCGCAAGATCCACCCGTCGAACGCGCCCTGGGTCACTCTCGGCGCGGTCGGCGAGGGCGGCGTCTCGTTCGTCAACCTGGGTGTGGTCGCCTCGTGCGACGTCGACCTCGCCGCGTTGGCGTCGGCCCAGCGTCGCGCCGGAGCGGAGCTCGACGGGTGCGCCGGGCCGCTGCGCCGGCGGTGGCCCGAGACGCCACTGCACGGCCGGACCGCGATCGTCGTCGACGACGGGATGGCCAGCGGCGCGACCGCACGGGTCGCCTGTCAGGTGGCCCGTAACCGCGGCGCGGCACGTGTCGTGGTGGCCGCTCCGGTGGCCTTTCAGCACGCCGTCGCCACGGTGCGTCCCCTCGCCGACGAGGTGGTGAGCCTGCCGCAGCCGGTGCGACGGGCCGCCGTCGGGCTGTACTACCACGACTTCGCTCCGGTCACCGATGCTCAGGTGGCCGGGCTGCTACAACGCTCGCCCCGGCTGTCGCGGGCCGGTGGGTAGGACGCCGGCATCCGGTGGCCCGATCCGGATCCGCTCACCGGCGCCGGTCGGGTCGAGGTAACGGCCCTCCGGGTCGGGCACCGGTTCGCCCGCGGCGTCGAGGAAGTAACGCATCGGCACGGCGGTCGGGATGTCCAGCCGCTCCACCTCCGCGGGCCCGATGCCCTCGAGGTGCATCACGAAGGCGCGCAGGCTGTTGCCGTGCCCGACGACCAGGGGAGTCCCGCCGGCCTGCACCTCGGGGAGCAGCACGTCGAACCAGTAGGGCGCCATGCGGGCCCAGGTGTCGGCCAGGCTTTCGCCGAGCGGCAGCACCTCCGGGGACAGACGGGCGTAACGTTCGTCGGCGTACATCGTGGCGGCCGCCTCGGCGCTCATCGGAGGCGGGGCGACCGCGTACGACCGTCGCCAGGCCCGGAATATCGCATCGCCGGTCTCCGCCCGGACCGCCTGCTTGTCCCGGCCGGTGAGCGCCCCGTAATGGCGTTCGTTGAGCCGCCAGGACCGATGCACCGGCACCCAGGCGCGGTCCAGTTCGTCCAGCACGATCCGCGCGGTGGTGATCGATCGCCGCAGCAGCGAGGTGTGCACGCAGCTCGGCCGGACCCCGAGGATCCGCAGGATCGCCGCGGCTCCGCGGGCCTGGGTCAGCCCGAGCTCGCTGAGCGGAGCGTCGGACCAGCCGGTGAACACCTCGGCCGCGTTGCTCACGCTCTGCCCGTGCCGCAGCAGCAGCAACGCCCCGCCGCCGGTCACGCCGCCGCCGTCGTGGTGCCGGCGGCGTCCACCCGACCGCTGGTCATGTACTGCACGACGCTACGCCGGTCGAACCGCTCCACCGGCCCCTCGGCCGCCGTCCGGCCCAGGTACATGACCGCGATCCGGTCCGCGACGGCGAACACGTCGTTCAGATTGTGCGAGATGACCAGCACGGCCAGTCCGTGATCACGCAATGCCCGGACCAGATCCAGCACTGTCGCCGTCTGTGCGATACCCAGCGCAGCGGTCGGCTCATCCATGATCACCAGCCGGGAATGCCACATCACGGCCTTGGCCACGGCGACCGACTGGCGCTGGCCACCGGACAGCAGCCCCACCGGCTGGCGGACCGAACGGACCGTGGTCACGCCCAGCTCTCGCAGCGTCTGCGCCGCGGTCTGCTCCATCGCGTCGTCGTCGAGGAGCCCGTGCCGCCGCCGCTCCCGCCCGAGAAACATGTTCTGGGCGACATCGAGGTTGTCGGCCAGGGCCAGGTCCTGGTAGACCGTCTCGATGCCGAGACCGGCCGCGTCACGGGCGGTGCGTAGATGAACCGGTCGTCCGTCCCACAGGATCTCTCCGTGGTCCGGGACGTAGATGCCGGCCACGCATTTGACCAGGACCGACTTGCCGGCCCCGTTGTCCCCGCACAGGGCGGTCACGTGCCCGGCCGGCACCTCCAGGTCGGCGCCGTCCAGCGCCCGGACCGGCCCGAAACTCTTCTGGATGCCGCGCAGGCGTAGCAGCGGCACGGTGCTGTCCATCAGAACCCGCCTTTCTTGCCGGCTCAGCGCGGATCGCGACGAGGTCCCGTACTCGACGTTCCTCCACCGGAGGTCGCCGCGCCCTGGGCGGCAAAGCCCGATCCGCCGGGACCAAGGTCCTGATCGGCGGCGATCACGTCGTGGCATGCAGGAGAGGCCGTTCAGCCCTTAACGCTGAAAACCGTGGCATCCAGAGCGATTCCTCCGTACGAAGTGGAGGGTCATGCCTGTACGCCTTCGTGTGGTCCTCGTGATCGCGGCCGGTGTGCTGTCATTGGCGGTGGGCGTCCCGGCCGTCGCGGACCGGCCGATCGCCACCATTCCCGACGCCGCGCAGCTCCTCCGGGGTGCCGATCGCGACCAGTCGCCCGGCGCGCAACACGGCCACGCGGTCGGCCAGCTCCTGCGCCTCCTCCAGATAGTGCGTGGTGAGCAGGATGGTGGTGCCGAGCCCGCGCAGCCGGCCGATGAGCCGCCAGGCGCGGTGCCGCGCGGCCGGGTCGAAACCGGTCGTCGGTTCGTCCAGGAACAGCAGGTCCGGCGCGCCGGCCAGGCCGAGCGAAGCCCAGCACCCGCACCTCACCGCTGTCCCGCCGCCGGTAGCCCTCCAGGATCTCGACGGTCGTGGTCTTGCCCGCGCCGTTCGGACCGAGCAGGGCGGAAAACCTCGCCGGCGCGTACGGTGAGCCGACGCCGTCGACGGCCTGCACCGAGCCGTACGCCCGGCGCAGGTCGCGGACCACGATGGTGTCCACCCCCGTGGACGTCAGGCCGGGGACGTCGCCGGGGTCGGCGGCTCCACGTGGGTCTCGGGGCCGGGGAAGATCAGGGTGGTGCGCCCGTCGTCCAGCCAGCGCACGCGGTAGGGCGGGGTGCCGTCGCTGCGGACGATCGCGGTGACCAGCCCGACCCGGCGGTGCTCGCCGAGCCGGGTGCCCTCGACCACGATCCGGTCGCCAACGTGCGCGATCATGACGTGCCTCCTCAATTCCTGCGCCGGGAGCGGCGCGCCATGGTCAGGATGCCGCGGCTCGCGTCGTGAAGGCAGGGCCGTTGGACCGGGGCGCGTTCCCCTTCGGCCCTGACACCACACGCTCCGGTACGGCCATGATGAGTGCATGGGATTCGTTGTGCTGACCGGGTTTCTGACACTGTCGGCCGTCCTGGTGATCGCCGTGTCGCCGCCGTTGGAGAAGTGGGCGGACCATCTGTGGCCGCACCGCCGGAGGTGACTCCGATGGAGCGCACGGCGTGGCGGGACCGGTCCGGGTTCTGCGGCGTCGAACCGCTGACCTCGCCGGTCGGCATCCCGCGACCGGCCGATCTCCGCGCGCTGTCGGGCATCGCCGGCCGGGTGGCCGGCTCCCACGACCTGCTCGCCGAGTTCGCCGACCGCTACGCCGCCTTTCCGGCGCAGCTGGTGACGGCGAGCGCTCAGCCGGGCCAGTTCGTCATCGAGCCGGCCCCGGACCATGGTCCGGTCCTCGACGCGTACACGCCGTGCGGGGTGTTGCTGCCGAACTTGCCGTCGACCCCGCCGACGTCGTAGCGCAGGGCCGTCAGACGCTGTTGCAGATAAGTGACGGCCGCTCCGCGATCACCCATGCGGATCGTCGGCCGGGCTGCGGCCGATTCGGTGACACCGGTGCCGTGAGTGCCGGCCGCCACCGCGCCGGCCGGCGCGGCGAGGCCGAGGACGGTCGCCGCGACAGCGGCGGCGATGATGACGTGGTGCGTGAGGAAGCGGACGATGCCGCTTCGCTCGGAAAGCATGACGACCTCCTCAGATGAAGAGCAGTTGGGCGCCGCCGGTCTTCACGATGAAGTCGGCGGCGTTGATGATGTCCTCGACACCCTCGTAGAGGTCGTTCTTGTCGAGGTGCATCATGTCGGCGGACATGCGGCAGGCCCAGAGGTGGCCGCCGGAGGCGACGATGTGGTCGAGGAAGTCGGGGATCTCCGGCACACCGATGTCGGCGATCTGCTTCTTCATCTGGTGTGTGGCCATGGCCGTCATACCGGGCAGGCCGCCCAGGCCTTGCGGCAGGTGGGTCGCGGTGTTGCCGAGCATCGTGAACTTCAGCTGGCCCATCCGCGACTTGGTGATCATGTCGAAGCCCCAGAAGGTGAAGAACAGGTGCGTCTCGACACCTTCCCCGAGGGCGGCGTTGGCCAGCACGAGGCCGGGGTAGGCCATGTCCAGATTGCCCTTGGAGCAGATGATGGCCAGCTTGCGTCCGGTGCTCTCCTCATCGTCGAAGTTCGGCACGAGGGCCGGTGCGGCGTCGGCGGTCATGGCGGTGCCTCCGTTCAGACGCAGCCGTGCGGCTTGGGCAGGCCGGCGATGTAGGCCATCTTCTTGGCCGGCTTCTTGGGGAAGAGCTGGAACAGTTCCTTGGTCGGGATGCCGCCGACGGTCGACACGCGGCGCAGCGTGGCGGTCTCGCCCTGAGCGGCGTAGTCGGCGCGCAGGAACGTGATCGCCTTCCAGTGCGCGTCGGTGAGGTCGATGCCGATCTGGGCCGCGAGCTGCTTGCCCAGTTCGGGATCCCATTCGTCGTACGCGGTCAGGAAGCCCTCGTCGTCGACGTGGACGTCGCGGTCGGCGATGGTGGTGACAGGCATGGCCACCTCACTCCTTTGCTGCGGGCTGGTGTTTGCCGGCCATCGACATGTGGGCCGGCAGGGGCAGGGGACGGCCGGGCAGCAGTGCGTTCCAGTAGAGCCAGCGGAACGCGAGCTTGCCCCAGTGGTTGACGGCCGCCTCGTCGAGCAGCCGGAAGGGGCCCGCGCCCGGCACGGGATAGGTGCCCGGCAGCGGCTCGGTGTCGTAGTTGAAGTCGATGAGCAGCGCCTTGCCGTCACCGGCCTCCACGAAGCAGTTGGCGTGACCGTCGAACGAGCCGGTCATCGGCTGGCCGGCCACGTGTTCGACGAAGTTGCCGACGAAGACATCGACGGCGAAGTGCGCCACGGACCCGGCCTTGGAGGTGGGGATGTCGTTGGCGTCGCCGAGGGCGAAGATGTTGTCGTACGCCGTGGACAACATCGTGTGCCGGTCCACCGGCACGAGGTTCAGCTCGTTGCCGAGGCCGGAGCGGGCCACGTACTCGGCGCCCATGTTCAGCGGCACCGTCACCAGCAGGTCGAACGGGATCTCCCGCTCGTCGTAGGAGAACAGCGACAGCCCCTCGACCCGCTCCACGACGAAGTCCGGCTCCACCGCGATCTTCCGGTCGTCGAGCATCGAGGCCAGCCGTTCCGAGGCGATCGGTTTCGTGAACGCGCCCGGCAACGGCGTCGCGTAGACCAGTTCGACCCGGTCGCGCAGGCCCCGCCGCCGGAACCAGGCATCGGCGAGGAAGGCGAACTCCAGTGGCGCCACCGGGCACTTGATCGGCATCTCGGTGATGTGCACGACCAGCCGCCCGCCGTCGAATCGGTCGAGCGCGCCGGCCAGGGCCACCGCTCCGGCGTAGGTGTAGAAGTCGAAGATCCGCCGCCGCCACAGGCCGCCGTCGAGCAGACCAGGCGTCTGATCGGGCCGCGGCGTGACCCCGGTCGCGATCACCAGGTAGTCGTAGTCCAGCGTGCGCCCGTCGGTCAGATGGACCCGCCCGGCCGCCGGATCGACCCGGTCGACCGCGGCGTCCACCAGGTCGACGCCGTCGGCGATCAGCGCGCGAGTGGGTTTGGAGACCTTCTTCGGAGCGTACGTCCGGAACGGCACGAAGAGGAAACCCGGCTGATAGAAGTGGCGGTCGCTCGGTTCCACCACCGTGATCCGCCACTCCGCACGCGGGAGCCGGCGGCGCAGCTTGTTGACCACCATCGTCCCGGCGGTCCCGGCCCCCAGAACGAGCAGCCGTCGCATCACGCTCACCTCCTGGCCTTTCTCATACCCCCGAGGGTATGAGCGCCGGTCGGCACTATGTAGGGTCCGAGGTCCCATCTCGCATGGACCCTCGCCGGCCCTCTCGGTGAGCCGGTCAAGCCTTGCGGGGAAGGACCATCGGCCCTGACGGTGAAGCACCGCGGTCGGCACGGTGGAGATATGCCAGGTGCTGTGCTGCTCGTCGAGGACGATCGGGAGCTGCGCGAGCTCGTCCGTCGCTATCTCGAGCGTGCGGGGCACGCGGTGCGCACCGTGGGGACCGGCGCGGAAGCGCTCACCCATCTGGCGGGTGGTGGTCTCGAGCTGGTGTTGCTGGACCTCGGCCTGCCCGACATCGACGGAAACGAGGTGCTCGCGGCGGCCCGGCAGGGCGGCGGCGAGGTGCCCGTGATCATGCTGACCGCGCGTAGCGACGTGTCGGATCGCATCGACGGGTTGCGGCACGGCGCGGACGACTACGTGACCAAGCCGTTCTCCCCGACCGAGCTGGTGCTGCGTGTGGAGGCGGTCCTGCACCGCGTGCACGCCGGGGCGGGAACCGGCCCGGCCGTCCTGTCCTTCGGCGACGGGCTGCTGCGGGTGGACGAGAGCCGTCATGAGGCCTCGGTCGGCGGGCGCTCGCTCGAGCTGACGCCCACCGAGTGGGGTCTGCTGACCGCGCTGGCGGCCACGCCCGGCCGCGTGTACTCCCGCTACGAGTTGATCAATCAGGTGCGGGGGTACGAATTCCCCGGTTACGAGCGCACCGTCGACTCACACGTGAAGAACCTGCGCCGTAAGCTCGGTCCGGACGCCACCCGGATCGTGGAGACGGTGCTCGGCGTGGGTTACCGGCTGGGGCTGTCGCGTGACCGGTGAGCGTCATCTGCTGACCGGGCCGCTGGGCCGGCGACTGCTGGCCGCCTTCCTCCTGGTCGCCTTGTCGTCGGTCGCGGTGCTGACCGTCGCGGCGCTGGTCGCCACCGATCGCGGTCTGGCCCGCGCCGCCCGGTCGGCGCGCGAGGACGCGGCGGCCCGGGTGGCCGCGGCGGCCGGGGACGCCTATCGCGCCGCCGGCGGGTGGGCGGGTGCCGAACTCACCACCGCCTCGGCGACCGCCGACGCGGCCGGCGCCCGGCTGGTGGTGCGCGACGCCGCCGGGAACATGATCCGGCCCGGCCGTGGCCGTGGTCCCGGCATGGGTGGCGCCGACGCCGGGGACATGATCGGCGTGGATCTCGTCGAGGCTCCGGTGGTCTCCGGCGGTGTGCGGGTCGGCAGCGTACGGCTGGCCTTCCGGGCCGACTCGATCGCGCGGACGGTGGCGTGGTCCTGGGTGGCCGGAGCCGCGCTCGCCGCTCTCGCCGCCGCGCTGGTGGTCAGCGGTTTCGTGTCGCGGCGGCTGGCGCGCCCCCTCGTCGTCATGGCCTCGGCGGCCCGCCGGTTCGCGGCCGGCGAGCGTGACGCCCGGACTCGGCTGTCGGCGCCGGGCGAGCTGGGTGAGGTTGCCAAGGCCTTGGACGTCATGGCCGACGAGGTGGTGCGGGCCGAGGCCACACGCCGCCGGCAGGCCGCCGACGTCGCTCACGAGCTGCGGACGCCGCTCGCCGGTCTGCAAGCCGGGCTGGAGGAGCTTCGTGACGGCCTGCGCCCGGCCGATCCGGCCCGGCTCACCGCGTTGCACGACCAAGCCCTGCGGCTGGGCCGGATCGTGCAGGATCTCGCCGAGCTGTCCGCCGCCGAGTCGGCGGCGCTGTCGTTGCATCCGGTCGGCACCGACCTGGCCGGAATCGTCGAGGCCGCGCTGATCGCTCATCGCCCGCGGCTGGACGCGGCCGGAGTGACGGTGAGCGCCGATCTCGGCCGGCCGGCGCCGGTGCGGGCCGACCCCGAACGGATACATCAGGCAGTGGGCAATCTGCTCGCCAACGTGGCGCGTTACTGCCGGAGGGGCGACCACGTCCACGTGACCGTGCGCACCGTGCCGGGCACCGCCGTCCTGGAGATGGCCGACACCGGGCCCGGCATCGAACCCGAGGAACTGCCACACGTGTTCGAGCGTCTGTGGCGCGGCCGTGACGCGGCTCGGACCGGCGGGACCGGCATCGGGCTGGCCGTGGTCCGCGAGTTGATCACCGCCCATGGCGGCACCGTCGAGATCGCCTCGCCACGCGGCGGCGGAGTCACCGTGCGGGTCCGCCTCCCGGCCGGTTAGTCGTCAATCAATACCCCCTGGGGTATATGTCACAGACCCTTGGGGAAGCGGAGCGCGGGGATTAGCGTGTCTTCCAGATACCCCCCGGGGTATGTGTAAGACGTCTTGAGTCACTCTCGAGAGGAGCCATCTGCTCATGCCGACGATCCTGCCGCTCGACACACCAACCCTCGGCGACCGCAGTTATCTGGTCCACGACGGCGTGGTCGCCTTCGTGGTGGATCCGCAGCGGGACATCGACCGGGTGCTGGACCTGGCGGCGGCCGAGGGGGTCCGCATCACGCACGTGTTCGAGACCCACATCCACAACGACTACGTCACCGGCGGGTACGCCCTGGCCGCGGCGACCGGAGCCGTCTACCACGTCAACGCCGACGATCCGGTGAGCTTCGATCGGTTCCCGGTGACCGACGGCGACGAGATCCAGGTCGGTGACACCATGCGGGTCACGGCCCTCGCCACCCCGGGACACACCTTCACCCACCTGTCCTACGTGCTGGCCGACGGGGACCGGACGATCGGCGCGTTCACCGGCGGATCGCTGCTCTTCGGGTCAGTCGGGCGCCCAGATCTGCTCGGTCCGGCGCACACCGACGCCCTGGTGCGCCACCAGTTCGCCACGGCCCACCGGCTCGCCGGTCAATTGCCGGACAGCGCGGCGGTCTACCCCACGCACGGCTTCGGCAGCTTCTGCTCCGCGACCCAGGCCGAGGCGACCGCCTCCACCATCGCCGTCGAGCGGACCATCAACCCGGCGCTGACCAGCGATGAGCAGACCTTCGTGGACGAGTTGCTGGCCGGCCTGGACGCCTGGCCGGCCTACTACGCCCACATGGCGCCGGCCAACAGCGCCGGGCCCGGCGCGCCGGACCTGTCGCTGCCCGAACAGGCCGACAGCGACCAGCTCCGCAAGCGGCTGGCCGACGGCGAATGGGTCGTCGACCTGCGCAACCGCGTCGCTTTCGCGGCAGGCCACCTGGCCGGCACGCTCAATTTCGGGCTGGACGGCAGCTTCGCCACCTACCTCGGCTGGCTCATTCCCTGGGGTACCCCGGTCACGCTGCTCGGGGGGACCGTCGAGCAGGTCGCGGAGGCCCAGCGGGAGCTGGTACGGGTCGGCATCGATTGCCCGGCGGCCCACGCCACCGGAACACCCGCCGAATGGGCCGGTGACGGGCAGCCGGCTGTGCTCCCCCGGGCCACCTTCGCCGACCTGGCTCAGGTCCAGCACCACCGGCCCGTGGTCGTGCTCGACGTCCGCCGCCGCCTCGAACGGGCCGAGGGCCACCTCCCCGGATCGGTGCACATTCCGTTGCAGGAGCTCGTCGGCCACCTCACCGAGATTCCCGACGGCGAGGTCTGGGTGCACTGCGCCGCCGGCTACCGCGCCTCCATCGCCGCGTCCATCCTCGCCGCCCACGGCCGCCGCGTCGTGGCCGTCGACGACGACTTCGCCAACGCCGTCCGCCCGGAGCAGCGCTCATGAGCACCGAACCCACCACCCCGGCCGCCGTCGACGCCGCCACCCTGCGCGAGCTGATCAGCCGTGGCCGAGGGCCGCGCCTGCTGGACGTGCGCACCCCGGCCGAGTTCGAGACCAGCCACATCCCGGGCGCCTACAACGTTCCGCTGGACCTGCTTCGCGAGCACCGGGAGGAACTGCGGGCCCACCTGGACGAGGATGTCGTGCTCGTCTGCCGCTCGGGCGCGCGTGCCACCCGGGCCGGCCAGAGCCTCGCCGAGGCGGGCCTGCCGAACCTCAAGGTGCTCGACGGCGGCATGATCGCCTGGCAGCAGCAACCCGCCGCGCCGGTGAAGCAGGGCCGCGCCCGCTGGGATCTCGAACGGCAGGTCCGGCTCGTGGCCGGCAGCATCGTGCTGGCCAGTGTCCTGGCGTCGCTGCTGGTCCCCGGCCTGCTCTGGGTCGCCGCCCTGATCGGCGCCGGGCTGGCCGTGGCGGCGATCACCAATACCTGCGCGATGGGCATGCTGCTGTCCCGGCTGCCGTACAACCGTCGGGGCAGCTGCGATCTGGACACGATCGTCGGCCAGTTGCGGGAGGCGGCGCGATGACCACCGCCTTCCTGCTGACCGTCCTGCTCGCTCTCGGCATCGGGGTCAGCCTCGGGTTGCTCGGTGGTGGCGGGTCCATCCTCGCCGTTCCGCTGCTGGTGTACGTCGCCGGGCTGCCGGCGAAGGAGGCCATCGCCACCTCTCTGCTGGTGGTCGGCGCCACCAGCGCGGTCGCCGTGATCCCGCACGCCCGCCGTCACCGGGTTCGCTGGCGTACCGGGCTGCTGTTCGGCGTGGCCGGGATGACCGGCGCCTACGCCGGCGGACGGCTCAGCGCCTACGTTCCCGCGGCGGTCCTGCTCACCGTGTTCGCTCTGATGATGCTCGCCACCGCCATTGCCATGATCCGCGGCCGCCGGCCTCGGCCCGGCCGGACCGTCCCGCGCGAGCTACCGGTCGGCCGGGTCATCCTCGACGGCGTGGTCGTCGGCCTGATCACCGGCCTGGTCGGCGCGGGCGGCGGCTTCCTGGTCGTGCCCGCCCTCGCTCTGCTCGGCGGCCTGTCCATGCCCGTCGCGGTCGGTACCTCGCTGCTGGTCATCGCGATGAAGTCGGCCGCCGGGCTGGCCGGGTACCTCGCCGACGTCCACCTCAACTGGCCCTTGGCGCTGGCCGTCACCGGCGCGGCGATCGTCGGCAGCCTCGGCGGCGCCCGCCTGGCCGGACGCATCCCCGAGGCGGGGCTGCGGCAGGCCTTCGGCTGGTTCGTCATCGCCATGGGTGTCCTGGTCCTCGGACAGCAGCTGCCCGGGAACTTGCGTCACAGTCCCTGGCTGTGGGCCGGTGCAGGCATCCTGGCCGTGGCCGCCGCCGCGTTGGCCACCCTCACCCGTCATCGCGATCCACATCACGGCGGGTCCCTCACCGGCGGCCGTGTCTGACCATACCCGCCGGGGTATTATTGGCGGCAGGTTTCGGAGGCCAGGAGGCATCGGTGGAGATTGACGGCGACACCCTGACCGCGGTGGTCAAGAGATTGCGGCGGGCCGAGGGGCAGATCCGCGGCGTCATCGCCATGCTGGAATCCGGCCGTGACTGCACCGAGGTGGTGACCCAGCTGGCCGCCGTGTCCCGGGCTCTCGACCGGGCCGGCTTCAAGATCATCGCGACCGGTTTGCGGCAGTGCGTGACCGCCGAGCAGGACGGCGAAGAGCCCACCGTCGACGTGGAGCAGTTGGAAAAGCTGTTCCTGTCGCTGGCCTGATTTCAGCCGGCCGGCGCTTCGAGCGCAGTCCGGAGGCAGCGGGCGGCCTCGTCGGTGACAGCCTGCGGCTCAGGCCGGCCGGTCAGCTCGACCATCGTCTGATGTCTCCCATCGCTCGGTTCAGTCCTCTACGCTGCCGGGGCCAGATCAGCCCCGGCAGCGGGTGGTCACCGACCCGCCCGTCGGGTCAGGGCGGTCAGGTGCCGGCGCGACGCCGCGAGCAAGGCGGCGTAGACCTGCCGGACATCCGGCGCGGTCAGCACTCCGGTGGCAGCGTTCAAGGCGGCAATGTCGTCGCGCTCGACCGTCTGCCCCGCGGTCAGCGCCCCGGGCAGGCTCTGTTCACCCTGCGCCAGCAGCCGGTCGAAGGTGGCTTGCACCGCCTTGTCGGAGAAAGGTGCCGGCCGGCTGCCCGGCGGTCGGATCGGGCACGCCGTACCGCTGCAGAAGAGTGCGCACCGCCGTCAGGTGTAGGCGCTCCGGCCAGGGCCGGTGGCACGAGCACCACACCGCCCAGCCTGATTACGCCGGCTGCGACCAAGGCGGCCGTGCCGCGATTGATGGTCTTCATGGCTCCTCCTCGCTGTTCTGCGCTCCACCCTGGTCCGCCGCCGTGGTGGCGGTGTGCAACCGGTGCGGAGGCGGTGTGAAGAAATCAGCGCTGAGGATCGCCACCCCGTGCGGCGGCGGGCCGGCATCGCGCCGGCCCGCCGAGGTGCGGTGGTGCTGCTGTGCGGAGATCAGATGAGCCAGCGGTTCTTCTGCACGAAGGGCAGCTGCGCCCACCAGCGGCCGAGACCCCAAGTGTGCCCGGCGTAGGTGACGGCCAGGGCGAGGGTGGCGACGCCGTAGATGAAGTGGTAATCGGTGATCGGGTTGGTCGAGTGGGTCGCCTCGCCGGCGGCGTTGTGCTGGGCGAGCGGGAATTCGGCGAACCACATCAGAGCCATCATCACGATGCTGGCGCCGGCCGCGATCCGCATGCCGATGCCCAGGATCAGGGCCACGCCGATGCCGAGCAGGCCGAGCATGAACAGCCAGTCCGCCCACCAGGTGCCGGCGATGGAGTGCAGGGTGCCCTGGAACGGTCCGACGTCCACGCCGGAGAGGAAGCCCTTGGTGGGGGATCCGCCGTTGATCCACGAGCGCTCGCCCGGGGTCGCGTAGTTCCAGCCGAAGGTCTTGTCCAGGAACGCCCACAGGAAGACGAATCCGGTGGCGATGCGGAAGACGGCGAGGACGCGCGCCGCGGTGGTGGTGATCATGGAGCCAGGCGCCTCGACCTTCTCGAGATGGCCTGCCGGGCCCCGGCCGGTGGTGGTCATGATTCCTCCTCAGTGGATGTCTGTTCTGCCCTTACGATCCACCGCCGGGCCGTGCTCGCAACCGGGTCCGCGGGCCGTTCCGGACGGGACCTAAGTCCTGAAGACGGACTCCTGCGGCGAGCGTGGCCGGCGGCGCAGCACGTCCGCCTCGGCCGGTTCGGCCCCGAGAGCTACTCCGGGCGCCCCGGGCCAGCTCGTACAGATCCGCGCCGACCGTGATCGGTTCTCCGTCGCGGCGGACCACGCCCTCGGGCTCGTACCCGGTCCCGGAGATGACGTACCGGCAACCTTCCGGGCCGACCGCCTCCTGGACCATCATCCGGTTCAGAGCAGCGAGACGGCGTTGCCGAGGGTCCGCCCCGGCCGGGTACGCGCGACCAGCTCCGCTATGCGGCCCAGGGAGCTCGCCGATTCGGTCCGGACGACGACGCCGGCCCCGCGCCCGACGGTGAGCACCGTGCCCGCCGTCGCGGTCTCACCGGGACCACGGCCGACCGGAGCCGACTCCCCGGTCACCATCGACTCGTCGAAGGCGGCCCGCAGCGCCTCGGTGAGCTCAAGATCGGCGGGCACGATGTCTCCGGCGTCCAGCCGGACCAGATCGCCCCGCACCACCTCGGCCGCGGGCACTACCGTGACGACGGCCGCCGCCAGGAGCAGGGCGACCAGCCGGTCGGCCAGCTGACGGCCGACACGGCCGGCCAGCCGGCGTGGCCGCGGCGGCGCGACCGTGTTCGGCCCGTCCGCGGCCAGCCGGTCGACCGCCTCGACCGAGGCGAGACCCGCGGTTGCCAGATCGGTCACGACATTCATTCCCCTCCGACGTGCTCGATGATCGCCGCCGCCGGAAGCCGCGGGCTGCGGGGCAGCGTGCTGTCCGGCTCGCCGGCGGCGAACCGCAGCACCAGCTGGGGATGACCGTCGCCGATCAGGTCACGGATCGCCGAACGACTCGCGGCGACCTCGATGACGCTGCTCAGCGGGAGGACGGACACCTCGATGGTGGTCGCGGTGAGCCAGCCGGCGGACAATGCCTCACCGGCCCGCAGCCGGTCCGGGCGCGTGTCCGCCGTCGTGCTGAGCACAGCCAGAACGGCGACGTGGTCGCGTACGTCGCGGATCGCTGTGGTGCCCGCGTTCTGCAGGGCCTGCCGGCGATCACCGGAACCCAGGACACCGGCCGGGATGCCGGTGCCGGACCGCCTCCCGACGCCGACCCACTGGTCGAGCTCGGCCAGCGCCGCCGGATCGTCTCCTTCCGCCTCGCAGGACTGCCGCACAGCCGCAGCCAGTAGGTGTGTCTGCGGGGGACGCAGCAGGGTCAGGCGGGTGTCCTCACGGCGGATCGCCGCGGCGATGGTCCGCAGTTTGTCGTGGTCGAGCGGGGCGCTTGGCCGGCTACGCCGATCGGTACGCCGGAGCAGACTCGCCCGGACCAGCCGCCCGGCCCGGCTGCTGCGTTCGGTCCGCCCGGCGAGCCGGATCCGGGCCAGATGGTCACCCGGATCCGTTGGCCGGCGCTCCACCTCGGCCAGCCAGCCGGACGCGGCCAGCTCCAGCCGGGCGTGGTGCAGGGCCACCCCGCAGCTGAGCACGGCCAGCCGGGCGTCGGGATCGGCGGTGGCGAGCACCCGCGACCGTTCCAGCAACAGGTCCAGCACATCCGGGCCGACCCGCCACCGCCACGGCTGGCTGTTGTGCGCGGACGGCGCCGTACCACCGAGGACTGCGGCCTTGACCAGCGCGGATGTGTGCCCGCCGGACCGAAGATCGCCGGTGACCATCGCCGGCGCCTCAGGACGGTCGGGAAGCGTGGACGACCGCGACGCTGGTCGGCGACCGGTGCAACAGGTGCCGGCTGACCGAGCCGAGCAGCATGCCACGCACCGGGCCCCGGCCGCGGCTGCCGAGCACCAGAAGACGGGCACCGGCGGTGGCGCGATCGAGCGCGGCGGCCGGGTGGTCGGGCACGACCTCGGCGGTGACCTTCACTCCGGGATGCGCCGTGCGGAAGACGGTCAGACGCTCCTCCAACCGGACGGCTTCCTCGGACAGTTCCTGGTCGGACAACGGCACGCGGACCCCGCGCCGCCAGTCCATCCGCCCCGGGCACGCGTGCAGGACCGTCAGATCGGCGTCGCGGCCGTCGGCCAGGTCGAAGGCGAAGGTGAGCACGTCGGCCGCGGCCGACGAGTCGTCGATCCCGGCCACCACCGGTCCGGTCCCGGCGCCGTCGCGCACCACCACGACCGGGCAGCGGGCGTGCGCGCTGACCGCGGCGCAGACCGATCCGAGCAGGCCGGTGACCCCGCTGTGGCCCTGCCCGCCCAGCACCACGAGCGAGGCCCGTGCGGAGCGGTCGATCAGGGTCAGCGAGGCCGGCGCACGGACGATGCTCCCGGTCGCCGGCACATCGGGATGGCTGTCCCGCGCGGCCGCCACCACGTCGTCCATCATCTGGTAGATGGCCCGCTCGGTCTCCTTGTCGGGCCACACCGAGGTGCCCGGAACATAGGTGGCGGCGGGTGCCCAGCCCGCCCACTCCCAGGCGTAGAGGAACTCGACCGGCGCTCCGGTGCGGGCGCCCTCGTCGAGCGCCCACCGGGCAGCAGCCGCGGCTCCGGCGGAACGGTCGTACCCCACGATGATCTTCTTGGCGGTCATGGCTGTTCCTCCTCTGCGGGCCGATGTTCTGTTCTCAGGCTCGGTCCCGGCGGCGGCCTCGGCACAGGGCCGGAGTGCCCGTCCGAACAGGACGGACGGCCTGCGGGACCAGACGGTGGGCGCGCAGCACGTGCGCCCACCGCGGACGCGGCGCGGCGTCGCGCGGAGGCGGCGTGCCCGCGCGTTTCAGGCTGACCCAGTCGACCGGTCCCATCGCGATCGAGCCGACCACCGGCCGCCGTCGCACGGCGGCGGCGACGGCCGTCACCGCGGCCGCCCCGAGCGTCACGACGGCGATCCGGCTCACGTCCACCGCCGGGACGAACCGCACCCCGCGGGGACCGGCCATGTAGGCGCCGATCGTGCGGGAGCCGTTGCGCACCGGACCATCGGCGGATCGTCGGCACGCTTCATGGCGTACCCCCTCCTAGCGGCTGTCCTAGCGGCTGTCCGACCCGGTGACCGACTCGGCCACCGCGGCTCGCCCGGCCTCCAGCCGGGCGATCGGCACCCGGAACGGCGAGCAGGACACGTAGTCCAGGCCGGCGTCGTGGAAGAAGTGGATGGACGCGGGGTCGCCGCCGTGCTCGCCGCAGACTCCCATGTCAGGCCGGGGTAGGATTCCCGGCCCCGGCGTACGGCGATCCGGACCAGTTCCCGACCCCGCCGGCGGTCAGCGCCGCCCGCGGCACCTCGATCATGGTGCCGATCGGGGGGCGATGGACGCACACTGGAGCCACGGCCGGGCCGGTTATCGCTTCCGTTACGGACGAAGCAGCTCCCGCGCGGCCGCGACGGACCAGGTCCCGATGCTTTACTGCCGGGAGGGCCGCGTTCTCGAGCTCGTGTGGCACGACGAGGCTCTCCACCGTACGCATCCCGCCCTGCGTAAGCGGGTTCCCGAAGCGACGGCGGCATACCTGCACGAGAACGCCATGATCTTGGTCGGCGACGAGGACGGTTCGAGCCTGGAGTCGGAAGACGATCGCATCGTTCTCACGATCACGCCGGGAGCCGCCGCGCTGGCAGCAAAATCCCCGCCCAGTAGCAATACACTTGGCCACCGATACCCGGGCGTGAACTGAGTTCCGTCCGCAACGCTAGTTTCAGCACATGTGGTAGCGGGACAGGCGTACCCGGGCTCAAGACTGTCTTCGAACGCCCAGACACTCACGACATCGCCCGGGGCAGGCCGATCCGAGTTGAGGCTGGGAGCTAGTCGCACCTCGCCCCCAAATGCGACCGTCACGGTCGTGAGCAGAATCGCAGCCGCGATCACGAAGTGTCCGAAACGCTGAAGTCGGTTGAGCTCGGCTTCTGCTCGGCGTCCTCCACTGCATCGTCCGTCATAAGCGGAGTGGTTTGGAGGGTTGTGGTTCGGGCTTGTCGTCGTTGCTGGCGGCGGGCCGGTCCGCCGCAGGCGAGTCGTTGGAGCATCTGGTTGATGGCGGCCCAGCGGATCAGTTCCTCGGAAACCTCGGGGTCGCGTTCGTGATCACGGACCAGCCGACGGTGGGCGGTCGCGGCGGTGAGCTACGACGGGCGCGGTGCCCACCGCGATGCTAGCCACGCAGACAACGGTGCTGCGGGCGATCGCCGAGTACGGCGCCACCCGGACCATCACCTACCACTCCCGACTGACCGAGGCACGCATAAGGGCGCGGACCTCAAACGCGGCCGCCTCATTGCTTCCCGGCCAACTGCCGCAGGTGTGATCGGGGCACATCGACGGCAGCCAGCGGGCCGCTATCCGCCGGCAGGTCATCGGCCGCCTCGAAATCCGCCGGCGACCAATTGGTCACGGGATCTTCGCAAACGCCATGATCACCAACGGGCCGCACCCATCCTTCATGGACCCCAACACCGACAGACCCGACCCAACCTTCCAGCTCAAGCCCCCTGAAACCCCACCACGCATTAGCCCTGGCATGCTGGACCCCAGTGACGGTTCATTTTCGACTCGGTCCCGACACCGAAATCAGCTTCGCCGTTCAAGCCGGAAGACCGCGAAGTTGAGGATGTCGTCCTCGGTGGGATTGCCGAGCCCGCTCATGAAAGCGCGAAACTTGCCGAGGACCTCGGTCCTTTCCTCGCCTTCCAGTGCGCGGGCCCTCACGGCGACGAGGTCGATCCCGACCTCGAGGTAGATGTCGGGGTTAACACGCAGGTTCATCGCCCAAGTCGGACCTCCCGATGGAGTCGGAACTCCAACAACAATCCATGAGTCCTCGTATGGCATGGCTCCGAGCGGCGTCACTCGCATACGGCCGGTCCTCGCGCCGATGTGGTGCAGCAGGACGACTCGGCTCGCGAATCCGTGCGACTCCACTCGGCCGCTGCTCCGTCGAAACTCAGCGATGATGCCGAGATTGAAATCGTTCGGACGAGATATCTGCCTAGACATGAACATCACTCTCAGTAAATATATTGGCGGAGGGCCTCACTGGTATCGCGATCGTGCCTGCCGTTCGAACGACGACCATGAGTGTGAGCTGATCGTGAAGGTGCAGTGAGCCGCCTTTCGGGGAGATGTTCACGACCCGAGTGCCGTCGGTGCTGGCGTACACGGCCGCGCCACGGGAGCCCGACTGGTTGCGCATGACGGCGCCGGTCGTGTCGATGGCGGCGATCATGTCGTCCTGGCGCTCGGGGGTACCGACGGAGAAGATGCCGATCATGGCGACTGGTTCCATGTCAGCGATCCTGCCGACTGACGGCATGCGGTGCCTCTGACAATTGGTCCGAGGCTAGGGTGCGCACCCCCAGCCCGTTGTCCCGTGCGGGACCGGCCAACGGCTCCCCGGCGCCGCGGCCTCAGCGGCCTACGAGGTCGAGAACCCCGACCGGACCGATGTCGTACTCCGGCGCGGTGCCCGTATATCAACGGCTTCCGGCAGGCCTCCGGGTTCACCCACGGCGCCGACCGGGTCCACCGTCAGCTGCGCCGTGACGGCATCCGGGTCGGCCGTAAACGCGTCGAGCGGCTGACGGCCGCCTACGGCTGGCGCGGGGCGTTCCCGCGCCGAGGCTGGCGCGGCGGCTCGACCAAACAGGACCCGCGGCATACACCGGCGCCGGAGCTGGTCAACCGCCAGTTCACCGCTGGAGCGCCCGAACCGACTCTGGGTCGCCGATGCCACCCGGATCCCCTGCGGTGAGGGCATGTTCTGGCCGGCCGCCGTCCGCGACGTCTTCTCCCGCCGCATCGTCGGCTGGAAGACCTCGAACCGGTGCGACACCGATCTGATCCTGGCCGCGCTTGAGTACGGCATCTTCTCCCGCGACGTCAGCGACAGGCCACTGATCCACCACTCGGGCAGGGACCGCCTGGCACCCAGACCGAGCCAGATAACCTCACCCCTGCCCCGACCGGAAGCAGGTAACCACCGCTCCGTCAAAGCGGGGGAAACTCAGGCGGTGCCCGGGATGCTGGCCAGGCTGCGCTCAGCCAGCTGAAGGTGGTCCTGCCGGAACCAGGTGCAGGGGAACGATTCCAGCCCGCCGCCATCTCCGGAAACGTGTGTCGCGCGGCGGATGAGCCGCCGGCGCCCGCCGTCGGGCGCCGACGACACGGAACCGGAGGTTGCCCATGCAGACCGACACGATGAGGAGATGGGTGCTGGTGCCGCGGGCAGGCGGCGGGCACGAGCTGGTGTTGCGGGTGGTCGCCATTCCGGAGCCCGGCCCGGGGCAGATCCGAGTCCGGGTTCACACTGCCGCGATCAACTTCCGGGACCTTCTCGTACGCGACGGCCGGTACGGCTCGGCCGCCGCGCCGGAGCTCGTTCCCCTCAGTGACGGCGCGGGCGTCGTTGACGCGATCGGCGCGGGCGTCACCTCCTGGGCGGCCGGTGATCGGGTGGTCAGCGTCTACTTCCAGGGGTGGGCCGACGGTGATCCGTCATCCGGCAAGGGACTCGGCCTGGGCTCGGGAACCGAGAACGGCATGCTGGCCGAATACGTGATCCTGCCGGCCGATCGGGTCACGGTCGCGCCCGGCACCCTGAGCCTGACCGAAGCGGCGACGCTGCCGTGCTCCGGCCTGACGGCGTGGACGGCGCTGCACGGCAACCGGCCGTACGGCGCTCGGACGCTCGGGCCCGGCGACACCGTGATGGTTCTCGGCACGGGCGGCGTCTCCCTGTTCGCGGCCCAGCTCGCCCTCGCCTCGGGCGCTCAGGTGTGGGCGACGACCGGCGACGCGGGGAAACGCGAGCGGTTGTCTAATCTCGGGATCGCCGGTGTCGTCGACCACACGGAGGTCGAGGCCTGGGGTGAACGGGTGTTCGCGGCCACCGGTGGCGCGCAGATCGTGGTCAACGCGGTCGGCGGGCGCTCAATGGACCAGGCCCTGGCGGCCGTCGCCTACGGTGGCGAGATCGCGTACCTGGGGTTGTTCGACTTCGTGAGTACGCCCCCGGACCTGCTCACGTTGATGGACAAGGCGGCGAGCATCCGCGGCGTCGCGGTGGGCAGCGCCGCCGCCCAGGACGACCTGGTGGCCGCCGTCGACCGGCTGGGGGTGCGTCCGGTGATCGATCAGGTCGTGGACTTCACCGACGCCCCGGATGCGTACGAGCGGCACCTGGCCAAGGGCGTTCTGGGCAAGGTGGTCATCGAGATGGACACGGCCCGCTGACAACGGCGGGGACGGGCCGGCCTGAAGCGTGGCCGGCCCGTCCCCCGTTTCACGGAACCAGCACGATCCGGCCGCGCAACCCTCCGTCCACCAGCGCCTGCTGCGCGTCCGCGACCCGGTCGAGCGGATAGGTGCGCGCCACCCTCAGCGAGATGAGACCGGCGCCCGCGTACGCGGCGAGCTTGGCCAGCCGGTCTGGGTCGGTGTGCCAGGCCATGTTCGTCATCGTCACCTGCCGGCGCGACATTGGCGCCGAATTGAGCAGCGACACGAAGGCTCCGCCGTGACGGACGGCGTCGGCCGCGCCGGCCGCGAGGTTGGCCGCGTCGATCGCCCCGTGAACGCCGCCCGGAACCAGCCGGCGCACGGCGGGAACGAGGTCCTCGTCGCGGGCGACGAACAACTCGGCTCCGGCCGCGCGCAGCAGCGCCTCGTCGGCCGGCCCGGCCTGGCCGACGACCCGCAGGCCGCGGACCCGGGCGAGTTCCACGGCGTACAGGCCTACGCCTCCCGCCGCCCCGGTGACCAGCAGCCAGTCGCCGCGCTCGAGGCCCAGGGTGTCCAGGGCCTGATCGGCCGTGGTGGCGTTGAGACCCAGCGTGGCCAGTTCGACGAGGTCCTTTCCGACCGGAGCCGCTGCCAGTTCCCAGGCCTCGAGCACAACGTACTCCGCCTGCGTGCTCAGCGGACGATCCAGCCGTTCCTGGGTCCCGACGACGGCGTCGCCGATCCGGAACTTCGTCACACCGTCGCCCACGGCCGCGACCGTGCCGGCCAGGTCGGTGCCGAGCCCGAACTGCTCGCGGGCACCGGTCGCGCCGTACTGCACGTTGATCCCGGTCCGGACCATGATGTCGGCGTAGTTGACCGAGGCGCCGGCCACCTTTACCAGCACCTCGCCTGGTCCAGGCTCGGGGGCCGGAACGTCGACGACCGCCAAGGCCTCGGTGCCGCCGAACTTCTTCACTACCACCGCACGCATCTCGTACCTTCCTGATCACTCATCCGGCCCGGCCGGATACCGCTGACCACGGTCTTCGATCGCTCGGCACTGCACCAGGCCCGGGTTCACCTGGTTCCGGCAGGACCACCCTCGCCCGCGCACCGGCGCCTACTCTTGGGCGAATGGAGATCACCATCGGCGCGTTCCTGCGTAGCCGGCGCGACCGGATCACCCCCGATCAGGTCGGGCTGCCGGGCGGCGCCACGCGCCGGCGCGTGCCGGGGCTCCGGCGCGAGGAGGTCGCCCTGCTGGCCGGGGTGAGTCCCGACTATTACGTACGACTCGAGCAGGGTCGCACCGCGCACGTGTCCGACCAGGTGCTGTGCGCGGTCGCGCGGGCGCTCTCGCTGTCCGAGGTCGAGACGGAGCACCTGCGCAACCTCGTCCGACCGTCGTCCCCACCGCGCACGGCCAACGCCACGGACGAGCCTTTGGCCCGGCTCCTGGACGCCATGGCCGACGCGCCGGCGATGCTCGTCGACACGCGCCTGGACATCCTGGCCGCGAACGCCGCCGCCGAGGCCGTGTTCGAGGTCTCGAACATGGTCCAGCCGGCGAACTCGGCCCGCCAGCTGTTCCTCGCCGCGGACGCCCAGGAGCGTTACGGGAACTGGTCGGTGGCGGCCGAAGAGATGGTCGCCCACCTGCAGCTGATGACCGGCCGGTGGCCCGACGACGCGCGGCTGACGTCGCTGATCGGCGAGCTCGCCATCCACAGCACCGAGTTCCGCCGCCTCTGGGCCAGGGGTGATGTGCGGGAGAAGCGCATCGGTGCCGTCCGGCTGAACCATCGCGTCGCCGGCCCGCTGGAGTTCGAGTATCACGTGCTCACCGTGCCGGCCCGCTCCGACCGCTCTCTGCTGGCCTACCTGCCCCGCCCCGGCACGACGACGGGAGACGCGCTGCAGATGCTCCTCAGCTGGGTCGCGGAGACCCGGCAGGCCCCGTCCGCAACCCGCTGAGCGGACACACGCGACGTTCACGAGTGACCGGCTGTGCTGCCACGGACCACGCTCGGACGGACTCCGGCCGGGCCGGGTGCCGCCGCTGGTAGACGTCCGGGATGTAGTCGCCGTCGCCGTCGGCAGTCTCGGCGTCATGGATCCGCCGGTGGGTGCGGTTACGCAGCCGCAGGATGATCGTGGCCAGCAGCGCGGCGGCCAGGGAAGCGGTCAGCATGGTGGCAGCAGCAGGACTGTGATTCTGTAAGCCGCCTAGCGTATGTGCGGGAATCATTGAAGGTGCAGCGATAAATCGAATCAGGGGTTCACGACTTCTTTGAGGAGCGCTTGGGTATCAGGATCTGTGGAGTACACGACTACTTGGCGCATGGCTCGGGTGAGCAACACGCGGTACTGATTGCGGATCTTCTGTGACGCGGTCTCGTCCGAGCGATGAAGGGCCTTGAGCTAGCCGTACTCGGAAGCATCGATGTTCGTCGTGAGGCGCTGCGTTGCGGGGTCGATCACCAGGTCTGTACCCATGATCACGCCGCATCGGTCGAACTCGAAGCCCTGCGCAGTGAAGGTGGAACCGACCTGCTCCGCCCCGCCTGGTCTCGCGGCCCAGTCGGTGTCTTTTGGGTAGCCGCTGATCGGTTTCTTGAGATTCCAGCGTTTGCGCCAGCCGTCGATGTCGATGTCGAAGGGAACATCGTCGATCGACGAGACCTGATCGGGCCACGGCTGCCACTTCCAGCAGAACCCGGCGAGCAGGCGTGCGCTGCCGGGGGAGCCGTCGAACACCAGCTTTTCCAGTTCTTCCGGCGAGTTCGCCACCCGTACGGTGAAGTCGGGCTCGTCGTGCCACTCGATCGGGGTGCCGTCGATCAGGGCGTCGACCCAGGCTTCGTAGGCTTGCGAGCCGCCGCTGCGGTGTTGCTCGCCGAGCTTCAGGTATTGATATGAGGCGCCCGTCCGGTCCGCGATCAGCTCGGCGTGGCGGGTGGTCGCGTAATCCTTGGAGGTGGCGGCCTGCCCCTCATCGATGAACAGAACCAGAACCTTCGCGCTCTTCTTCAGCTCGTAGAGCTGCGTGACGTCCCCGGCCTCGAGCCGTTGCTGAACCTCGCGCTTGTTGGCGTGCTTGCCCCTGGCATTCCACCGCTCCAGTCGGTGGGCTTCGTCGACGACGAGCAGGTCGAGAGGGCTGTTCCACCGGTGCTGCTCCTGCTCGGCCTCGTCGCCGTGGTAGACCCGGGCAGACGTGATGAGCCCCTGAATCGGCACATCGCCGGCCTGCGCGTTCTTCCGAAGCGCGGAGCACAACGACGCGGAGTTCGTGGCATAGCTGATCTGCCGTCCCGCGCCCGCGTTCGCCGCCAGCAGATGCATGGCGATCCACGTCTTGCCCGTGCCCGGTCCGCCCTTGACCACGGCCCGGACATGAACGCGCCGATCTCACCGGAGACGAACGCCGGTTCCAGGGCGCCTTCCGGTAGTTCCTTGGGGGTACTTCTCGCCGATGCCCGGGGTCGAGCCTCCGCCGGAAGGCGGCGAGATGGTCTGGGCGGTCGGCCACCACGGCGCACGGGACGGTGCGGTTCCTCGCGAGAGGTCACCCGAATGGGGATCGCTAGGGCCATTCGGGTGACCTATCACTATGGATTTCAGCCGATCGCGCCGTAAACCCCTACCTCGACGGTGTCGACGTACGAGCAACCGCTCCAGTCGCCGGGGCAGGAACCGCCCTCGTCGGCAACCTGCGTGCCCAGCATCGTGTACCGCATGAAGCGCACGCCGGTCGTTCCGGCGGTCAGCGGCACAGCGTTGGCCCGGTTCCGATCGGCCGGGCCGAAGTGCCCGCTCGCCGCCACCGTCCAGGCGGTGCCGTCGGGTGACGTCTCCACCCGGTAATCGCCGGTGGACGAGCTGGGGTCGTCACCGCAGGTGCCGGATGGATCGATCTCGATCGACGTCACGTCGATGGGCCCCGGCAGCTGGACCGTGAGGAATCGGGGGCCGGCCGCGTCGGTGCTCCAGCCGGTGCCCTGGGACATGTCGATCGCCTGGCCTGGGCCGCAGCCGAAGTCGCTGTAGTCGTCGCCGTTGAAGTCGACGAGCTGCGCACCGCCCTGCGACGCGGCCCAGTCCCGCCGGACCGTCCAGTCTACGGTGCTCGGCTTCGCGGTCACCGTGACCGTCTTGATCTGCCGTTCGTAACCGGCGCCGCTGGCCTCGACCTTCGGATACGTACCCGGGTAGATGTTCTTGATCAGGTAGTGGCCCTTCGCGTCGGTCACGGCGGCGTAGGAGCCGGCGAAACCGGAGCTGTGCCCGCCGAACGTCACCGCCACCCCGGCGGCCGGCTGCCCGGAGCTCCGATCAGTGACCGTGCCGGCGATCGAGCTCTTGGGCGAGCCGGGCGCCGGCGGTGTCGAGAAGTCCTCGATCGGCGCGGTGTCCGAACCGTCAACGGTGGCGGCGAAGAAGCCCATGCCGCGCTTCGCGAAGACCTTCCAGATGTCCTTCTGGTGCCGGCCGCCGGCCACCACCCGGTCGGCGATCAGGATCGCGTTGCGCATGTCCAGGTAGGACGGATCCGCCGGGGAGAGTTCCATGGCCCGGGTCACCAGCGACTCGGAGAGCCGGTGGCCGAGCGCGGTACGCAGGTCCCACAGGGTCTGCGCCCAGATCTCACCGTCCGCGTGCACCTCGGCACCGCGCCGGGAGATCTTACCGAAGTCGCCGTAGGTGTAACCGCCGGAACCCGCGGTCGCGGTGCCCGGGCAGACCGTGGCCGGGGCGCCTACCGTGCAGTCCAGCGGCTCGGTACGGATGGTGTTCGCCCCGCCCGTCGAGTACTCGAACACCACCAGCTCGCCGGGGGCCTTCGTGTCCTTCTCCAGGCCCTCCTTCTGGAGGTAGTCGTAGGCGTACCAGTCGCTCCAGGCCTCGCCCATCGCGCCGGACTGCGGCCCGTTGAGGGTGGAGACGCCGGAGGCGTCGACGACCAGCCGGTTGGACAGGCCGTGGGTGTACTCGTGGTAGACCGAGGAGGCCTCGTTGGCGGTGTCGGACGGCACCCACGGGTCCTCTTCCGGCGTCGTGTGCGCGGCCGGCTGCAGGTACATCTGCATCGTCGGCGCGGTTCCGTCCGGCGGGGTCGCCATGTTGGCGTTGTCGACGTGGTTGTCGTCCGGGAAGCCGTCGGCCGTGTTCGCCCCGTCCAGGTCATTGGCCTGCACCGCGTCCCCGTCGCGGGCCTCGAAGTTGCCGGCCGCCCGGGTGAACCCGATCGGCGCGGCCAGCAGGTGGTCGTGGAACACCGAGTTGAAGTACAGCAGCTGGGTGGCGCCCATCGCGCGGTTGTCCTGCCACGAGTACGCCACGTCCGGGTCCCAGGTGCACTGGAATCGCGCCGAGCACATCGGGCCGGTGAACTGCTTCAGCGGATAGACGAAACGGCCCGGCGAACTCGGCCCGACCTCCTCGCCCGGGTCGGCGACGTCGTTGTCGTTCAGGTCGGAGAACACATGCGTGGAGGTGCCGTTGAGGGTCGTCGCGGCCGGGCTGAGCCACTTGCGCAGAGAGACCCGCCGCTGCTTGCCGCCGGCCGGCGCGCCCGGGTAGTTGTCCCAGACCAGCGCGTCCGGCCCGGATCCGTGGTCGACCAGGCTCTGCCGGTAGAGGATGCGGCCGTTCTGCGCGTCGACAACGTGCAGGTAACCGGTCTGCATCGTCAGCGTCTGATATCCCAGGCGCAGGCCGCCCGCTGTCGGGAAAGCCACCACGTGGGCGCTGTCGCGCGGCGTGGACCGGGTCTCGCGGGCGTCCTTGCGGGCGGTGTCCAGCGCCTGCGCGCCGGTGAGCCGGGCGCGGCCCAGGGCGGTGGGCACCTGCCGCACCGGAGAGCCGGTCATCTGGATCAGCGAGCCGTTCTTCGCCACGTCGGCCCGGATGCCGTTGCCGAACACCGGCACCTCCCCGGCCTGCTGCCGGAAGCTGAGGTGACGGGTGCCCTCGATGTCCCGGTAGTTCCGGCCGAGCGTCAGCGTCGCCGGGTCGACTCCGAACAGGTCGGCGTGCGCCACCAGGTAGTCGCGAGCGACGCGCTCGGCCGGTTTCCGCGACGGCCCGGTGAGGAAGCCGTCCAGCCGGGCCACCTGCCGGGGTGTGCCGGTCAGCGGGTCAATGTCGAGGATGCCCTGCTGGCCGAGCGCGGACCGCATGCCGCTGACCGCCGCGGAGGGCTTGGGCGCGGTCGCCTTGGCCGTGAGCGACCCGATAGTGGCCGGGTCGCGTCGTGCGTCGTAGTCGTCCGGAGCGGGGGTCACCCGATCGTTCCGGGCCGGTTGGGGGGCCGCTACCGCGGGGCCGGTGCTGGTCGCGGCCGGGATCAACCCGACCGCGAGCACCGAGACGCCGGCGAGAAGCGTACGTCTGAGGTCTGTCGTCACCCGGCCAGCCTCGCAAAGGCATCGACTCGGATCAACTACTTGCCAGCCCCGTCGGCTTCGCAACGTGGCTGCTGCCGGGTCGGAGGACGGCGCGCGCCCGTCAACGCTGAAACGGGGTTAACCACGAGGTGCTGTGCGGCAGCCTGACTGCTTCGACCAGAGCGCAGATCTGCGGACTCGAGAAGTGATCGGCACCCACCCATTGAGAAGCGCCCAGCCGTGGGGTTAGCCGCCCGCGTGTGCTCGTCGATGCGGCCCCTGAGATTCGTCGAGCGCCCGAACATGACGTATTGACGGTTAGGCCCTTGAAACCTTACCGGAAGTTTCACCAAAACTTATCCGGACCGCGTCGCCTCCTGCTTGGCCTGCCGTTTGGGCAATGCTTGAAGAGAACGCCTTGGTGTCGGTTTGCCGGGCGCTGCTCAGCCACTGGGCGTCGAGCCTATTGGCCAGACCGGCAGGGGCAGGCGAGCTGGTGTGGGCCAAAATGGATCCGCCGATCGCGGCAGTTGCCACCACGAGAATGAGCGTTTTTCATCCTGCGTAGCGGTCGGCTTCAACGTGGTGCAGAACGAGGATGGCCTGCAGGATCGTGGTCGCCCGGCGTGGGCAGCAGCGC